>NZ_JBNCLI010000006.1:0-517751 GCF_049844595.1 Streptomyces sp. DT224
TCCGGGCGCTTCCCTTCGGTCTTGCGTTTCCGACTCTATCAGACTCTTTCGTGTCCGATTCCCGGTCGAAGCGGGTCTTTCTTTTTGCCTTTCGGCGGTTCCAACCTTACCAGACTCATTTCGTTCCGTTTCCGGTTCGAAATTTGATTCCGGTGGCCGTTGAAGTGGCCTTGCCTTTCGGCTGATTCGACTTTATCAGAAGCGTTTCGTCCGAACCTAATCGGCTTCCGCTTCGGAAATTGGGAATCGAATGACTCTGCGGAAATTCGATTTCCGGGAGAGTGAGATAGACATTATCTGGCTGAACCCGAACTGTCCAGTTCGAGGCAACCGTTTAAGTCTACCTCCCCCACTTCACCGTGTCAACGGTTTTTTGGGGCGAAGAGGAGACTAGCAGGTCAGCAGCGCCAGATGCACATCAGGCGGCGGTCGGCACCTCGGCGCTTCGTTCGACCTCGCCCAGATCGCCCACCTCGCCGGCGCGAGCCGCGCGTCCGCCGAGTCACGAAGGCTTCGGTGATCTCGGAGACGGAGCGCCAGCGCCAGGCCGACGGCCATGCCGAGCGCGGCGCGTCCCCGTTGCACAGGGGCTCACGGCGCGCGTGGACCGCCGGCGGCCTCCACCAGTGCCGTGAGCGGTAGACCACGGCGCGTACCGGTCACCATGGACTGGGCGCGCGCCACCAGTTGCGCCAGCCGCGCGACGTGCAGTGGATCCGGGACGCTGGACTGGATCAGGGAGAAATGGGTCGCCGTGCGCTGGTAGAGGTCGACGAGTTCGTCGGCTTCCGCTCCCGTCAGGCGACGCCATCGGCGTACGAGGTGGTCCAGCCGGTCCCACTCGACGCGGTGGGTATGGACGAAGACGTCGAGGCCCATGGTCGGCTGCTGGTCCAGGCATGGATGCTTCCCGCTCGTTCCCGTACGACGAGCGCCCCTGCGAAGACGTCCCCCGAGCTGCCGGCCGCCGCCTCCGCCGTGCCCGGTCGGGCGGTTCGCCCAGCTGGACCTGTCGGCGGTTCCGGATGAGTTGGTGCTTGCTGTACGGCAGGACCTGACGCGGATGCATCAGCCACGAACGGCAGGTAGGGACGCGCGCCAGGCGTGGCAGACCGCCAGTGCCGGTCCGGGGCAGGCGGTCAGGCAGGGGCCTCGGACCGACGTGCGACGGATCAAAGGTGCCGTACACCCCGGTGCCAGTACGGCCGACAAGGAGGCGGGGCGTCCCTCTGCCACCGATTCGTGCCGCCCCTGTGACGACGGGTCCTAGCTGCCGGAGGGCGGGGAGTCGAGGTCTTCGAGTTCGATGCCGGGGGCGGAGAGCACCACGTCGCCAGCGAGGTGAATCGTGTGCCGCTCGCCCGTGTCCAGGGCGCTGACCTGGTATTCGTCCACCTTTAGGGGGCCGTTGTCAGTGGGGTGCGCTTCACTGTTCACCAGGGCCCAGGACTGGTCGAGGGTACGGGGGGCGAGGACCGGGTCCGTGAAGGTGACGACCCGCACGCGGGTCTCGGGGGACGTGGGGGTGAGGCGCAGCAGACGAGCGGTCGCGACGAGGAAGGCGGGGGAAGTGCCGTTGAAGGCGTGGGCGCGGACATTGCCTTCGGTGGCGTGAGTGCCCGTCGGGTCGGTACGGACCCAGGTGAGGCCCTCCAGGGCGGCACCGCGGACCTGCCAGTCGGCGCAATGGAGTTCGAGTCGGAGGGGGCGGCCGAGTTCATCGAGGGTGAGGTCGACGGATCCCAGGTGACTGCCGGACGGGGCGGTCGTTTGGGAGATGTAGCGCCAGCCGGAAGGGCCGGGCGCGCAGTGGAAGCGTTCTTCGCCGAGAGGGGTGTGGTCGTGGACGTCGTGGAGCGAATATCGGCCGCGGGGCATGGGGTCCTTCGGGTCCTCGGCTCGTGCGGGTGCGGTACGGCGCAGGCCCCCGACACGGGGGTGCGGGGGCCTGCGCTCGTCGCTGCCGCTGATCGGCCCGGGCCGCGCTGAGCGCCCGGGGCCGGACCGGATCGGCCGGACCGTTCGAGGTCCGGCCGGTTCCGGGCCCGTAAGGGAATCAGTAGCGGTAGTGGTCGGGCTTGTACGGGCCTTCGACCTGGACACCGATGTACGCGGCCTGCTCGGGGCGGAGCGTCGTGAGCTTCACGCCGAGCGCGTCGAGGTGGAGCCGGGCGACCTTCTCGTCCAGGTGCTTGGGCAGCACGTACACGTCGGTCGGATACTCCTCCGGCTTCGTGAACAGCTCGATCTGCGCCAGCGTCTGGTCGGCGAACGAGTTGGACATGACGAACGACGGGTGGCCGGTCGCGTTGCCCAGGTTCAGCAGCCGGCCCTCGGAGAGCACGATCAGGACCTTGCCATCGGGGAACGTCCAGGTGTGGACCTGCGGCTTGACCTCGTCCTTGACGATGCCCTCGATCCTCGCCAGACCGGCCATGTCGATCTCGTTGTCGAAGTGACCGATGTTCCCCACGATGGCCTGGTGCTTCATCCGGGCCATGTCCGAGGCCATGATGATGTCCTTGTTGCCCGTCGTCGTGACGAAGATGTCCGCCTGCTCCACCACGTCATCGAGAGTCGCGACCTGGTAGCCGTCCATCGCCGCCTGCAACGCGCAGATCGGGTCGATCTCCGTGACGATCACCCGGGCACCCTGGCCCCGCAGCGACTCCGCGCAGCCCTTGCCCACATCGCCGTAGCCGCACACGACGGCCGTCTTCCCGCCGATCAGCACGTCCGTGGCACGGTTGATGCCGTCGATCAACGAGTGACGGCAGCCGTACTTGTTGTCGAACTTCGACTTCGTCACCGCGTCGTTCACATTGATCGCGGGGAAGAGGAGGGTGCCGTCGCGGTGCATCTCGTACAGACGGTGGACACCGGTCGTGGTCTCCTCCGTCACGCCACGGATCTCGGAGGCCAGCTGCGTCCACTTCTGCGGGGACTCGCCGAGCGTGCGGTTGAGAAGCGTGAGGATGTGCGCGTACTCCTCACTGTCCGCCGTAGCCGGGTCCGGGGCCGCACCCGCCTTCTCGAACTCGACGCCCTTGTGGACGAGGAGGGTGGCGTCACCACCGTCGTCCAAGATCATGTTCGGACCACCGGTCGGCGTGTTCGGCCAGGTCAGCGCCTGCTCCGTGCACCACCAGTACTCCTCCAGCGACTCACCCTTCCAGGCGAAGACCGGCACACCGGCCGGCGCCTCGGGAGTGCCCTTCGGACCGACCGCGATCGCGGCCGCCGCGTGGTCCTGGGTCGAGAAGATGTTGCAGGACGCCCAGCGCACCTCAGCGCCGAGGGCGACCAGGGTCTCGATCAGCACCGCCGTCTGCACGGTCATGTGCAGCGAACCGGTGATGCGGGCACCCGCCAGCGGCTGCGCTGCGGCGTACTCCTTGCGGATCGACATCAGGCCGGGCATCTCGTGCTCAGCCAAGGTGATCTCCTTGCGCCCGAAAGCGGCAAGGGAGAGATCGGCGACCTTGAAGTCCTGTTGGTTGGCGACCGTCGTCATAACGGGCTGCTCCTCGTTGTGGAGTCGAGGGTGGGTAGGGCGGCTCTGCGGCGGCGGGCACACGAATGCCCGGGCGCTCGCAGCGCAGTCCGTCGGAGGCCCTCTCTCCCTCGGCCGGCCCGGCGTACGGACCGATCGACCGCCATCAGCAGCGACGTCTGACACTGCCGTCGAATCTACACCGAACGGCGCAGCCGCTCCCAGTCCACCGGGACGGATCCGGGGCGGGAGCGGCTGTATCGGGTGCGCGATGGCAGGTCCGGTGCGGTCAGTGGCCGGATTCCGTCGGGCCGGTGTCCCCCGTGCCCGCCGGGGTGTCGGCCGCATCGGAGTCCGGCTCGGCGGCTCCCGGTTCGGGGGCTTCCGGGCCCGGGGTGGCGGCGAAGGTGCCTCCGGGGGCCTTGGCCGGGTTGGTGCCGGCCTCTGCCGCCGCGGCGTTGTAGATGTCCGGCTCCAGGTAGATCACCCGGGCGATCGGGACGGCGGCGCGGATGCGTGACTCGGCGGCGTTGATGGCGTTGGCGACCTCGTCGGCGGTGTCGTCGTGCTGGACCGCGATCTTGGCGGCGACCAGCAGCTCTTCCGGGCCGAGGTGGAGCGTACGCATGTGGATGACTCCGGTGACGGTGTCGCCGTCGACCACCGCCTCCTTGATCTTCTCGACCTGGTCGACGCCGGCGGCCTCGCCGAGCAGCAGGGACTTGGTCTCGGCGGCCAGCACGATCGCGATGACGATCAGCAGGATGCCGATGCAGAGGGTGCCGATGCCGTCCCAGACGCCGTTGCCCGTGCCGAGGGCCAGGCCGACGCCACCGAGTGCGAGGACCAGACCGATGAGCGCGCCGAAGTCCTCAAGAAGCACGACGGGCAGTTCCGGCGCCTTGGCGCGGCGGATGAACTGCGTCCAGCTGAGGGAGCCGCGCGACTCGTTGGACTCCCTGATCGCCGTACGGAAGGAGAAGCCCTCGGCGATGATCGCGAAGACCAGGACGCCGACCGGCCAGTACCACGCCTCCAGCTCGTGGGGGTGCCTGATCTTCTCGTAGCCCTCGTACACCGCGAACATGCCGCCGACGGAGAACAGGACGATGGAGACGAGGAAGGCGTAGATGTAGCGTTCGCGGCCGTACCCGAAGGGGTGCTGCGGGGTGGCCTCGCGCTGGGCCCGCTTGCCGCCGAGGAGCAGCAGGCCCTGGTTGCCGGAGTCGGCGAGCGAGTGGACGCTCTCCGCGAGCATCGACGAGGACCCGCTGAACAGGAACGCCACGAATTTGGCCACTGCGATCGCGAGGTTGGCGCCGAGTGCCGCCACGATCGCCTTGGTTCCGCCTGACGCACTCATGGGTGCCTGGTGTCCCTTCTTCGGTCTGCGGCTCCGACGGCCGCGGTGTGGCGGCACATTGTTGCAGCCCTCGTCACGGACGGTGTGTCAGGCCACCACTGTCGCACGGAACAGAGTGCCCGCTCCGGACACGTGTACCCCCTCGCCCGCCGGTACGAAGACCGATTCGCCGGGCGCGAGGGCGAGGTCGCCGGCGTTCGGAGCACCCGCCGTGCACAGCAGGATCTGCGGGGTGGGCGCGGTCAGGTCGGCGGGGGCGGCGCCGGGTGACAGGTCGAAACGGGAGAGGCGGAACTCGTCCACCGGCGTCTCGTACAGCTCCTCGCCCGACGGGGACGCCTCCGGGCGCAGGATGCCCGGGTCGGTCGCCTCGAAGCGGACGATGCGCAGGAGTTCGGGGACGTCGATGTGCTTGGGCGTCAGACCGCAGCGCAGCACGTTGTCCGAGTTGGCCATGATCTCGACGCCGAGGCCGTCGAGGTACGCGTGCGGGACGCCGGCGCCGAGGAACAGCGCCTCGCCGGGCTGGAGCCGTACGTGGTTGAGCAGCATGGCCGCGATGACGCCGGCGTCGCCGGGGAAGTGGTGGGCGATGCGGGCGTACGGGGCGTAGGCGCCGCCGATCCGTTCCGCGGCGGCCGCGGCGGCGCTCACCGTCTCGGCCATCTCGTCCGGGTCCGCGGTGAGGATCGCCGTCAGGACCTCGCGCAGCGCGGCCTCCTCGGGCTGGGCGCGCAACAGGTCCGCGTACGGCTTGAGGGTGTCGACGCCCAGGCCCTCCATCGCCTCGGCCGCCTCCAGGGGCCGCCGGAATCCGCACAGGCCGTCGAAGGGGGTGAGCGCGCAGATCAGCTCGGGCTTGTGGTTGGCGTCCTTGTACGTGCGGTGGGGGGCGTCGATCGGGACGGACCGGCTCTCCTCGTCCGCGTAACCCGCCTTGGCCTGGTCCAGGTTCGGGTGCACCTGGAGGGAGAGGGGCGCGCCCGCGGCGAGCAGCTTGAGGAGGAAGGGCAGGCGGGGGCCGAACTTCTCGACGGTCGCCGTGCCGAGTTCGCGGGCGGGGTCGGCGTCGATGACGTCGGTGAGGGACTGCTCGGCGTGGGCGGTGCCGGTTTCGGTACGGGTGATCCGGGAAGGGGCGCCGGGGTGGGCGCCCATCCACATCTCCGCCTGTGGTTCGCCGGTGGGGGCGACGCCCAGCAGGGCGGGGATCGCGGTGGTCGAGCCCCAGGCATACGGGCGCACGGTGTTGGAGAGCCGGTCCATGGATCAGTCCTTGTGTTGCTGTGTGCGGCGCGGTGTCGCCGCGCTGTGTTGACGTGGTGCGAGGTGTTCAGGCGCCGGCCGTCGAGGCGAGCGACAGGTAGACCGCGGCGAAGTCGGTGACGGCGAGCAGTTCCGCGAGGGATTCGAGGGTGCTGCCCTCCTCCGGTTCGAGCTCGCTGATCGCGGTGTCGTGGCCGAGGGCCAGTTCGCGGGCGGCCGGGGCGGCACTGAGGCCGCCGGTCGGGCGGTCGCGGAGCAGCACCACCCGGGCGTGCAGGGGCTCCTGCTCCTCGACGCGGTCGCGGAAGAAGTCGTCCGGGTCCGCGCCCGCGGCGAAGGCGCCCGCCAGCAGGCCCCCGTGGGCGGGAAGCGCCTCCGGAAGTGCGGCGGCGAGGGCCGGGCGTCCCGCGAGCTCCGCCAGGACCGCGGCGAAGCGGCGTCCGACCGGGCCGGCCGCTTCGCCCTCCGTCCAGATCAGCGGGAGGGTGCCCGCGAGTTCGGCGGCGAGGGTCTTGGCCGGGTTGCTGTACGTGGCGACGGCCGGACCGCAGCGCTCCGCCGTGCGGTCCAGGCGGTCGGCGACGCTCTGGAGGGCGTCGGCGGGGGCGGTGACCAGGCCGACGCGGTCGAGCAGGGCGAGGAGCGGGGTGAGCAGGGCCCAGAGGGTGCCGGGGCCTGCGGCGGACGTCTCGGCGTCGTACTCGCCGTGCGGGGCGGAGGCCATCGGGACGACGACGCCGTGCACGCCGTGGACCGCCTCCCGCAGCGGGGAGCGCAGCGGCGCGACGGCCACGACCGTGCAGCCGCGGCGGTACGCCTGCTCCGCGAGGAGGGCGAGGCCCGGTTCGGAACCGTCCGCCGTGGCGATGAGGAGCAGGTCCACGGAGCCGGCCCAGCCGGGGAGGGTCCAGCGGAGTGCGCCGGGGGCGGGGGCGACACCGGTCGGGGGGATGCGGGTGACCGGGGCCGAGGCGCCGGCGAGCGCGGCGATCAGGTCCGCGACGCCGGTCGCGGCGGTGCCGGGGCCTGCGACCAGGACGGCGCGCGGGCGGCCCTCCGGCTTCAGCTCGGTGATCCCGGCCTCCGTCGCGTGCCGGGCGGCGGTACGGACCCGGGCCCCGGCCTCGGCGGCGCCGCGGAGCAGGTCGCGGCGGTCGGCTCGGGCCAGGGCGTCGGGGGCGTCGAGCAACGACTCGTCGAGCATGGGGCGGTCCTCCGATCACATGCCGGTCACCGGCGGGTGCGGGTGCGGTGCGGCCGATACGGGCCGGTCACGCCGGTCACGCCGGGCGGCGGGCCTCGTCGACGAGGAGTACGGGGATGCCGTCCCGGACGGGGTAGGCGAGACCGCAGTCGGTGCCGGTGCAGATGAGTTCCGGGGTGTCGGCTGCCGTCTGGTCGTCCAGGGGGGCGTGGCAGGCGGGGCAGGCCAGGATCTCCAGGAGGCCGGCTTCGAGCGGCATGAGGTGTCCCTTCGGGCGGTCTGGGGTCGGGGCCCTGGTGGGGGCGTGGTCAGCCTACCGCCGGGGTGGGGTGGGGTGCGTGTCGTGGGGCCGGAGGGTGGGTGCGCCTGCGTCGGGCCTGTTCCCCTGCCCGCCCCTTCCCGGAACCGGGGCGGGGCCTATGCGCGGATCAGGGCCAGGACCTCATCCCGTACCCGCGTCATCGTCTCCTCGTCCCTCGCCTCGACGTTCAATCGCAGCAGCGGTTCCGTGTTGGACGGACGGAGGTTGAACCACCAGGTGGGGGCCGTCACCGTGAGGCCGTCCAGAGTGTCCGCGATGGCGTTTACCCGGTGGGCGAAGGCGGCGGTGACCTTTGCCGTGCGGGCCTTCTGGTCGTCGACCGTGGAGTTGATCTCGCCGGAGGCGGCGTAGCGGTCGTACTGCGCGACCAGGGCCGAGAGGGGGCCCGCCTGGCCTCCCAGGGCGGCGAGGACGTGGAGGGCGGCGAGCATGCCCGTATCGGCGTTCCAGAAGTCGCGGAAGTAGTAGTGGGCCGAGTGCTCGCCGCCGAAGATCGCGCCGTGGGCGGCCATCTCGGCCTTGATGAAGGAGTGGCCGACCCTGGTGCGGACGGGGGTGCCGCCGTGCTCGCGTACGACCTCGGGGACGGTGTGGGAGGTGATCAGGTTGTGGATGATCGTGCCCCGGCCACCGTTGCGGGCCAGTTCGCGGGCCGCGACCAGGGCGGTGATCGCCGACGGGGAGACGCCTTGGCCCCGTTCGTCCACCACGAAGCAGCGGTCCGCGTCGCCGTCGAAGGCGAGGCCCAGGTCGGCGCCCTCGGCCACCACGCGGGCCTGGAGATCCGTGATGTTCTTCGGGTCCAGGGGATTGGCCTCGTGGTTCGGGAAGGTGCCGTCGAGTTCGAAGTACATCGGGACCAGGTCGACGGGCAGTCCGGCGAAGACCGTGGGGACGGTGTGACCGCCCATGCCGTTGCCCGCGTCCACGACGACCTTGAGGGGGCGGATCTCCGTCAGGTCCACCAGCGAGAGGAGATGGGCGGCGTAGTCCGTAAGGGTGTCGCGCTCGGTGACCGTCCCCGGGGCCGCGACCGGCTCGGGGGCGCCCTTCTCGGACCACTCCTCGGCCAGCGCACGGATCTCGGCCAGGCCCGTGTCCTGGCCCACCGGTGCCGCGCCCGCCCGGCACATCTTGATGCCGTTGTACTGCGCGGGGTTGTGCGAGGCGGTGAACATCGCGCCGGGCAGGTCCAGCGCCCCGGAGGCGTAGTACAGCTGGTCCGTCGAGCAGAGGCCGATCATCGTGACGTCGGCGCCGCGCCCCGACGCGCCGCGTGCGAACGCGCCGGACAGGGCCGGGGAGGTGGGGCGCATGTCGTGGCCGATCACGATCGCGTCCGCGCCGGTCACCTCGACGAAGGCCGCTCCGAAGAGTCCGGCCAGCTTCTCGTCCCACTGGTCGGGCACGACTCCGCGCACGTCGTACGCCTTCACGAGCTGCGACAGGTCTGCGGTCACGGGCCGGTCCTCCTGGGGGTTGCTTCGGACCGCCCAACGTACCCGGCGGGCGGCGGTCCCTCAGGAGTCGGGTGAGCGCAGGACGCGGAGGTGTCCCCTGCGGGCGACCTCCATCGGGTCCGCGGTCCGGCGGCCGCCGCCCGGGGTGCCGTCGCCGCGCTCCTGCGGACGCGCGGCTTCCCGTACGGCGTTGGCCAGCGCTTCCAGGTCGTCGCCGCTGGGGCGGCTGGGCGCGGAGGGGTCGGAGAGCCGGACGACCTCCCAGCCCCGTGGCGCGGTCAGCCGCTCGCTGTGCTCGGCACAGAGGTCGTAGCAGTGGGGCTCGGCGTAGGTGGCGAGCGGGCCGAGGACCGCAGTCGAGTCGGCATAGACGTACGTCAGTGTCGCGACGGCAGGGCGGCCGCACGCGGTGCGCGAACAGCGACGTACAGGGCTCACGATGTTGGACGGTACCGCACTCTTGAGCGGGCTGCGACGACTCTCCCCCGGCTCACCCCTCCGTGTCGCCCTGTGACCTCCGGCACACGCGCCCCCCGGGCAACTCCACTGACCTGCGTGGGAGGAGAACACGAGGGCCCTGGCGGCGATGATTCCGGTCACCTCTGTGCCGCGAACCTTGCACAAGGCGTCGTTCCGGCGGTCGCGAGCGGGGCCTGAAACGGGCTCCGGTGTGGCCGGATCGCTCAGGAGTGGACAGGGCGGCATGGGGCGGATCGCTCGGGAGCGGACGGGCGGCGGCACGGGGCCGCTCGCCCTCCGGCCGCGCGGGCCGTCGGGGTTAGGCTGCGTCGGTGATGGACAGTTCCGTACCGCCCAGCCCGTCCGAGCCGCGTCCGCGGCGCCGGGACCGACACGGCCGAGGCATGCGCGGGCCCGTCGCCCCGCCGCAGGTGCCGCTGTCCACGAGCCGCGCGGACAGCTTCCGCGATCTCGTCCAGGACTCGGTGGAGCGGCTGGAGCGGCGCTGGCCGCAACTGGCCGAGGTCGACTTCGTCGTCCTGGAGGTGCCGGAGGCGGCGGAGGAGACGGTTCCGCTGGGCGACGCGGTCTCCGCCGAGAAGGGCCGGCCCGCCCGCATCACCGTCTACCGGCGCCCTGTCGAACTGCGCACCAAGAGCCGGGACGAGCGCGCCCTGCTCGTCCACGAGATCGTGGTCGAGCAGGTGGCGGAGCTGCTGGGCCTGGCGCCCGAGTCCGTCGATCCCCGTTACGGCCAGGACTAGTGCGGCGGATCAGGGTCGGACAGGGCGTCGCGACCCCGGCCATGATCCGCCGGACACGGCCTTAGGGCCTGTCAGTCGTCCAGCACCGACAGGTTCTGCCGGGCCGTCGGGACCTCCACCGTGCCCCGGTCGTCCGGCAGCGTCTGCACCGTGAACATCTGGATCCCGTTCACCTTCTCGGTGAGCGTGCGCGCGGCGTGCACCGGTCCGCCGGACTGCGTCTCGACCGTCAGGGCGTAGGTGCCCTTGAGGCCCGTCGGCACGGGCGGGGTGACCGCCGTGGTCGTGCCCGCCGCGATCTTGTACGTCTTGCTGACCGGCGTGCCCCCGCTGCTGCCCGCCGACGCCGTGACCTTGACGGTCGCGGCGGCGCCGGGGGCGGTGAGGGAGAGGACCGAGCCCTTGGACCGGTTGTCGGCGACGGTCGCGCGGGCGCCCACCGGGCCGGTCGCGGGGATGTAGGCGACCTCCTGCTCGTCGCCCTTGCCCCGGACCACGCGCAGGGCGGCGACGACCGGGGTGGCCTTGCCCTTCTCGGAGGGCACCAGCATCAGCGAGCCCGCCTCGCCCCGGGTGATGTCCTTGAGGTCCATTCCGGCGGTCATGTGGGACTTGACGTGCAGTTCCTCGTGGCCGGCCGGGGTGACCGCGCCGGACTTGCCGAGCAGTTTCAGGCCGAGGTCGGCGTCGTCGTCGCCGGGGGCGAAGGCCACCAGGCGGACCGAGGTCGCGTCGGCCGGGATGCCCGGCAGGACGAGCGTGCCTGCGGGTTCGGCGGAGGCGGTGAGCCAGTCGCTGCCGGTCTTGTCGTCCGACGTCCTGACGGCCGCGCCGACCCTGCCCGTACGGGTGGTGACGTGGACGGTGACGTCGTCGGCGGCCTTGCTCGTGAGCGTCGAGATCAGGACACGTACGCCGGACCCCGCCGGGACCGTGATGCCCTCGCCGACGTCGGACTTGAGGGAGCCGTCCGGGCCGTACAGCTCGATGTCGGCGACGGCGGCGGTGTCGTCCGGGTTGGTGAGGTGGACGTAGTCCTCGCGGGACTTGGCGGTGCTCGCCGCGGGGAACCAGAAGTCGGTGTCGGGCGCGGTGCAGGTGATGCCGAGCAGGCCGCGGCCGTCGCCCGCCTCGATGGTGGTGGTCTGCTGGGCGGTCCAGCCGGGGGCGAACCGGCCGGTCGCGGTGCCGATGAGGGCGGGCGAGTCCGCGCCCGACGCCTCGCCGGTGGCGGGCTTGCCGGGCTCCTTGAGGGAGACCACCGGCTTGTCCCCCTTGTCCTTCTTGCTCGTGTCCTTCTTGTCCTTGTCGTCGGACTTGTCGTCGGTCTTCGCCTCGCCGTCCTTCGCGGAGGACAGGAGCGCGGCGGTGCCGGCCGTGGTGGAGTTTCCGCTCCCGCCGGACGGCGTGAAGGCCGTGTACGCCGTCTCCGAGAGATCGGAGAGGCCGGGCGCCGGGCAGAGCAGGCTGGTCCGTTCGACGGGCAGCCGTGCGGCCGTCCCCGCTTCGGCCGTGCTGCCGCCGGACGGCTCGTTGAGCACGGCGAACCCGGTGACGGCGGCCAGGGCGACCGCCCCGGCGATGAGGGACAGGCTGCTGGTGGACTTCACTCGGACTCGCCTCGGGTCGGCCACGGGTTCGGGCCCGGGGCGGGGTTCTCGGGGTTCTGCGGGTCGTACGGGTGCTGCGCGCCGTACTGCCCGGCCTCGGGGCCGTACCCGTTCGGGTCATAGGACTGCGGGTCGTACGCGGGCGGGTCGTACGGGCCCGCGTACGGGCTGTCCTGGTACTGACCGTCCTGGTACTGGGGGTAGCCGTACGGGTCGTAGCCGCCGGTGTCCGGCTGCTGCTGCCCGTCGGCGTACCGCGGGTCCTGGTACGGGGCGCCGTCCTGGTACTGCGGAGAGGCCGGGGCCTGGTACTGGCTCTGCCCGTCCTCCCAGTCGCCGTACTGCTGCTGCGGTACGAAGACGCTGTCGCCGCCGCCCGGGGCCGCCGGGTCGGTTTCGGCGCTCTGCTGGGCGGGAACGTACGCGGGCTGCTCGCCGGTCTCCTCCTGGTCCGGGGCACCCGCCGCGTCCAGCTGCCCGGGGGCGCCCTCGGCGGCCTCGCTCTCGGCCAGGGCGGCGGCGCGCAGCCTGCGGGCGCGGCGGCCCTCGCCGCCGACCGGTTCGGCGGCGACGGCCTCAGCCTCCTCGGGCAGGTCGTCGTCGATCTCGCGGCGGCGGCCGGGCAGCGCCATGACCACGAGGACCACGGCGAGCGCGATCTGCGCCCAGATCCACACGGTGTGGGTGAAGGGCTCCTCGTACGTGAGGTCCAGGGTGCCGCCCTCGGCGGGCAGCTCGAAGCCCTGGGCCCAGCCGTCGACGGTCTTCGCGGTCAGCGCGCGGCCGTTGAGCGTGGCCTGCCAGCCGGGGTCGGCGGCGTCGGCGATCCGCAGCACCCGGCCGTTGCCGCCCGCCGGGATCCTGGTGTGCGCCTCGACCGGCTGGGAGCCCACGGGGAGCGGCTCGTCGCCGGCCCCGGACGGGACGATCATGATCCGGGCGACCTGCCGGTCCACCCGCCACAGGGCGCTGCCGTCGAGCTGGCTGAGCCGGCTCAGGCCCGGGGTCGCGTCGAGCACCCGGCTCATCCGCTCGGGCGCCCCGTCGCGCACGAGGACGTAACGGATCGCGAAGCCGCTGAGCTGGCTCCCCTGGTCGGCGCCGGAGCCGGCGACCAGGTTGGCGACGACCTTGTCGAGGTGGCTGTTGCCGCCCTGGGCCTCGGCCAGCTCCGCGTCCCCGAGCCGGGCGCCCGAGCCGCGGACGAGGGTGTAGTCGACGGAGGCGGACGAGGTGCCGCCCAGGACCAGGGTGCGCGGCTGGTCGCGGGTGCCGCTCTCCTCCGCGACGAACGCGGGCACCTGGACCGGGTCGCGGCGTTCCAGCGGGCCCGCCGCGCCGCCGATCATCCAGCCGGCGGCGGCCAGCACGGGGGCCACGCCCGCCGCGAGGGCGATCAGGGCGGCGACCGGCTGGCGCCAGCCGAAGCTCAGTTCGGCGACGCGGATGCGGGCACCGTCCGCGCCGACCAGCGCGGCGGCGATGAGCGCGGCGCCGTAGACCAGCGTGGCGGGGCCCGCCCAGCCGGAGCCGTTGGCGAGCCCGGCGAACGCGAGGGAGACCAGCGCGGCCGCCCAGGCGGTCCGTACGGCGAACTGCCGCTCCCCGCGCAGCAGGGCCGCCAGCGCCGCGAGGACGATGCCGAGGAGCAGGACGCCGCCCGCCGCCTTCGGCCCGCCGGGGCTGAGGCCGAGGAGGTCCAGGGCGGAGGCGGAGCCCGTACCGGTCTCCAGGCCGGCTTCCTCCAGGAACGCGGACGGGCTGCTCAGCAGCGAGAGCGACCACGGCGCGAGGACCAGGACCGGGGTGCCGACGGCGGCGAGGAAGCGGAGCCCGTACGCGGTGATGTCGCCGCGCCGCAGCACCAGGACGCCGAGGCCGAGGACCACCGCGAGCGGCCACACGATCGGCGTGAACGCCATGGCGAGGGTGAGGAGCAGGGTGTACGCCCAGGTGGCGCGCCAGCTGCCGCGGGCGTCGTCGGAGGCGCGCATGCCGTGCGCGGAGACCGCTGTGCGCGCGATCAGCGGCAGCAGGACGGCCAGGACGGCGGTGCCGAGGCGGCCGGTCGCCAGGGCGCCGGTCGTGGCGGGCAGGAAAGCGTACGCGACGCTCGCCCAGGCCCGCAGCAGCCGCGAGGGCAGCAGGGGGCGGGTGACGAAGTACGCGGTGAGTCCGGCGAGCGGCACCGAGCAGACGAGCAGCAGGGTGAGCGCAAAGCCGGTGGAGCCGAGGAACAGCGCGGACAGGGCCGAGACGACGGCGAGGTAGGGCGGGGCGGTCCGGGTGCCGCCGGTGCCGGTGGTGTGCCAGCCGTCCGCGTACCGCGCCCACAGGTCGGAGACGTCGCCGGGGGCGGGCAGCAGGGCGCCGCCGGCCAGCGCGCCGCCGCCGATGAGGTCGCGGCAGGCGACGAGGGAGACCAGCAGGAGCAGGGCGAAGAGGACCGGTCCCGGCTTGCGGCCGACCTTCTTCAGCCGGGCGAACTGGTCGATCTCCAGGTAGTCGGCGTCGTCGCCGCCCGGCCCGGACTCGACGGCGCCGTGCCGGGAGCCGCCGGAGTCGGCTTCGGAGCCGCCGCCGAAGTTCCCGGCGACCTGTTCGACGGTGGCGCGGACGGTGGCGCCGGGTGCGGGGAAGAGGCCGCGCAGTTCGGCGGCGTCCACGGCGCCCTTCCCGCGGGCGCGGCGGGCGGCCAGGATGCGGCCGGGGCGCAGCAGGGTGCTCAGGAGCCCGGTGACCTCGTCGACGGCCTGGCCGGGGACCTTGCCGACGAGGTAGGCGAGGGTGCGCAGCAGGGTGCCGAGGACGAGCCGGAGCATCACCCAGGGCAGCTGCTTGCCGCGCGTGTTGGCGAGCATCGTGTAGACGGCGCCCGCCTTGTCCACGCGGTGCGGGCTGGCCACCGAACGGCCGGCGCAGTCGATGGGGCGGCGTTCCCGCGCGGACGCCTCGGCATGCCGCAGGACGGCGTCGGGGGCGACGAGTACCCGGTGGCCCGCCAGGTGGGCGCGCCAGCACAGGTCGACGTCGTCACGCATGAGCGGGAGCCTGCGGTCGAAGCCGCCCAGCTCCTCCCAGACGTCGCGGCGGACGAGCATGCCGGCGGTGGAGACGGAGAGGACCGTGCGGACCTGGTCGTGCTGACCCTGGTCCTGTTCGCGGCGGTCGAGGCCGGTCCAGCGGCGGCCGCTGTTGGCGATGGAGACGCCGACTTCGAGGAGCTGGCGGCGGTCGTACCAGCCGCGCAGCTTGGGGCCGACGATCGCGGCGTGCCGGTCGTTGTCCACGACGCGGAGCATCTCGGCGAGCGCGTCGGGCGCGGGCGCGCAGTCGTCGTGGAGCAGCCAGAGCCACTGCACCGGCTCGCCGTGCGGCAGCTCGGGCATCTCGTAGGCCTCGTCGCGCCAGGTCCGGGTGACCGGGTCCCAGCCGCTGGGCCGCTTCAGGTAGGGCAGGTCGTCCGGGGTGAGGACGCCGGCCGTACGGCTCGCCTCGTCGACGGCGGTGCCGAAGCTCGTACGCCGCGCCAGGTGCAGGACGCGGTCGGCGCCGAGGGCCTCGGTGACCAGGCGCGCGGAGTCGTCGGCGCTGCCGGTGTCGGCGGCGACGACGTTCTGTACGGGGCGCTCCTGGCCGAGCAACCCGGCGAGCGCGTCGGGCAGCCAGCGTGCGCCGTCGTGGGAGACGAGCACGGCGGTGACGACATGCCGGGGGAACTCGGGGGCGGCGGCGGCCGCGTACGGCGCCGTTGATTGGCTGTGCACGGACATCGAGGTACGGGCCCTCCGGCCGGGTCCGGGGGGCGTCCCCCCGGGGGCTGCATCGGTGTACACGCGCGCTCTGTCGGGTCGTTGGCGCGTCTCGGACGGGGCCCCACACTAACGGTAGGGGTAACCGGGGTGGCGCGGAGCGGTTGAGCGAGGGCGCGACGGGGTAGCGGCCGGCGCGGATTTCAGGTCGTCGCGGGCATGGCGATGGTGCTGCCCGGGTACGGCGACGGCCCGCCGCCTGCGGGGTGCAGGCGGCGGGCCGTGGTGTTCGTGCGCGGTGGGCCGGTCCGGTCAGACCGCGGCCTTCTTCAGGCGGCGGCGCTCGCGCTCGGAGAGGCCGCCCCAGATGCCGAACCGCTCGTCCTTCGAGAGGGCGTACTCCAGGCACTCGGACCGGACTTCACAGGCGAGACAGACCTTCTTCGCCTCGCGGGTCGATCCGCCCTTCTCGGGAAAGAAGGACTCGGGGTCGGTCTGGGCGCACAGCGCGCGCTCCTGCCAGCCGAGCTCTTCGTCCGCGTCCTCGACCAGCAGTTGCTGGAACAGCTCGGTCATGTGCGCCCCTCGTCTGTCTCTTGCGTCCCGTGATGCGGCCGTTACCGAATCGGCCGAACGACACGGGTGAAATTACAAGCGTGTAGCTCTGGCTGGTCAAGCCCGGATCTGCTATTGGCCCCGGTATTCACCCTGCGGCACCAACCGTATGCGTTAAGTGTTCAAATCACCAAAAACCTGACATATGCCGGGGGCTCTACCGCATCTCCACCCACCATGAAGACAAACCGCTGCGGACTCGGACACGTTTCGATTCGATCACCGAAGCGACCAAGATCACATTCGGGTCACGGCGCCGCGCCCATGTTTGGCGGCACGACTGTTGCGCCACCTGTCCCCGCCAAGGGCCGCTAAAACCTTTCTCCGATCGGAGTAACCGGATGAGGTGAAACATTGCCGCCAAACCGGGCATTGGGTTGACACCGGGCGGCTCTCCGGTTCTCCTTGATGCCATGCCAGTGACCTCAGCGACGCACGCGACCCGCGCTCGTGGGTTCCGTAGCGCTGTCCAGGCTCGCTGCTGCTGTTCCAGCTGTCTCAGCTGTTGACACCGCCGACGCCGTCGTAGCCCTCCCGCTCCGGCCCGGCACCGCTCGTCCCGCCCCACGGCTCCCGGAGCGCACGGCTTTCCGGCCACGGTTCCCGGACCCCGCGCCGAGCCCCCGCACCGCACGCCGCACTCGCACCCTGCCGAGGAACCACGCTCCATGAACAGCAGCGACAGCGACCTCCAGATCGCCGGCGACCTCCTGGAGGTCCAGCACCTTCTCCGCCCCGCGCCCGAACACCCCGCCACCGTCGCCGAGTTCGTCGGCCTCGCCCGTACGATCGCGGCCGACCGCGACCGGTGGGCGCCGCTCGTCCGGTACGACGCCACCACCCGCTGGTACCACCGCCTCCGCGCGGTTCCCCGAGGTCTCGGCTCCGCCCGGCCGGGGGAGACCCCACTCGGCTACGAGGTCTGGCTGCTGAGCTGGGTGCCCGGGCAGGGCAGTGGGCCGCACGACCACGGGCCGTCCTCCGGCGTCCTGACCGTGCTCGACGGGGAGCTGACCGAACGGACGCGCCGGGGGAAGCGGACGCTGGGCGCGGGCGCGCAGCGCGTCTTCGCCCCCGGCTACGTCCACGAGGTCGTCAACGACTCCCTGGAACCGGCCGTCAGCCTGCACATCTACTACCCGGGCCTCACCGACATGCCGATGCACGCCGCGCAGTGCGCCCCGGCTGCCGCGACCGCCTGAACGGCCACTGTCCCCGAGCCCCGGTGCTCCTGACAGACTGTTCGCATGCGCATTGTGGTTCTGGCCGGCGGTATCGGTGGTGCTCGTTTCCTGCGGGGTCTCAAGGAGGCCGCGCCCGACGCGGACATCACGGTCATCGGCAACACCGGTGACGACATCCATCTGTTCGGGCTCAAGGTCTGCCCCGACCTCGACACCGTGATGTACACCCTCGGCGGCGGCATCAACGAGGAGCAGGGCTGGGGCCGCGCCGACGAGACGTTCCGCGTCAAGGAGGAACTCGCCGCGTACGGCGTGGGCCCCGAGTGGTTCGGCCTCGGCGACCGCGACTTCGCGACGCACATCGTCCGTACGCAGATGCTCGGCGCGGGCTATCCGCTCAGCGCCGTCACCGAGGCACTCTGCGCGCGCTGGAAGCCGGGCGTCCGGCTGCTGCCCATGTCCGACGACCGGGTCGAGACGCATGTGGCGATCGAGGAGGACGGCGAGAGCCGGGCCGTGCACTTCCAGGAGTACTGGGTGAAGCTGCGGGCCGCCGTGCCGGCGCGGGCGATCGTGCCCGTCGGCGCGGAGCAGGCCAAGCCGGCGCCGGGCGTCCTGGAGGCGATCGCCGGGGCCGACGTCATCCTCTTCCCGCCGTCCAACCCGGTCGTCTCCGTCGGGACGATCCTCGCCGTGCCCGGCATCCGCGAGGCCATCGCCGAGGCCGGGGTGCCGGTCGTCGGCCTCTCCCCCATCGTCGGTGACGCACCGGTGCGCGGGATGGCCGACAAGGTCCTCGCGGCGGTGGGCGTCGAGTCGACCGCCGCCGCCGTCGCCGAGCACTACGGGTCCGGGCTGCTCGACGGCTGGCTGGTCGACACCGTGGACGCGGGGGCCGTCGGGCGGGTGGAGTCCGCGGGCATCCGCTGCCGGTCCGTGCCGCTGATGATGACCGATGCCGCCGCCACCGCCGAGATGGCGCGGCAGGCGCTCGCCCTCGCCGGGGAGGTCCGCGCGTGAGCTCCGCCGACGCCCCCTCCTACCGGGTGTGGGCCCTGCCCGGGATGCCCGAGGTGCGGCCGGGGGACGACCTCGCGAAGCTGATCGCGGCGTGCGAGCCGGGGCTCGTGGACGGTGACGTCCTGCTCGTCACCTCGAAGATCGTCTCCAAGGCGGAGGGCCGGATCGTGCGGGCCCCCGACCGGGAGGCGGCGATCGACGCCGAGACGGTACGGGTGGTGGCGCGGCGCGGTCCGCTGCGGATCGTGGAGAACCGGCAGGGCCTGGTCATGGCCGCCGCCGGTGTGGACGCCTCGAACACCCCCGCCGGGACGGTCCTGCTGCTTCCCGAGGACCCCGACGCCTCGGCCCGGGCGGTCCGGGAAGGGCTGCGGGCGGCGCTCGGCGTGGAGGTCGGCGTCCTCGTCACGGACACCTTCGGGCGGCCCTGGCGCAACGGGCTGACCGACGTCGCCATCGGGTCGGCGGGAGTGCGGGTGCTGGACGACCTGCGGGGCGGGCGGGACGCGCACGGCAATCCGCTGAGCGCGACCGTGATCGCCACCGCCGACGAGCTGGCCGCCGCGGGCGACCTGGTCAAGGGCAAGACGGACGGGCTGCCCGTCGCCGTGGTGCGCGGGCTCGGGCATGTCGTGGACGCGGCGGACGAGCAGGACGCCCGTGCGCTGGTGCGGGTCGCGGCCGACGACATGTTCCGGCTCGGGACCTCCGAGGCGGTCCGGGAGGCGGTGACGCAGCGGCGTACGGTACGCGAGTTCACGGACGAGCCGGTGGATCCGGGGGCGGTACGGCGTGCGGTCGCCGCCGCCGTGACCGCGCCTGCGCCGCATCACACGACGCCGTGGCGGTTCGTGCTGCTGGAGTCCCCCGAGTCGCGGACCCGGCTGCTCGACGCGATGCGGGACGCGTGGATCGCGGATCTGCGGCGCGACGGCAAGAGCGAGGAGTCGGTCGCCAAGCGGGTGCGGCGGGGCGATGTGCTGCGCCGGGCGCCGTATCTGGTGGTGCCGTGCATGGTCATGGACGGCTCGCACACGTACGGGGACGAGCGGCGGGACGGCGCGGAGCGCGAGATGTTCGTGGTCGCGGCGGGGGCCGGCATCCAGAACTTCCTGGTGGCGCTGGCCGGGGAGCGGCTGGGGTCGGCGTGGGTGTCCTCGACGATGTTCTGCCGGGATGTGGTGCGGGACGTTCTGGGGCTGCCGGCCTCCTGGGACCCGCTGGGCGCGGTGGCCGTGGGGCACGCGGTGGCGGCCCCCGGCCCGCGGGTGGGGCGGGACGCGGAGGACTTCGTCGTCGTGCGGTAGGCGCCTTTGGCGCCGTGTTCCGGGGTGCCGGCTCCGTGTGCCCTCAGCGCCGACGGGCCGTTCGGGGCTCTGCCCCGGGCCCCGGTCCCCAATCGCCGGACGGGCTTGATGGTGGCCCTGCCCGGAGGGCTTCTGCGGGCTTGCGAGGGTTACAGCCGCGCGATGTCCCTCGGCTGGAAGCGCGGTGCCCTTCTCGGGGGCGTCGCGCCCGAGAGCAGGATCAGGCGGGTCGCCCGGTGGCGCTGGCCCTCGTACGGGGTCAGGAGGGTCAGCATCTCCTCGTCGTCCGCGTGGCGGTTGCCCGCCAGGGCGTGGCCGACGATGCCGGGGAGGTGGAAGTCGCCCACCGTCACCGCGTCCGGCGCGCCGTTCGAGCGTTGCAGGGTCTCCGCCGCAGTCCAGGGGCCGATGCCCGGGATCGCCTGCAGGCGGGTCAGCGCGTCGGGGAGGTCCATCGCGGCCGCCTCCTCCATGCGGCGGGCCACCCGGACCGTGCGCAGGATCGTCGCCGAGCGCTTGCTGTCGACGCCCGCGCGGTGCCAGTCCCAGGACGGGATCAGCGACCAGGTGCGGGCGTCCGGCATGACGTAGAGGCCGTACTCCTGCGGGCCGGGCGCCGGCTCACCGTACTGGCGCACCAGGAGGCGCCAGGCGCGGTACGCCTCGTCCGTCGTGACCTTCTGCTCCAGGATCGACGGGATCAGCGACTCCAGGACCAGGCCCGTGCGCAGCAGCCGCAGTCCGGGGCGGCGGTGCTGGGTCTGGGCGAGGAGGCGGTGGCGCGGGGTGAAGGCCGCCGGGTCGTCGCCCTCGCCGAGCAGCGTGGGCAGCTGGTCCAGCAGCCAGGACGCGCCGGGCCCCCACGCGGACGCCTCGATCCGGCCGTCCCGGGCGACGGCGTGCAGCGTGCCGGGGCCCTCGGGGGTGCGGCTGGCCCGGCGCACGGAGCCGTCGGCGACCATCCGGAACGTGGGGTCGGCGGGGCCGCGGCGCAGGGGGCCGAGGACGAGCCTCAGGTCGAGCGGGCCCGGCGGCGTCCAGACACGGGTCTGCGCCGCCGGTACGGGCGTGGCCGCCGCCTGGTGCGGGACGGGCGCGCGCCGGGCGTTGCGGGGAGCGAAGCGTCCTGCCACGGATGAGGTCCTCGGTCGTCGGGGCTGCCTGTCGAGGGTACGGCGATTTTCGGCCACTCGGTCCCCTGCGGGCCGGAGTCGCCGGGTCGCTCACTCGTCCGAGGAGAACCGCACCGACGCCTCCGGCAGGCGCGCCCCGCACCAGATGCGGACGCCCTCGCGGAGCTCGTTGTCGGCGCCCACCTCGGCGCCGTCCCCGACGACCGCGCCGGCCAGCACCGTACGGCCGCCGATCCTGGCGCGCTCGCCGACCAGGGAGTCCGTGATCACCGCGCCGGGCTCGACGACCGCGCCCGCGAGCACGGTGGAGCCGTCGATCTGCGCGCCCGCGCCGATCACCGCGCCGTCGCCGATGACCGTACCGCCGGAGAGCTTGGCGTCGGAGGCGACCGAGGCGGTCGGCAGGACGAGGCTGTCGCCGCAGCGGCCGGGCACCGCCGGGGAGGGCGCGCGGCCGAGCACCAGATCGGCGGAGCCCTTGATGAACGCCTGCGGAGTGCCGAGATCCAGCCAGTACGTGGAGTCGACCATGCCCTGGAGGTGGGCGCCGTCGGCGAGGAGTCCGGGGAAGGTCTCGCGTTCGACGGAGACGGGGCGGCCGGCCGGGATGGTGTCGATGACCGAGCGGCGGAAGATGTACGCGCCGGCGTTGATCTGGTCGGTGACGATCTCCTCGGGCGTCTGCGGCTTCTCCAGGAAGGCCGTGACGCGGCCGGTGTCGTCGGTCGGCACGAGGCCGAAGGCGCGCGGGTCCTCGACCCGGGTCAGATGGAGGGAGACGTCGGCGCCGGAGTCGGCGTGCGAGGTGACCAGGGCCCGGATGTCGAGCCCGGTGAGGATGTCGCCGTTGAAGATGAGGACCGGTTCGTCCGGGCCCGAGGCGAGGCGGTGGGCGACGTTCCGGATGGCTCCGCCGGTGCCGAGCGGTTCGCGCTCGGTGACGTACTCGATGTGCAGGCCGAGCGAGGAGCCGTCGCCGAAGTACGGCTCGAAGACCTCGGCCAGGTACGAGGTGGCGAGGACGATGTGCTCGACCCCGGCGGCCCGGGCACGCGCCAGCTGGTGCGTGAGGAAGGGGACGCCCGCTGCCGGAACCATGGGCTTGGGCGTGTGCACCGTGAGCGGGCGCAGCCGGGTTCCCTTGCCGCCGACCAGGAGGATCGCTTCTTTTGCCTCTGTCACAGCACTGTCTTCGCTTCCTGCTGGGGCCGGGCGTCGTGTGCAGCTGTCGTCCCGTCCCGGTAAATCGGCCCGGGCCTCCGGTGCGGTCGATCGCAAGGCGCGGAACTGTCCTCATGGCGGAGCCATGCGGGCACTTCGGCAACGCCGCGAGCGGCCGTGCCAGGCGTCCCGAGCCCAGCGGGGATGGGACGACAGCTTGTTCGGCTGGCCAGTGTATGCAGCCCCGGGGGGCGCCTTCGGACTGCGGGGCCGAACGGCCTCGCGGGAGGGCCGGCGCCGTTGCGACGGTCCCCCGCTTCTTGTAGAGACGCGTTTCCGGGTCAGGGGTTGCGTGTCCGCCGCGGTCGCGGCCGGTGCACGCGCCAACTCCCGCGCCCGGGACCGCCGCGTACGCTTTCGCCCATGAACGCCAGCGACCGCACCCCCGCCGACCTGCTGCGTTCCGCGCTCGCCGCGGACCCGGCCCGCCCCCTGGTCACCTTCTACGACGACGCCACCACGGAGCGCGTCGAACTGTCGGTGGCCACCTTCGCCAACTGGGTGGCCAAGACCGCCAACCTGCTCCAGGGCGATCTGGCCGCGGAGCCCGGCGACCGGCTCGCGCTGCTGCTGCCCGCGCACTGGCAGTCCGCGGTCTGGCTGCTGGCCTGCGCCTCGGTCGGGGTGGTGGCCGATGTGCAGGGCGATCCGGCCGCCGCCGATCTCGTCGTCTCCGGCCCGGACACGCTGGACGCGGCGCGGGCCTGCCGGGGCGAGCGGATCGCCCTGGCGCTGCGCCCGTTGGGCGGGCGGTTCCCGCAGGCGCCCGAGGGTTTCGCGGACTACGCGGTGGAGGTGCCGGGGCAGGGCGACCGGTTCGCGCCGTTCGCCCCGGTGGACCCGGACGCGCCGGCGCTGACGGTGGGCGGGGACTCGTTCACGGCGGCGGAACTGGTGGCGCGGGGCCGCGAGGACGGTGCGGCGCTGGGCCTGGGCGCCGGTTCACGGCTGCTGTCGGGGCGTACGTACGACACCTGGGACGGGCTCAGCGCCGGGCTCTACGCACCGCTGGCGGCCGGGGGCTCGGTGGTCCTGTGCCGCCACCTCGACCGGGTGGGCGCGGAGGCGCTGGCGCAGCGGGTGGAGAGCGAGCGGGTCACGCTGACGGTGTGACAGCACCCGGGACCGGTATGACAAGAGGCACGAGAGGGGCACCCGTCCGGCCCATCGTGGGCCGAGTCCCCCGTGTCGGCACTCGACTCCGGTACATGATCTGCCGTACAGACCAGCCGAGGCACAACCAAGCGTGAGGTTCAGCCGTCTACTTCTGCGACCGGCGGCCCAGCGCGCCGCCGAACGTGAAGGATGGACGCAGACGTGACCGAAAGCGCCGGCACTCCGGGCGAGCCCGACGACTCGGCCGCGGGCGAGGAGCGGACGCCGGAGGCACCTCCGTTGGGCGAGGCGGGCCGGCCCGGCGGGGACGGCGCATCCGGCGACGAGGGCACGCCCGGCGCGGCCGCCGCCCCCGGCGGTGAGACCCGCAGCGGGTCCGGCAGCGGCCCCGGGCCCGCCCCGGAGGGGCCGCCGGAAGGCGGGGGCCGGGGCCTCGACATCACCGTCCGGCACAAGCGGCACTGGCTGCGCTGGACCGCGCTCGGCGCCTCGTTCGTCGTGCTCGTCGCGGCGGGCGTCGGCTGGTGGCTGTACAAGAAGCTGGACGGCAACATCCGGACGGACACCTCGGCGGCGGCCGAGCTGAAGGCGTACGAGAAGGAGCGGCCGGTCTCCGTCGTCCACGACGCGGAGAACATCCTGCTGATCGGCTCGGACAGCCGGGCCGGTGAGAACCGCGCGTACGGCCGCGACGACGGTGGCAGCCAGCGCTCGGACACGACGATCCTGCTGCACCTCGCGGCGAACCGGAAGAGCGCGACCGCGATGTCGGTCCCGCGCGACCTGATGGTGGACATCCCGGCCTGCCACAAGGCCGACAAGACCGCCACCAGAGCGCAGTTCGCGCAGTTCAACTGGGCCTTCGAGATGGGCGGGACCGCCTGCACCATCCGGACCGTCGAGAAGATGACGGGCATCCGCATCGACCACCACATGGTCATCGACTTCAACGGCTTCAAGGACATGGTCGACGCGGTGGACGGGGTGGAGGTCTGCCTCAAGAAGCCGGTCGACGACAAGGACGCCCACCTCAAGCTCGACGCGGGCCGCCACAAGCTCGACGGGGAGCAGGCGCTCGGCTACGTACGCGCCCGGAAGTCGCTCGGCAACGGGAGCGACACCGACCGCATGGACCGCCAGCAGCAGTTCCTGGGCGCGCTCGTCAACAAGGTGCAGAGCAACGGAGTCCTGCTCAATCCGACGCGGCTCTACCCGGTGCTGGACGCGGCCACCAAGGCGCTGACCACCGACCCGGGCCTGGACAGCCTGAAGGACCTCTACGACCTGGTGCGGGGCATGCGTGACGTTCCCACCGACAAGGTGCAGTTCCTGACGGTGCCCCGGCGGCCCTACCACCTCAACAGGAACCGGGACGAACTGGTGCAGCCCGACGCGGACAAGCTGTTCAAGCAGCTGCGCGACGACGAGCCGGTCGCCGTGGTGCCCGCCGACAAGCTCAAGGGCGACGACAAGGACAAGGGCGTGGCCGACGCCTCGGGCCCGTCGCCCACACCTACGTATTCGGGGAACAATGCCGCGACCGACCTGTGCAAGCAGTAAAGCAATGGCCAAACAGACACCAACATTCCGCGCGCAATGGGAAGAATGCCCGGTTGTAAGGGCCGTGGAATGTGTCACGCGCGTCGCTGGACGCCGAATGAGACGGATAGTGTGACGCGATCCGGTGCTACCGGCCGTTGGGCCGTGCACTTCTGGAGAGAAAGACTGAGCGCCTTTTCGGGGGAGGCGCCTCGCGTGGCACCGACGGAGGACTCGAGCAACCGTGGATGCGCAAAGCCGTGGGCGGGCGGACAACATGGATGATCCCGCAGACCAGTGGGTTCTCAACCCGGACACCGGCGATTACGAACTGCGACTGAACGACTCCGGAGGGAACGCCCCCCGGTCCGCGGTCCCTCCGGCGCAGCGCCGGCCGTCGAGCACCCCTCGCCGTGCACCCGCGGGCGACTCCCCGCGGCGGGCCACCGAGGTGCCGCGCCAGGGCGGGCGGCGGTCGGCGAACGGCGCGCGCGGCCAGCAGCGCCCCGCACCCGGTGACACCGGCCCGGGTCGCCGTAAGCGCAAGGCCCCCAAGTCGCGCGGCAAGAAGGCGCTGCTGTGGACGGGCGGCGTGATGGCCTTCGTACTCGTGGGCGTCTCGGCCGGCGGCTACTGGCTCTACCAGCGCCTCAACGGCAACATCAACACCGTGGACATCGGCGACGCCGGCAACAAGGACGTCGTCACCGCCCACGCCCCCATCAACATATTGGTCATCGGTACGGACAAGCGCACCGGTAAGGGCAACGAGGGCTACGGCGACAAGGGCAGCGTCGGCCACGCGGACACGAACATCCTGTTCCACGTCTCCGAGGACCGCACCAACGCCACGGCGATGAGCATCCCGCGCGACCTCATCACCGACATCCCGGAGTGCAAAGCCAAGCAGGAGGACGGCTCCGAGAAGACCATCCCGGGCACGGAGCACGTCCGGTTCAACCGGAGCCTCGGCGAGAGCGGCCGCGACCCCGGCTGCACGATGAAGACGGTCGAGGAGCTGACCGGGGTGAAGATCGACCACTTCATGATGGTCGACTTCAACGCGGTGAAGACCCTGTCCACGGCGGTCGGCGGCGTCAACATCTGCCTCGACCACGCCATCAACGACCCCAAGTCCCACCTCAACCTGCCCGCCGGCCCGAACAAGGTCGAGGGCGAGGACGCGCTGGCGTTCGTACGGACGCGGCACGCCTACGCCAACGGGAGCGACCTCGACCGGATCAAGGGCCAGCAGCAGTTCATCGGGTCGATGATCAAGCAGGCCAAGTCGGACGACACGCTGACCAGCCCGACGAAGCTGTTCAAGGTGGCGGACGCGGCGACCAAGGCCCTGACGGTCGACAAGCCCATCGGCGACGTGAAGAAGCTCAGCACGCTCGCCAAGGAGATCACCAAGACGGACACGAAGAACATCACGTTCGTCACCATGCCGGTGATCGACAACCCCGACGAGCCCAAGCCCGTCACGGTCGTCCCGCACCCGACGCAGGCCGAGCAGCTGTTCTCGATGCTGCGCGACGACACCTCGCTCACCGAGGTGGCCGCGCAGAAGAAGAAGGCCAAGAGCAAGCAGGACGCGCTCCTCAAGGGAACCAAGGCCGCGCCGGCCGACGTCCGCGTCGATGTGTACAACGGCGGCGAGGTCCCCGGCGGTGCCCAGCAGACGGTCACCTGGCTGCAGAACACCAAGGGCGTCCTGAAGTCCACGAACAAGGCCAACGCGCCCGAGAAGATCGCCAGGACGACGCTGGAGTACGCCCCGAACCAGGCGGACCAGGCCCGTGCCCTCGCGGAGATGATGGGGCTGCCCGGCTCCGCGATGAAGCCGGGCACCACCGACGCCGAGGGGCTCCAGGCGATGGTGCTGACGCTGGGCAAGGACTTCCAGGCGGCCGGTACGCCGATCACGGCACCGAAGAAGATCGACATTCCGAAGTCCAGCGCCGAATCCGCGGGGTGCTCCAAGTGACGCCGTCTCACCGCGCCATACGAGTCTGAGCAGCAGGGGGGTCCTGGTGGGACGGAGCAGCACGACTGGGGAGGGGACGCGGTCGCGGACGCACTCCCGCCGGAAGGGCGGGGACGAGGGCGGCGGCGACCGGGCCGGCACGCACCCCGGTGACACCGGGCACGGCGACGGCGGCGGGCGGGCGGGCCATCGGCGTGCCAAGCCGCGTAAGCGGGCTGCGAAGAAGTCCCGAAGACGCCGTGTGTTCCGGTGGATGGCGATATCCATGGCGGTGCTGATCCTGGGCACCGCCACCGCCGGATACCTCTACTACCAGCACCTCAACAACAACATCCGCAGCAGCGCCCGCAGCGGTGGCGAGAGCGGTGTGAAGAAGGCCGCGCCCAACGCCGCGGGCGACACCCCGCTGAACATCCTGCTGATCGGCTCGGACAGCCGGAACAGCGCGGAGAACGTGAAGCTCGGCGGCAGCAAGGACACGGTCGGGGACAAGCCCCGGGCCGACGTGCAGATGCTGTTGCACATCTCGGCGGACCGGAAGAACTCCTCGCTGGTCAGCATTCCGCGCGACACGATCCTCGAGATCCCCGAGTGCACGGACCCCGACACCGGTCAGAAGTACCCCGCGACGGACAACAGGCCGATCAACGAGTCCCTCCAGCGCGGCGGCCCCGGCTGCACGCTGACCACCTGGGAGAAGCTCACCGGCGTCTACATCGACCACTGGATCATGCTCGACTTCGCGGGCGTGGTGGCCATGGCGGACGCGATCGGCGGGGTGGAGGTCTGCGTGAAGACGGGGGTGTGGGACAAGCCCACGCGCCTCGTTCCCGGGGGCTCCGGCCTCAAGCTTCCGGCGGGAAAGAACACGGTGCAGGGCAAGCAGGCGCTGCAGTGGCTGCGTACCCGGCACGCGTTCGGCAACGACCAGAACCGGGCCAAGGCACAGCACATGTACATGAACTCCATGCTGCGCACGCTGAAGAAGCAGAACCTGTGGTCGGACGCGGGCCGGCTGATGAACCTCGCGGAGACGGCGACCAAGGCCCTGCAGGTCTCCGACGAGATCCGTTCGGTCAAGAAGCTGTACGACCTGGCGATGCAGCTCAAGGGCGTGCCGATCAACCGCATCACCATGACGACGATGCCGACGGCCGAGTGGTCGCAGGACAAGAACAAGCTGGTCCCCGTCGAGAAGTCCGCGGATTCCCTGTGGCGTCTGGTCCGTGAGGACGTCGCGTTCGACAAGAACGGCAAGGAGAAGAAGAAGCCCTCGTCCACCGCGAAGCCCTCCGGGCCCCCCGCGGCGGAGCCGGCGACGCTCGGCGTCTCGGTGGTGAACGGCACGGGTGTCGGCCAGCCGTCCAAGGACGGGCGGGCCGGCGAGGTCGCCGACATCCTGCACGGCAAGGGCTTCGCCGAGGCCAAGACCTCGCAGCCCTCCGAGCCGAGCAAGGACACGGTGGTGCGGTACGCGAAGGAGGACGGGGCCCAGGGCAGGTCGGACGCCCAGTCCGTCGCCGAGGCGCTGGGGCTCCCGGCCACGGCGGTCGAGGCCGACCCGAAGGCCGGCGGGCTGACCCTCGTCGTCGGTGCGGACTGGCGCGAGGGGACCGTGTACAAGGCCCCGAAGGCCGAGGCGGGTGAGCTTCCGGAAGGCGCGGACGACCTCAACGCCGCGGACGAGGACCAGTGCATGGACATCTACTCCGTCTACAAGTGGGACGGAAAGAGCTGACACGCGGTACGCGAGAGGGGGCGCCCGGTCCGGCAGGGCGCCCCCTCTCGTCCGTCTCGGACCTTCGTCCGGATCAGGCCACCGGCGCGCCCGGCTCGGCGATCGCCGGGCGGCGGCTCGCGATGACCTTCCTCGCCAGCGAGCGCGGGCTCGTCAGGAAGCCGTAGCCCCAGGACATGTGCATGGTCGCCAGCGCGACCGGGATCTGCGCGCGGGCCTTCAGCGACAGGCCCTTGCCGGCGGGGAGGGAGCCCGCGACGATCGCCGCGACGTACCCGCCGGGGACGATCAGCGCCCACGGGGTGACCGCCGCGCCCACCACGAGGCCGGCCGCGATGGCGACGACGGCGGTCGGGGGCGCCAGGTAGCGCAGGTTGATGGAGCCGGCGTGGTAGCGGGCGACGACGTGGCGCCAGCGCCCGTAGTCCTTGTACTGCTTGGCGAGCGCCCGGACGGAGGGGCGGGGGCGGTACTGGACGCGCAGCTCGGGCGAGAACCAGATCAGGCCGCCGGACTCGCGGATGCGGAAGTTCAGCTCCCAGTCCTGGGCGCGGATGAACTCGACGTTGTACCCGTCGGCCTTCTCCAGCGCCTCGCGGCGGAAGACGCCCAGGTACACGGTCTCGGCGGGGCCCGCCTGGCCGCCGGTGTGGAAGGCCGCGTTGCCGACGCCGATCTTCGAGGTCATGGCCGCCGCGACGGCGTCCTCCCAGGCGTTCTCGCCCTCGGCGTGCATGATGCCGCCGACGTTCTGCGCGCCCGTCTCCTCCAGGAGCCGGACGGCGGTCGCGATGTAGTTCGGCGAGAGCATGCCGTGGCCGTCGACGCGGACGACTATCGGGTGGCTCGACGCCTTGATCGCGGCGTTGAGGGCGGCGGGGGTGCGGCCGGTCGGGTTCGGCACGGTGTGGACGCGGGGGTCCTCCGCGACCAGCTCGGCGGCGATCGCGTCCGTACGGTCCGTGGAGGGGCCGAGCGCGATCACGACCTCCATCTCGCCCGCGTACTCCTGCTCCAGGATGTGGCGCACGGAGTTACGGAGGTGGCGCTCCTCGTTGAGCACCGGCATGATCACGGAGACGGCGGGAGGCTGCGCGGCAGACATGTGGTCCTCGGGTGGTCCTCGGGGGCGCCGGGGGCTCGTACCCCACCGGGCGGTATTCGGCCGCCACGTTACCGCGAATGGGGGACAGCGGCGCGCGCCCCCGGGTGGCCTCCCGGGATGAGGATCATACGGGCCTACCGTACGAACGGTCCCCCTCGCACCGCGGAGGTGTCTCCCCGTGCCCACGCCGCACCGCTCACCCCGTCCCGCCCGGCCCCGCCCCGCGCCCGCACGGCGCCGGCGGCCGAGAAAGCAGGACGAGCGGCCGCACTGGGGCATGCGGGTCGCGACCGGTCTCTCGGTCCTGGTGCTCGGGGCGGGCGGGATCGGGCACGCGGTCGTGACGAACCTGGAGAACGGGATCGACCGCGTCGATCCGTTCAAGGACATGAAGAACCGGCCCGCGGGCGGGCGCGGCATGAATCTGCTGCTGGTCGGCACCGACGGCCGCGAGAAGATCAGCAAGGACGAGAAGCGGAAGTACCGGCTGGGCGGTGAGCCCTGCCACTGCACAGACACGATCATGCTGGTCCACCTCTCGGCGGACGAGGAGCGCGCCAGCGTCGTCAGCCTCCCCCGCGACAGCTACGCGGAGATCCCGGCGCACCGGGACCGGACGACCGGCAAGGAGCACGCGGCGCACCCGGTGAAGCTGAACGCGGCGTACGCGGAGGGCGGGCCGGCTCTGACCGTGCGCACCGTCGAGCACATGACCGGTGTCAAGATCGACCACTACCTGGAGGTCGACTTCACCAGCTTCATGACCACGGTCGACACCCTCGGCGGGGTGAAGATCTGCACGACCCGCCCGCTGAAGGACTCCTACACCGGCCTGGACCTCGCGCCCGGCCCCCACACCCTCGACGGCGGCCAGGCACTCCAGTACGTACGGTCCCGGCACATCGACGGGGCCGCCGACCTGGGCCGGATGCAGCGCCAGCAGAAGTTCATGGCGTCGCTGATCAAGCAGGCGACGAGCAGCGGGGTGCTGCTGAACCCGGTCACGTTCCGGGAGGTCGCCTCGACGATGCTGAAGTCCGTCCGGGCCGACCGGGGCTTCGACACGGAGCAGATGCTGTCCATCGGCCAGGCGATGCGGGGGTTCTCGGCGGCCTCGTCCGAATTCGCCTCGGTGCCGATGGGCGATGTCGCGTACCAGGTCAAGGGCATCGGTTCCACGGTGAAGTGGGACCCGGTCAAGTCGAAGCAGCTGTTCACCGCCCTGCGCGAGGACAAACCCCTGACCACGGCCCAGCCGGCCGAGAAGGCCCCGGCGAAGAAGGTGGACGTCCCGCCGGCCCGGATCCGCGTCCAGGTCTACAACGGCACCGCGAAGGACGGCCTGGGCTCCGAGGTCGATGCCGCACTGCACGCCACCGGCTTCGACACGACCCGGGCACCGCTCACCGCACCGGGGCACGACCTGAAACGCACCCTGGTCACGTACGACCCACGCTGGGACCGGTCCGCGAAGACCCTGGCGGCGGCGCTGCCGGGCGCCGAGCTGCGGGCGGTGCCGGGGCAGGGGGCGACGATGCGGGTGACGGCGGGCACGGATCACCACGCGGTCGAGCGGGTCCACGCGGAGGAACCGGAGCCGGGGAGGTTCGGCGCGGTGAAGGGGGACGAGGTGGCGTGCGCGTGAGGCGGGCGGAGCCGGCCCGACCGGCGTCTGACGTCACCCCGGCGACCCCGGCCCGACCGGCGCCTGAGGACGGCACCGGTCAGGGGTGAGCCCCGCACCTCTCGGTCAGCCCCGTGGCCCTCAGTCCTCGATGCCCTCGGCGATCCGCTTCTCGCGGAGCTCCCTGATCGCGCGGCGCCGCGCCAGGCGGTGCGTGCGGCGGATCTGGGCCTCCTGGTAGCGCCGCTTGTCGCGCTCGGTCTCCGGGATCACCTGCGGTACGGGGCGGGGCCGGCCGTCCGCGTCGACCGCGGCGAACACCAGGTACGCGCTGCCGACCTGCGTCGCGGGCGTCGACTCGTTCCAGCGCTCGGCCATGACCCGGACGCCGACCTCCATCGAGGAGCGGCCGGTCCAGTTGACCTGGGCGCGTACGTGCACGAGGTCGCCGACGCGGACCGGCTCCAGGAAGACCATCTCGTCCATCGAGGCCGTGACGGCGGGCCCGCCGGAGTGCCGGCCGGCCACCGCGCCCGCCGCGTCGTCCACCAGCTTCATGATCACGCCGCCGTGCACCGTACCCAGCAGATTGGTGTCGCTGCCGGTCATGATGTGGCTGAGGGTGGTCCGGGAAGCCGCGGTGGGCTTGCCCGGAATGTCGCTCTCCGGGCGCGGAGCCTGATCTGTCATACCGTCCACCTTATGCGGGGGCCGGAACGGCGTCGCAATGCATCAGCTTCGCAACAGCCCTGGTGCGATTTTCCTCTCGCCCTGTAAGAGGGACGGCCCCGGCCTGCACACTGGTCCGTATGAACGATTGGCCCGACGGCTGGACCGACGACAACCGCAGCGGCAACCGCTACGGGCAGGGCAGCGCGAGCGAGCGGCCCGAGAGCGCCCGCTCGATGCCGCACGTCCAGCGCCGCCCGGCCCCGCCGCCGCAGCGCCCCGCGCCGCCGAGGCAGCGCCCGGTACCGCAGCAGCCCTCGGGCTACGACGGCGGTCACCCGCAGTACGACGAGGGTTACGACAGCGGCTACAACACGGGCCAGGTCTACGGCTCCGGCAGCGGCGGCCACGGTCCGGGCTCCGGCGGCGGCGACCGGGGCCCGGCCCAGGGCCGCCCCAGACCCGCGCCCAACTGGGGCCGCCGGATCAAGATCGGCGCGCTGGTCCTGGTCGTCGCGCTGCTCGGCGTCTCCGTGGGCACGTACTTCTGGGCCGACTCCAAGCTGAACCGCGCCGTCGACCTGTCGAAGGTCATCGAGCGGCCGGAGGCGGGCAAGGGGACGAACTACCTGATCGTCGGCTCGGACAGCCGCGAGGGCATGACGTCCGAGGACAAGAAGCGGCTCCACACGGGCTCGGCCGACGGCAAGCGGACCGACTCGATGATGATCCTGCACACCGGCGACAACGGCCCGACGCTGGTCTCGCTGCCGCGTGACTCGAACGTCGAGATCCCGTCGTTCGTCGGCTCCGAGTCCGGCAAGAAATACCCGGCCACGGGCAGGACGACGAAGCTGAACGCCGCGTACGCCACGGACGGTCCCGAGCTGCTGGTCCGCACGGTCGAGTTCAACACCGGCCTGCACATCGACCACTACGTCGAGATCGGCTTCGGCGGCTTCGCCAAGGTCGTGGACGCGATCGGCGGGGTCGAGCTGGACATCCCGAAGGCGTTCAAGGACAAGTGGTCGGGCGCCGACTTCCCGGCCGGCAAGCAGACCCTGAACGGCCAGCAGGCCCTGGCCTTCGTCCGCACCCGCCACGCCTTCACCTCGGACCTGGACCGCACGAAGAACCAGCAGAAGTTCCTCGCGGCCCTGGCGAGCCAGACGGCGACGTTCTCCACGATCGTCAACCCGTTCAAGCTGTACCCGACGATGGGCGCCGGCCTGGACACGCTGATCGTGGACAAGGACATGTCGCTCTGGTCGCTCGGCAAGATGTTCTTCGCGATGAAGGGCGTCACGGGCGGCGAAGGCACGTCGATGAACATCCCGATCGCCGGGAACGTGGGCTCCAACCTCGCCTGGGACAAGGCGAAGGTGAAGAAGCTGGTGGAGCAGCTGAAGAACGACGAGAAGGTCACGGTCACGGAGAACTGAGGGGGTGCGGCGCCGCACCCCCTCCACCTGATGCGGAGCCGCCATGCCCGTCCGGATCGTGTACGAGTCGCACGCCACGACCACCGACAACGAGGCGGGTGTCGCCACGGGGTGGCTGCCGGGCAGGCTCTCTCCCACCGGGCGCCGCCAGGCAGCCGAACTGGGCGAGCGGCGGAGCGGCACCGGGCTCGACGCCGTCTACACCTCGGACCTGGCGCGCGCCGTGGAGACGGCCCGCATCGCGTTCGCCGGTGCCGGGTCGCCGGTCCTCCGCCAGGACGCGCGCCTGCGTGAATGCGATTACGGGGAGCTGAACGGCGGCCCGACCGCCGTGGTCCACCCCTTGCGCACGCGGCACATCGACCGCCCGTGGCCCGGCGGCGGCCAGAGCTACCGGGACGTGGTCGAGGCGACGGCCGCGTTCCTGCGGGACCTGGCGGCCGAGTGGGACGGAGGCCAGGTCCTCCTGATCGCCCACTCGGCGAACCGCTGGGCCCTGGACTGCCTGCTGGCGGGAGCCCGGCTGGAGAGCGTCGTCGCGGATCCGCCGCCCTGGCAGCCGGGCACCTTCTACACCCTGCCCTGAGCCAGCACCGCCACGTGCGGCAAGGTCAGCAGACCGTCGTCCGCGAGGAATTCGGGGCACAGGGCGTCGTACGCGCGCTTGGCCGCCGCCACGCCCTCCGGGCCGGCGCTCGTGACCATTCCGCCGACCGCACCGATTCCGGCCGCGAGGCCCGCCCACCAGTCGTCCGGGGCGACCCGGTGGTCCCAGGCGTGCGCGGTGCTCTGTACGTCCCCGAGCCCGGCGGCGGTGAGCAGCGCGGCCAGGCCGTCCGGGGTGCGCGCGAAGTTGCGTTCCTCGTCCACCGTGGCCATCCAGTCGGGCCGGGCGAGCCCGGCGGCCTGGGCGGCCCGACCGACCAGCGCCTGGCCCGGAGCGCCGGGCAGCTGCCAGACGGTGACGGCGACGGTGCCTCCGGGGCGGGTGACCCGGCGCATCTCGACCAGCGCCTCCAGGGGGCGGCCGACGTGGTTGACCACGAAGTTGGCGACGACCGCGTCGAACTCCCCGTCGGCGTACGGCAGCCGGGGCAGCGTCCCGGAGCGCACCTCGGCCCCGGGCGCCGCCCGCCGGGTCGCCTCGACCATGCCGGGCTCGGCGTCCACGGCCCGGACGGACGCGCCGCGCCCGAGGGCGGCGGCGGTCACGTTGCCGCTGCCGCACCCCACGTCGAGCAGGCGGGTCCCGGGCGCGACACCGGCGGCGTCCAGCAGGGCGGGCACGGTGTGGACGCACAGCCGGGCAGCGGTGCGGGCGTAGGCGTCGGCCCGCCCGCCCCATATCCGCCGCTCCATCACATCGAACGCGGTCATACGGTGTCGCCTCCGGTACGGCTGGTCGGGGTCTGCGGTTCGGTCTCGTTCAGGTCCTCGTGCAGGGCGCCGAGGACGCGCCCGGTGGGCTCGTCGCGCGCGGACAGCTCGGCGAGGGTCCACCCGGGCAGCCGCCCCGCCACCTCGTCCGGCTCGTCGCCCCGTTCCGGGTCGTCCAGCCCCTGGAGCAGGGCGAACGCGGTCTCCCTGGCCACCTCGCGGGCGATCTCGCCCAGCTCGTCGGCGGTGAGCCCGAGGCGCACGGCGCGTTCGACGGCGCCACCGGCCGCGCCGTCCCTGCGGTAGGCGGCGACCCAGTCGGACGCGGTGGTGCTCCAGGCGTCGATGTCCTGCCACACCATCCGCAGGAACCGGAACCGGGCGAGCTGCGGCAGCCCCTCCTCGGCCTCGGACTCGGCCCACCCCTCGGCGTCCTCGGCCCCGAGCGCGTCGAAGAGCCGGGCGAGGCGCGCTATGCCCTCAGGGTCCTCAGGCACTGCGGAAGTTACGGGACAGCCAGGGGCTGAGCATGGTGCGCGGCACCAGCTCCTTGTACGTCTCGTCCCCGGGCAACGGCACGACGAGCCACTGCCCCGGCGGGAACAGCCGGCCCTTCACGTACGCCATGCCGCCGTACACGGACCGCAGGAACGCGGGCACCGAGTCCCGGTCCACGTCCTCGAACACCACCCCGTCGACGGTGACCCGTGCGTCGTCCTCCGGGAACACCTGCACGGTGACGGCCGGGACCCCGCCCAGCTCGATGAACGCCTCGTGCGGCAGGGACCCGTCGGCGTCGACCACGGCGAACGCCCCCGCGGACTCCCGCCGGGAGGTCTGGTCGGCCCCGATGTCGTCGGTGACCGTGACCTCCAGGTTGTACGCCTCGGCGACTTCTCGTATGGCGGTGACGGCGGCCTCGGTGGTGGGCAGGTGGGGGTGCGTCATGCGGCCCGGGCCGCGTAGGCGACGAAGGCGGCCCAGGCGTGCGGGGGGTGGGCGAGGTGGGGGCGGCGGGTGTCCTTGGAGTCCCGGACGAGGACGGCGTCCTGCACAGCCGCGACCTCGACACACTCGCTGCCGTTACTGCTGTCGCTATAGCTGCTCTTGATCCACTCCGGCGTGGAAGCATCCCCGGCGGACAGCTTGCGCATCATGTCTCTCCCAGCACTTGCTCGATGAACGCCTTCGACTCCCCAGGAGTGAGAGCCTGGGCCCGGATCATTCCACACCGCAACTCAAGGATTCTGAGCCGCTTCGGGTCGGAGACGGGCCGCCCGCCAAAGGCGCCCTCGGAGCGCCCTACCGCCGTTCCATCCTTGAACTTCAGCACCTGGATCTCACCATCGATTCCCGCGTGCTCGTCGCGATCCATGGGCATCACCTGGATGGTGACGTTGCGCAAATCAGCCATCGCCAGAAGGTGTTCAAGCTGGCGGCGCAGAACCATCTTGCCTCCGAGCGGGCGGCGAAGCGCCACTTCTTCCTGGACGAATGCGAACGTCGGGCTGGGCAAGCGCTCGAAGACCACCTGCCGGGCCATGCGTGCGGCAACGCCGCGCTCCACCTCTTCCTGGGAGTACGCAGGCTGCCGCATGGAGAACAGCGCACGCGCGTACTCCTCCGTCTGCAACAAGCCGTGGAAGCTGCCATTGCCGTACGCCAACAGCTCCACGGCCTGGGCTTCCATCTTCGCCAGCTCCCGGACCTTCTTCGGGTACCGCACCACCGCCAAGTCCTGCTTCATCACAGCGATCTTGCCGTGCGCACCCAAGAGGTCATCCGACTTGTCCAGGTACTCGGGCCGGGGGATGCGCCTGCCGCCCTCCACCTTGTAGATCAGGTCCTCCCCGTACCCGATCAGCACTCCGAACTCCGCCGCCCGCATCCCCGCCGCCTCGCGCCACGCCTTGAGCTGGCGGCCCACGGCGGCGACCACCGCCGCGCCCGACTCGTCCTCGGGATCGACGTCCCAACCGTGCTCGTCCGCCTCGCTGTTGGCGTTCATCCGTGCCCCACTTTCGACGTGCGTGCCGTTCTTGCTCAACCGCTGACGTCCCCACACGTCACGCCGGACAGCCGGGACAACGCCGGACAAGCGCCGGACATTCACCGCAGGCAGGCGCGGGCGCACCGGGTCGCGGGTTTCCACGACCCGGTGCGCCACGACGCGGAAGGCCGCGACCCGGTGTGCCACGACGCCAAATGCTTTGAAAGAACCTCGGGAAAGAACCCAACCCCACCCCACCCGAACCCCGTCCGAACGCCGATCACTCGCGCGGGTGACAAATGGCAACTGAGCTGGATTTGGGGTCGGTTGTCGGGCATATGCTCGCGGCAACAACCCCCAGAGACGAGTTGGCCCCGACCGGGACTGTGAACCCCGGCCAGGGCCTGACCACCGAGGAAGAAGTGAGCTTCCCGATGACTGCCCAGCAGGCTATCGCGCCCCCGTGCGCCCCGCCCGGTTCACCCGGCTCCCCCGGCGACGCCACACCGACCTCCGGTGTCATCCACGTCAACTCCCGCCACACGTACGGCTTCACGGTCATCGGCAACCACCTCGCGCAGCACGACGAGCTGTCCCTCCTCGCGATCGGGCTCGCCGTCCACATCCAGTCACTGCCCGAGGGCGCGAAGATCGGCGTCAAGGTGCTCGCCGCCCGCTTCCCGGAGAGCGAGATGCGGATCGCGGCCGGCCTGCGCGAGCTGGAGGCGGCGGGCTACCTGCGCCGCATCCGCGTACGCCTGCGGGACGGCCGCGTACGGACGCGTACGGAGTCGCACAACCGGCCGCACGCGACGGCCCCGGCGCCACCGGTGCCGGACGAGGCCCCGCGCACCACGGCACCGCCGCCCACCCCGCCGTACGAGCACCCTCGCGCGGCTGCCCCGCCGCCCCCGCCCGGGAAACCGCGCACCGAGCCGAAGCCAAGTGCGGCACCCGCACCCAGGCCGCTTCCCCAGCCCCGCACCCTCGCCTTCCACCAGGCCGCCGCCCTGCTCCTCGCGGACCTCCGCCGCCACGCGCCCGTCCTGACGCTCTCCGAGGCGGACGTCGCCGCCCTCGCCCCGGGGGTAGCCACCTGGCTCGAACGCGACGCGCACCCCGACGCCATCCGCCGGGCTCTCACCACGGACCTCCCGGCGCCCCTCGCCCACCCGGCGCGCCTCCTCCGCCACCGCATCACGGCCCTCCTGCCACCCCCGCTCCCGGCCCCGGCGGCGCTGCCCACCGTCATCCCCCTCCAGAACTGCGACGGCTGCAACCGAGCCTTCCGCGCCCCGGAACCGGGTGCATGCCGCGACTGCCGTACCCCCTGAACCGCCGGACTACCGAACGGACCCGCATGGTCAGCTCACCCCATGAGGCGATGCACCGCATCTTCCAGGAATACCCGGGACTCTTCTCCCGGGTGTCCGAGGTGCTCGGTATCGATATCCCGCCGCCCGTCTCCGCCACCGTTCTGCCCACCGACCTCACCGAGAACAGCCCGGTCGAGCGACGCGTGGACACCCTCCTCCGCATCGAGACGCAGGAGGAAGGGGCCTTCGTCCTCGCGATCGAGGCGCAGGGCAAGAAGGACCCTCGCAAGGCCGCCAGCTGGCCGTACTACGTCAGCTATCTCCACAACAGATACGGCGGCCTGCCGGTCCTGCTCCTCATCGTCTGCCAGGACCGCGCCACTGCCGAATGGGCTGCCCGCCCCCTCACCATCGGCCTGCGACAGTGGCAGACGCTCACCCTCCGCCCACTCGTCGCCGGACCGCACAACATGCCCGTCATCAAGAGCGTCGCGGAAGCCCGCAAGGACCTCGCACTCGCCACCCTCGCGGCCATCACACATGCCGACAATCCCGACGTCGGTGCCATACTGAAAACGCTGTCCGCAGCACTGCGGGACGCGCCCGAGAACATCACCGACCCCATCGTCGAACTCACCGCACAGGGCCTGGGCAGTCGTCCGGCCGCACAACAGTGGAGGAACCTGGTGGCCGTGGACACCTCTTTCTACAAGTCCTTCATGTCGGAGGAGATCCGGGACGAGGGCCGCGCTGAAGGCCGCGCTGAAGGCCGCGCAGAAGGTCTGCTGCTCGTTCTCGGTGTACGTGGCATCGCCCTCACCGACGCGGACCGCGAGAAGATCGCCACCTGCACCGACCCGCAGCTCCTGCACGAATGGCTCCAGCGCGCCACCACGGTCTCCTCCGCCGAGGAAGTGTTCCGCGCCTCATGACCGAAGCAACCGCCACCGGCGTCATGGCCGAGCTCGCCGCGCTGGACGATCCCAAGGCACGCGCCGTCAACGCGCGGCACGGCGACGACCACGGGGTGAACCTCAGCAAGCTGCGCGCCCTCGCCAAGCGGCTGGGGAAGCGGCAGGAGCTGGCCGTCGAGCTGTGGGAGACGGACGACACCGCCGCGCGGCTCGTCGCGTTGCTGGTCTGCCGGCCGAAGGAGTACACGCGGGACGAGCTGGACCGGATGCTGCGCGAGGCGCGGGCACCGAAGGTGCACGACTGGCTCGTGGGTTACGTGGTGAAGAAGAGCCCGCACGCGGAGGGGCTGCGTCTCGCCTGGACGGAGGATGCCGATCCGGTCGTCGCGAGCGCCGGGTGGGCGCTGACCGCCGACCGGGTCGTGAAGAAGCCCGACGGCCTCGACCTGGGCGGGCTGCTCGACGTCATCGAGGCGGAGATGCGCGGCGCCCCGGAGCGCCTCCAGTGGGCGATGAACACCTGTCTCGCCCAGATCGGCATCGAGCACCCGGAGCACCGCGCCCGCGCGCTGGACATCGGCGAGCGGCTGGGTGTGCTGAAGGACTACCCGACGCCCCGGGGATGCACGTCGCCGTATGCGCCGGTGTGGATCGGGGAGATGGTGCGGCGCAAGGGCGAGGCGTAAGGAACGCTACGCCGCGTTGCGCCAGACCGTCATGTCCCCCGTGACGAAGGCGACCTCCGGCATCGCGGTCGACTTCGTCACGATCACGTACAGCGCGATGTCTCCGGAGGCGTTCTTCACGCAGATCTCGCTTCCGCTCGCCACGGCGGCCAGCGGAAGGCTGCGCATCTTGCTGTGGTCGAGAAACAGACGGCAGTCGTCGAGCGTGGCGCCCGGCTTGCCGTACATCAGCACGAACACGCTCGTGTCGCTCGTCAGTTCGCAGCCGGGCGTCTTGCAGCTGAAGCGGATGTCGCCCTGCTTGCCGTTCACACCCTCGAACGGGTTCGCGAGGTTCACCGAGCGCTTCGCGGTCACCATGACCGGGGTGTACGGCTCGGCCTTCGGCTCCCGGGGCGAGGGCGACGTGCTCGGCGCGGTCAGCGCGTCGGCGACCCTGCCCGCCGACGAGGAACGCGCCGACTCCGGCGTGGTCTTCCTCGCCCCCGACGACGGAGCGGCCGACGCCGACGCGTCGGCCCGGTGCGCTCCCCCGCCCATGGGCCCCATCGCCCGCCAAGCCAGGCCGAGGACCAGCAGCGCGCTCACCACGCCGACGGCCGACACCAGCGCGACGCGACGCCGGCGTGCCCCGCGCTCGGCCGGTGCGGGCGGCGGCGCGGCCCAGGGATCCGGCCGCACCGGGGTGGAGTCGGGCACCGGGGCCGGGACCGTGGCCTCCGGGCCGCTGATCTCCCGCCACACGGCGTGCGCCCCGTCCGCGTCGGCGCCCGCGCCCAGCCGTTCCCGGCACCACTCCACGATCTCCGCAGGGGCGGGCCGCTCGGCCGGGTCGGCGGCCAGGCACCGGGCGAACAGCGGCCGCAGGGGTTCGGGCAGCAGGGTCAGGTCGGGCTCGGAGTGGATGATCCGGTACAGCACGTAGACGCCCGGGCCGTCACCGTAGAGCGGCTTGCCCAGCGCCGCGAACGCCGCCGTCTGGGCCAGGGCGAAGACGTCGCTCGCCGCCGTGGCCCCCTCCCCGGACGCCTGCTCCGGGGCCATGTACGAGGGGGTGCCGATCGGGTGGCCCGTCGTGGTGTACGAGGTTCCGTCGACGGCCAGGGCGATGCCGAAGTCGATCACGCGCGGCCCGTCGGCGGCCAGCAGCACGTTGGACGGCTTCAGGTCCCGGTGCACGATGCCTTCGGCATGGATGGCCTCAAGCGCCTCGGCCATCCCCGCCATCAGCAACAGCAGGACGGGCACCGGCAGCGGGCCGCGCCGGGCCACGGCCTGGGTGAGGGACGGGCCGGGCACGTACAGCGTGGCCAGCCACGGCGGCGCGTCCTCCGCGTCGGCGTCGATCAGCTCGGCCGTGTACGCGCCGCGCACCCGCCGGGCCGCCCGGATCTCCCGGCCGAACCGCTTCCTGAAGTCCGGGTCGTCCGCCAGCTCCGGCCGGACGACCTTGACCGCCACGGCCCGGCTGTCCTCGGTGTGCGAGAGGTAGACCCGGCCCATGCCGCCCGCGCCGAGGCGGGCGGCGAGCCGGTAGCCCGCCACCTCGGCCGGGTCGGTCGCCTGAAGCGGCTCGAAGACATCCGTCACGTCCATCGGCCCGCTCCCCCACTGTGATGCACCGGCCAACGCCCGCAGCCTAGCAACGGCCCACGCGGTGTTGATCAACGCACGCACGCGACAGCCCCCGGCATCGCGGCCGGGGGCTGTGCCGGGGCCTTGCTACGGCAGGTTCCGCGCCATCACGATGCGCTGGACCTGGTTCGTGCCCTCGTAGATCTGCGTGATCTTGGCGTCCCGCATCATCCGCTCCACCGGGTAGTCCCGCGTGTAGCCGTAGCCGCCGAGGAGCTGGACCGCGTCCGTGGTGATCTCCATCGCGACGTCGGACGCGAAGCACTTGGCGGCGGCGCCGAAGAACGTGAGATCGGCGTCGACCCGCTCGGACTTGGCGGCGGCCGAGTACGTGAGCTGCCGGGCGGCCTCCAGCTTCATGGCCATGTCGGCGAGCATGAACTGGACGCCCTGGAAGTCCGCGATCGGCTTGCCGAACTGCTTGCGCTCCTGGACGTACCCCTTGGCGTAGTCCAGGGCGCCCTGGGCGACGCCGAGGGCCTGGGCCGCGATGGTGATGCGGGTGTGGTCCAGGGTCTTCATGGCGGTGGCGAAGCCGGTGCCCTCCTCGCCGATCATGCGGTCGGCGGGGATGCGGACGTTGTCGAAGTAGACCTCGCGGGTCGGGGAACCCTTGATGCCGAGCTTCTTCTCGGGGGCGCCGAAGGAGACGCCCTCGTCGGACTTCTCCACGACGAAGGCCGAGATGCCCTTGGACCGCTTCTCCGGGTCCGTGACGGCCATGACCGTGTAGTACTCGGAGACGCCCGCGTTGGTGATCCAGCGCTTCACGCCGTTGAGGACCCAGAAGTCGCCGTCGCGCACGGCGCGGGTCTTCATGCCGGCGGCGTCGGAGCCCGCGTCCGGCTCGGAGAGGCAGTACGAGAACATGCCGTCGCCCTTGGCCAGCGGGCCCAGGTACTTCTTCTTCAGGGCCTCGGAGCCGGACAGGACGACCGGGAGCGAGCCGAGCTTGTTGACGGCCGGGATCAGGGAGGAGGACACGCAGGCGCGGGCCACCTCCTCGATCACGATGACCGTGGCGAGCGCGTCGGCGCCGGCGCCGCCGTACTCCTCGGGTACGTGGACCGCGTGCAGGTCGGCGGCGGTGAGGGCGTCCAGCGCCTCCTGCGGGAAGCGGGCCTCCTCGTCGACCGCGGCCGCGAACGGGGCGATCTTCGCCTCGGCGAGCGCACGCACCGTCTCACGGAGCATGTCGTGCTCCTCAGCCGGACGGTACAGGTCGAAATCGGTCGAACCCGCCAAGACGCTCACTCCCCAGGGTGCTAACTACCGTTAAGTAACCCAATTTTAGGTGTTCGACCCTCCCCCGGCATACGCGCTCGGGCCGTGAGCTGCGCGACAGCCGGAAAAGGGAGGTCCCACGGGCGGGACTATGCTCGTTCACCGCATCTCCGCCCGCACCTCACAGGAGCACTTCATGGCCCTCAGGATCACCGTGATCGGCACCGGCTATCTGGGCGCCACGCACGCCGCGGCCATGGCGGAGCTCGGCTTCGAGGTCCTGGGCCTCGACGTCGTGCCCGAGAAGATCGAGATGCTGTCCGCCGGCCGGGTCCCGATGTACGAGCCGGGTCTCGAGGAGATGCTCCAGCGGCACGTCGCGGGCATCGAGGGCTCCACCGGGCGGCTGCGGTTCACCACCTCCTGGGAGGAGGTCGCCGAGTTCGGCGATGTGCACTTCGTCTGCACCAACACCCCGCAGAAGCACGGCGAGTACGCCTGCGACATGACGTACGTCGAGAGCGCCTTCGACTCGCTGGCCCCGCTGCTGACCCGGCCCGTGCTCGTCGTCGGCAAGTCCACCGTGCCCGTCGGCTCCGCCGCCCGCCTCGCCGCCCGCCTCGCGGAGCTGGCCCCCGTGGGCGCCGACGCCGAGCTGGCGTGGAACCCGGAGTTCCTGCGCGAGGGCTTCGCGGTGGACGACACGCTGCACCCGGACCGGATCGTCGTCGGGGTGACGAGCGAGCGGGCCGAGAAGGTGCTGCGCGAGGTCTACGCCGTCCCGGTCGCGGAGGGCTCCCCGTTCGTCGTGACGGACTACCCGACCGCCGAACTGGTGAAGACGGCCGCCAACTCCTTCCTGGCCACCAAGATCTCGTTCATCAACGCCATGGCCGAGGTCTGCGAGGCCGCCGACGGCGATGTGGCGAAGCTGGCCGAGGCCATCGGCCACGACGAGCGCATCGGGAAGAAGTTCCTGCGGGCCGGCATCGGCTTCGGCGGCGGCTGCCTGCCCAAGGACATCCGCGCCTTCATGGCCCGCGCCGGCGAGCTGGGCGCCGACCAGGCGCTGACGTTCCTGCGCGAGGTCGACTCGATCAACATGCGCCGCCGGGGCCACATGGTCGAGCTGGCCCGGGAGGCCGTGGGCGGCGGCTCCTTCCTCGGCAAGCGGGTCGCCGTACTGGGCGCCACGTTCAAGCCCGACTCGGACGACGTACGCGACTCGCCCGCGCTCAACGTGGCCGGCCAGATCCACCTCCAGGGCGGCCAGGTCACCGTCTTCGACCCGAAGGGCATGGAGAACGCCCGCCGCGTCTTCCCCACCCTCGGTTACGCGGAGAGCGCGCTCGACGCGGTGCGCGGCGCGGACGTCGTACTGCACCTGACGGAGTGGCGCGAGTTCCGGGAGCTGGACGCGGAGGCGCTGGGCGCGGTCGCGGGCCACCGGATCATCCTCGACGGGCGCAACGCGCTGGACCCGGTCGCCTGGCGTGAGGCCGGCTGGACCTACCGGGCGATGGGCCGGCCGACAGCCTGACTCCCCCGGGACGCGGTATACCGGTAACCGTCTGTCCGTAGTCCACCCGAGGAGGAAGCATCATGGCTCTGGCCGCAGTGGGTTCCGTCGTCCTGGACTGTCCCGACCCCGTCGCCCTGGCGCACTTCTACGCCGCGCTGATCGGCGGAGAGGTCGAGCAGCAGGAGGACTGGGTGGAGCTCACCGGAGGCGCGGGCGCCCCGCTCGCCTTTCAGGCCGCCCCCGGCTTCGTACCGCCGAAGTGGCCGAGGCCGGACGCCTCGCAGCAGTTCCACCTGGACCTGAGGGTGGCCGATCTGGACGCGGCGGAGCGTGAGGTGCTGGCGCTGGGTGCGACGGTGCTGGAGGCGGACGACCGGGAGCGCACCTTCCGGGTGTACGCCGACCCGGCGGGGCACCCGTTCTGTCTCTGCGCCTCCTGAGGAAGACGCCCCGCCGGCTCAGGCCGCCGGGGCGTCCAGCTCCTCGATCGTGGCGTGCGACGGGCCGCGCCGGGTGCGCAGGTCCCGCGCCACGTCCTCGGCGGCGCGCAGCACCCGTACGGCGTTCTGCCAGGTGAGCTTGGCCAGGTCGGCGGCGGACCAGCCCCGGCGCAGCAGCTCCGCGATCAGGTTCGGGTAGCCGGCGACGCTCTCCAGGCCCTGCGGGAGGAACGCGGTGCCGTCGTAGTCGCCGCCGATGCCGATGTGGTCGACGCCCGCGACCTCGCGCATGTGGTCGAGGTGGTCGGCGATGGTGGCCACGGTCGCGGCCGGGCGCGGGTTGGCCGCCTCGAACGCGGCGTGCAGCTTCATCGCCCGCTCGGTGGTGTCCAGGTGGTGCAGCCCGTGCGCGCGCAGGTTCTCGTCGGCCGCCTGGGTCCAGGCGACGGCCTCGGGCAGGACGAACTTCGGCACGAAGGTGGCCATGGCGATGCCGCCGTTGGCGGGGAGCTGGGCGAGGACGTCGTCGGGGATGTTGCGCGGGTGGTCGCAGACGGCGCGCGCGGAGGAGTGCGAGAACATCACCGGCGCGACGGAGGTGGAGAGCGCGTCCCGCATGGTCGTCGCCGCGACGTGCGAGAGGTCGACCAGCATGCCGGTGCGGTTCATCTCGCGGACGACCTCGTGGCCGAACGGCGAGAGTCCGCCGACACCGGGCTCGTCGGTCGCGGAGTCCGCCCAGGCGATGTTGTCGTTGTGGGTGAGCGTCATGTAGCGGACGCCCAGGGCGTGCAGGCCGCGCAGGGTGCCCAGTGAGCCGGCGATGGAGTGGCCGCCCTCGGCACCCATCAAGGAGGCGATCCGGCCCTCGGCGCGGGCTGCCTCCATGTCGTCGGCGGTCAGGGCGCGGCGGAGGTCGGCCGGGTAGCGGTCGAGCAGCTCGGCGACGACGTCGATCTGCTCCAGGGTCGCGCTGACGGCGGCGTCGCCCGCGAGGTCGGAGCGCACGTAGACGGACCAGAACTGGGCGCCGACGCCCCCGGCGCGGAGCCGGGGGATGTCGGTGTGCAGGTGGGCCGACTGGTCGGTGGCGATGTCGCGTACGGCCAGGTCGTAGCCGGCCTGCTCGCGCAGCGCCCACGGCAGGTCGTTGTGGCCGTCCACCACCGGGTACTCGGCGAGGAGTTCCCGGGCCCGGTCCAGTCGGTCCGTCATGGTGCCTACTTCCCGAAGCCGAAGGACTCCGCGCCCGCCGCCTTCTGGCGCAGCCGCTTGCCCTTCTCGGTCGCCTGGTCGTTGAGGTCGCCCAGGAACTCCGTCATCCGGCCCTGGAGCTCGGGGTCGGCCGCGGCCAGGACGCGGACGGCCAGCAGGCCGGCGTTGCGCGCGCCGGCGATGGAGACCGTGGCGACGGGGATGCCGGCGGGCATCTGGACGATGGACATCAGGCTGTCCATGCCGTCCAGGTACTTCAGCGGGACCGGCACGCCGATGACCGGCAGCGGGGTGACCGAGGCGAGCATGCCGGGCAGGTGGGCGGCCCCGCCCGCGCCCGCGATGATCGCCTTGAGGCCGCGGCCCGCCGCGTTCTCGCCGTACGCGATCATCTCGCGGGGCATGCGGTGGGCGGAGACGACGTCGACCTCGTACGGGATCTCGAACTCGTCCAGGGCCTTGGCCGCCGCTTCCATGACGGGCCAGTCGGAGTCCGAGCCCATGACGATGCCGACGGCCGGTGCGGCGGAGGCGGGGGAAGTCATTCGGTGATCGTTCCTCGCAGGTAGTCGGCCGCGTGCCGGGCGCGCTCGCGCACGTCCGCCAGATCGTCGCCGTAGGTGTTGACGTGTCCGACCTTGCGGCCGGGCTTCACGTCCTTGCCGTACATGTGGATCTTGAGCTGCGGGTCGCGCGCCATGCAGTGCAAGTAGCCCTGGTACATGTCCGGGTAGTCGCCGCCGAGGACGTTGCACATGACCGTCCAGGGGGCGCGGGGGCGCGGGTCGCCGAGGGGGAGGTCGAGCACCGCCCGGACGTGGTTGGCGAACTGCGAGGTGATCGCGCCGTCCATGGTCCAGTGCCCGGAGTTGTGCGGGCGCATCGCCAGCTCGTTGACCAGGATGCCGGGCTTCCCGTCGGGTCCACGGGTCTCGAACAGCTCGACTGCGAGGTGCCCGACGACGCCCAGCTCGGAGGCGATGCGCAGCGCGAGCTGCTGGGCCTCGCCCGCCAGCGCCTCGTCCAGCTCGGGGGCCGGGGCGATCACCGTGTCGCAGACGCCGTCGACCTGGACGGATTCGACGACCGGGTAGGCGACGGCCTGGCCGTGCGGCGAGCGGACGATGTTGGCCGCCAGTTCCCGTACGAAGTCGACCTTCTCCTCGGCGAGCACCGGGACACCGGCCCGGAACGGCTCGGCCGCGTCCGCCTCGGAGCGGACCACCCACACGCCCTTGCCGTCGTAGCCGCCGCGCACGGTCTTGAGGATGACCGGGAAACCTCCCGCCTCCTCGGCGAAGGCCACGGCGTCGGCCGGGTCCTTCACGATGCGGTGGCGGGGGCAGGGCGCGCCGATCTCGGTGAGCTTCGCGCGCATCACCCCCTTGTCCTGGGCGTGCACCAGAGCGTCGGGGCCGGGGCGCACGGGGATGCCGTCCGCCTCCAGGGCCCGCAGATGCTCGGTGGGCACGTGCTCGTGATCGAAGGTGATCACGTCACAGCCGCGCGCGAAGGCCCTCAGCGTCTCCAGGTCGCGATAGTCGCCGACGACGACCTCGCCCGCCACCTGGGCCGCGGAGTCCTGAGCGGTGTCGCTGAGGAGCTTGAACTTGATGCCGAGGGGGATGCCCGCCTCGTGGGTCATACGGGCGAGCTGACCGCCACCGACCATGCCGACTACCGGGAACGTCACGCTCCCAGGGTATCCGCACCGCCCGCCCGCGCCCGTGGGCGGGGGCGGGCCCGCCACACGCGTCACGGTACGCACGGGCGTCCGGCGGGCGTCCTGGTTAGCATGGCCGGGTTGACGGAACACGGAGCGGGACCTACGGACGGACTGAGCGATCACATGAGCGAGCGAGGCGCACTGCGGGCCCGGCTGGAGTTGCTGGCCCGGGAGATCGCCAAGTTCGGCGTGGTCGGGGCGGTCGGCCTGGTCGTCAACATCGCCGTGTCCAACCTGCTGTGGCGCTACACGGACCTCCCCACCGTGCGGGCCGGGCTGCTCGCCACGTTCGTCGCGATCCTCTTCAACTACGTGGGCTTCCGCTACTGGACGTACCGCGACCGCGACAAGACCGGCCGCACCCGTGAGCTGACCCTGTTCCTGCTGTTCAGCGCGGTCGGCGCGGTGATCGAGACCGGCGTGCTGTACGTGGCGACGTACGGGTTCGGCTGGGACACCCCGGTCCAGAGCAACGTCTTCAAGATCGTCGGGATCGGCGTCGCGACGCTGTTCCGTTTCTGGTCGTACCGGACGTGGGTCTTCAAGACGCTCCCCGCACCTTCGGAGGTGGTTGCCGACAAAGAGGCCCTCGTGACCACCGTGCCAGCGCCGCCCGTGCGGGTCGAGGCGGATCCGGCGCGCCGGTAGCGTCTCCGTTACCGGACCGGGCGTTCCGGTTCCGTTCTGTTCTGGGCCATGCGGCTCAGGAACAGGGCGAAGACCGGGGGCTGCTGCTGGAGGAGTTCCAGGCGGCCGCCGTCCGCCTCGGCGAGGTCGCGGGCGACCGCCAGGCCGATGCCCGTGGAGTTGCGGCCGCTGATGGTGCGCTCGAAGATCCGGGCGCCCAGGTCCGCCGGGACGCCGGGGCCCTCGTCCGTGACCTCGATGACCGCCTGGTTGCCGGTGACCCTCGTGCGCAGCGCGACCGTACCGCCGCCGTGCATCAGGGAGTTCTCGATCAGTGCGGCCAGGACCTGGGCGACCGCGCCGGGGGTGCCGACGGCGCTCAGCCCGTGCTTGCCGGAGCAGACGATGGCGCGCCCCTCGCCCCGGTAGGCCGGGCGCCACTCCTCGATCTGCTGCTTCACGACCTCGTCCAGGTCGAAGACGACCGCCGAGCCGGTCCGGGGGTCCCGGGCGTTGGTCAGCAGCCGCTCCACCACGTCCGTGAGCCGTTCGACCTGGGCGAGGGCGATGTGCGCCTCCTCCTTCACGGTGTCCGGGTCGTCGGTCAGCGAGATCTCCTCGATCCGCATGGACAGCGCCGTGAGCGGCGTACGCAGCTGGTGGGAGGCGTCCGCGGCGAGCCGGCGTTCGGCGGTCAGCATCCGGGCGATGCGTTCGGCGGAGGAGTCCAGGACGTCGGCGACGCGGTCCAGCTCCGGCACCCCGTAGCGCTTGTGGCGCGGGCGGGGGTCGCCGGAGCCCAGGCGTTCGGCGGTCTCCGCGAGGTCGGTGAGCGGCGAGGCGAGCTTGTTCGCCTGGCGTACGGCGAGAAGGACGGCGGAGACGATGGCCAGCAGCGCCACCGCGCCGATGATCATCAGCGTGCGGCCGACCTCGCGGGTGACGGCGGAGCGGGACTCCTCGACGGTGACCTTCTCACCGTGCTCGCCCGTCTCCGTGGCGGTGATCACTCTGCCGCCGGGGCGCTCGCCGACCTCGATGGGGGCGCGGCCGGGCATCTTGACGAGGGCGTAGCGCTTGTCGTCGATCTGCTCGGCCAGCACCCCGGGGTTGATCCGCTCGGAGCCCAGGAGCCGGCTCTCGATGACGCTGATCAGCCGCAGCGCCTCGGAGTCGACGCTCTCCTGGGCGCTGCTGCTGATGGTGCGGGTCTCGACGATGACGAGGGAGACGCCGAAGACGGCGATCACCACGAGCACGACGGCGAGGGTCGAGTTGATCAGTCGTCGGCGCATGCCTGCTTCTGTACGTCAGCCGGCTCGGGCGGCCGGGCGGATACCGGGGACGCTACAGGCCGCAGGGCCTGTCCGGCGGATCTTCGCGGGCCGGCCCTCAGCTCTTCTCGAAGCGGAAGCCGACGCCCCGGACCGTGGCGATGTAGCGCGGGTTGGCCGCGTCGTCGCCGAGCTTCTTGCGGAGCCAGGAGATGTGCATGTCGAGCGTCTTGGTGGAGGACCACCACGTGGTGTCCCAGACCTCGCGCATCAGCTGGTCGCGGGTGACGACCCGGCCCGCGTCCCGGACGAGGACCCGCAGGAGGTCGAACTCCTTCGCGGTGAGCTGCAATTCCTCCTCGCCCATCCAGGCCCGGTGCGATTCGACGTCGATGCGGACACCGTGCGTGGCGGGCTGGGGGGCGGGCTCGGTGGCGCCGCGCCGCAGCAGGGCCCGGACCCGGGCGAGGAGCTCGGCGAGGCGGAAGGGCTTGGTGACGTAGTCGTCGGCGCCGGCGTCGAGTCCGACGACCGTGTCCACCTCGTCCGCGCGGGCGGTCAGGACGAGGACCGGCACGGTGTGACCCTCGGCACGCAGCCGGCGGGCGACCTCGAGGCCGTCCATCCCGGGCAGTCCCAGGTCGAGCACGACCAGGTCGATGCCGCCCTGGAGTCCGGCGTCGAGCGCGGTCGGTCCGTCTTCCCGCACCTCGACCTCGTAACCCTCCCGCCGCAGGGCGCGGGCCAGCGGCTCCGAGATGGATGCGTCGTCCTCGGCGAGCAGTACACGGGTCATGCACTGATGGTAGTCCGCGCGGCGGACAGCTCGGGAGGCGATGGGAGAGGCCTGCGGGACTGGGTGCCGTTACCGGTAGGACCTTCGAATATGTGAGTGTGGTTGCACCTGGACCTGTGATCCATCTCTCAAGTCCTTCCATATCGGGCTCTGTCGTGTCGTATGGTGTCTCAACGCCTATTGCACTACTCAAGGACCTTTGGGCAGCTCTGAGCGCCAAGGGTCTCTTTTGTGTGCGGGGCCGGTACCCGCCGGCCCGGAAGTTTCAGTGAATGACCTGTGGGCCGGGCCCGGACCGCCGACGAAGGCGCTCCGGGTGTGGATCCCGTCGCGGAAGGGCGTACCCGCGGCGGTGCCGGCCTCCCCCCACCGGGCGCGTACCCGCTTCGTCTCGTCGAGGCGCCGCGTCCCGAGCACACAAGGATCGATCATGGCGTCCAGCCTGACGAAGGACCCGTCGAGCACCGCTGGTGGCGAGAAGACCTTCTTCGGCCACCCCCGGGGCCTGGCCACGCTCTTCATGACCGAGATGTGGGAGCGCTACAGCTTCTACGGCATGAAGGCACTGCTCCCGCTGTACCTGATCGCGCCCGGCGGCATGCACATGAACGCCACCACGGCCACGGCGATCTACTCGGTCTACATGGCGATGGTCTACCTGCTCGCCATGCCCGGCGGCTGGATGGCCGACCGCTTCTGGGGGCCGCGCAGGACGGTCGCCATCGGCGGCGCCGTCGTCATCCTCGGCCACATCACGCTCGCCGTGCCGAACGCGGTGACCTTCTTCGCGGGCCTGGTGCTCGTGGCGCTCGGTTCCGGGCTGCTGAAGGCGAACATCTCCACGATGGTCGGCCACCTCTACGACGGCCCGGAGGACCCGCGCCGCGACGGTGGCTTCACGCTCTTCTACATCGGCATCAACGTCGGCGCCTTCCTCGCCCCGCTGACCATCGGCACCGTCGGCGAGAACGTCAACTGGCACTTCGGCTTCGCGCTCGCGGCGGTGGGCATGGCCTTGGGCCTCGCCCAGTTCATGCTCGGCACCCGCCACCTGAGCCCGCAGAGCGACGTCGTCTCGACGCCCGCCACCGAGCAGGAGAAGCGGTCCGCCCTGCGCAAGGGCCTGATCTGGCTGATCGTCGCGGCCGCCCTGTACGGCCTGATGGCCGTCACCGGCAACTTCGCCGACTGGTCCACGGTGCCGCTGAGCATCGCCGGCCTGGTCATCCCGGTCGCGGTCCTGGCGCGCATGAAGCGCGACAAGGAGCTGACCACGACCGAGCAGTCCAAGCTGTCGGGCTACATCTGGTTCTTCGTGGTCGCCGCCGTCTTCTGGATGATCTACGACCAGAACGGCTCGACCCTGTCGATCTTCGGCGAGAACTCGACCACGAACCACCTGCTGGGCTTCGACTTCCCGACGTCCTGGTACCAGTCGCTGAACCCGATCTTCATCATGGCGATCGCCCCCGTGGTCGCCTCGGGCTGGCTGTGGCTGAACAAGCGCGGCAAGGAGCCGAGCACCGCCGTCAAGTTCGCCTCCAGCCTCGTGCTGATCGGCATCTCCTTCGTCGTCTTCCTGATCCCGCTGATCGACACCGCCGCCAACGGCGGCCGGGTCAGTCCGATGTGGCTGGTGGCGATCTACTTCATCCAGACCGTCGCGGAGCTGTGCCTCTCGCCGGTCGGCCTCTCGGTGACCACCAAGATGGCTCCGGCGAAGTACAGCTCGCAGATGATGGGCGTGTGGTTCCTCGCGGTCACCGCGGGTGACTCCCTGACCGGTCTGCTGACGGCCCCGGCGATCGGGGTCGACCTGGACACCACGGCAGCGGTCGCCTTCGAGGCGGTCCTCGCGGTCATCGCCGGTGTGGGCATCTGGATGTACCGCAAGAAGGTCTCCCAGCACATGGGCGACGTGCACTGATCCCGTATCCCGTACGGGAGAACGGGGAAGGGGCCCCGCACCGATTCGTCGCGATTCGTCGGTGCGGGGCCCCTTCCGTGCGCCTGGAGAGTGCCGCTACGCCGGGGCGGCCAGCTCGGCCCACACGGTCTTGCCGGGCTCGCCCGGCACCCGTACGACTCCCCAGTCCAGGCAGAGCCGCTGCACGATGAACATGCCGTGGCCGCCGGGGCGGCCGGCCCGGTGCGGCGTGCGCGGCGAGGGCTGGCCCGCACCGCCGTCGGCGACCTCGATGCGGAGCGCCTTGGCGCTGCGGGCGATCCGGAGCTCGTCGGGGCCGCCCGCGTGCAGGCACGCGTTGGTGACCAGCTCGGAGACGACCAGCAGGACGTCCTCCGCGGCGGCGCGGCGGTCGGCGCCGGCCGCGGGGAGCCAGCCCCAGTCGTGGAGCGCCTGGCGGGCGAAATCACGGGCCGTCGGCACGATGCCGGTGGCCTCCCGCAACGACAGCGTGCGCCACTGCCGCTCGGCGGCCTCGGCCGGCCGGACGGGCTCGGCGGAGGAAACGCCCGCGCCCTCCGGCTCGCGGCCGAGGTCGCCCGGCGGATGCTGCCGGGTGGTGCTCATCAGCGCTTCACCTCACCGATTCACCATGTCGCCATTGGACAGACACGAACCATTGAACAGATACGACTGCACATACAGATACGAATACCGGTACGGACACTGATACAGGAACCGCACAGGCACGGAGGGCCAGGCCGCCCGGGCTCGCCGGAAGATCTCCTGCCCGGCCGAACCGCGACGACACCCCTTACCGCTACGCGGATCGCGTAACCCTCGCGACGGGCGAGGCGGCCGGGCGCGCCGGAGTGCGGCCCGGTCAGGTCTCCAGGGCGTCGGCGAGCGAGGCGTGGACGGTGAATACCGCCTCGGCCCCCGTGATCTCGAAGACCCGTGCCACCACGGGCTGCATCGCGGCCAAATGAACCCCTCCCCCGGCTGCCTCCGCCTTGAGGCGGGCACCGAGCAGCACGTTCAGCCCGGTGGAATCACAGAAGTCGAGTCGCGAGCAGTCGACCACCAGGCGCGCACGCCCCTGTTCGACCGCGCTCTCCAGCGGCTCGCGCAGCAGATCCGCCGTGTGGTGATCGAGCTCACCCACGGGCGTCACCACCTCGCTGCGCCCCTCGGTCCGGGCCTCGACCTGAAGCCGACCCCGGTTCGCACTGCCGACCGTCCCGCGGTCCATGCCCGTCCCTCTTCACCGCTCGTCACTGTCCGCATCACCGCACCTGCGGATGCGTGCACAGCTGTCACTGATGTTCTTGGAACAGTACGCGTTCCCTCGCCCACGCGGTAGCCAGAGACCTCAACAAACCGGACATACGCGGGCAATTGGAGGTTGTACCGAGTCATGGCGAGCGGGTAAGGGTAGAGGGACCCCAAAAAGCACGACCGGCTTCGGAGGCGCCGCTTCACCGCAGGAACACGTATGGGCATCGGCAGCCATATGCCGAGAACGATGGAGGAGACCCCATGTCACCCCGGCTCGACGTAGCGCGTACCCACAACGCGCCGTCGGCATGTCCTCAGGGACTGACCGAATCACCCACCGAAGCACTCGACGGACTTGAGGGACTTCCCGAGATCCCGCCCTACACCGAGGTGGGGGCGCTGGACGCCAGGGCCCTGTCGAAGACGCTCTTCACCCGGCTGGAGACCCTCGAAGAGGGCACGCCGGAGTACTCCTACGTACGCAACACCCTCGTCGAGCTGAACCTGGCCCTGGTCAAGTTCGCCGCCTCCCGCTTCCGCTCCCGCAGCGAGCCGATGGAGGACATCGTCCAGGTCGGCACGATCGGCCTGATCAAGGCGATCGACCGCTTCGAGCTCAGCCGGGGCGTCGAGTTCCCCACCTTCGCGATGCCGACCATCGTCGGCGAGATCAAGCGTTTCTTCCGCGACACCAGCTGGTCCGTGCGCGTCCCGCGCCGCCTGCAGGAGCTGCGTCTCGACCTGGCCAAGGCGGGCGACGAGCTCGCCCAGCAGCTCGACCGGGCGCCCACCGTGGGCGAGCTCGCCGACCGCCTCGGCCTCACCCGCGACGAGGTCGTGGAGGGCATGGCCGCGAGCAACGCGTACACCGCGAGTTCGCTCGACGCCAAGCCCGAGGAGGACGAGCACGAGGGCGCGCTGGCCGACCGGATCGGCTACGAGGACCACGGGCTGGAGGGCATCGAGTACGTCGAGTCCCTGAAGCCGCTCATCGCCTCGCTGCCGGGCCGCGACCGCAGGATCCTCTCGCTCCGGTTCGTCGCCAACATGACGCAGTCGGAGATCGGGGAGGAGCTGGGCATCTCCCAGATGCACGTGTCGAGACTGCTCTCGCGCACCCTGGTCAAGCTCCGCAAGGGCCTGACGCTGGACGAGTGAGACCGTTCCGCGCCGCGAAGCAGTCGCTGCGTGTGCGCGCGGAAGACGGAAGGACCTCCCCGGGCGGGGCAGGTCCTTCCGGCTTTCCCGGGCCCGTCCGGAGCTCAGGCCACGCGTGCGCCGGCGCGCCACACCTCCTGGACCAGCGGCACGCCCGGCCGGTACGCGAGGTGGACGTGGCTGGGCGCGTCCAGGATCACCAGGTCGGCGCGGGCGCCCGGGGCGAGGCGGCCGATGTCGTCGCGCCGCAGGGCCGCCGCACCGCCCGCCGTGGCGGACCAGAGGGCCTCGTCCGGCGTCATGCCCATGTCGCGCACGGCGAGGGCGATGCAGAACGGCAGGGACGAGGTGAACGAGGAGCCGGGGTTGCAGTCCGTGGACAGGGCGACGGTGGCGCCCGCGTCGAGCAGCCGGCGGGCGTCCGGCCAGGCGGCGCGGGTGGAGAACTCGGCGCCGGGCAGCAGCGTCGCGACGGTGTCCGACTGGGCGAGCGCGTCGACGTCCGCGTCGGTGAGGTGGGTGCAGTGGTCGGCGGAGGCGGCGTCGAGCTCCACGGCGAGCTGGACGCCGGGGCCGTGGCCGAGCTGGTTGGCGTGGACCCGGGGGTGCAGACCCCGGGCGCGGCCCGCGGTGAGGACCGCCCGCGCCTGGTCGCCGTCGAAGGCGCCGCGCTCGCAGAAGACGTCGATCCAGCGGGCATACGGGGCGCAGGCGTCGAGCATCGGCCCGGTGACCAGGTCCACGTATCCGGCCGGGTCGTCGGCGTAGTCCGGGGAGACGATGTGGGCGCCGAGGAAGGTGACCTCGTCGGTGTGGCGGGCGGCGACGCGCAGGGCACGGGCCTCGTCCTCGACGGTGAGGCCGTAGCCGGACTTGGTCTCGAAGGTGGTGGTGCCCTGGCGCAGCGCCTCGGCGAGGTAGCGGGCGACGTTGGCGGAGAGCTGTTCGTCCGTGGCGGCGCGGGTGGCGGCGACGGTGGTGCGGATGCCGCCCGCGCTGTAGGGGCGGCCGGACATCCGGGCGTTGAACTCCTGGGTGCGGTCGCCCGCGAAGACCAGATGGGAGTGCGAGTCCACGAAGCCGGGGAGCACGGCCCGGCCGCCCGCGTCGACGGCGTTGTCAGTGGCGGGTGCTTTGCTGGATGCACCGGTCCAGACGACGCGGTCGCCCTCGATGACGACGGCCGCGTCCCGGATCAGTCCGAGGGGGGACTCGTCGCCGAGGGAGGGGTCGTTGGTGACCAGTGCGGAGATGTGGGTGATGGCGGTCGTCGTCATCGGGGGACTGCTCTCCTTGCGGTGGGAGCCGGGGCGGTGGGAGCCGGGGAAGGTCGCCGCGCTGCTGCTCAGGGACGCAGGGCGCCGATGGCCTGCGCGAGCGCCTGGGGGACGTCGTCCACCAGCGTGTGCCGCCCGTCGCGTACGAGGTGACGCCCCGCCACCACCGTGTGGCGGACGTCCGCGGCGGAGGCGGCGAATACGGCGGTCTCCGCTGCCAGGCGTGGCACCGGTCCCGCTGTCCTGACGGAGTCGAGCGCGACGGTCACCAGGTCGGCGGGGGCGCCCGGTTCGAGGACGCCCGCTCCGGGGCGGCCGAGCGCGGCGTGGCCGTCGGCGGAGGCGGCCCGCAGCAGGGCGGCGGCCGTCCAGTGGCCGCGCCTGCGGGTGCGCAGGCGCTCGTCGAGCTCCATCGCGCGGGCCTCCTCGAAGAGGTCGATCACCGCGTGGCTGTCGCTGCCGAGCGAGAGCGGGGAGCCGGCGTGCTGGAGGGCGGCCGCGGGGCCGATGCCGTCGGCGAGGTCCCGTTCGGTGGTCGGGCACATGCAGGTGCCGGTGCCCGTCGAGCCGATGAGGGCGATGTCCTCGTCGGTGAGGTGGGTGTTGTGGACGCCGGTGGTGCGGAGTCCGAGGACGCCGTGGTCGGCCAGGAGCCGGGCCGGCGTGCGTCCGTGGGCGGCGAGGCAGGCGTCGTTCTCGGCGGTCTGTTCGGAGAGGTGGACGTGCAGGGGGGCCTGCCGCTCCTCGGCCCAGCGGGCGACGGTGGACAGCTGCCCGGCCGGGACCGCCCGCACGGAGTGGACGGCGGCGCCGATGACCGTGTGGTCGTCGCCCTTGAGGAGGGCGGCGCGTTCGGCCCAGGCGTCGGCGGTCCCGTCGCTGAAGCGTGCCTGGTGCCGGTCGGGCTGCCGGTAGTCGTCGGGCCCGGAGCCGAATCCGGCGGAGAGGTAGGCGGTGTCGAGCAGGGTGATCCGGATGCCGGCCGCGCGGGCGGCCGCGATCAGGGCCTCACCCATGGCGTTCGGGTTGTCGTAGGGCGTGCCGCCGGGCGCGTGGTGCAGGTAGTGGAATTCGCCGACCGCGGTGATGCCAGCGAGCGCCATCTCCGCGTACACGGCGCGGGCGAGCGCGTAGTAGGTGTCGGGCGTGAGCCGGGACGCCACCTGGTACATGGTCTCGCGCCAGGTCCAAAAGGTGCCCGAGCCGACCTGGACGGTGGAGCGCAGGGCGCGGTGGAAGGCGTGCGAGTGGGTGTTGGCCAGGCCGGGCAGGGTGAGCCCGCGCAGCGCGGTGGCGCCGGGCGGCGCGGCGTCCACTCCGGTGCGTACGCGGGTGATCCGCCCGTCGGACACCTCCAGGGCGACGTCCGGCTCGACATGGGTGCCGAGCCAGGCGTGGGAGAGCCAGTACGTCTCGGTGACGGGTGTGCCCGTCGCCTCCGTCGTCAGCGGCACGCGAGACCTTCCAGTACGTCGGCGAGTGCGGTGACCCCGGCCGCGCAGTCGTCCTCGGCGGCGTGTTCGGCCGGCGAGTGCGAGATCCCGGTCGGGTTCCGTACGAACAGCATGGCGGTCGGGACCGAAGCGGACAAAATACCCGCGTCGTGCCCGGCGCCGGTGCCGAGCACGGGGACCGGGCGCCCGGTGCCGTGGGCGGAGCCCTTGAGCAGGGTGGCCAGCTCGTCGCGCAGGGCGTGCCGGAACTCGACCACGGGCGTGAACGACTCGCGGACGACGTCGAGGTCGATACCGGCCCGCCGCGCGTGCTCCCGGGCGGCGCGCTCGACGGCGGCGACGACCGTGTCCAGGGTGTCCTGGTCGGCGGCGCGGGAGTCGAGCCAGCCGCGCACGAGGGAGGGGATCGCGTTGACCCCGTTGGGTTCGACGGCGACCTTGCCGAAGGTGGCGAGGGCGCCCGCGAGTTCCGCCTCCCGCCGGGCGGCGACGACGGTCTCGGCGTACGTGAGCATCGGGTCCCGGCGGTCGGCCAGCCGGGTGGTGCCCGCGTGGTTGGCCTCGCCCCGGAAGTCGAAGCGCCAGCGCCCGTGCGGCCAGATCGCGGAGGCGATGCCGACGGGGTCGCCGGTGAGGTCGAGGGCGCGGCCCTGCTCCACGTGGAGCTCCACGAAGGCGCCGATCCGGGCGAGCCGTTCGGGGTCGGGGCCGATGGCGTCGGGGTCGTGCCCGGCGGCGGCCATGGCCTGCGGGAGGGTGACGCCGTCCGCGTCGCGCAGCCGGTGCGCGGCCTCGACGGTCAGCTGCCCGGCGGCGAGGCGGGAGCCGACGCAGGCGAGGCCGAACCGGGCGCCCTCCTCGTCGCCGAAGTTGGCGATGGCCAGCGGCTTGGTGAACTCCACGCCCCTGCTGCGGAGTTCGTCCAGTGCGGCGAACGAGGAGACGATGCCGAGCGGCCCGTCGAAGGCGCCTCCGTCGGGCACCGAGTCGAGGTGCGAGCCGGTGACGACGGCGTCCCCGGCGAGCGGGTCCCCGAGCCAGGCCCACTGGTTGCCGTTCCGGTCGGTCTCGACCGTCAGCCCCCGCGCCCCGGCCTGCGCCCGGAACCACGCCCGGCACTCGGAGTCGGCCCCGGTCCAGGCGTACCGCCGGTATCCCCCGCTCGCGGCGTGCCGCCCGATGGGGGCCAGCTCGGCCCACATGGTCTGGAAGCCGGGCTGCGAGCGCGTCACGCGTCCTCCCGCATCGGCACGCGCACGCCCTTGTCCTGCGCCACCGACTCCGCGATGTCGTAGCCCGCGTCCGCATGCCGGATCACGCCCATGCCCGGGTCGTTCGTCAGCACCCGCCGGATCTTCTCGCCGGCCAGCTCCGTGCCGTCCGCGACGGTCACCTGCCCCGCGTGGATGGACCGGCCCATGCCGACGCCGCCGCCGTGGTGCAGGGAGACCCAGGAGGCACCCGACGCCACGTTGACCATGGCGTTCAGCAGCGGCCAGTCCGCGATCGCGTCGGAGCCGTCGAGCATGGCCTCGGTCTCGCGGTACGGGGAGGCCACGGACCCGCAGTCCAGGTGGTCGCGCCCGATCGCCAGCGGAGCCGCGAGTTCGCCGCTCGCCACCATGTCGTTGAAGCGCTCGCCGGCCCGGTCGCGTTCGCCGTAGCCGAGCCAGCAGATGCGGGCGGGCAGGCCCTGGAAGTGGACGCGCTCGCCGGCCATCCTGATCCAGCGGTGCAGGGACTCGTTCTCCGGGAAGAGTTCGAGCAGCGCCCTGTCCGTCTTGTGGATGTCGGACGCCTCGCCGGACAGGGCCGCCCAGCGGAACGGGCCCTTCCCCTCGCAGAACAGCGGCCGGATGTACGCGGGGACGAAGCCGGGGAAGTCGAAGGCGCGCGCGTACCCGGCGAGCTGCGCCTCGCCCCGGATGGAGTTGCCGTAGTCGAAGACCTCCGCGCCGGCGTCCATGAAGCCGACCATCGCCTCGACGTGCCGGGCCATCGACTCCCGGGCCCGGCTGGTGAAGTCGGCGGGCTTCTCGGCCGCGTACGAGGCCATGTCGTCGAAGTCGACGCCGACCGGCAGGTAGGCCAGCGGGTCGTGCGCGCTGGTCTGGTCGGTGACGATGTCGATGGGGGCGCCCTCGGCGAGCATCCGGGGCAGCAGCTCCGCCGCGTTGCCCAGGAGGCCGATGGAGAGCGGGCGGCGGGCGTCCCGGGCCTCGACGGCGAGCTGGAGCGCGTGCTCCGGGGAGTCCGCCTTCACGTCCAGGTAGCGGTGCTCGATGCGGCGCTCGATGGCGCGCGGGTCGCAGTCGACGCAGATCGCGACACCGTCGTTCATGGTCACGGCGAGCGGCTGGGCGCCGCCCATGCCGCCGAGTCCGGCGGTCAGGGTGATGGTGCCGGCCAGCGTCCCGCCGAACTTCTTCGCGGCGACGGCCGCGAAGGTCTCGTAGGTGCCCTGGAGGATGCCCTGGGTGCCGATGTAGATCCAGGAACCGGCGGTCATCTGGCCGTACATGGTGAGCCCGAGCGCCTCCAGGCGGCGGAACTCCTCCCAGTTCGCCCAGTCGCCGACCAGGTTGGAGTTGGCGATCAGGACGCGCGGCGCCCACTCGTGCGTCTGCATGACGCCGACCGGCCGCCCGGACTGGACGAGCATCGTCTCGTCCTGCTTGAGCGTGCGCAGCGTGCGGACCATCGCGTCGAAGGAGCGCCAGTCGCGGGCCGCCTTGCCGGTGCCGCCGTAGACGACGAGCTTGTCGGGGTGCTCGGCGACCTCGGGGTCGAGGTTGTTCTGGAGCATCCGCAGGGCGGCTTCCTGCTGCCATCCCAGGGCGGTCAGTTCCGTACCGCGCGGCGCCCGTACGGGGCGGGGTCCTGACATGGCGGTGCCTCCTCGCGACTGTGATTTTTCTATTCACATCTTGAGCGGCTGAATACGCCCAGTCAACAGGCGGGGCCGCAGGGGCTCGCCGCACGTCAGAAGCCGCGCGTGGCGGGGCATTCTCCACCAACCACCCGCATGTACCGATGGAAAATGCCAGAACCTCCACCAGGAGAGAGCACGATGCGTAACCTCTGGCTCACAGCCGAACGCCGTGTCGGAGGGGAATCCGCGTGCCCGGAATCGACGAGTGCCTGCTCGACGTCATGAGACTGCCCGGTGCCAGGGGCGCCGCCGTTGTCGACTGGACGAGCGGTCTCGCCCTCGGCACGGTCGGCGACTCGCCCAACGGCGACCACGAGGCCACCGCGGCGGAGACGGCGGAGGTGGCGCGGATGGCGGCCGAACAGCCCGCCTTCGCCCTCGGGTCGCCGGAGCCGGCGGCGGGAGCGGCCGGAAGCGCTCCCCCGGTCGAGGACGTCATCGTCACCACCCGCGCCGGGTACCACATCCTCCGGTTCGTGGAGACGGACTTCGACAGCAGCGTCTTCTTCCACCTGTGGCTGGACCGCGCCGAGGGCAACCTCGCGCTCGCCCGGATACGCCTCGGTGAGATCGCCGAGCGGCTGGTCCTCGCATGACCGCCACCGCCCTCGCGGACGAGACCGCCGCCCCCGTGCTCTCCCCGATGCTCCAGCGCCTCGCCGCCGAACGGGCCACCGGTGCCCTGATGCGCGACCGGGGCACGCTGTACCTCGCCGACGGCAAGGTCGTCCACGCCGAGTCCCCCGCGACGCCCGGGATCGACGTCCTGCTGACCCGGGGCGGTGCGCTGCGCCGCGAGGGCTGGTGGGACGCGGTGGCCGAGGCGGGGGCCGGGCAGCGGGTCGGCCGGCATCTCGTGGACAGCGGCCGGGTGCCGGGCGGCGCGCTGGAGCTGTGCCACCTGGGGGCCCTGTACGACGCGGCGTTCTTCGCCCTCGCGCCGACCCGGACGCCCGCGCGCTTCCGGTACGGGGTCGCACACTGGATCGGCCCCGTGCGGCCGGTCCCGGTGGACGCGGTGCAGCGCGAGACCCTGCGGCGCCGCGAGCTGCTGGACCGGATCTGGCCGGACGCCGCGGTGGACACGGCCCCGCTGGCCCGGACGGGCCGGCCGTCCGACACCCCCGTGCCGGTGGGACGGCGCCGCGTGCTGGAACGCGTGGACGGGGTGCGTACGGCCACCGGCATCGCGCAGGAGCTCGGCAGGTCCGCGTTCCACGTCCTGGTCGACCTGCGGCGGCTCGCGGCGGCCGGTCTGGTCGAGCCGGTCCCGGCGGCGGCCCCGGGCGCACCGGACCCGGGCCGGATCGCGTTTCCCGAGGTCACGGCCGACCCCGACGTCGCCCTGCTGCGCCGGCTCCGAGACGCATTGGAGGCCCTGTGATACGCGCGCTCAGACAGCGTGCCGGAAGGAGACAGCTGATGGTGCCCGAAGCCGAAGCACAGGACGTCCTCGCCGAGCTCCAGCGGTTACGGGCACGGGTCCCGCTCCTCTCCGGCGCCCTGGCGGCGAGCACCGACGGGCTCGTCCTGGCGCACGACACCCCTGGCGTCGAGGCCGAGGGGGTCGCCGCGCTCACCGCCGCCGCGCTCGGCGTCGCGATCCGGATGACCGAGGCGACCGGGCGCAACGGCTTCCGCGAGCTCCTCGTGCGCGGCGAGGCGGGCTACATCGCGACGTACGCGGCAGGGTCCCAGGCCGTCCTGACCCTGCTCGCCGAGGACCGGATCAACGTCGGCCGCCTCCATCTGGAGGGCCGCCGGGCCGGCACCCGCATTGGCGAACTGATCGACCGCGCCCTGGCCCGGGCCCCGCAGCCGGCCCCCGCGCCGCGCGCCCCGCAGCAGCCGGGCGCCCTCCCGCAACGCCCGACCTGAGCCCACTGACGTCTCTCGCACCACCCGCACCACGCAACGGAACCGGCCGCAGTGGCCGGTCAGAGAAAGGGAGCACCACTCATGGCGAACACCGAAGCGTCACTGAAGGAAGCGATGTCGTCCATCGAGGGCACCACCGGTGTCGCCCTCGTCGACTACACGAGCGGCATGGCGCTGGGCACCCTCGGCGGCGGCAAGGACTTCAACCTGGAGGTCGCGGCGGCCGGCAACACCGACGTCGTACGCGCCAAGCTCCGCACCATGGAGCACCTGGGCATCAAGGACGAGATCGAGGACATCCTGATCACCCTGGGCACCCAGTACCACCTGATCCGGCTCCTCAAGACCCGGGGGAACAACGGCCTGTTCCTCTACCTGGTCCTCGACTCCGGCCGCGCGAACCTGGCGATGGCCCGCCACCAGCTGAAGAAGATCGAGGCGGACCTGGAGGTCTGAGCGAGCGGCTCCGCCGCCGGGGCGGGACCGGGGAGCCGGCCCCGCCCCGCGCGCTACTCCACGAACAGCCCCCGCACCGCCGCCCCCGCGTCGAACTCCTCCAGGCGGGCCTGGGCATCGGGCAGGGCGTCGCACATCGCCTCCAGGAGGACCCGGCCCAGCAGCATCGGGGCGCAGGCGGTGTCGAAGGCGAGGCCGGTGCCGACGGCGGCCGGGATGAGCAGATCGCTGTGGCGGGCCACCGGCGCGAACGCGGAGTCGGCCACCGACACCACGGTGAGCCCCCGGCCGCGCGCGTACGCGAGGGCGTCCACCACCTCGCGCGGGTGGCGGGGCAGGGCGAAGCAGATCAGCGCCGTCGCCCCGGCCCGCCGGGCGGCGTCGATCCGGTCGTGCAGCATGCTGCCGCCCTCGTCGAGCACTCGCACGTCCGGGTGCACCTTCGCCGCGAAGTACCCGAACCCGCGCGCCTGCGAGGACGCCGCGCGCAGCCCCAGCACCGGCAGCGGCCGGGACGCGGCGAGCAGCCGGCCCGCTCGCTCGACGGGCCCCGGGTCGGCGAGGAGTTCGGCCAGGTGACGCAGGTTCTCGATCTCCCCGAGCACCGCCTGCTGGTACTCGTTGTACGTCTCCTCGCCCTCGTCCGCCTCCGCCCCGGCCGGGGCGACCTCGCGCAGGTGCTTGCGCAGGGCGGGGTAGCCGTCGAAGCCGAGCGCGACGGCGAACCGGGTGACGGAGGGCTGGCTGACCCCGGCCAGCTCGGCCAGCTCGACGCTGGAGAGGAACGGGGCGTCTTTGGCCCTGCGCACCATCGAGTGCGCGATGCGCCGCTGCGTGGGCGTGAGCCGGCGCCCTTCGAACAGCTCCTGCAACCGCGCGGCCGGGCTGCTCCCGCTCATCCTGTCCCCTCGGTAGGTCCGCCGCGCCGCGGCCCGGCGCCGACGAATCCATTCAGCCAGCAAGGTGTCTGCATGTCCATATGCAGCCGGGCCGGTCAGCCGGCGGGCGTGCCGTGCAGCACCTCCTCGACCGACACCCAGTACTCCCACCGCCTCACGGTGACCCGGAGCGTCCGGCCGTCGTCCACGGTGCCGGACCACACCGTGCTGCCCTCCTCCCTCTCCCGCGCGGTCGGGGACGCGGAGTGCAGCCCGCACCGCTCCATCGCCCCGCGCAGGGCCGTCACCTGGGACCGGGCGGCCGAGGCGGCGTCGTACTTGATGAGCCGGTGCTGGGCCAGGGCGTGATCGCTGCCCGTGTAGAGCAGGGAGTACCGCTGCTGGCCCGGATGGTCCGCCGGGACGAAGGAGGCGGGGCAGGCGCCGTCGAGCCCCACCTGGGGCAGGGCGTCGCTGCGCGGTCCGGCGCCCTTCGGGAGGCTCGCGGTCTCCTTCCAGTGCCAGGTCGCGTACCCCGGAAGCTCGTCGGCCGGTCGCATCACGACCTCCCCGTCCGCCGTCCGGAAGGGGTTGGCCGTCGTGGTGGTGACCGTCTGCCGGGCCTCGGGGCCGTCCGCCGGGAGGAGCAGGCCCCACGCTCCGGCCGCCGCCAGGACGAGCGCGCCCGCCGCGCCTCCCCGGACCGCACGGGCGCGGGTACGCCGCCGCTGTCCCCGGGCGCGGATGTCCTCGGCGCCGGGCAGCCGTATGGCGACGTCCTCGATCAGGTCCTCGACCTCAGCCATGCCGCACCCGCCCCTTCCGCTCCGCCGCACTCCGCTCCGCCGCATTCCGTGCCGTCACCTGGCGCCCCACCGCCGCCGGGGTGTCGGCGAGTCTTTCGCCGAGGATCCTGCGGGCCCGGTGCAGCCGGGTCCGTACCGCGCCGTTGGACGCCCCCGTCTCCCGGGCCACCTCCTCCACGGGCAGGCCGAGCATGTGGTGCAGCACCACCGCCTGCCGCTGGTCCCGGTTCAGCTCCTCCAGCGCGCCCATCAGCGCCACCCGGTCCTCGGAGAGGCCGGGCACATCGGCGGGCACCCCGTGCCGGAAGTGCGCCCGCAGTCTGCCGCGCGTCCGGCGCCAGGTGCTGATCGACAGCCGCACCGCCACGGTCCGCACCCACGGGAGCGGGTCGCCGGTGGCGGACACCTTGTCCCACCGCTGCCAGGCCCGCACATACGCCTCCTGCACCGCGTCCTCCGCCTCCCCCAGATCGCCCGTCATCGCGTACACCGTGGCGACCAGGCGTTTGGCGGTCGCCGCATAGAACGCGTCGAACGCCTCCGCATCCTCACTGCCTGCCGTCATGGCCCCCCGTCCGTCTTCTCGTCCTGCCCGAGTACTGCGCCTGCTGCTGCCTCTGTCACTGCCTCTCACCAGTTACACGCCCGGGCGCCCGCGGATGTTACGGACGACTTTCACGAACTCACGAGCGGCCCCGGAACCGGGGGCTAGCCCCACTGCCCCGGCCGCCTCCGCTCCGTACCGTAAGAACCATGGACGCACCCGACACCGAGCTCGACAGGGAGCTCAAGGCGACTTTGCAGGCCCGCAGTGAGCTGGGGGCCGACTACGAATCCGCGCTCGCGGAATCGTTCCTGGAGAAGGTGGAGCAGCGGCTCGACGCCACGCTCGACCGCAGGGTCCGGCGGCACCTCGCCGAGGAGCGGACCGCCGTCGCGCGGGGCGCGCGGGCCCTCGACCGGCCTCCGGGGACCTTCGGCGAGCGCCACGGCTTCGGCGTGGTCTCCCTGGTCCTGGCCGTCCCGCTGTCCGCGATCGGCGCCGCGCAGGCGGGCATCGGCGGGCTCGTCGTGGCCTGGCTCGGGATCGTCGGCGTCAACGCCTTCCAGACCGGCCACGGCAGGCGGCTGTTCCGGGGCCGCGAGGAGGGGCGGGCAGCCTCCGACTGGGAGGTTTGAGCCTCACGCCTCCGGGAGGACCGAGCCTCACGCCTGACGGGTCGGCAGCACGACCACCTGACGCAGGTTGATGTGCCGGGCGCGGCTCGTGGTGTACGCGATGAGGTCGGCGATCTCGTCGGACGAGAGGCCGCCCAGCGCCTCGAACATGCCGTCCAGCTGGCCGCTCAGCTCCGCGTTGTCGACGTGCCCGGCCAGCTCCGAGTCGGTGAGGCCCGGCTCGATGTTCGTGACGCGGACGTCGCGCGGCCCGAGTTCCGTGCGCAGCGAGGCGGACAGGTAGGTGAGCGCGGCCTTGGTGGCGCCGTACACCGCGTAGTTGGGGAACGTGATGTGCGCGCCGATCGAGGAGATGTTGACCAGGTCGGCGGTGCGGCCGTCGGCGGCGGCCGCGACCAGGTCCGCGGTGAAGGCCCGGATGACGCGCAGCGCGCCGGCCACATTGGTGTCGAGCATCCGCTGCCACTCGTCCGCGCGCCCCGCGTCCACGGGGTTCGGCAGCATCACCCCGGCCGCGTTGACGACCAGGTCCACCGGGCCGAACGCGCCGTGCACCCGGTCCGCGGCCGCGTCCACGGACGCCTGGTCGGTGACGTCGGCGGCGACGGCGAGGGCCTGGCCGCCGTCCGCGGTGATCTTCGCGGCCAGCTCCTCCAGCCGCTCCGCCCGACGGGCCAGCAGTGCCACCCGTACGCCCTGCGCGGCGAGCAGCCGGGCGGTCGCCGCGCCCATTCCGCTGGCGGCCCCGGTGATGACGGCGGTGCGGTCGGCGAGGTTCTCGTACGGCATGGGTGCTCCTTGACGTGGTGTCCGCGGCCGGTGTTCCGGCCCGGGCTCCACACTGCTCCGGCGAGCGGCGCCCACCCAGGGATGCGTTGTTCCTGGGTCTGCCAGTACCAGGCTGGGCGGAAGCCGTTCTCCTACGATCGGGGCCATGGACGGCGAACTCGGAGACTTCCTGCGCTCACGGCGTGCCCGCATCAGCCCCGAGGACGTGGGGCTCAACTCGTACGGCCGCAGGCGCGTCCCGGGGCTGCGGCGCGAGGAGGTGGCCCAGCTCGCCGGGGTGAGCGTCGACTACTACATCCGCCTGGAGCAGGGGCGCGGGCCCAGCGTCTCGGACGCCGTGCTCGATGCGATAGCCCGGGTGCTGCGGCTCGACGGGACGGAGCACGCGTACCTGCGGACGGTGGCGCGTCCGAAGGCCCGCAAGGCGGCGAGCCCTTCGGTACGCCGGGTGCGCCCGGGGCTGCGGCTGCTGCTCGACATGTTCGACCGGGCGCCCGCCTTCGTGCTGGGCCGCCGGATGGACGTGCTGGCGTGGAACGCGCTGGGGGACGCCCTCTCCGGCTTCTCCGGGATGCCGGACGCCGAGCGGAACATGCCGCGCCAGGCGTTCCTGGCCCCGGGGGCGCGCGAGCTGTATCCGGACTGGCCGGCGGTTGCGGCGGAGACGGTCGCGCATCTGCGGCTGGACGCGGGGCTGCACCCGGACGACAAGGAGCTCGCGGCGCTGGTGGGTGAGCTGTCGCTGAAGAGCGAGGACTTCCGCCGGCTGTGGGCGGACCACCAGGTGAAGGCGAAGACGTACGGGGTGAAGCGGATGGCCCACCCCGTGGTGGGCGCGCTGACGCTGCCGTACGAGACGCTGGCGGTACCCGGCGAGCCGGATCTCTCACTGGTCGTCTACACCCCGGAGCCGGGTTCGGAGACCGCCGAGCGCATCGCCCTGCTGGCGAGCTGGGCGGCGGACGGGAACGCGCCCGAGGTGCGCGCGTAGAACGGAAAAAGCGCGCCCGGACCGCGCGCACCGAACCGACGGGAACACGCCCGAGCTGCGCGCGTAGAACGGTAATCGCGGGGACCGCCGCACCCCCGGTTTCCCAGGGGGCGGGACGACGGCGGTCCCCGCGAGGGACGCGGTCCGGGTCAGGGCCGGGTGGCGCGTCCGGGCGACGGTGGAGGTCCGGGAGCCGCTCCGTAGTCCGTTGTCGCCGTTCCGGTGCCGGCGGGTCTCCCTGCCGACATCCACCAATGTGCCCGAGCCGTGTTAAGCGGGTGCTGCGTCCACGTGACGCGCACGTACCGTTTCCGCGAGGTGCGCGGCCACCCGGCTACTTGGCGGCGGCCGGGGCGTCCTTCGCCAGGTACGCCAGCAGGTCCTGGCGGCTGACGACGCCCTTCGGCTTGCCCTCCACCAGCACGATCGCCGCGTCCGCCGCGCCGGTGCCGCCGAGGACCGCCATCAGGTCCTCGACCGGTTCGCCGGAGCCGACCTGCGGCAGCGGCGGTGACATGTGCTTCTCCAGCGGGTCGCCGAGCGAGGCGCGCTGGGCGAACAGGGCGTTCAGCAGCTCGCGCTCCACGACCGAGCCGATGACCTCGGCGGCCATCACGTCCGGGTGGCCCGCGCCGGGCTTCACGATCGGCATCTGCGAGACGCCGTACTCGCGCAGCACGTCGATCGCCTCGCCGACCGTCTCCTCGGGGTGCATGTGGACGAGGGTGGGGATCGGCCCCTCCTTGTGGTTCAGGACGTCCGCGACCCGCGCCGAGGGCCCGGTGTCCTCCAGGAAGCCGTAGTCCGCCATCCACTCGTCGTTGAAGATCTTCGACAGGTAGCCGCGCCCGCTGTCCGGGAGCAGGACGACGACCACGTCCTCGGGTCCGAGCCGCTTCGCGACCTCCAGGGCGCCCACGACCGCCATGCCGCAGGATCCGCCGACGAGCAGTCCCTCCTCCTTGGCGAGCCGGCGGGTCATCTGGAAGGAGTCCTTGTCGGACACGGCGACGATCTCGTCGGTGACCTCGCGGTCGTACGCGGAGGGCCAGAAGTCCTCGCCGACGCCCTCCACGAGGTAGGGCCGGCCGGACCCGCCGGAGTAGACCGAGCCCTCCGGGTCGGCGCCGACGACCTGGACCCTGCCGCCGCTGGCCTCCTTCAGATAGCGGCCGGTGCCGCTGATCGTGCCGCCGGTCCCGACGCCCGCCACGAAGTGGGTGATCCTCCCCTCCGTCTGCTCCCACAGCTCGGGGCCGGTGGTCTCGTAGTGCGAGCGCGGGTTGTTCGGGTTGGAGTACTGGTCGGGCTTCCAGGCGCCCGGCGTCTCACGGACCAGCCGGTCGGAGACGTTGTAGTACGAGTCGGGGTGCTCGGGGTCGACCGCGGTGGGGCAGACGACGACCTCGGCGCCGTAGGCGCGCAGTACGTTGATCTTGTCCGTGGACACCTTGTCGGGGCAGACGAAGACGCACTTGTAGCCCTTCTGCTGCGCGACGATCGCCAGGCCGACGCCCGTGTTGCCGCTCGTCGGCTCGACGATCGTGCCGCCGGGCTTCAGCTCGCCGCTCTGTTCGGCGGCCTCGATCATGCGCAGGGCGATGCGGTCCTTGACCGACCCGCCGGGGTTGAAGTACTCGACCTTGGCCAGAACCGTCGCCTGGATGCCGGCCGTGACACTGCGCAGCCTCACCAGCGGGGTATTGCCTACGAGACTGATCATCGAATCGTGGAATTGCACCGTGTACTCCGGGGTCTCCGAGATGGTCCGGCAAGCGTATGCGTACGGGCACGGGATTGGGCGGCGCGATTGAACAACGGCCGGTAGCGGGCAGGTAGCTCTGTGTACGGCTCTACTGCGGTACGTGGGACGAGGAGGTGGACCGGACTGTGTCGACGGCGAGAGTGGCACGGCGGATCGCGGCGGGCGCGGCCTACGGCGGGGGCAGCATCGGGCTGCTGGGCGCCGCGGCGGTGGGCGTCCTGCTGGCGGAGGTCCAGCTGGCGAAGCGGCAGGTGGGCGGCGGCATCGCCCCGGTCCCGCCGAGCGCGGACGGGCGGTACGGAGTGGCGTTCACGGGCCCGGCGGAGCCCTTGCGCCTCGGGCTGCTCGGGGACTCCACGGCGGCCGGGCAGGGCGTGCGGCGGGCCGGGCAGACCCCGGGGGCGCTGCTCGCGTCGGGGCTGGCGGCGGTGTCCGAGCGGCCGGTGGACCTGCGCAACGTCGCGCTGCCGGGCGCCCGGTCGGACGATCTGGAGCGGCAGGTCTCGCTGATGCTCGCGGACCCGGCGCGGACGCCGGACGTGTGCGTGATCATGATCGGGGCGAACGACGTGACGCACCGGATGCCCGCCACGCAGTCGGTGCGCTGTCTGACGACGGCGGTGCGCAGGCTGCGGACGGCCGGGGCGGAGGTCGTGGTCGGGACCTGTCCGGACCTGGGCACGATCGAGCCGGTGTACCAGCCGTTGCGCTGGCTGGCCCGGCGGGTGAGCCGGCAGCTGGCGGCGGCGCAGACGATCGGCACGGTGGAGCAGGGCGGGCGCACGGTGTCGCTGGGCGACCTGCTGGGCCCGGAGTTCGAGGCGAACCCGCGGGAGCTGTTCGGTCCGGACAACTACCACCCGTCGGCCGAGGGGTACGCCACCGCGTCCATGGCCGTGCTGCCCACGCTGTGCGCGGTGCTCGGCCTGTGGCCGGAGTCGGACCGGCTGGACGGCGCCCGGCGCGAGGACATGCTGCCGGTGGCCAAGGCGGCCTCCCAGGCGGCCAAGGAGGCCGGCACGGAGGTCACGGGGGCCCGGGCGCCCTGGGCCCTGCTCAAGCACCGCAGGCGGCGGCGCCTTCCCGCCGCCACGGAGCCGCATCCGCATCCGCATCCGGAGCCCGGGGGTTCGACGCGCCTGGACCACCGGCCGGGCACGGACGCGGACGGCTCGCCCAGGCACGCGTGGGTCCGCCGGCCGGGCGGGCACCCCGGAAAGGGGGTCATTGACTGAGCGCTCGCTTAGAAAAGAGGCCCGCATCACATGCCGGGCCGGGTGACCCGGGCGCTACGTCCGGGTAATTTCCAGAGCAGTCGTGCCGTACCGCCGGGTCTGCCGGAGCCCTCAGGCAGCCTGTCCGCCCTCAGCCCTCATGGAGCCGCGTGATGCCCGAAGCCGTGATCGTCTCTGCCGCCCGTTCGCCCATCGGCCGGGCCTTCAAGGGTTCGCTCAAGGACCTGCGCGCGGACGACCTGACCGCGACGATCATCCAGACCGCGCTGGCCAAGGTCCCCGAGCTGGACCCGAAGGACATCGACGACCTGATGCTCGGCTGCGGCCTGCCCGGCGGCGAGCAGGGCAACAACCTGGGCCGCGTCATCGCCGTGCAGATGGGGATGGACCACCTTCCCGGCTGCACGGTCACCCGCTACTGCTCGTCCTCCCTCCAGACCAGCCGCATGGCCCTGCACGCCATCAAGGCCGGCGAGGGCGACGTCTTCATCTCGGCCGGTGTCGAGATGGTGTCCCGCTTCTCCAAGGGCAACTCGGACAGCCTGCCGGACACGCACAACCCGCTCTTCGCGGAGGCCGAGGCCCGCACCGCGGCCCGCGCCGAGGAGTCCGGTGCCGGCTGGCACGACCCGCGCGAGGACGGCCTGATCCCGGACGCCTACATCTCGATGGGCCAGACCGCGGAGAACCTGGCCCGGCTCAAGGGCGTGACGCGTCAGGACATGGACGAGTTCGGCGTGCGGTCGCAGAACCTCGCCGAGGAGGCCCTGAAGAACGGCTTCTGGGAGCGCGAGATCACCCCGGTGACCACGCCGGAGGGCACCGTCGTCGCCAAGGACGACGGCCCGCGCGCGGGCGTCACGCTGGAGGGCGTCCAGGGCCTGAAGCCGGTCTTCCGCCCGGACGGCCTGGTCACGGCGGGCAACTGCTGCCCGCTCAACGACGGCGCCGCCGCGCTCGTGATCATGTCCGACACCAAGGCGCGCGAGCTGGGCCTGACCCCGCTCGCCCGGATCGTCTCCACCGGAGTCTCCGGTCTCTCCCCCGAGATCATGGGCTACGGCCCGGTCGAGGCCAGCAAGCAGGCGCTGAAGCGGGCCGGGCTGACCGTCGGCGACATCGACCTCGCCGAGATCAACGAGGCGTTCGCCGCCCAGGTCATCCCCTCCTACCGCGACCTCGGCCTGCCGCTGGAGAAGGTCAACGTCAACGGTGGCGCCATCGCCGTCGGCCACCCCTTCGGCATGACCGGCGCGCGGATCACCGGCACGCTGATCAACAGCCTCCAGTTCCACGACAAGCAGTTCGGTCTGGAGACCATGTGCGTCGGCGGCGGCCAGGGCATGGCCATGGTCATCGAGCGTCTGAGCTGATCAGAGCGGGTTTCCGGCCCCCGCTGGCCACCGAGCCCCGACCGTGACCGAATCTCCCCCAGGATGTGATCTATGTCCTGGGGGAGAGCCGTTTGTGCAGGTCACACCAACAACAGTGGTTCACACCAGGCCCAAAGTCCTGTCCATTTCGTGACGTAATGCACTGACACATGGTGTCGTCAGGGCACAAGCTGATGTAGGAAGTCGGGGGATCGATTGAAACCGGGAGTATGTCAGTGAGCGCCATGCCTATTGCCCTGTTGCTGACCACCGCCGCTGCCACGGCTGTGGGTGCCGCCGCTCTGCACGCCGCTCACGGGCTGCGCAGGCAGGTCTCGGCGCTCCGGAAGGAGCTGGCCGACGGGTACGCCCGTACAGCCGCTGTACCCCCTCAGACGCGCAACGACACCACCTCCGCCGAAGAAATACGCGCGGCCGTCGCCGAGGCGCTGGCCGAGGAGCGCGAGCGGGAGCTCGCCGAGGCCCGCGCGTTCTGGGCTTCGCAGGAGGCGCGCGACGCCGCCGACGCCCCGTCGCTGCTGGGCGGGCTGGCCGGTCTCGGCGAGGACGCCCCGTTCTTCATGCCCCGCCAGAGTGACTTCGCCGGCCTCGACGCGATGGACCTCGAAGCGGCCGACGCCCTGGACGAGCTGACCGGGCTGGCGGAGCTGCCGGAGACGGAGTTCGCCGAGGACTCCCCCGAGCTGGCCGCGGCCCGCCGCCGCCACCCCTCGCACCCCGACTTCGTCCCCGTACAGACGCCCGTCGTCACCGACCACGAGCGCACGGTGAACCGCCTGGAGCAGCTGGCGGACAGCCGCACGGAGCTGTCCGACGTGCGCCCGGGACCGCTCGGCACGCTCGACGTGTACGTGTTCGCCGACGGTACGACGCTCTGTATGACCCCCGGCCACCGCGAGACGGCCGAGCGCCTGGCCGAGTCGCTGCGCGCGGGCGAGCACCCGGTGCTGCTGGGCGGCTCCGGCGTCTCGGGGGCGTACGCGCTCACGTTCTCCTGCGGCAAGGAGAACGTGTACATACTCGCCGACCGCGTCATAGCGAGCTTCTGAGCACGCACCGACGCCGGTCCCCGGTTCCACGGGGAGGCTGCCGCCTCCCTGCGCGCCGCGCGCCCTATGCGAAGGCCCGCGCGGCCGCTTCCTCGACGCATCGCACGGCCTCGTCCAGCTCCTCGGACGGGGCCGTTTCCAGTGCCACGGCCAGGTCCCGGCCGGCGACGGCGAGCTGGTCGCCGACGGCGAACACCCCGGCGTCCGGGATCACCCGGGGCTCCCGGCCGGGCTCCTCGGCGCGCTGGGCACGCGCCGACAGCTCACGCGCGAGGGCCAGGCCCCGGTCCGCCGCTCCTCGCTGCAGCCTGCTCTGCGGGGCGGCGCGCAACCGGTCGGCGAATCGGTCCACGGCGATGATCAGGGGGGTCGTATCGAGCACCCCGCGACCTTATCGCCGTACACACGGAAGCGGCCCGCGGCCTCCGGAAGGAGACCGCGGGCCGCTTCGGGTCCGCAGGGCCGGTCAGTCGTCGCCGCTGAGGATGGAGAGCAGGCGCAGCATCTCCAGGTAGATCCACACCAGGGTCATGGTCAGGCCGAAGGCGGCCAGCCAGGACTCCTCGCGCGGAGCGCCGTACGCGATGCCGTCCTCGACCTGCTTGAAGTCGAGGGCGAGGAAGCAGGCGCCGAGGATGATGCCGATGACGCCGAAGAGGATGCCGAGGCCACCGCTGCGGAAGCCGAGGCCGTCACCGCCGCCGAAGGCGGCGAACAGGAGGTTGACGACCATCAGGAGCAGGAAGCCCATGGCGGCGGCCATCACGAAGCCGTAGAAGCGGCGGGTGACGCGGATCCAGCGCATCTTGTACGCGAGGAGCACACCGGCGAAGACACACATGGTGCCCATCACCGCCTGCATCACGACGCCGGGCCCGATGTACGTGCTGACCGCGCTGGAGATGACGCCGAGGAAAACACCCTCGAAGGCGGCGTACGCGAGGATCAGCGCGGGTACGGGCTTGCGCTTGAAGGACTGGACCATCGACAGCACGAACGCGATGAGCGCGGCGCCGATGGCGATGCCGTACGACTTGTTGAGGTTCGCCTCGTCCACCGGCAGCAGCGCCCAGGCGAGCGCCGCACCGAGCACGACCGTGCCCAGCGTCATCGCCGTGCGGGTGACGACGTCGTCGATCGTCATCGCGCCGGTACGGGTGGGCGCGGGGGCGCCCGTGGTGGCGTAGGGGTTCGTCGCGTACGGGTTCGGGGCGGTGCCCTGCGCGTACGGGTTGGCACCCGCTGCGGGGGCCCCGGCCTGCGGCGCCGCGTTGAAGCCCGCGTAACCGTTGTCGCGGCTGAAGCCCCGTCGCGAGAAGACCGGGTTGCTGCTCCTCATCTCACTCCTCCATGGCCACCCAGCGTGGCCTTCCCACAAGAGTAATGGGTAGGCAAAGCAATCTGCCTAGTGCCGAAGGAGGATCTTTGCCCCCGGCACCGGCTGTGCATGGTCACCCTGCGGTACGTCCGCCCGCCTCCCGGGCCGCGTCCTCCACCCGTTCCCGGTGGCGGCGCCACCATGCCTCGTCACCGGGTGCCATGTCCTCGCTCCCCCTCCGCAGCCCGGCCGTCCCGTCGATCAGCTCCCGGACGACGTCGGCGTGCCCGGCATGGCGCTGGGTCTCGGCGACGAGGTGGACGAGGATGCGGTGGAGCGACAGCTCGGGCCCGTCCTCCCCGGGGAGGGTCCCCACCGCGTCGAGCCCGAACGCCTCGACGGTCGCGTCGGAGTGCGCCCACACCCGCCGGTACCGCCCGGTGACCTCCTCGCGGGACTCGTCGGCCGTGGCCCACAGGTCGGCGTTCGGCTCGGCCTCCCCGGCGATCCACAGGGCCGGCGCGGCGACGGGCCGGCCGAAGGCGGTCCCGAGGTAGAACGCCTCGGCCCCGGTCACATGCTTGACGAGCCCGAGCAGATTGGTGCCGGTGGGGGTGAGGGGCCGCCGGATGTCGTATTCGGACAGCCCGTCGAGCTTCCAGAGGAAGGCGTCACGGGCGTCCTGAAGGTAGAGCAGCAGGTCGTGTTTGAACTGATCCGTATCGGTCATACGTCCAACCTGCCGGTCGGACGGCCCCGGGCCCACCGCGTTTCTCGGACCGTGGACTCCCGCCGCCCGGCTGTCGAGTCCGTCGCCTTCACGATTCAAGGTGATCGTTCCGGGTACCTGATCGCTCGGGACTTGGTACGCGATGGTGCCCGGAACCGGACTCGAACCGGTATTGGCCACCCCTCTGACCAGGCACGATGTGCTGACCTCGGGTTTTCGGCCCGCATCTCCCCGCATCATCCAGGATCTCCCCGCTTCCGGGCCCAGTTGTGTTCCCGTGGGAACACGGCTGGGAACACCCCGGGAACGACGTAGGGCCCAACGGCAAACCGTCGGGCCCTACCAGCGGATCTGCCTAGCTGCGGAGCATGGACAGACACCGCGCCTGCTCGAACCTCGCAAGGCCGAGCAAGCCTCAGTGTGATTCGGACAATGTCCGAAACATGTGCCCATTTAACAGTCGCCCTCACGCCCTGACTAGGTTGATCCAGCAATCAGTTGGACGCCACTCGAACGAGCGACGTACGAACCTACAAGCCTGGCCACAGCGGCCGGGCCGGTATGCCGCCCCTTCAGACCGTCGCGGTCCACCCACCCCGTGACAGGACAACGGTCCCATCCGGCGAGATGTTGGCCCGTGCTCCATAGACGGGCAGGGTGCCCGACCGGTTGAGCCGGTGCCGGATGCGCTCCAGCTCGCGCCACAGACGACGAGGTCCGCCCTGACGAACCGTCGGCGAACCCAGGAAGCTGGTTGCCGTCGCACGGGCCCACGACCCGTCAGCGTGCAGCAGCCACACGGTGCGAGTGTTGCCGTCCTCCTGCGACCGGCACTCGACGCCGGGGACCTCAAGAGCCAGCATCGACATCACGTCCCAGGCGTCCGACGGAAGAAGCAGCGGGTACCTGTCGGTTGAGACCTCCTCGCCGTCTCCCCGCTCGGCAACAGCCCAGACCTCGGCCGTCACCGGCTCGTAGTCGGCACCCTGCCGGGTCCGCATGAACCCGGCCGGTGCCTGCTCGATCCGTCCGACCGCGCCGCCGTCCGCCTGTTTGTCAGCGGTCAGGACCAGCCCTGTCCCCGCGATCGTCGTCACCAGCCGGCCGCCGGGGCGAAGGGCCCGCAGCCACGAAGCAGGCAACGGCCGCACGGACACCGTCGAGATGATCCGGTCGTACTCCCCTGGCAGCGGGCCGGTGATGTCGGCGACCTCCAGGCGCGGGCGCAGCCCCATGCCGTCCAGGCGGTCGCCGGCCAACTTCACCAGCTGCCGGTCGACGTCCACGCTGGTGACCTGGTCGTCGCCCAAGCGACGGCACATCAAGGCCGTCCCGTACCCGCTGCCGGTCGTCACCAGGACCCGGCAGTCGTCGGTGAGCATGGCGTGCCGGTACATGGCCACCACGAGGCCCGGCAGAGTGGACGAGGAGGTGGGGAACCCCTGCGCCACGGCGCCCGGCTGGGCATCGTCCGCGTGGAGGGCCCCGGCCCGGGTCACGAGCGTGCGATCCGCGTACGCGGCCTTCGCCCACGCCTCCGCGTCGGCCAGGCCGTCGCGGAGCTCCCACCCCCGCGCTGAACTCTCCCACCAGCGAGGCACGAACAGATGGCGAGGCGTGGTGGCCAGCGGCTCGTACCAGCGCGACTCCGGCCGCACGACCTCGTCGGCCAGGCACCGGGCATGTGTCTCCCAGTCCATGACACCCCCCTTATTCGTAGGCCGGCCCGCAGGCTTCCGTCTCGGCCGGCGCGCAGTCCGAGCCGTCCTGGTCCGGGTTGCACGCCGTGAACCGGCGCCCGGGCGACGGCATGCACGCATCCTCGTCCACGCCGGCCCCCGCCCGGGAGGGCCGCGGGATACTCGCCGCAACCCGCGCCCACTCAGTTCCCGCGAACACCCCGGCCAGAGGATTCGACTTGGCGTCACCGGCGGGCAGGAACCGGCCCAGCACGCACGGGGTGACCGTCCCGTCCGGGAGGATCGCAGCCTTTCCGTCCGCGCACCGCCCGCACAGCTCCGACGTCGACGGCAGCCCGCCCCTCGCAGCGTTACCGACGCCCCGAACCCCGTCCACCTTGACCCGCGTGACGCCGAGCGTCTGCATCTCGGCCAGGGCCTCCTGAGACCGCTGCCCGTCGCGCATGTGGATGATCCCGACCTTGATCGGGATCCTCCGCCGGACGGCCTCCAGGATGTTGGCGCGGGTGGAGTCGTGCGACCCCTTCCGGCCGGTGATCTCGTCGTGCTCGGCCGCGTCGTCGCTGTAGTACGACGTGGCGAGGCTAACCGCCGGGTGGCCGTACAGGTCCCAGTGCTCAGCCCGAACCCGGTACAAGTTGCTGTACACCTGCACGCGCAGCCCACTGTCGAGGGCGTGCTGGACGAGCTCGGCGAACCGCGGGTGCAGGCTCGGCTCGCCGCCGATGAACTGCACGGTCCGGGCGCCGCCGGCGGCGGCCTCGGTGATGATGCGGGTCCAGTCCTCGGCCGTCATGCTGCCGTGTCCCTGCGTCGGCCCGGACTCGGCGTAGCAGTGGGAGCAGGCCAGCTGGCACCTGCCCGTGATCTCCAGCTCCAGGAACTCCGGTACCTGGGCCGGTGTCTGGGGAGCGATGGGAGCGATCGTCATCTCGGTCTCCTTCGGGTATGACGGGGCCACGGTCCGGCGGGTGCCGGACCGTTGAACATGGGTGGATCTGGCCCGTCCCGGCTGCACGCTCGCGCGCGTGCAGCGGGGACGGGAGTCTCAGGTGGAGAAATCCCGCCGGGTCGCGAACTCGGCGATCCGCGCTTCAAGGCGGCGTACGCATGGGGCGCAGGCGTGGAACGGGGCATGCCCGTGGTGGTCGCTCTGGACCGGGCCCAGCCACATCACCGGCAGGTCGACACCATCGCAGCGCCAGCACTCCCCGATGACCCACACCGGCGGCTTCTCCGCGCGCAGCTCGACAGCACTGCCCTCGGTGGCGGGGGACCCACCCCGGCCGTCCCGGTGCCACGGGGGGAGCACACGAGCCGGCCGGGATGGGAGCTTCACGACGTCCCGATCCCGTATGCGAGAAGGACGGCCAGGCCGGCGAGCACGGCCAGGTAGACGACGACGGCTGTGCGGTCGCTGCTCACAGTGCCTCCAGGTCGGCCCAGACGCGCTTCCCCCACGACAGGAGATCGACGCCCCACCGCCCCTGGCTCACCGCGTCCACGATCGCCAGACCGCGCCCGCTCTCCTCGCCGACACCGGCGATCCGGGGCAACGGGCACTCGCGGGACATGTCAACCACGGCCACCCGGACCCGGCCGCCGCCCAGTCGCGTCACTGTGAGGCGCACAGCCGATCGCCGGGCGTGCTGGACCGCGTTCGTCAGCAGCTCGCTCACGACGAGCTCGGCGGCGTCCTGGACGTCGTTCATGCCCCAGACCTCCAGGACCAGCCCAACGAAGCACCGGCCCCGCTGCGCCGACTCCGGAAGCCGCGGAAGGCTCTCGGTGTACGAGGGCAGCACCCCCCCTCCGACCTCGGGCATGATCGCGGACCTCCCCTTGAGAGCGGTCGCGGGCTCACCCACGGCGGTCGCCGCCTGGGCGGTCCACAGCAAGCCGACCCGCAGTGACGAGCGCTGCGAGAGGGCGCGCCCTGCACAGCAGCGCCGGGCCTTCGAGGGGCACTACCCACCACGGACAGCCATCGTCCAGAGGCTCAGTGACGCGCGGGCCTGGAACCTGCAGCAGCGCCCCGTAGTTGTGCGCCACCGATCCGCGCGAGCGCCACGCCATAGCCGTGGACGCGGTGACCAGCACCGTGTACGAGCCCTCACGACGGAAATGCTCGGGGCTGTAGAAGACGGGGCCGCCCTCCAAGTGCTCCGCGAGTGACCGTCGGCACTGGGTCGGGCTATCCACGTCCAGAGCACGATGCACGAAGCTGGCCCGAATCACGATCGCGCCGAACAACACCCCAGGGCGCAGCCACGTCGACCCCTTGACCTGCCAGTCCTCGCGGCTCTTGCGCAGGTTCGGGGCGGCCGACAGCAGCCAGTGCCCGGCGGCGAGCTCCCGATCTCTGCGAAGGTGCACGACCCCTTCGGCTCCCTCCACCGACATCAGGCTGCCCCCTGAGCGGCGGACGGCGTCAACTCGGACAGGAACGCGTGATGCTCGTGCAGCCACTCCTCGAGTTCCCCGAAGTTGGCGTCGGCGCGGGACGTCGTGACCAGCCCCCCGGCCTCGCCGCTCGTGATCAGCTGCCGGGCGTGCCCCCACCAGTTCGGCCGGAACCCGAGCGGCGTCGAGGTCGAGGTGTGATCCACGACCTCGCCGACCACCAGCCAGTCCCGCGCCTGAGCGTGCCGCCGGAGGCGAGCGACGACCTCCTCCTCGCTCGCGCCGGGCTGCACACACGCGTAGAGCACGACCGCCACTCGTGGGGGATATCCGTCGGCCGCGTCCGCGATGCGGCGCCGCCGGGCGATGTTCCCGGGGGTTCTCTTCGTCGTCATGGCGGTAACCATCCCGCTACCCAACGTGCAGGTGAAGATGGTGAACGGACGACTTCGCGAACCGGGAATCTGCTGGCTCGTCCTACTCGTACGACGTCCGAGCCTCCGGCGGGCAAAAGTCGTCCGCTACATACCAGTGCGCGCTACAGGGCGCTCTTTCGCGTCGCTGAGGGGAACCTGTCGCTGGCTCCGGTCGGTGACACTCCGATCAGCTCCGAGACCCGGCGCAGCCTCGCGGTCGACGCACGGCCGATGCGCTGCACGATCACCCCGGGCAGGGTCTGGTGCCGGGCCCAGACCGGCGCAGCCCGCAGCGTCTCCTCCAGCGTGTCGAGGGACTGGTCCCACAACTTCGCGTCGGCCTGCGCCAGCGCCTTGTCCATCGCGTACCGGTGCTGCGCGGCCTCCGTCAGCGACGAGACATCGGTGACGGAGTCGATGAGGTCCAGCGCCGCCCCGGTCTGCCCGAGCGCCACCTTGATCCCCACAGCTTGCGTCGTGGCACTCACGGGCCCGAAGAGCGTGCCGTGGGCCCGCACCTCGCGGCCGAGCCGGGCGCCGGCCGCATGCGACTGGCTCAGGTAGTCAGCCGCCCGCGCCTTGTCGCCCATCCTGGAAGCGACCACGGCAGCGAAGTTGACGTGGCTGCCGTACGCCGTCATCTCCTCCGGAGTCGCCTTGCTGAACCTGGGCTCGATGTCGGTCGCCGACCGCTCGGCGAGCTCAAGCGCCTCGGGCAGACGGGCATCCCGCAGGTACACCCACGAGCGGCCCGACCGGACCAGGGCCACGCGCATGTCGTCCGCGCCTCGCTCGGCCGCTGTCTGGGCGTGCCCGATCGAGGCATACGCCAGGTCGCGGGCCCCCATCAGGTTCGCGGTGTAGGCCGCGATCCGGTAGGCGTCGGAGAGCACCTGCCACGCCTCCGCCTGCTCCCCGTCGGCCTGGTCGTGCAGGAAGGCCGCCGCCGCGGTGATGAACGGCCCGACCACCGCGCCGGCTTCGACATACCGCCCGGCCCAGTAGTGCGTCCAGCAGCGATCGGTGATCTCTCGCAGCTGTTCCAGCGAGATGGGCTCGACGTCGTGAGGCAGGATGCCTGCGGCGGTGTCGTGCACGGCCCGGGACAGGTCCCGGATCATCGTGCGGTCGTCCTGGGCCTGTGCTCGGCGAGGTGCCTGCTGTCCCAGGATCACTGAGGTGTCGACGGACAGGGCGTTAGCGATGGCCAGTAAAGTCTGCAGGCTCAGCGTCTTGTCCTGCTCGGCCTTTTGCACGGTCACGACGGAGAGGCCCGTCATCTCGGCGAGATCGGATTGCCGGATCTCCCGGCCGCGCAAGATCTTGATCCGTTCGCCAGTGCTGTAGTCACTCCATTGGGGCACAATGCCTCCATTCCTAGCGTCCACTAGGAACCGTACCCCCGTAGCGGGGGGCGGAGACCGTGAACGCCCCTCACTCGCCCCTGACGTGAGGGGCGTTCGCACGCCCGGACCCATCCGCCCCGGCGCGAGCTCGCAGCACCGCACCCCACCGCCAGGGGGACGGGGGCCGGGCTCACGGCGCCCGACGCCCACCCGCCGTACACTCGAACGCATGTACGACACGTTGCCGCCTGACCTGGACCGGCTGCGCACACTGCGCACCTGGCACGCCATGTGGCTGGCACGCCTCGACCGAGCGATAGCCGAGGCCGAGACCCGCGAAGCGGAGAAGCGCCGGGGAGAGGAAGCACGCCAGCCCGTCCCGGACTGGATGATCGAACACGGCATAGGCCAGGGCAGCCCCCCTTCGGAGCTCCACGCAGGCGACTGCCACATGGCCGGCCGACGGGTGCAGCCCGTCACCCGGGACCAGGCACTCCAAGCCCTGAACACCGGCCTACGGGCGTGCACCCACTGCCGCCCGGACACGGCCCTCGGCTTCCTGGAGTAACCGACGCCGCCACCCTCCTCCCGCCCGGCCGGGTACCGCGCGGGTAGGATTCCCGGCCGTGGCAATCGAACTCACCGACGAACTCATTGCGCTGGAACAGGCAGCTTGGGCCGAGCAGCAGGAGAACCGGCTCACCGTGGAAACGGCGACCGCCGTCCAAACGGCGATCACCGAACACGCGGCGGCCACCGACCAGAGCCGTTACGACGTCGAGCGGGAGCTCAAGCGGGTCGTCCGCCACCCGGAACCGGAAGACGCCTGACCCCGGCCGGGCGCCTGCCGCCCTCTCCCCCGAACACAGCGATGCCCCGCCCGAACCCGGGCGGGGCATCTCCGAATAACAGCAGCATCGCACTTCTGGACGTCGCCCATTCTACGCCCAACGAGCCCAAACAATCCCGAACATGGCCGAGCCCAACCGTGCTCCGGGGGGGGGGATGGTCACGGTCGGGCTCGATCCAGCCGCGGGGTGGTGCGGCCGGCCGCGCGCAGGGGAGAGAAGCGCGGCGGCGTCCAGTGTCCAACACCGGGCGTCGCCCATGGGGCAGAACACCAGAAATAGCAGGAAGGGCGCCCCGCTCCCGGAGCCGTGGAGCGGGACGCCCGGTCTCATTCCGGCAGCGTCGACGGTGGACGCTGCGGGTCATCGGGGCAGAGGTGGACCAGCCGCATGTTCGCCTGGTCCACGGCGTCGCGCAGGCTCCCCCCGTCGTTGGGATGCAGCTCGTGCTCGACGCCGCCGAGACGGGACTCGATCTCGGCGACGCGCTGCATCATCCCGGGCCGGGCTTCAACGCCAGGACGTTCCGGCTCCCCGTACCAGTCATCCATGAACTGCTCGGCGCGGGCCACTGTCCGGGCCACCGCCCGGCCGAGCCGCCACAGGACCGTGCCGACCCCTGCCAGGACGGTGAACGCCCCGCCCCACACAAGCACCGCCTGCAACGCGGGGATGCCGGTCTCTTCCATCGTTGGTCTCCTCTACGCCACCGCTATGCCGCGGGGGGTGCGCCCTTGGATCGCTCCCGGACGGTCTCGGTGAGCCCCGGCCCGCCGGACCCGCCGGTCGCCACGGCGGTGAGCACGGCCAGGAGCGCCGCGCTCCCGGCAAGCGAGAGGCCCTGGCCCCAGTCGACGTCCAGGACGCCGACCTGGTCGAGGCCGAGCGAAGCGAGCAGGGCCTGAGCGGCGGTGCGCGCGGCGCGCTCGGCCGTAGCCCGCCAGAAAGCAGCAGTCGTCATGAGTTCGTCACTTCCAGTAGAGGAGCTGGGCCTGACCGGACACCAGATCGTGGGGGCCTTCGCTGCCGAAGACCGCGTACTCGACGCCCAGGACCGCGCCGTCGTCGCAGTGGCCGCCGGCGTTCGTCACGTCGAGGAAGGCGTCCCCGTCCGTGCCCAGGCGCTCGACGATCTGGCCGGTCTTGTGGCGCCGTCCGCCCTTGGTCTCGTAGAAACGCAGCTGCACCGTGGCGCCGGGCGTGACGTTGGCCAGGCGCATCGTCACGGTGCCGGAGTAGTGCGCCGGTCCGGTGACCAGCGGGCCCGCCAGGGGCACGGGCAGCCACTCACCGCCAGGCTGGCCCATCTGCTTCTTCACGACGGGGTTGGAGCGCGTGGGCATGTCGTCCTCCTCGTTGGGGTTCCAGCTCGCCGAGTGCCGCAGCCGCTCCGCGACGTCCTCGCGCAGCGTCGGCATGGGGAATCCGCGCGGGTCGCTCTTGTCGTCGGACCACTCCAGATGACCGATGGCCGACTTGGCGTCGAGGCCCCAGTCGTCGCCCTTGGCGCGGTGCGCGCGGATGATCGCGGCCTGGACGCGCACGATCGCGTCGTACTGCACGTCGGGCCACGGGTCGCGGCCGTCGCCGAGGTTTTCGCACTCCCACCCGTAGAAGTGCCGGTTCCCATCGACGCCGTCCCGGTTGCCCCTGGTCGGGGCGGAGGGGCGGTCGCCGTACGACTCGGCGATCACCTGGGCCAGGACGTGCGGGCAGCCGCCACCGGCGTGGTTCGTCCGGCCGTACCCGACCAGGTGCACCCGCCCGTCCTTAGCGACCATTCCGTGGCACAGCGGGCCCGGGAGGTCGTCGTCCCCGTCCCGCACGATCCGGACCGTGAGCGCGGTCCCGGACGTCACCGTGTGGTGGGTCATCGTGCCGTGGACGGGCCCCCAGGGCCCCTTGTGGTTGCGGTTGTGGTCGCGCCAGTCCCCGACCTCCACCACCGTGACGCCCTCGGCACGCAGCGCCCGGAGGAGCTGGTCAGGGGACAGCGGGTCAGCCATCGTGGGCCTCCTCGTCTACGAGGTGCAGGGTGAAAGCGGTGTGCTTGTCGCCCTGGTACAGCACCTGTTCCAGGACTTCGCGCGCCGCATCACGGGTCATGAGGCCAGGCGTACCCGGCACTTCGAGGTGGTCGGTCAGCTCCACCGTGAACCGGTACGTGGCGCTGAGCGCCTGAGCAGGCCGGGCCATCAGACACGCTCCGGCCAGTGCCAGGTACCGCCGAGCTGGGCGCCGGTGTCATCGCGGACCGAGCCACCAGCGCTGAGCGGGTGGAAGAACAGGCCGCCCGGGTTGAGGGCTACGAGGCCGACCCGGGACGGGTCGGCCGGATCGACCTCCGTGATGACAGCGGCCCGGCAGGCGGGCGGGTGGGCCTGGCTGCCGTCGCTGCGGAGCGGGGTGCCGTGGCTGACGTAGTGCACGGTGCGCCCCACGGACGGGGCGGTGTTGTGCGTCATCCCTTGACGGCCTCTCCCTCGTACCCGGAGAGGCGGCGAGCGGTCGTCTCCGGGACGCCGGCCTCGATCAGCGCGAGATAGTCCTCCCGCTGCCGGGCGACGTCCGCAGCCTGCTGCTCCGCGATCCACTCCGCGTTCGCCGCCTCCAGCTCGGCGACCCGCTGCTGGTACTCGGCCTCCGTGACGAAGTGACCCGGCTGATTCAGCTCAGGCTCGCCGGTCGTTGACTCGATGCGCCCCACCGACCCGTCGTCATACAGCACCCAGTACGTCACTGGCTCCAGGACCGAGGAGCCGGGCTCTTCTTGTTCGTTGCTCATCGTGATGCTCCTCAGAGGCTGATCATCAGCACGCGGATGTTGATCTGGATGCGGTTGTAGGTGGCACCGCCGCTGCCTCGGTCGAACGTGACGCTGAGCGGGATGTTGACCGTGGCACCGGGGCCCAGAAGGGCCGCGTTGTGGAAGCTCTTCGTGGTCTGCACATGGACGTCCGTGGCCAACGAACTGCCCGTGTTGCGGGTGTAGAACATCTCGTCGGAGTCCTGGCCGTACCCCGCGCCCGCCCCGGCCGGCAGGTTGAAGTCCACGTCGACCTCGCGCCATACGACGAGCAGCGCGGACCGGCACAGGTCCGGGTTGGTGACGTTCGTGGAGAAGTCGGCGCCCGGTTCATCGAAGCCTGGCGGCACCGCGACGTTCGGGTACATCCGCTCCTCGTAGTAGGACCGCATCGACGTCTGGCCGCGCGGCTCACCGCGCAGGACACCGTCCGCGCCGCAGACGACGACGCCCCCACTGGTATCCGGCGGGCATGGGTAGGGCCAGGCGCCCGTGGCCACCGCGAGAGGGGCAGCGGCCGAGCCGTCACCGCGCAGACCGCACCCGGTCGTGACTGCGCTTCCCGCAGCCGCGGGGACGAACAGCCCCTGGTCGCCGCCGACGACAAGGTTGTTGCCGGGGTTGCTCGACAGATGCGCGGTTACGACGCCGGTCGCCGGGTCGTACGCGAGTCCGGGGCCGGCCGAGATGCAGGGCCGGACGTCCTCGCAGGACACCTCAGCGGGCTCTGCGCTGATCACGTATGGAAGGGCCGGACTGCCGTTGCCTTCGACGGCGACGCCGGGCCCGGCCGTGATGGTGCAGGTGCACTGGGTGCTGCCGCAGCCGCATCGAGCCATGGGGACCATCTCCAAGGATGTGGAGTCTGGCCCGGCCCAAAACCAGCGGCTGCCAGGAGTCTAGAGCAGCCAGTCCGGACACTGTCCGGACACCTGACCGGACACTGTCCGGACCGGACCGGACGCCCACCCGCCCGGGTTCAGTGCAATGCGGCTGACCTGGGCGGACACTGTCCGGACACGAGACCGGACAGTGTCCGGTCCGGTCAGCCGTAGAGCTCGACAATCACGATCCCGAAGCCGCCGTCTGACCCAGGCTGGGCCTCGCCACCGATGCTGACGGCGCCGCCGGCCCCACCGCCCCAGCCACGCGCCGAGGTGCCGGGGCCGTGAGTCGCGCGCCCGTACCCGCCGTGCCCGAGGTGTGAGGCTCCGCCCATCCCCGCCAGGCCGGACGTACCGCTCAACCGGATCGCACCCTGCGAAGCACCGCCGCCCATAGCGAGCTCACCGGTACCGCCGAAGGGGCCAGGGATTCCGGAGGCGGTCGTGAGGCCGGTTCCGGACGTCATACTCGCCGTGCCGCCGTCACCGCCGTTCGCCACGACCAGCCCGCCGAAGGAGCTGCTACCGCCGGCCGTTCCGGGCTGGTTGCCGGTGCCGCCGGCCCCGCCCGCACCGACCACGATCGTCTCGATGGCACCGAGCAGGCTGACGTCGAGGAGGGCGCTCGACCAGCCTCCGCCAGCACCGCCGGGACGGAAGATCGCCTCACCCGGCTCGGAGTCCGCACCGCCGGACCCGCCTCCGCCACCTTGTACCTGGACCCGGACGCGGGACAGCCACGGATAGTCGCCCTTGGCGAACTGGTGGACTCCCGGGGTACTGATCGCAATCACATCTCGGAGCCCCATCGTGCCCGGGACGAGGCACAATTCACCCTCGTCGTTGACCACGAAGTACTCGCCGCACGCGCAGACGGACGCCACGAACTCACCTCACTCGAAGTCGTGTGCGCCCGGCCCAGAACCAGCGGCGTCACGAGGGTAGCTGTTGCGTGGGCGGTCGCGGGGTCGCGGTCAAGTGGACTGCGATGCCCGCTCCGGCCGGGACGCTCGGCAAGAGGCCCAGACCGAGCAGCGCCCGGGTCCGCCAGACTCGTACGGTCGCCTGCGTCGGCGTCACCTCCTCCAGCACAGCGGAGAGCATCGTCGTCCCGTCCGGGGCCACGTCGTGGACGAGAGCACCAACGACCGGCGCCCCGCCGAGGGGCTTCTCGTAGACCCACGTCGCGCGACCGTCCGGTCCCGTCTGCACAACCGTTGCGGCCGGGGCGGCGCCCGGTAGACCGGGCGGGCCAGGCGGGCCCGGAACGCCCTCCTCGCCCCGCCTCCCGGGAGGCCCCGCAGGACCGGCGGGCCCTGCTTTACCGGGCCGGCTCGCGAGCGACCGGGTCCGCCGGTTCAGGTCGCGGAGCGCGGCCGTCAGCGGCGGGTCCGTGGACCTCCTGCCTACCGACCCGCGCAGCGCCATCAGACACCCACCGGCGTCAGCTGAACCTTGACCTGCTCACCGCTCGAGTCCTCACTGACCCGAACCCCGATGATCTTCAGGGACTGGGAGATGTTCCGGCAGGTCGCGGTGGTCGTGATGTCGAGGCACCAGCCGGGGACCAGGCTCGGGACGTCGACCGGCGCGTCCGGGGAGAGCGTCGTCTCCTGGGAGTCGATGAACACGGGCGCCGTGCTCGCCCGCAGCCGGGACCGCGCGGCCTGCGCTGCGGACTGGTCGTCCAGGATGGACGACTCGTCGCCCACCTGTTCCAGCAGCCCGTAGTAGGGGTGGATACCGCCGTCCTCGCCCTTCACTCCCTCGGCGCCGTGGATCACCCAGCGGGTCGCCAGGGCGGCCCCGTCCTCGGTGATCGCGAGCCCGTCAGGGAAGTCCTGATCGGTCAGCGCCCCCACCCTCGCGCTGTGGTCTTCCGGCAGGAGCAGGATGCGGGCACCCACGGCCGTGTAGTCCAGCCCGGTTTCCGCCAGGTCCCGCAGGTGATCGCCGGTCTGCCCCACGTCAACGGCGTACTCGCGGTCACCCTTGATGCGCGTCGGGGCAACGATCGTGACGGTGTGGCCCGGGTCGTCCGGCGCGAACCCGTCCTTGATCAACCAGGCGGCGATGTTCGTCAGGTCCTCCGCCGTGAAGCGGACGCTGTCGTGAGGAACACGCCGGTCCAGCCAGGCCAGAATGTCCGCAGCCTGGATCAGGACCGTCCCGTCTGCGTTGAACTCCGGCGAGATGATCGGCCCCTCCCAGACCGGCTGCCCGTCCCGGTAGATCACCAACTTGTGCCGCCAGGCCCGGACACGGCCGAGCTGGGCGCAGCAGTCCCCATCGGCCTGGATGAGGACGCTCGCCGTCGAGTTGTCGTCCAGGACCCGCGACCAGTCGACCTGCAGCAGCACATCCGCCTGGGCGACGGTCCCGCCGTCGCGGTCGATGATGGCCGCCTGGTGGCTCGCGCAGCCAACTGCCATGGGAGGGCACTCCTCGCGCCGAAGATGCGCCCGGCCCACAACCAGCAGCCCGGCCAGGGTAGCCCGGCCCGTTCCACACCCCAGGTCGTCAGAAGTCCCGCCCGGACACGGCGATCGTGATCCGGGCGTCGTCCGCCGGCACCGCGATGGCGTCGGCCTCGATGAGCACGCAGTACGAGGGGCAGTTCAGCAGCGGGAATCGCAGCGGGCCGCCATCGCGGCCGTACACGTCGGACGAGGACTCGCAGCTACCGGCGCACTCGACCGTGGCCCGCCCGACCTCCCCGTCGAGGATCGCGGCCCCGCCGGCTGGCACGTACGCGATCTCGAAGACGCTGTGCGGGCTGCACCGTTCTAGCTCGGCGACCTCCTCGCACGTCAGCCCTTCGTGCTCCTGGCGCCGCTCGTAGAACGACACGGTGACCCGCCGCAGGTCCTTGCTGCCGGCCTCCACGGTGATGAGCGGCGCGCCGCCGAACCATGCGGGCCGTGAGCTCAGGTCGAGCTCGTACGCCTCCGCGTTGACGGCGATGGCCGAGCAGAAGCAGGTCCGCGGGGGCGGGGCCACGGGCGGGGACGGGATGCCGCACGCCGGGTCGCCGCACAGGTCATCCATGTCCGGGCACGTTGCGAGTCTGCACGTCTCGTCGCACAGCAGGTTCAGGGACTCCCTGTCCGGCCACGACAGTTCGCAGACCGGCCCGTCCGTGAACGGCACCTCGACGGCGCCGGGCGGACAGCTGTCGCTGAGCTCAACGCACACCGGGTCGTACGGGTCGTCGATGCTTCGGTGAACGCACCAGCGGATGCATTCCGTGCCGTCGTCCAACGGCACCGCGACGTCCAGGACGGGCACCGGGTCCGTCCAGGCCCACGGGATCGCCGCCGTGAGAACGAACTCGACGGTGAGGATGTCCGCCCCGGTCGAGCAGCCGCCCTCCCCCGAGCAGCCTGTGCCCGTGCGGGCGACGACGCGCGGCCCGTCGACCAGGGCGACGCGGCGCAGCGTCCGGCGATGTGCCGCCGCGAAGGGCTCCGGCTCCTCGAACTCGGCCGGGCAGCAGTTGTACAGGGTCAGGTCATCGCCGCCGCATCCGGCGCCCGTGCACCCGGCGAGGGCCTGCGACAGCCACCGCAGCCCGTAGTCGACCCCGCAGCACGTCGCGCCCAGCAGGACCGCGGTGACGGTGATCGTGCGCGGCTGGTCGCGGGCCGGGCCGAGGGCGGCCGTCCCGGCAGCGGACTGCGTCACCGCCCGCTGCACCGGGTTGTCATCGAGCCCGTCGACGGTGAGGACCATCAGCCCGGCGAAGTCGGCAGACGCCGGCACCGCCGGGTCGTACCACGGCGCCTGGTCCTCCTCCGGCGTCGTGTACGGCTCGTCGCCGACGAGGACGGCGTCGAAGGTGGCGCACGCGCACGCCCCGACGCTGTCGAGCGGGCTGCCCACCGATTCCAGGTAGGCGTCCAGGCGGGCGCTGTTCGCGATCTCCGTGCCGCCGAGGCAGAGGTAGTGCTCCAGCACGTCAGATCACCGCCAGGGCCATGCGGTTGATCACCCTGTGGGCCGTCACGTGTCCGTCTCCCGCCTCGTGAATCTCGAAGTTGTTCGTGATCGTCCGTGTGCTGGTGGAGCCCTGTGAGCCGCTGCGGGGCGTCCCGCTGGCTCCGGTCTGTCGCAGGCGCTGCGCCCGGGTCAGCGCCACCCCAGGGCTTCGGGGGTCAGCGAAGTTCCCGAAGGCGGGGGTCAGAGCGGGCATGCTGCCGAGCTGGGAGGAGACGCCTCCGACCATGGCGCGGGCTGCCTGCCGCGCCGCCGCGGTGATAGCGCTGACCTGCCGGAGGAGGCCGACCACCAGGCCGGCTCCGGTCATGTCGCCGATCCGCCTCATGACCAGCGACGGTGAGTGGATCTTCAGCGCCTTCCGGATGGCGGTCTGCATGCCCTTCGCGATGTCGAGCATCAGGTCCTGGATGCTCTTCTTCTGGGCCTTCAGCCCGGCGAGGAGGCCGTCACCCGCCTTCTTCCCCGCGTCGTAGAGCAGGTCCGCGCTGGTGTTGCCGAACTTCCCGGCGCTCTTCGCGAGCTGCCCCTGCAGGTCGTTGATCCGTGCCAGCTGCGCCTTGCTCGCCTTCGACAGTGCGGAGGCGACGGCGGCGCCCTGGTCCGGTCCGAGGCCGATCAGCTGCTCGACCAGGTCCTTCCGCAGTCCGCGCTTCGCGAGGGACGCGATCTGGGAGGTGAACGCCTTCACCTGCCGCACCGCGCCGACGAGACCGGCGGTGATCGTGCTCGCGTTCACGCCGTCGCCCTGGACCAGGCTGGACAGCGAGAACGCCTGGAGGGTCGCCTTCGTCGTCTCGGCCGCGAACTTCTGCGCGGCTGCGATCTTCTCCGCGAGGGCGTCGCGCTGCGCGGCCAGCGACACCAGCTTCTTGTTGCCGGCCTGCACCATCGCGACCAGGCGGTCATCGACCCGGGTGTTCTGCCCCTTGAATGCCTCGGTGATGGACTTCGCGAGGCGGGCAGTCGTCTCCCTGATCTTCGCGGCCGTGCCGGTCAGGCCGACGATGAAGCCTCGTCCGGTGTCCCGTCCGATCGCGGCGAACACCTTGGACGGCGAGTTGATCCCCAGGAGGTCCTTCGCGCCCGAGACCGCGCCGCCGACCGCGTCCTTGGCGGCCGAGGCGAGAGAGCCCGCCATCGACCGGATGCCGCCGATCATGCCTCGGATGAGGTCCTTGCCCGCGCCGGCGAGGAGGCTGCCGACGTTACCCAAGGCGGCCTTGGCCTTGCCCGGCAAGCCGCGCACCGTCGCGACGGCGTCAGCAACGAACGTCCGGGCGGAGGCGAGGGCCCCGGATGCGGCGCGCTGGAACACGCCGACGATCGAGCTGACGAGGCCGCTGATCGCGCCGATGACGCGCCCCGGCAGCCGGCCGAACCAGCTGATGATCCCGTTGACCAGGTCGGGGATGATCGAGTGCCCGACGAGCTTGTCGTACATCCACTTGAAGCCCGCGACGGCGGCCGAGACGAACGAGTTGATCCACCCGACCACGGTCGTCAGCATCCCGATGAGCCCGCCGAGGACGGTCACGACGCCGCTGATCCACGGCACGACGGCGTTGGTGATCTCCCACTTCGCGAACGCCGCCGCTACCTGCAGAATTGGCGCGAGGATCCCGATCAGCGTGCCGAGGAGCGGTGCGAGGGCCTGCGCCAGGCTCAGGATCGGCGGCAGGAGCGGCATAACTGCCTGCACCAGTGCGTCGAATGCCTCTTGCAGGGGCGCCATCAGGGGTGCGAGCGCCGTGACCAGTTGCGTGATCAGCGGCGTGAACGCCAGAACCAATCCGCTGACCGTCGTCGCGAGAGCGGACAGCAGTGGTGCCAGCGACGTGACCGCCCCAGCCAGCACCTTCCCGATCAGGGCGCCCAGCGGAATCAGCGCGGTGAGCAGCGTCCGGAAGGCGTTGGTCAGCGGCGGCAGGATCGGCATGAGCGCGCCGACCAGGGCGGAGATCACCGGGGCCAGGGCCTCGGTGACCACGGACAGGGCGGGCGCCAGGAGCTGGCCGACCGAGTTGGCGAGCAGCCCGACGAGCGGCAGCAGCGGGGCCAGCCCGGCGACCGCCGCACCGATAGCGGCACCGAGGGGTGCGAGGGCAGGGCCGATGAACGCGAGCCCGTTGGCCAGCGCCGTTCCCAGGGTCGCCAGGCCGGGCGCGATCGACGCCAGCGCCGGGCCGAGGGAGTCGATCAGGTTGACGAGCGCCGGGCCGAGAGCCGTGAAGATCGGCGCAATCGCGGGAAGGATCGCGCCGACCTGGTGGACGAGCGCCACCAGGATCGGCCCGAGCTGCGCGGCGATCGTCGCGACCGTGGCGAAGATGCCGCGGATCGCCTCGGCACCCTGGGCGGACTGAACGAACTCCTTGAACCGCCCCGTGATGTCGGCCAGGTTGTTGAGCAGCCCGCCCCCGACGTCGTTGGCCGCCTTGAAGACGCCCGCGATGATCCCGCCGACGTTCGAGGCGACGGCGGCCAGCTGCTTGAAGACGGTGACAGCGGCCCGGACGAGCTCGACGGCACGGCCGGACGCGGCAAGGACGCCGAGGTACGTACCGAAGCGCGCGCCGAGGTTCCCGATCGCGTCGCCGGCCTTCTTCCCGAACGCCTCCGCGATGGCGGCCCCGACATCGAGGAGGCCGGCGGCGATCGGGACGATCGCCTTCTGGAGACCGGCAGCCGCCTGCGCCGTCCCGTCGATGATCGCCTTCAGCGGGGCGGACGCCTGCGATGTGGCGGCGAACTTCAGCCCTTCGCTGGCCGCCTTACCGAACTGGGCGGCGACCTTGCTGAGCCCGGACCCCAACGGCAGAAGGTTCTTCAGGGCCCCCGAGATGTCCCCGGAGAACTGCCGGAAGAACGACTGCTGGACCGACTGCTGAACGGCCTTCAGCTGCGGTACGAACGACCGGAATGTCGTGACGGCCTTCTGCGCGGCCGGCGCCAGCCCCTTCAGCGCCTCGTTGAACTTCTTGCTGTCACCGGACAGCGCGGCGCCCAGGGCGTCACCGACGCCCAGGAACGCGAGCTTCAGCGTGCCGAGGGCGACGACTGCGCCACCGATCGCGGCCGGGACCGCAGCCAGGATGCCCACGGCGGGCGCGAGAGCGGCGAGCAGGACCCCGATGCCCTGCGCCGCACCGGCAGCGGCAATCCCGATGGCCCCGAAGGTCAGGAGCCCCTGCAAGCCTCTGGCCGCGACGCCGGCGATGCCGCCCAGCCCGGACAGTGCCCGGCGGAACCGGTCGGTGTCGAGGTTGGTGTTGACCGTGACCGTCGGCGCCCGGTGTGCCCGGACCCGGGCGTCGAAGTCGTCCAGGTCCGGGACGACCCGGATGCTGACCTCCTCGCCGAGGAGGAAGGCGCGGATGCGTTCAACGAACCCGGTCAGGTCCGGCCTGACGGGCAGGTTCAGCGACTCGAACGACCGCAGCTGTGTCAGGAGCTGGGCGTCGAACCGGCGGAGATCCGGATCGACCCGGATACTGACGGACGCCGCAGCCAACCCGCGCTGGATGTTGTCGCGGATCTCGTCGCCGATGTCACGGGTAGCGCGGAGCAGCGCGCGCCTGATCCGCAGCCCTAGGTCACGGGCCTCCCCGACGACCCCGACCTCATCGAGCGTGATGGTGATCCGGGCGGACCCATAGTCCTCATCGTCGGCCACCTGGCAACCTCACGAGTGCGTGATGGTTGCCCGGCCCAGAACCAGCGGCATGGCGGGCGCTCAGCCCGGCCAGCATTCAGCCTAGCTGTTGCGCCCCGCCGAGAGCTTCGCGTCCTGCGCCGCCAACTGCGCCATCAGGGACTCCGCCGCGTCTCTCCTCATACCACCCCCGCGCACCGCCCCTGCCGCCCGTCCGCCGGAGCGTGGCCGGCTGCCGGCCGGCGGCGCGTAGAGCCTTGCCCGGTTGCGTTGCCTCTCGGCGTCGTCCTCGGCGGAGGCGTCGATCGCGGCCTCGGCGGCCGACAGCATCCGCCTCAGTTCCCACGCGCGCGGGTCGACGCCTTGGAGGGCAAGACTCCCGTCCCACGCCTCCCAGCCTTCCGCGATCCACCCGCAGAGGCGGAAGGTGACGTAGGAGGGCGCTGGTCCGCTCCACCCCCGTACAGGCCGACGACGAACTCCATGATCTCTACGATCACCCGGTCCGGGAGGCGCAGCCCCCACCGGGCCTTCCCCGTCTGCTCGGTGAGCCCGTCTACGAACGCCTGCGCCTCGTCCCAGTCCTGGAACGAGGCCAGCACCTCGCCGTCGCCCGCGACGACGTCGACACGGGTGAACAGGGCAGCGGAGTCCGGCAGCATCAGCCGGGCCAGGAACGTCCGCATGCCGCTCGCGACGGTCCGCAGGTTCTCCGGGGTCAGGGTCTCCATGTCGTCCAGGTCGACGCCGTTCGCGGTCAGTACCGCTTCCCGGAAATCGCTGAACGCCTCCACGAACTCGTCCCCCATCACCTCGGGCTCAAAGAGGAGTTCGATGTCGCCGATCTCTACGACGTGCGGCTCGGTGTTGAGGGTGATCGATTTCCTGGCCACGGGGTTGGTTCCTTGTCTCCCGCATCAACGCCCGGCCCAGAACCAGCGGCGTACCCCGCAGGGTAGAGCACATCCCGCCCCCTGATCGGTGCCGCCGGATGGGCCGGTCGGTCAGCGGCCCTGCCGCAGGGCCCGCTTCATGAAATCGTTCGGCTTGGTCCCCGGGTGGTGGACCACCCTGGCGAACACCACACGGCCGCCGACCTCGAAGCGCAGCGCCTTCTTCCGGCGCGGCCGGATGATGTGGGGTCGGGTGCCGTTCAGCACGTAGTGGACAGCGGGGTGGTCGCACAAGATCACGCCTTGCAGGCCGTTCGGCCCGTCAACCACCTTCCACGTGATGTAGCTGCCCATGGACCCGGGCGCCTCACGCTCGGCGATCCGCGCGACCCGCTCAGTCCGCTCGGCGAGCCTCCGCCCCGCCCGACCGTTCCGCAGTCGCAGGAGGCGGGTGATCGCCCCCGGATCGACCCGCATCTCGACGCTCACGACGCGTCCCCGGGACAAGGGGCGCACCCGGGAAGAGCTACGGTGACGCGCTGCTCCAGGCCCACGCAGCCGCCCTCCGGGCCGACCGTGCGCTGCGCCCCCATGACGAAGCGCCGGCCCCGGCGCCGCTGCTCCGTCCCCGGCAGACAGCACAGCAGCGCGTTGTACACCGTCACCATGTCGACGTGCAGCGCCCTCGCCGTCTCCGACAGGTCCTCGCACGAGGGAGGGCATCCCTGCTCGGTGAACGTCGGCGCGCACCGCAGCAGCGTCACGACGAGCTCCAGCGCGGTGACCCCTGGGGGCATGCAGCCGCGCACGCCCTGAACCGTGCGGTCCTCCGCCGGGAACCCCAGCTCTGACGATGGGTAGATCCGGGCTACGGAAACGGTGAGCTGCCCGCCCGACGCCTCGTTCCCGCACGGGTCGTCGCACGAGTCCCATGCCACCTGCCCCGGGACGACGCAGGCCCGGCAGGACGGGCAGCCCGGCTGTCCGTCGACGGTGGCCGCGGTGGACTCCAGGGCGGCGCACACGCAGCCGAGGACCGCTTCGGTCAGGTCGTGGATCGAATAGTCGGTCAGGGCCACATCGTGCTCCGGGGCGGTTTGTAGTCGGGCGAGTAGACGCGGGAAGGCGACGTCAGCCCGTGCGGATTCACCATCGCCAGCCACATGTCGGCCATGGGCAGGCCGGTCCGGCCCTCTCGGTACATCTGCGCCGGGTCGTCGTTCCACACCTCCACGCCCTGCCGGGACATGCGGTTGACGTTGCGGTTCACCTTGCATCCGCACGACCCGGGCGAGCAGCCCTTCAGGAAGTGGCAGGTCAGCTCCGACACGGCGGCAATCGCCGCATCGTCCAGCGCCAGGCCCCACCGGTAGGTCACGGCGAACGTGCCGGGCTCGGTGGTCGGGGCGGCCATGTCCTGGCAGTCCGGCCAGCACTCCCCGTCGGTGCGCACCAGCCGGCCGGGGGCGTCGACCCGGTACGCCTCCGGGACCAGAGCCTCGCCGTCGACCAGGACCTCAACGACGTCGTACACCGGGCCAGGCAGGTACACCTCGCACAGCTCGCCGCACGAGCAGTCGGACTTGCAGCCGCACGCCGACGCGTTCCTCCAGATCCCATCGGCCCCGATATACGGGATCCACGGGCCGGTGCCGGTACCGGCCTGGAAGCTGAAGAAGCTCTGATCGGCGCACGACCGCCTGCACGGGCGGACCGTGATGGGGCAAGGGCCCCAGCGGCGCCCGGACAGTCCCCACAGGATCTGTGACGCCACCCGGGCCCAACGGTCCACGGCTTCCTGCTCCATGCCCTCTGGCACGTCACAGCACAGATCGGTTGGCCACGGGTCGCACGGCCCTACCTGGAACGTCACGGCCGCCATCCCTTCTCGTAGGGGCCAGGCTGCGGGAACGCTCGGCGGATGAACTGGCCGACCGCCCCGTTCTGGAAGGCGTCGGGCATGGTCGACAGCCACGCGCTCTCGGGCCCGAACTCCCGGGGCGCACGGTGCAGGACCTTGACGTCCCTCATCTCCGTGCCGCCGATGCCTGCCAGCACCCCGTACGCGGTGCGCTTGTGCAGGACGGGCAGGTGCCGGCCGATGTCGAGGGCGTGCAGCATCCCCGCCTTCGTGACCGGCAGCGGGACATGCAGCTCGTAGGACAGCGGGTCGCGGTGGCCGAGGCCGACGAGGAGGTCTCGGGTCTCCCGGAGCCCTTGCAGGTACGAGCCGTTGCCCCTGGTCGCGTAGTACGCCTCGACCCCCCGAACAGGCCCCCGGTGCAGGACCGGCATCTCGTCTACGGGGTGCATCGCGAACATGTCGTCATTCGCGAGCAGGAAGGTCCCGGAAACATCCGGGTGCTCGCACGCCGCGCGCACAGCCCGGGTCGTGTTGGCATATTTCGTGCCGGTCTGCGAGGTCCCGATGTGGTGAACACCGCGCAGCCACGGGGGCCGACCGCCGACCACCCACACATGCCGGTGAGGCAGGTGGGCCGCCCATGAGCGCAGCGCGTACCGCAGCTGCTCGTTGACGGCTCCCTGCCTCACCGGCACGACGATGTCCGGCCCGTCGGGGGTCAGGACGCCAGGCACAGGCCACCCGTCACGTCGACGTAGTCGGCGGCCGGCTCCGGAGGTGCGATCGTCGTGATGAGCGTGCGCCGGTGGCAGGTCGAGCCGAGCGGGGTGAGGAGCGGGCCCGCGGTGCCGGCTGCGTCGGTGGCGATGACGTCCCACGGGCCGCGCCCCCAGCCGCCCCCGGCCCGGGTGGCGCCGGTCAGCTGCAACGTGACGGCCTCCGAGCCGACCTCCAGGTCGCCGAGGATGCCGTTGGTGACCCACGGCAGCAGGAAGTAGATCCAGGCCCCGTCGCCGGTGCCGTCGGCCGTGCACAGGTCCTCCCCCAGGACCTCGGCCCACAATTCCAGAGCGAAACCCGAGTTGCACTGGAGCGAGCAGTCGTCGTAGCCGATCGGCTTCCCGTCGTAGCCGTAGACCACGGGGTTACCGGTCGTGATCTCAAGGAACTCGGGCGAGACCGAGAAGAAGTTCACCTCGACGTCGTAGCCGTTGAACGTGGGGCAGCCGCGCTTGAACCCGCACTGGCGGCCGTTGGCGGCCTTGTAGGAGACGTCTTCGCCGTCCTCGGTGTTGGGGTTCATCGCGACAGACGCCAGGCAGTCGAACGTGAATCCGTTGTCGACACCGCAGACGGGGCGGCCACACGAGTCGACTCGTGTGACGCGGACGGTGTCCAGGTTGGCGATGAGCGGGGATGGCATGTGGGCCCTCCAACAGATCTGTTGGCGGTCCGGCCCAAAACCAGCAACCGCCATCAGCATAGCTGCGCGGGCCCTACCGTCACGGGGCTTCATGCGTGGGCGGAGCTGCCCCGACCAGCCCAGGAAGGACGCCGCTCACGCCCGGCGACCGTCAGCTCGGCGGGGCGGGGATCAAGGCGGTCCCGGCCGCCTCGTTGAACTCGGCCTCTGTGACCTCGCGGTAGTCATCGGGGACGTTCGCGAGGACATCGCCGTCGCCGCTGAGGGACATCCATCCGCCTTGGTCATTCACGAAGTAGCGCACCTGTCGAGCTCCTTACCTGGTTACGGCGATGAGGTTGGTGTCGGTGATCCACTGCTGGAACGTCACTGACCCGGCGATCACCCGCACAGCCGGATAGACCCGCACTACGTAGCCCGTGTGCGGGGGCAGCACGGCCGCCTGGGAGACGCCGAAGCTGTGGCGCTCGTGCCGGGCCGGGCCGTTGGCGTAGACGCCGTAGAGGACCCGCACGGCCAGGGCGCCGCCGTTGATCTGGATCGCGTAGCCGAGCTCGAACTGGGCGTTCGCCGGCCAGCTCACTTGCACATGTCCCTCAAAGGCCGTGTCGAACGAGATGCCCCGACACGCGCTGAGCGAATTGGCGGTGTATGAACCCTCGGCGAAGGCGCTGCTGTCGACGGTGACGAACCCCGTGGTGACCGCGACGGTAGGCGTTCCCATGGGATGGGACTGCTGGATCGTGACGGCCGCGCTGGCGTGCTCGGGCGGAGTCCACAGAGCGCCGCTGCTGGGGTCGCACTTGAGCGTCGAATTCGCCACCGGGTCACAGTCCCAGTCGTCGGCCCACGGCTGTTCGCCCGCGATCGGGAACGCTGCGAGCGGTGTTGCCGCGGTGCCGTCGCCCTGGAGACCGCATCCAACCTCCGGCGGGGCGGCCGGCGGCACGAACAGCCCGCCGTCCGTGCCGAAGCTGACCGCGTTCCCCGCGCCGTCCGAGAGCTGTGCCGAGATCTGACCAGTGGCCTCGTCGTACGCGATGCCGTCGCCGCCGGTGAAGCACGTTCGAACATCGGCGCACTCCAGCGACAGGCCGTCAGGGCCGGACTGGATGAGCTGGTCCCCGCCACCGGGCGGGGCGGGGTCGAGGATGACCGCGCTGCTGACGACGTACGGGTCAGCCGTTGTGCCCGTTCCGGTGATCTCCGTATCGATGGTCGCCGTGTCGGCCGCCCGCACGGCCGTCGGCTCGGCGGCACCGGCAGACACGACATAGGGCAGTGAGGCCGAGCCGTTGCCGTCGACGGTGACACCGGGGCCAGCCTTCAGGCGGCAGGTGCAACGGGTCGGTCCGCAGCAGGTACTCATGAATGCACTCCTGGGGAACGCTGGTCGGAGCCAGTAATGGCCTGTCGAATCGGGTCTCAGGTACCAGCGGCGTGCGCGTGCACAGTGACCCCGGCGGCCGGTGCGCCGACCGCCAGGACCCCGATGCCGAGGAGCGTGACGCCGGCCGACACCTGCACGTTGACCGTGGTCGACGTCGCCGAGTTCGCCGTGATCGAGCACGACCGGAACGCGCTTGCACCCTGCGGGGTGACAGTGACGACCGGTGGCGCCGAGAACGCGCTGGCGGGCCACGTGAACACGACGTTCCCCGACCCATCGGTCACGCCGGTCGCCCGCTCAGTCCGCGGGGTCGGCCGAACGTACGCGCCCTCGGTGGCCACCTACGCCTCGCGCGTACTCGTGACGAGGAAGTCCGACCCGGCCACGCCTGCGAACGTGAACGCATCCGCGAGCTCTTCGCCATCCGGGCCGCCTTGGTCGACGCCCCAGGACAGGGACGTGCCAGCCGCGAGAGGGACGGCCGCCGCACCGCCGATGCTGATAGTCGGCGCACCGGCGTAGACGACGAGCGTCACCGACCGGGCACCGGCCCCGATCGTCACCGCACCGGCACCCGTCTGCCGCTGTGCCGTGGAGGTGAGCTGCGGATTGGCGGCCGGGGCTGGCGCGGCACCGCACCGCACCACGTCCCCGATCGGCGTGTACGCGGTGACGCCGTCCAGCTCGGTGTCCGTGGTGACGGTCGCCCCATCCGCGGTGCTGTACCGCCGCAGGAACGACCCGTCCTCATCGCACAGAACCTCGTACTCGTCATCGGGCGTTGCCGCTGCCACGCTCCCGCTGGTACCGGACATGAGGCGCCTCCTCGGGCGGTAGGGGTGATGGGCGCAGGCCCCGCCGCGGGCTGCACAGCGGGCCTGGCGGCCGTCTAGTCGCTGATCTTCGTGAAGGCGAGACGACTGTTCCCGGGCTGGATACCGGTGACGTTCACAGCAGTGCCGTTGATCGTGTTCCGGGACGCCTCCAGCCGGATCGTCACCGGCCCGGCCACCGTCACGAACTTGTGGAAGGTGCCCAGGGACACCCATGTCGACTGGCCGGACGTCGGATTCGCCTCGTTGACCTGTTGGACCGTGTAGTCCGTGCCAGCCATCGCCGCAGAGGCGGTCACGTTGTAGAGGCGGGCGGAGATGTTCACGGCGAACGGGCCGGCCGCCGCTCCCCGGGCGATCGAGGAGCGCACGGTGGCAGTGACCTCGTACGTACCGGCCGCGGGGAGGTTCACGGAGAGCCCGGTGTTCACCCAGCTGTCGTTAGCCGCCGCGACCAGGCTGACGGGCCCGGGGAGCAGTACCTCGCCGTACGAAGGCGTCGGGCGCAGAGAGGAGGAGGTCCCAGTCATCAGCCTGCCGCCGTTCCCTTGTAGGTCCACACCAGCAGGTAGTCCGCTGTGGCCGTGACGCCGGCGAACCCGGCGGCGGCCAGGCTTGAGTCGTCGGTGTCCGCGACGGACCAGGTGACCGACGCGCCGGCCGGGATGGCCTGACTCGTGCCGTTGCTCATCGCGGCGTTCACCGCTCCGGCCACGACGGACAGGCTCACCGACTGGAGGCCGGGGAACTCTGTCTTCAGGTTCTGCACCGCCGTGCTGCCGGTGACGCGCCGTACGCCCGTCAGGACCGGTGCGTCGGGCTGCTGGCCACAGACCGTCACCGTGCCGGTCACCGCGTACGCGGTAGTCCCGTCGAGGGTGGTGTCGGCCAGCGCGGTCAGGAGGCCGGTCGAGTTGTTGACGGACCAGTGGCGGAGGAACGGCGTCGTGCCGGCCGCCGCGACGTCGCACAGGGGCTGAACGATGTGGTCGAGCTCCGCGCCCCCGCCGCAGGGCGGGCCCGCGACCAGGGTGATGAAGCCGAAGGCCGGGGCGAGGCAGGCGAGACCTCCGCCGTCGTTCCTGTTGCCCATCGTGACTGTGGTGGGCGGGCCGTCGAAGTAGAAGTGCCCCAGGTTGTTGGAGGCCAGGGTGTGCCAGCGGTTGCCCGGGTTCAGGACGTGCCCGAGGTCCGACTCCACCCTGCTGGGCGCGGGCGACAGGGTCTTGTCCTCCCACTCGTCCCAGTCGATCGCATCGACGCGGAGGACGTCGGCCAGGGCGAGGACAGTCGCGTCCGGCTCGAACGTGAACGTCACAGGCCCGTTCCATACCGGGGCCGTCGCTGTGCCGCCGCAGCCTCCTCCGTACGTCTTGCTGGCGGTCATGCTGACCGTGCCGGTCTGCGACGGGTCCTCGCTGTTGGCGACGGTGTACGTGAAGACGAGCGGGTTGGTCGGGTCCTGCGCCACGGCGGTTGTATTCCACACCTGCTCGCGCAGGCTCGGCGCGCTCTCGCCGCAGTCGACCGCCTCGACCGGCGTGTACTCCGTGACGCCGTCCAGCTCCGTGTCGTGGAACGTGGCCGTGCCGGCGCAGTCGTAGACGAAGTGCCGCAGGAACGGCGTCGCGCAGACCAGACCGTCAGCGTTCGGCGGGTTGTCCGGGTTGAGGTCGCACAGCCGGATCGTCTGTACTGCGGCAGCCTGGCACTCGTCCGGGTCGGCCGTTCCGCTCGACAGGGTCGCAGCGGCGATGCATGGCGTCAGCTCCCCTTCGGGCTCTTCGACCTCGTTGCCGTCCGCGTCCGTCCAGGAGACCGTCGTCGTGTTGTCGCACTCCTGCGTGAACAGCTTGGAGAACGTCGTCTCGGTCCGCGAGGCGGCAGGGCCCAGCGTGTAGACGGTGCCCGGCGCCGCGGTGCGGTGCATGAGCATCTGCCCGTACACCCGGTTCGGGTCGACGCTCGTCGTGCGGATGTACCACAGGCACACCGCGTTGTAGGCGGCCTCCCACGACGAGGACGCGTCGATCGTGGCGAGCGCCGCCGCCCACTCCCCGTGGAACTGGTTGGGGTTGCCACCGCATCCGTTGGCCGTGAACTGGACCGGCGTGGTGATCTGCTCGGCACCGTCGATCACCCACGACGTGATCACCCACGTGCCGGCGCACTGGGGCGGGTTCGGGCTGATGCTGCCGCAGGTGCTCCCCGCCGTGTTGTCGTAGGACACCTGCGCCTCGACGAGCGACCAGCACTCAGAGGCGTAGTTCGTCGGGCAGTCCTTCACCGCCCCGCAGTCGATGACCGCGCCGCTCACACCGTACGCGGTGACGCCGTCCAGCTCGGTATCGAGGACGCTGATGACCGCCCCTGTGCAGTCCCGGCACACCGTGCGCAGGAAGCTGTGCGGCTCCTCCCCGTCGGCTACGTCGCACAGGGCGACGACCTCGCAGTCCCGGCACTGGTCGGCGGGCGCGGTGGGCGTGCACTGGGCGACGGTGCCGGTGACGGTGTACGGGGCGCCGTCCAGGGTGGTGTCGACCGTCTCGACAGTCTCCCCGGTCGCGCAGTCCGTGACGAGCGTCCGGAGGAACTGGGTGCTGCTGGTGACCGCGCAGCCCTCCAGCTCCAGGGAGACGGTGAACTGGTCGGCGGTCCAGCTCTTGGCGGAGAGGTGGAACGTCTCCAGCATGAGCGCGACACGGATATCGCCCGCCGCGATGTCGGCGGCCGTGACCGGTGCGGACACCGTGAGCGCCCCCTGCCAGCCGGACGGCGCCCACTCCAGCGCGTTGTGAGTGGCGAGTGCCGTTGTCCCCCGGAAGAGGCGCAGCGCCCCGTCCCACGCCTGCCCCGTCCCCGGGCCGTCGTTCCGGACGCGCACGGAGATCGTCAGGGTGCCCGACGCCCCGTCACACCCGGCGAGGTCCGCGGTGATCTGCCCGGTCGCGGCCAGGTGCTCTTGCGCCGGACCAGCACCCGCCGGGTAGAGGAACGTGCCGCCCGACCAGAGGGCCGCGTACGGGCCGGGGTGGTTCTGGAACTGGCTCTGTCCGACGGCCGCGACGTTGCTGTCCACGAGCGTCGGCGTGATCTCCGACGAGCCGTCGGCCGGCACGTCGCACACCAGCACCGTGGAGGAGTTCCGGCAGGTCTCGGTACAGACGCCGACCTCTCCGGCCGGGGTGTACGCGGAGCCGTCGAGGAGGTAGTCCGTGTGCCCGACGATCTGGCCGTTCTCGTCCCGGCGGTAGTCCCGCACGAACGGGGTCGAGGTGCCGTCGGCGGCGACGTCGCAGAGCTGGATGACGTCCTGCTCCGGCTGCGCGCCCCCGGCCGGGCAGACGGTGACGGTGCCGGTCGGGGTGTAGGTGCCTCCGGTAACGGCGTCGACCAGGCGCACGGAGGCCACGGCCCCGGTGTCGTCGTAGGTGTACTCCACGAGGACCAGGCCCAGGACCTCGCCGGCGTCGTCCACGTCGCAGAACGTCCCGCTCACCTGGATCGAGCGGGACTCGCCACAGGCCACGGTGCCGGCCGGGACTGCACCGGCCGACCATGCCCCGGTGGAGAGGTTGATCCATCCTTCGCTGGCAACGGCGCCCGTGCAGTCACGGACGACGGTCACCGCGATCGGCGTGCCGTCCGCGAGGCACAGGCCGACGGAGGTCACGGGCGTGGTCGGGGACTCGCAGTCCGGGGCGGTCGGGCAGACGCCGACGGTCCCGGTGACCGCGTACTCGGCCCCGTCGAGGGTGCGGTCGAGGGTGGCGAGGAGCGCGCCCTCGCAGTCGTAGGTGGTGGCCCGTACGAACTGGGTGGCGGTGCCGTCCGCCGCGGTGTCGCACAGGACCAGGACGGACGTGGTGGCGTTGCAGCCGTCCGGCTGACAGGGCTGAAGCGTGCCGACGGGCGTGTATGCGGCGCCGGTGGTCGGGTCCACGGTGCGAGTGCCGACGCGGTCGCCGCTGCTCGTGTCGTAGATGGGCTCGACGAGAGCGACGCCGGCGACCGTGCCGTCTGTCAGGGTGTCGCACAGGAGGACGGCCTCCACGTCGACCCGGGCGGTTGCAGCCGCTCCGGCCATGATGACGGGCCCTTGCCCGCAGCATCCACTCACAGCTGTACTCCCTGGGTCCATGTGACGGTGACGGTGCCGCTGTCGGCGGCGATGGTGAGGGGCCCGGTGAGGGAGGCGTCGACGTCGCGGCCGACGCTCCAGGTAGCCGCCTCTCCCGTGTGAAGGGTGCTCGCCCCGTCGGCGGTCGTGATCGTGCCGGTCCCGCCGTGCGCCACAGCGGTCACGGATTGCAGGGTCGGGACGGCCGCGGCGTCCCAGGGCCCCGTACCCGCAGGGAGCTCCAGGCGGTGAGCCTGGACACCGAACGCCGGGTCAGCGCCGTCGTCAGCGACGTTGCAGTCAACCGGGGAGACCGGCGTGTACGGGGCGGTGAGGCCGTCGGTGTACGTGCCGAGGCTGGTCAGCGCTCCGTCGCAGTCGATGCCCAGCAGCTCGACGTAGCTGACGTCGGGGAGGCCGTCCCCGTCGGCGTCGTCGCAGCGGCACGCCTCGATCACGTGGTTCGCGTCGCACGGGGGGACCGTCACGGATGATCCGTCACCGTCTGCCGTGCACTGCCCGGCCTCGCCGGCCACTGTGTACGGCGTCATGCCGTCCAGTTCGAGGTCCTGGGACGAGGTGAGGCCGCCGAAGCAGTCGAAGGTGAGGCGCCGCAGGAACGGGGTGCGGGTGACGGTCAGCGCCGCCGTCCGTACCTCGAACGGCATCAGGAACAGGTCGCGGTCGTTGGCGCCGCCGCCGGTCGTCTGGTCGGTGAACCGGATTGTGACCGCGCCGGTGGCAGGGGCGATGAACGGTACGGGCGGCAGGTCCTCGGTGAGCGTCCCGCCCGGGAACACAGCCGACCCATTGGAGACGTTCCGTGTCCTCGTGGCGAGGACTGTGGTGCCGTCGAGGACGTCCAGGCGGTAGATCGCGGCGTTGCCCACCGGGTCGGACCCGCCGGCCCCGATCCACGCGGACGCGAAACGGAACTCGTACAGGGTGGCGGGGAGGAGCCCGCTGACGGTCAGCTCGGCGACGCCGGTCGCCGGCTGGTTGGCCTGAGCGAACCACAGGGTCGTACCGTCGTTGCCGGCCACGACGTTCCCGGTCAGCGTGAAGTCACCGGCCGGGGTCGGGATCGGGGCCTGCGGGTCGTAGGTCAAGTCACAGAGCTGGACGACCTGGGTGTCCCCGCACCGCTCGACGGTGCCGCCGCTGCTGGCCGGGGTGCACTGCCCGGCCTCGCCGGTGACCGTGTACGGGGCGCCGTCCAGGGTGGTGTCCGTGACTGCGGTGACCGCCCCGGTCTCGCAGTCCACCGTGACGGTACGGAGGAACTGCGCCGCGCAATCCGTCTGGTCGTAGGCGACGGTGGCGGCGAACTCGGACAGCTCCCACCCGGTACGGCGCGGGGGTGGGCAGGCGGTGCCGCTGTCGTCGTAGGCGTCGAACGCGAGCAGGACAGCCACGTTCCCTGCGGCGAGGTCGGCGGCCGGGACGTCCGCCTCCACGCTCAGCGTCCCCGACCATCCTGCAGCCGTATTCAGCGGGGCGAGCGCAAGGGCAACCCGCTCGCTGGTGCCGTTGTAGAGCCCGAGGAAACCCGTGTTGGCGCAACCTGCGTCAGGGCCGAGCTGAGCCGCATCGACGCTCACCGTGACACGGGCGGTGCCGGCGTCACAGACCGGCCGCGGTGCCTGGATGATCGCCGCCGCGGTACGGACCGTGCCGCCCGTCCCGGGCTGCGGGCCCGCAGCGGCCGGGAGGGACAGCGTGCCGCCGTCCCAGAGCGCCTGAGCCCCAGACGCAGGGACGCCTGTGGTGTAGGGGTAGTACGGCGCTCCGCTCGTGTCCGTGACGGCCGGGGCGGGCATCCCGTCGGCGGGCAGGTCGCACAGCAGCAGCGTGTTGGCGTTGTGGCACTCCTGCTCGGGCTGCGCGTCCGGGCAGAGGTCAAGGTGCGTGCCGCCGGGAAGCGCGACCGGCCCCCAGGTGAGGGGGTCCACGTAGTTGACACCCAGCCGTTCACCGGTGGCGACGTCGTAGGTGACCTCGGCGAGGATTCGCTGGATGACGGAGCCGCTGGTGTTGTCCACGACGCACATGGGGACGACTTCGATGTCCCGGCCCTCCGGCGGGCAGCACGGGGCATCTCCCCCACCACCACACGCGACGAGACGGTGGCCGGCCGGGATGGAGTTCTGCCGGTCGCCGTTTTCGTCCAGGTAGTACGCCTGGCCGCCGGGCTCGATGATCTGCGCCCACACCTGGGGGGCGTGGTCGTAGGTCGCCACGACGTGCAGGATCATCCCCGCCTCGTTGGGCGACGGGCAGGAGACAGCGGGCTGCGTCTCCGTGATCTGCACGACGATGTCGTTCTGTCCGGCCCGGCCGCCTGGGACGGCGGTGGGCGGGAACGACCATGCCGGCGCGGCGAGGGTGCCGCCTCCGACCGGCTGCCACGCCCCGTCGTTCAGCCGCCACTGGACGACCTTGTTGTCCGCGTTGAGGGCGGTCGCGGCGATCCGGATCGAGTCCGGGGAGACGTCGGCTGGCAGGTTCCATGAGGCGCGGGTGAACCAGGTGCCTGGGACCGGCGGGGACGTCTCCCCTGCGGCCGGGCAGACGGTCCGGTTGGAGTGCGGGCTGACCCAGTGCGCTGCGTTCGGTGCACTGTCGGCCGCAGTCCAGAGTGGATTGGAGGCGACTCGGTACATCGGGTGCCAGGGGCCGGCCACGTTGGGCGACCAGGTCCAGTCCGTGTCCTGGCCGCTGGTGGCGTTGGCGGCGTTCGTCAGGAACTCGCTGCTGCCGGTCTCGACCACGCAGACCTGACGGGTGATCCGGTCGGGGCTGGGGCACTTCGTGAGTTCCGCCCCGGCCGGCAGCGTGTACGCGGCACCGTCCAGGTCGGTGAGGCGCTGCTCGGACAGGTCGCCGCTCTGGTCGTCGTAGACGCGCTCGGCAATGACCTGGTCGAGGACTTCACCGGTTGCCTGGTCGCGGACGCACAGGAGCACCGTCTCGACGTCGACGCGGGTCTCCGGGGGTGGCTGCTCGCAACACTGCGCGACGGGCTCGCACTGCCCGACCTCGCCCGTGACGGTGTACGGATCTCCGTCGAGGGTCGTGTCGGCCACCGCGACGGACTCGCCGGTCTCGCAGTCCACGACGGTGCGCCGCATGAACTGGACCGTGCGGGTCATGACGATGTCGAGGCGGCCCATGATGTAGTTCTGGCCGCCGCCGTCGCGGACCTCGACCTCCACCACGTTGGGCCCGGCGGTGACGGGGATCTGTGCCGTTCCGCTGGTGGCGGGCTGGTTCCACTGCCCGTACATGCCGGCGTCGACTGAGTTCACGCGGACGCGGGCGCCTCCGTCGCCACGGAAGTTCGCCGAGGAGACGACCGCCATGCCGTCCTCCGGCGCGGTGAACGTCTTCCTCATCACCCAACGGACCGGGGCTGTCTCGTAGCTTGCGTACCCGGGGCCGGGGCCGATCGTGAGATCGCTTCTGACGCCCATGTAGTTGGGGTTCCCAGCCGGGTGGGGCGCCGGATACGGGATCGGTGCCTCCGGCCCGTACCCGGCCCCGTAGCCGGTGTACGAGACGATCTCCCACCCGTCCGCGCCGGGCCTGTTCGCCGGGTCGAGGACCGTGACCGCCTCCTGCGTGGCGGTGTCACACAGGAGCGTCGAGGAGGAGTCCCGGCAAGGGGCCCCTTCCTGCGCCTCGGGCTGACAGACGCCGACGAGCCCAACCGGCGTGTACGGCGTCTCCCCGTCCAGAAGGGTGTCCGTCGAGGAGACGACGGCGCCGGTGCAGTCCCGGCACACGGTGCGCTGGAACTGCCCGCCCAGGCTCACGTCCAGGGCACCGAACTCCCACGTCCCGAACCGTCGGCACTCGGTGCTGACGACCCGGGGCCCGAGGTACTGAAGCGTGAAGGTGGACACGCCGGTGACCCGGAAGCGTGCACTGGCCGCCCGGGTGGGGGCGTTGAGGGTGCAGCCAGCGGCGGCGAGTTGGGGGCCGGCGGCCAAAACGTGGGTGGTCTGGTTGTAGCTGTACCCGGCTGGCAGGTTCAACGGGACAGCGTTCAGGGGGAGCTGGACCGTGTTCTCCCCGGCTGCGGTGCCGGGTGAGAAGACCATGGCCACGCTGAAGTCGACGTTCACCGGTTGGTTGAACGTCCAGCGGGTGGTCGGGACGACCGGGTTGGGGAAGAGGGCCGTGGACCACCAGGCCGCGCCGTCGCTCTGCCGTCCCGGGGTGAACGGGCTGGGCGCGGTGACGGCGTAGGTGACGCCGTTGGACAGCGTCCCGGAGGCTGCTGGCCCGGCGATCGTCGCCGGCGGGCTGCTGCTCGTGTCGCAGAGGACGACCGTGTCGCAGTTCTGGCAGGGCGTGGCGGGGCAGCGGCCCACGGTGCCGGTCGGCACGTACGCGGCGCCGTCCAGGAGGTAGTCGGTGTGGCCGACGATGGCGCCGTTCTCGTCGCGCCCGAAGTCGCGCAGGAACTCCACGATTGTGCCGTCGGTGGCGGTGTCGCAGAGCTGGACGATGTCGCGCTCCGGCTGCTCCACCCCGGCCGGGCAGGTGGTGACCTCGCCCTGAGGGACGTATGTGGTGCCGGTGGTGGCGTCGACCAGGCGCACGGAGGCGACCGCACCGTCCGGACCGTAGGTGTACTCGATGAGGACCAGGCCGAGGACATCGCCGGTGTCCGGGGCGACGTCGCAGAAGGTCCCCGTGGTCGAGATCGAGCGGGGGTTCCCGCACGCCATCGTCCCGACGGGCGGGTCACCGGCCGTGTAGGCGCCGGTGGTGAGGTTGAGCCATCCGTCCTGGGTGACCGCCCCGTCACAGCCGCGGGTGAGGACTACGGCAATCGGGGTGCCGTCCGCAAGGCAGAGGCCGAGGGTCGCGGCCGGTGTCGTCGGCTCCGCGCAGGAGGCAGTGCTGTCGCAGAGCCCGACGGTGCCGGTCACGATGTGCGGGGTCTGCCCGTCCAGGGCGACGTCCTCGTACGTGGCCGTCCCGTTCAGGAACGTGTACCGGCGTAGGAACGGTGTCGTGACGCCGTCCGGGTTGGTGTCGCAGAGGGGGACGGTCTCCGACTCCTGGGAGCCGTAGACGCAGTCGACGGGCGCCACGGGGGCGTACGGGGTCGAGGGATCGTCCTGGTACGTCAGGACCAGCTCGGCGGTGCCATCGACGCGGATGCACCACAGCTGGCTGTAGGTGGCGTCCGCTGCTCCGTCGCCGTCCGTGTCGTCGCAGAGCTGACGGCACACCGTGTCGACGCATCCGGCGTCGCACGGGCCTGCGTCGGCGGGGAGGGCGCCCGGAGTGAAGACGCCGGCGGCATCGAGCCACCCGACGAACGCGGGGTCTTCGGCGACCTCGCCGCACTCCACGCACCCGGACCGGACAACGGCGAGGACGGTCGAGCCGTCCGCGCGGCACAGCGGCGCCGAAGCGATCGACGGGGAGCAGCAGGTAGTGACCTCTACCGGGGTGCTGCTGCCGTCGGCGCACGGGATGGGCTCGACCGGCATCGTCAGTCCTCCGGGTGCTTCTGGCGCTGGTGGGTGTCCCGGCCGCGTTCGGTCGTGAACTCGCGGTCGCAGCCGGAGCAGGGGAAAACGCCCTCCGGGGCGTCCTCGTCGTTCACGACGGCGCCGGGGGCCGGCTCCTTGGGCAAGGGCTCGCCGGGTTCGGCCGCGGGGGTCTCGGTGAAGGCCGCCGCAGTGGCGACGCCGAGGAGTTCGCCGGCCTGCTCCTGGTCCTCCTCGGGCGAGACGTAGCGGTGGCCGTCCACGGTTGCGCCGATCAGTACGGCCTCGGGCATGCCTGCGAACAGTGCTGCGGGGACGGCGAACGTCGCCGAGGCCACCGTCCGCACCTTCGGGTCTTGGGCGACCGCCCACCGCGCGAACTCGACGCGCCGCTCAGGGGTAGGCCGGATCTGGATGAAGTCGCTCACGGGCAGGTCACCACCTGGATAGCGCAGACGTTGCAGGTCGTCGCGACGACGTACGTGCGCTCGACGAGGACCCGCCGGTCGTTCGTTCGGGTATTCACGGTCGCGCCGGGCCGGTCCGGGATCGTCATCGTCGGGCCACGACGGATGACGACCGGGCCCGTGATGTAGAGCCAGGCCGTGCCCGGGTCGGCGGGCAGGTTCCCGGGGCCGGTGTTCATCGCCGAGTAGCCGGCGCCGATGATCGCGCAGTTCCCGGCGAGGGTGGTCAGGTTGCCGCTCGCGGGGTCCTCGCTGAGGAGGTTGCAGCAGCCGAGGAGCGCGGCGACGCCGGCCGGGACGTGGAGGACGCCACGGCCGCCGTACTGCTCTGCCAGGCAGCCTTCCAGGGCGGCGACGCCCTGGGCGATGTTCACCGGCCCGGCGTCCGGCGTCAGGTCGGTGGCGTTCATGGCCAGGTGATCGGACCAGAACCCGGCCTCGACGGCTTCCTGCTCACCGAGGGCCAGGGACGCTTCCGCGTGGGCGCGGGCCTCGGCGTACGACCAGCCCATCGTGGAGCACTCGGCACCCGAGTACACGGTGATCGGGTCGGCGTGCTCGGCGGTCGGGCGGCAAAACTCTTTCTGCAGCGGGCCCGGGGACTCCTCGCCCGGCGACTCCTCGCTGAGGCAGGGGTCTCGCCAGACGTTGACCGGGCAGCAGCCCAGCGCCAGCCACTCGATGCCGAGGAGTTCGTGGACGTCGTCCACGTCGCGGATATCGGTGCAGGCGCCGAGGATTCCGTGGGGCAGCGGCTCGCCGGGGATCGGCTCGACGTACTTCCTCATGCCCGCCATCGCTCGCCTCCGTTCTCAAACTGGGGTGTGCCGGGCCCGCGTTCAGGTCACGGGCCCGGCACGACTGGGGGCGGGCGAGGGTCAGGCGATCGGGCAGGTCAGCGCCGTCTGACCGCCGGTGGTGCCGGACGGGCAGATCGGGATCGTGATGGCGCGCGTGTCCACCGACCGGTCGACCAGAGCGACACATTCCTCCGCAAAAAGGGCGGTGTAGTCGTTGGTCGAGAACTTCGTGCTGTCGTGGATGACGCCGAGGTTGACCTCTTCGCCACGGCCGATCTGGAGCGAGCCGGCCGGGTACATCAGCACCTGCATCTCGGCAGGCCAGTCGGTCGCCGGGGTCGGCGCGCCGATGTCGGTCGGGACGCCCGGCGGCAGGTTCCGCGCCCACTGGATACGGACGCCGAGACGCGCGAACGCGTCCTGGATGCACCCGGGGTCGATCTCGCAGATGTCCTTGCCGTTCTGGCGGGCGATGTCGGCGAGGAAGGCGTTCCGCGCCCACCAGGGGAAGACCACTTCGAGGGCGGTCGTCTCACAGAGGCTGTGACGCTCGATCATGTCGGCGGCCTGGAGGGCGATCCCCGCGTACACGGCCGAGACCGCGCCGAACGTCGCCGGGAGGACGACCGGGGTCGCGGTGTCGAGGGCCTGCTGGTACAGCACGCTCCTGATGCGGATCTCGTGCGCCACCATGGCGTTGCGCAGGTACCAGGCGACCAGCTCGGGGAAGTGGCGCTGCGTCAGGATGCCCGCTTCGAGACACACGCCGACCGCGTCACAGCGAACCTCGACCGGGTCGGGGCACGGAATCGTGAAGCACGGCTTCGTCGCGCCGCTGATGTCGTCGGCCTCGGTGTGCACCCACGTCATCGCGGACACGTCGAGCGACAGCGGCTTGTAGTACCTGAGCCCACCGCGCGCGAGCTGGATCTCCGGCGCGTCCCACAGCATGGCGGGGCACGACGTGTCGGTCAGCTCGTAGATCGTCTCGCTGGGCGCGCACCAGCCGCCGGACGCGACGAGGTCCTTCTCCGGGAGGCGCCGCTGGCTGGAGGCGTGCATCGACACCGTGGTGCCCTCGGGCGCCGACGAGGAGTCGGTGACGATGAGGTCCTGCGAGTACGGATGCCGGTACGAAATGACCTGGCCCACGCCACCGCCCGCGGTCTTCAAAGCGTTGGCGCGGGAGATGATGCCGGCCGTGATGCCGTCGAAGTTCAGCGGCTGGCCGGGGGCGTAGCCGGGGACGTCGACCGCCGCGGTGATGCTCGTGCCCGGGGCCGGGGGCTCCGGGAGGACGCGGGGCTGACGGCGGCGCACGCCGGACAGGTCGAGCGCGGGGCGCTGCACGACGGTGGCCGCGGTGACCCTGGGGGCGGGCTCCGGCTCGGGCTCGGGCTCCTCAACGACCGCGGCGGCCGTCTCCTCGCCCTCCGGGGCCTCCGGGGTCTCGGCGTCGGCGTTGCCGCCACGGACCTGCGCCGCGAGGGCGTCGATCTCGGCTGCGGCCTGCTCGGCTGCCTCGCGGCGGCTGGCCTGCTCGGTGCGGATGGTGTCGACGCACGTCGCCAGCGCGCGCAGCGACTGGAGGTCGTCCGTGCTGACGGTCGTGGACTGGGACATCGCGTCGAAGGCTTCGACGGCCCCGGAAAGGGCCCGGTTCAGCTCGTCGTCGGAGAGGGCGGTGACGTCCTCGGGGATCTCGAAGTCGGCCATGGCCTGGGCACTCCTGTGATTGATCTTGGAGTTGCCCGGCCCAGAACCAGCGGCGATTTGAGAAGCATAGCCCGATGCCGGTACACGGCACCGGGCTACATCAGGCGGTCGGCGGCAGCGCGCCTACTTGGTGGTGACCTGGGCTACGCCGTCCTTCGGCTTCTCCCGGACCTTGCTGCCCGCGTACCGCTTCGAGACGGCCTTGGCCGTGGCCTCGCTCGTGGACGTGAACAGGATCTTGTCGCCGGTCTCGGCGACGACCTGCCACTGCTTCTTGTTCTTGTTGCAGGCGCAGCCCATCAGAACTTCCTATCCATGGTGGTTGTGGTGTGACCGGCCGCGATCTCTTCCCGGGCCGGAGCGATGACGGACGCGGCCAGGGCCTGAGCCTCGGCGCGGGCAGCGTCCTGCTGTTCCTGGTGCTGGTCGAGCGCGGCCACGAGCGCGTCCACGGCCGACGGGCTGGACACGAGCGCGGCCACCAGGGCGTCCAGGTCAGTGCTCGACCGGACAGCCGACCGGACACTGTCCGCCGAGTTGTCCGGTGCGGTGACCGGACGGTGTCCGCCCTGCTCAGGGACGGTGCCGGTGTCCGCCGTCACGGGGTTGTCCGGGTTGTCCGGTACAACGTCCGGATGTTGTCCGGACACGTCCGGTGCGGTGTCCGGATCAGCGAGAGCGAGGGCCGCCGACGCCGCCAGGGCGAGGTTCGACCGCTCCGCCACAGCGGTGGCGAGAAGCGGCGAGGAGTGCCCGGGGACCGGCACGGAGAGGACCGCGCGAAGCTGCCACTGACCGCCCGGACCGGACTTCATGTGGTAGCTCGGCTGGCACGCGGCGAACACGCTCCGGTCCCACTCCGACAGCCACGGGGCCGCCGCACCGGAGAACCACAGACCGCCCGCGTTCTGCCCGACCGTCACGATCCCAGCGACGGACCTCGTGTCATCGAACTGGCACGCGGCGGTCTCGCACTCCGCGCCGTCGCGGTGATGCCCGACGTTCATCGTGAACGCCCCGGCCTTGATCAGCGACCCGTCATCGAGCTTGAACCGCGCCCGCAGGAAGTGCGTCAGGTCCAGCTTCCCCAGGGACTCGACCGTCAGCTTCTTCCCGGGGTAACCGGCGTGCGGCTCTCCGGCCTGGGCGACCCATCCGTAGATCCGGCCGTTCGCGTAGTGCACGCCGCCGGACCCGGGCGGCAGTTCCTCGGCGGTCGGCTCACGGAACCAGGCAGCGGGCATCGGGTCGGCGTCCTGCATCGCCGTCCACGCCGAGGCAACGAGCTCGTCGCCGTCATCCCCGGAGGCGACCATCGACATATCCGTGGACGGGCCGACGTACAGGCCACGGGCGAGGCGCACGATGTGCCCGGCCTTCGCCGCGCGGGCGAGGTGGCCGCGCGCCGTCTGCATCCTGATCCGCAGCCCACGGGCGACCTCCCGGGCCCCGACCGGGGCCGGGGCCGTCTTCACGAACCGGATGACCTTCTGCTGCGCCGCGCTCGGGCCGGCTGCCGCCGACCACTCCTCGTCGTCTTCCTCGAACGGGGCGGTGTCGGTCTGGTCGTCCAGCACGATCCGGGCCTGGTCGTACGCCGGCATGGCGACGAGGGTCGCACCGCGCAGGCGGGCCCGGGTGATCCGCATCAGCAGGTCGCCGGACGACTCGCTGTGCACGACCGTGCCCTGGTTCTGGTCGTCGCGGTCGCCGGCCGCCGCGGTGAGGGTGCCCGTGGTGGCGAGAGCGGCGTGGACGGCGGCAGCTGTCACGACGCCGCCCGGTCCGGTGATGAGCTGGGCGGCCGTCCCGTGCCGGGAGAGCGCACCACCGGACGCGGTCCACTCGGTCGTTGCCGTGGTGGACAGCGACCACGACCCGTCTTCCAGACGGAGCATCGACGCAGACGGCAGCGACGCCAGCAGCACAGCGGCAGGCTCGTCGTCCCCGGCGGACCGGTCCACGAACTCGACCGAGACGTCGTCCAGGTCGACGGAGACGCCGAGCGGGCCTCGCTCCTCCAGAACCATGAGGGCGTCCGAGCCGGCCGCCAACCCCGGGTAGAGGACCCCGGAGCCGGTGATCCGGTCACCGTCACGGCCCACGGTCTGGATCGACCCCGCGAGCTCGGCGCCCTGGTGCCCCATCAGCATCTCGTCGGCGTACTGGAGCGGCCACGGCCCCACCCCGGACCAGTACAGGGCCCCGGGCCGGAACACGCGGCCGTCGCCGGTCTCGGTGTCCTCGTACGCGAGGGCCGTGTCGCCGGGGGTGGACCAGGCTCGGGCGGCCAGCGGCCCCGTCGTCACGGTCTCGTCTTCGTCCATCAGGGTTGCCTCCTCTTCCCGGCCGAGCGGGATATCGGTGTACTCGCCGGCGAACGTCACCCGGACCCGGTCGAAGCGGATCGGGCCCAGGCGCTCGTTCATCGCGGCCAGCAGGGACGGGCTGCGGCTGTACGCCGCACAGACGTGGGGCTGCCACGGTGAGTGCTGCGTTGGCAGGTCTGGCTGCCGGTGCATGTCCTCCAGGGCGTACGTCGCCGCCCAGCGGGCGCTCTCGAGTCTCGGCGCGTCCCGGGGGCTGTCGCGGTCGTCGCCGACCGACCACACCCAGCACGGGTCCTCCCCGTCGGCGTTCCACTGGTTCGCGCCGAACGCCCGACCGGTGATCGGCTCGCCAATGTCCGCGAGTCGGGAACGGAGACCGGCGATCAGGTCGGCGCGGTGCTCCTCGTCCCAGTCGGCGCCCTCGCCGAGGTAGAACAACGTCAGGTGGAGCTCGCCGGCCGGTTCGGAGCCGTCGGCGGCGAGGGCCAGGCGCTCGGCGTCCTCCGCTGTCGGCATCAGGGCGATCATCGCCCCGGTGTGGGCGCTCGCAGCGGTCAGGCCGGTATCCACACGCTTCTCCCTTGTTTCTGAAACTCCCGGCTCGGAGCTTGTCTGAGATTCGGAGGCTGCTGCTCGTAGTTCGGGGGCGACTGCAAGGCGGCAACGGCAGTTGATGACGAGGCCGGCTGGGGCTGAGGGGTCGCCGGGGGTCTGCATGGCGACGCCGCCGACCGTGAACGGCTCGGCCAGGAGCCGGATCTGTCCGTCCGCCTGGTCGTGGGCGGTGCGGACCTTCCGGTCGTGGCGGGTGACCCACTGCTTCACGACGGGCTGGTCCGGCCCGGACGCGGCCTGGGCTGCGGCGAGGGTGGCCGTGTTCCAGCTACGGGACGCCTCGGTCCGCGCGATCCGCCGCTCCCGAACGGGGCCCAGGTGCGCGCCCTCGCGGGTGAATGCCGCGCGCAGCCGCGCCCGCAGCTGGTCGACGTCCTCCCCGGCGTCGAGGCCGGCTGCGAGCTCGGCGCGGGTGGCTTCGGCCAGGCGGTCGCCGACTGCGCGCAACAGGTGCTCGGTCGTCTCGACATACTGGCCCAGGCCCTCGGGCAGGGTGCCGTCGTCGTACCGGCCGGGCAGGTCGTCCCAACCCTCCGGCAGGGGCTCGCCGATGTCCTCGGCCGCCGCGGTGGCCGCCGTCTCGGCCGTGCCCAGGAGGCGCCGCACAAGGCCGCGGGTGCGGTTGCCCCACATGCGGGCGATCCGGGAAACGCTGAACCGGGCCGCGACGAGCTCGGTCGCGGCCAGCACGGCGTCGGCGAACTCGTCGGCGGTCGCGGTGAGCACGGCGGCGACCGCGTCGGTGAACTCGCGCTCGGCCTGGTCGAGCTGGGCGTTGCGGTCAGGCATCGTCACCGCTCCCGCCCTGGAGGGCGGCGCGCATGGTGGCCTCGGCTCGCTGGAACCCGTCCCGGTCGACTTCGGCCGAGTATGCGAACGGTTCACCATCGTCGGCAGGGATGAGCTGCCAGCCGAGGATCTGGCCGCCGGTCTCGTCCACCCGCAGGGCCAGGGCGAGGCCCCTGGGGTGGAACGTCGTGCGGTTGATCAGCCACCACAGGCCGGAGTCGATCAGGTCCATCAGCGGGCGGTCCTCGCCCGCCCGGGTGGCCGCTTCGGTCTTCTGCCGGTGGAGGCGTTCCTGCTCGCGGAGCTGCCACGCGGCGGCCTCCTCGGCGATGGACCGGCCTGGGCAGTGCGAGCACCAGCCGTGGGTGTAGTGAGCCGGGATGCTGTGGCCCAGGGGGACGTCATGCTTCACGGCCGGCCTCCTTGCGCGGGCAGGGCTCTTCGACCGGTCCGACGTAGATCCGGCCCGGCCCGGCCGTCATAGTGCTGCCGTCGACATACGTGACCTTGAAGCCGACGACGTCGATGCCCTCGGCGACCGAGGCACGCAGGCCGCCGCAGTCCGGGCACAGGTCGACGTGGTGGAGACGTTCAGGCACGGTCGATCCTTCGGGTCGGGAGTGGGCTCGTGGGGTCCTCGCAGACCTCGCACCACGACAGAACGCCGGCTGTGGCAACACCTTCGGGGGCCAGGAGGAGCAGTTCGGCGGTGACGCTGGTGTACGCCCGGCAATGGGCGCACCACGTTTCCCGGAGGGTGCCCGGGTGCAGGACCTGGCCGCCGGTGGCGGGTTCAGGGACCACGACGGGGTGAGGCTCGCGCCGGCCGGTCACGCCGCCACCTGGAAGCACGAGGCCAGGACAGTCGGCACGAGCCGGTATTCGTGCTCGACTCCGGCGGCGATGAGCTCGCGGGCGTAGCCGTCGAGGGACGCGGTCAGGCACTCCGGGTCGAGGCCGTACCGTCCCGCGATCTCCGGGAGACGCGACCAGGCGCCATCGAGGAGCCGCCACTGCTCGACCTGGGCGGCGTCGACCGACAGGAGCGTATGCAAGCGCGCGGACTCGACCTCGCGGGCCCTCGCTCGCTCGCTGCGTGGGCAGGCCGGGGTCTTGCGGAGCTTGTCACCGGCCGCGGTGAGGGCACCCCAGATCAGGCCGTCAGCGGCGGCAATGAGCGCGTCCCCGGGGCCGGCCGCGGCGGCGAGGGTGCCCGGGGGGGCTTCGGACTCGTCTACCGGCAGGTCGGGCGGCGTCGCCGGCGCGTCCTCGTCCTCCGCGTCCTCCGTGTCCTCGGGGTCCTCGGTGGGGGGCGGATTGCGGCGGGCGAGCTCGTCCGCGTCGGGGGCGTCGGACTCGTCGAAGCCGGTCTCTCGGCGGAGCGCGGCGTCAGAGATGACGCCCCGGTCATGGGCCTGCAACGCGGTCTCGGAGCGGTTGGTGCGCACCCGCAGGGGGCTGGTGTCGTACCAGACCATCCAGCGGTGCCAGTCCTCGATCTTCTCGGCTTCGAGGATGGGGCGCAGCCACTGCTGGGTGAGGCAGTACGCGAGGGTGGCGAGCTTCGGTTCGATACCGAGCCGGATCGCCTCCGAGGTGAGTGCCCAGGCACCCCAGTGGTTCACGTCGCCCAGGCCGAGGAGAATCTCGGCGGGGATTTCCAATCCGGTCGCGAAGCGGCGTACGGCCTCCTCGCGCAGCTTGATCGCGAGCTCGTCAAACTCCGACTCGAACTTGACGAGCTTGAAGTCGGCGATGGTGTCGGCGGGTACTTCGAGGACGATCGGGACGGTCGCGGCAGCCGATTCGGGGTCACGGATCGCGGTCTCCGCGATGGCCATGAACGTCTCGATCAGGTCGTCCTCGGCACCGCCCTGGGTGCCGGACGTCGGGAACCGGGTGCCCTTGGGGATGAGCAGCAGGCCCCGGCCGGTGATCCTCGACCGGGCGATGGCCTTCACCGCCGCGTTCAGCAGCAGGAGTTCTTCCAGCAGCTCCAGCGACGAGCGGACCGGGCTGTCGGCCTCGATGAAGCGCTCGGGGTCCGGCTCCCACACACGGATCGCCACGGGCGCGCCCGGGTCCAAGGTCTCGGGGTCGCCTTCCGGGATCGCGACGTCCTCGCCGTCGATCTCGGCCATCAACTTCCCGGACTGCTGCTTGACCTCCTTCACCGACAGGACGCGCCAGTCGTGCCCGTCCTCCGGGCTGTCCGGGGACAGCACCTCATCGTTGGGGCGGACGACGATCCAGCCCTCGCCGGGGATCGTCAGGTGCCGCCCGAACGCGCCGAGGAGCTTCGACTGGCCGTCGGGGCCGCCGGCGATCTGGGCGACGATCTCGGCGGAGCGGTGATTGTCGGGGGCCTGCTCGATCGAGCCGTCATCGGCACGCCGGGCCGCGAACAGACGGGCGCCGGACATGGCATTACCGATCCACGAAGCGGCGAACCGCACCTCGGGGACCGCGTGGTACATGTCGTACGCGCGGCCCTGCCACGACTGGTCGCCGGCTCCCCTGCCCCGGATCTTGCGGGCGGTGTACCGGGAGGCCGCCGCGGTGATCGTGCGGGGCGCCGCCATCAGGCGCTGTCCTTGCGGGAGTCGTCCCAGCGGTTCAGGAGGACCGCCGAGCCGGCCACTGCCAGCCACTCCAGGCCGTGGACGAGGACCGGGGTACCGGCCCAGGTGTCGGTCGCGAGGAGCCAGGCCGCGAGGAGCACGCCGCTGACCCAGAAGCCGGAGCAGTAGACGCAGGAGATCAGCGTCACCAGGGCGGCCCGGAGCGCGGAGTTGGGCTTGCGCTGCTGCCAGGCGTCGATCCGCTCACGGACCGGGTCCAGGATCGAGTCATGGACGACGAGTTGGGTGGTGCGGTATCCAGCGAGCGCCAGGACGGCGAGTGTTGCGAGACTGATCATGTGCGTACCCCGATGGCAGATCATCCGGCCGAGTCAGGCGGGGATGATAAGCCATCCGAGAGGGCACGCCCCGGGAACGTCTGCGCAGGTCAGGGCCCGTTTTAGATCATAAACGCGCGGGGTCAGAACAAGGGCAGCGTGTCAGCCGGCTGCGCCTCGACCCCGGGCTCGGGCTCGTCGACGGCGATCTCCATCTGCCCGTACGGCAGGTCCACGATCTCCAGCGAGCCGGCGCACGACACGAGATGTCCGTCAGCGTCGCGGCGGGCCTCCGGGGCGTCGTGCCGCCAGAGCCGGCCCTTGCTGAGTCGGCCGGCGACCATCCCAGCCGCGATGGGCCGGGTGCAGCTCGGGCATTCCACCCGGGGGAGCTTCATCACCCGTCCAGTGTGGCCGAATCAGCCGTCCCTTGTGCCGTTCCTCCCTACCCTGGCGGGATGACCGACCTAACCGACCAGGACGTGCGGGACTACCTGCGGCAGCACCGCGACGGAGGACCGATCAGCCGCCTCTACGCCACGGGGGAGATCACCGAACACACCATCCCGGCCCTCATCAAGCGGACCGGCGAGATGTCGTACGAGGAGCAGGACGAGGAGGCCGAGCGCCTGCACGACGTCACCGGGTACGTGACCGCCGTCGGCGCCCGGCCCGCGGTGGCCGGCTGGACCGACAAGCTGAGGGCCGGTTCCGAGGACACGGGTACCGGCGGCTGCTAGTTTCAGATCAGGCGTTGTCCTGCTGGCTGTGGGCCGGGGGCAACGCCGTTTCTGTGTCCAGGGCCGGGACCTGACCGCCTACAGGTCGACCGGCCGGTGGACGATGCCGCGCGCCATGAGGTCTTGCACGGCCTGGGCGCGTTCGCGGACCCGGGCGTTCGCCTCGTCGGTGCCGAGGCAGTCGGCGACGAGGCGCGCCCCGATCCGCTGCCGGGCCGCTGCGGTCAGGTCCTCGGCGGCCAGGGCGGTGTCCAGATGGCCCAGGACCGTGCGCAGCCGGTGGACTTCGGCCGCGTACTCGGGGTCGTGGAGCGCCGCGTGCCGGGCATCGGGGTTGCGCGCCAGGTGCTCGCCGAGGAGGTCGGGGGATTCAGTCATGCGGACAGTGTGGCGGGGCCGGCCGCGGTTCCGCCAACGCCGTGGTCACCCGCATCCCGAGCCCTGCTGCGCCCCTACGATGGGCCGGTGACCTTCGATGAGATGTTCGCAGCCGCGCTCCGCACCGCCCCCGAGAGCTGCCGCACTGTGCAGATCGAGGACGGGGACGGTCTGCACGTGATGTTCTACGAGCACGCGGAGGACGGGCAGCACAGCGACGGAGGCACGCTGTTCGTGCCCCGTGCTCTCCTCGAAGACTGACCCTCGTCACTTCGCGATCCTCCGCCCGTACGGGCCGGCTGACGGTGGAGCCTGGCGGCCGCCGGGGGTCGGGGCTTGTGGCAGCGGGGCGTGGACGATGGCGCCCTTGTTCGCCTCGGGGATCAGGCCGTAGACGAGGATGCACGAGGCGTCGATCCGGCCCGGCGAGTCCGGGTCGGTCGGCTGCCACGTCGCCCACTCCCGCTCCAGGTCGGGGAACAAGCCGCGGAAGCGGACGCGGTCCTGGACCATCTGCTGAGCGATCGGCTCGGCGCGCAGCAGCTTGCCTTGCTTGGCGCGCACCGGGTCGATCTTCGGCATCAGGACGTCCTCGGGGATCTCCCCGGACCGTTGCAGGGTCTCCCACGACGTTTCCAGGGCGAGGACGGCCATGTCCCTGCCGAAGTTCCACTCCACGAAGATGATCGCCGCGTTCGTCTCGTAGGCGAGCCGGCAGGCCGCGGTGGACCAGTCGGCCGACGACATCGGCGCGGACACGTCGTGGGTGACCCATACGCGCTTGTCGTCGCCGAGGAACCCGCCGATGACGCCCGCGGTGTCCCGGCCGCCGCCGGACGGGTCGATGGACACGGCGATCTTCTGCGGCTCGACCTTCGTGCTGCCGTCGCGGATCATCCGCAGCAGTTCCTCGGACACCAACGCGCCCTCGGCCGGTTGCGGGTCGCCCTGGGCGAGGCTGTGCCAGTCCCTCGGGATCGACGTGGCCTTCATGTCCGCCCACCAGGCCCGCAGCCGCACCGTGTCCCGGACCGGGATCTTCGGGTGCGGCAGCGGCTCACCGTGCTCACGGCCGAGCGGGTCCGCCCCGAACTTCGGGTCAGCGATCGCAGGGAGGTGGATGACCCGCCACCGCCCGCCCTCCTCGACACGTCCCTCGTCCGCGAGGCGCCGGCCGGCCCAGTCGTCCGGGTGCCACCGGGTCTGGATACCCACGATCGCGTTCCGGTCCGGCTGGAGCCGCTTGAGCGCGGTGGACGAGTACCAGTCGTGCAGCGCCCGCCGCGACGCCTCCGACTCGGCGTCGGCACGGTCCTTGTGCGGGTCGTCAATGATCAGGAGGTTCACGTCGAACCCGGTCAGGCCCTTGCCGACGGACACCGAGCGCACACCACCGCCTTTGGTGACCTCCCAGTCCTGCATCGCCCCGGAACCCGGCTTCATGTGCAGGTCGTACTCGTCGCCGTACTCCTCGACGTAGCGGCGGATCGTCTTCCCGCGCCGGAGCGCCAGGTCGTCGCCGTACGAGGTGATCGCGGCCCGGTCCGTGGGGAACAGGCACAGCCACCAGAACGGAAACCACTCCGCGACCGTGGTGGACTTCCCGACCTGCGGCGGCGTGAAAATCATCAAGCGGGGGCACTCACCGCGCCCCACATCGGCCAGGGCCTCCCCGATCACCCGCAGGTGCGGGCGCGACCTGAACGAGCGATCCAGCCCTCGCGCGAGCACGACAGGGTCACGCAGCAGGTCGCGGCTCATCGACCGCTTCGCGGCTTCGAGGTGCTGGAGCACCGCCACGTCATCAAGGTGGTCGAGCTCGCCGACGACCTGGTCCACGTTCACTCCTTGCCGCTGGTCGCGTCGCCGAGGGCCGGCTGGTCGTCATCGTCCTCGGAGTCGTCCACGGCGCGCAGCCGCCGGTTCACCGAGGCGGCGAGGTCCGCCAGGCGTACCCGGCGCTGCTCCTCAGGCATCTGCGCGAACTCGGCAAGCTGCACGGCGAGCGGGTTCCCGCCCTGCCCGGTCACGGCGATCGTCTCCGTGGGGTCGCCGAACAGGACGCGCCGGTGTCGCATCGCGACGTCCATCAGCCGGATGAAGTCCCCTGGGGACAGCTCGTCGGCGCGCAGGGTGCCCAAGCGCTGCGCGAGCTTCCCGATCGCCGCGCCCAGGATCTTCGCGTCGGACTCGGCGGCCTTGCGGCGCTCCTCCAGCCACGTCGCCTCGTAGAGCCGGTCCAGGTGCCTGTCCCACGCCTCGACGCGCTCTCGCCACCGGTTCTCGGCCGCCGTGTTCCTCACGTGCCCGTGCGCGAGTGTCAGGCTCTGCGCAGCCTTTGCCAGGGTGCGGGCGCGGCCGAGGTCGCGGTACGTGACGAACTGTCCGTGTTTGCGGGCTGACTCCTTGGGCTGGCGTTCCCAGGGGTCGAGCGCGGGGTCGAGGGTGAGGGTCGTGGTCACGGCTGGTCGTCCCCGTGGGTGCTGTCCCAGTTGGGTCCGGACAGGTACTCACCGGCAAGGCGCTCGAGGAGCTTCCATCCCTGGCCCTGCTCGATCTCCCCGCGCCCCTCTGCCGCTGCGATGGCCTTGTTGATGGTGACGGCTGCGGGGGCGGGGAGTGTGCGGGCGCCGAGGACGGTCTCCAGGCCGACGTGCCCGGAGTGCGCGGCGGTGCCGTCTGAGGCGGTGTAGCCGGTGCGGAGGTCGCCGATGTGGGTCTCGGTGATGGTGAGGATGGCGTGGAGCGCGGTCGCGACGTTGCCGACCTTGTGGGCGGCGTGCGTGGACGCGAGCGTGTCCAGGGTCTGTTCGTAGTCGGCGCGTGCGGCGAGCCAGCTCTCGTTCTGGCCGAGGCGTGCTTCCTCGAACGCGGTACGGGCAGCTTCCAGCTCGGCGGGCAGGAAGATCAGCGACACCGTCGCGAAGTCCAAGTTGGCCTCCGAGAGCCCTTCGGGGCTGACTTCGGCGAGCAGCTTGAGCTGGTCGTCGTCCAGGCCGGAGTAGGCCCGCCAGTCGACATCGTCCAGCTCCTCGTAGAGCTGCTTGAGCGTCGCCGGGTCGTCCTCACCCGCGATCGCATTGTGCGACAGCTGGATCGCGACGAGCTGCTGCCGGGTCAGCTGCTCCTCGATGAGCATGCAGTCGATCTCGTCCAGGCCGGCGTCGACCGACGCCATCGTGCGGTGATTCCCGGACAGGACGAGCTCGCGGCCCTCGTCGTACTCGCCGCCGGAGTAGATCAGCGGAGTCGAGGTGAGGCACCCGTCGCGGCGGACGTTCTCCACCAGCCGGTCGTACTCCTCCTTGCGGAAGAAGCGGGCGTTCACTTCGAGGCGGGTGAGGAGCCGCGGGTCGCGGCGGACGAGGCGCGGGCGGAACTGGGGGGTCTCTACGGGCACGGCTGTGCCTCCTCGTACTCGGGCCGGTAGTCGATGTGCTTGGCGGCCTTGTGCAAGTTGCAAGGGCCGCACAGGGGCTGGATGTTGTCGATGGCGTTGCTCGCGCCGGGCCAGGACAGCGGAACGACGTGGTCGGGCTGGAGCTTGCGGCCGGTGTGCAGGCAGGCGAGGCAGCGGTGCCCGTAGAGGTCGAGGAGCGCCGTCCACTCCTCCGGTGTCCAGTCCGGGTTGAAGCGGCCCCGGGCGCGCTGGCGAGCGTTCGCGGCGGCCACCTTCTCGGGGTTCCGTCGCCGCCACTCGCGGTTGAAGGCGGTCTCACGCTTCCGGAACTCGGGGTCCAGGCGCCGGGCCTGCTTGTCCTCGCGGGACCTCTGCCGGATGACCTCGCCGTTCAGCTCGTAGTACGCCCGCATCTGCGCGCGCGCCTTCTCGCGGTTCTTGGCGTGCGCGGCGCGGCGCTCGGCCTTGCGGCACTCCTTGCAGTCGGGGTGTCGCCTGGTCTTCGTGCTGGTGTGGCGGTGGAACTCGTCTTCGGGCTTCTCGACCTTGCAGGCCCGACACATAAGCATGATCACGGTACACAAAGTACCGCGTGTACCGTACAAATGTGTACCGTGTGTACCCTTCACCCCATGGAGCGAATCGGAGTCCGGGAGCTGCGCGAGCAGCTTGGCCGACGAGTGGACGCGGCCCACTTCAAGGACGAGCAGACGGTCATCGAGAAGAACGGCGAGCCTCGCGCGGTGCTGGTGCCGTACGAGTGGTGGATCGCCAACGTCGGCCAGCCGCCCGAGGCGGACTGACCCGCTCATCGCATGTCCTTCCCGTGCTTGGTCTTCCAGAGGTCCAGAGCGCCGGCGAGGTCGTAGGAGCCGAGGGGGCCGCCGTACTGGAGCTGGTAGCGGTGGATTCCGTCGCCCGGGTCCTTCGGGGTGGCCTCGGTGCGTTTTTGGAGCTTCACGCCGGGGATGCCGCGCCCGTACTTGGCGCTGCTGGGCCGGTCGGTGAACGCGGTGGTCGCCCAGCCGGTGATCCGCTTCGACAGGCTGCGTTGGATGAGGAGCTGCGCCTCCTTCGTGGAGGCGGCCATCACGATCAGCTTGGCCAGGCGCCGGTAACGCGTCCACGACACCGGGAAGTCCGACATCAGGTAGGCGGTGTTCGGGTCGAACTTCGGCGGCAAGTACGCGAAGGCGCCGATCAGCTTCCCGTCGACCGTGACCCCGCAGGCGATGAGGGGGCTGCCGGGTTTGATCGTCTTCGACATGAACTGGGAGCGGATCGCGGCGAACTGCCCGCCTGTCAGGATGTGGAGGCTCATCCGGTCGCCGAGGACGTCGTCCTTCCCGATCTTCGGCATGAGGATGGCTTCGGTGGGCTGCCGGGGGCGGACGATGCGCCGGGGTCCGGCCGCCGCGTACACGTAGATCGGCAGGCCGCGGTTCGCGGTCTGCACGACGCCGGCGAGCCGGTTGCGCAGCTCGGGGCGTTCGATGTGCAGGCCGAGGACCCAGTTGGGCCGGTCCTGGACCTGCTCGATGATCCGTTCCTTGCCCGCCTCATCGAGCTCGCCGAATGTCGGCTCGGGCCAGTCGAAGGCGGCATCGATCGGTGCGAACTGGCTGGTGTAGTCGCCACTGTAGAAGGGCGGGAAGAGAACCACCGGGGCGTCCGCAGGGGCCTGGTCGAGGTAGTCCCGCACGTCGCCGGCGTAGAACGAGCCGAGGCGGGTCTCCAGGCCGCGGAGCTTCGTGGCGGTCTTCTCGTGCATGCGCGGCCACTGCTCCTGGGTGGCTTCGAGCATCCGCCGGTAGTAGACGCCGTCCTTCCCGACGTACTGGAGGAACCTGGTGCCCAGCATCAGCGTGGCCATCAGGTCCGCCCGGTCCTCCAGGTATGGGTGGAGCCAGCCCAGTTCCTCTTCGTACTCCTCGCGGAGGGTGAACTCCAGCGGGTCGCCGGCGAGGTACCAGCCGAGGGCGCAGGAGTACGCCTGGATGTCGTTGCCGTGGACGGGGCGGGAGCTGCCGAACTTCTCGTGCAGCACTCGTTCGATCGTCATGTTGCCCGAGCAGCCGACGTAGATGTCGGACTCGGGCCACGTCCCGGCGTGCTCGTAGATGATCGACCGGAGGGGGGCGGGGATCGAGCCGTGGAACATGGGCTGCTCCTTGGGGGTCCTGCTGGAATGGGCGGCGATGGTAGCCGACCTGGAGACCCCTCCCCCGGTATCGGTGCAGGCCAGGCGGTACGACGAAGCCCCCGAAGGGCCGGTGCCGTTCGGGGGCTTCGAGGTGGAGCGCCGGCCTGGATTTGAACCAGGACCTCCCACCGGGAAGGTGGGCGTGCTTCTGTTGCACTACCGACGCGTGATCGGCTGCGCCGCTGCTCGGGACAGCCGACCGATGGACGAAATGCTACACCCGCCCTGAGACAGTCTCAGGTTTGCCGCCGACGACTGGTCATCTGCTGTCCTTTCGGGGCGGTGCGCGGCGCGGCCGGTAGGGCTGGTAGCGAGCCCTGTGACGGCCGCGTTTCCTCCGCTTGAGGGGGTAGTGAGCTGGAGCCCTTCGGCGGCTTAGAAGCCGCTGTGGGGCCGCGACCGTATGCGGGTCGCGGCCCCACGGGGCGGGCGGGAGCTACGAAGCGAGGGGCGGCAGGGGCGCGGCGAACACCCCGGGCTGGGCGCCTTCCCGCCATCCGAGGACGGTGGGGGTGTCTGTCCCGGCCAGCAGGTCGGCCAGGTAGGGGACCAGCTCGTGGTGCATGCCGTCAGGGAGCTCACTCTCGTGCTCGGTCCACACGGTCGAGTCGCCGGCGAGTACGGCGGTCACCGTGTAGTCCTCGGCGCGCACCAGCAGTTCGGTGGCGGCCGGGTAGACGCTGCGGATGGCGCGGGCGATCAGGCTCACCTTCGCCGTTCGGCTGTGGTCCTCGTCGTCCTCGGGCTGCTGGTCCTCGGCGGCCGGTGCGCCCGGGGACTGCGGGCAGACCTCCCAGGCGGCCAGCTCCTCGCGGACGTAGCTCAGGGCTTCTTCCTCGTGCTCGAACCGGGCGGCCGTGTCGGGGTCGTGGCCGCACCGGACGTGCAGGATGCCGACGTCCAGGGTGCGCAGCTCGACCCCTTCACCGGCCCGGATGACGTACGTGTCGCCGCCTCGCGGGGCGGTCACGCGGTAGTTCGCCGGCTGCCCGAAGTCGCTCGCCTCGATCGCGACCAGGTGCGCGATGACCTGCGGGGTGAGGACGAGGGTCACGCCGTCGGTGACCTCGACCACGTACGGCGGGACGGCTTCCAGACCGGCCGCGGTGCGGTTGGCGGCGATGTCGGCCGCGCGGTCGCGGCGCTTGCGCGCGACTTCCTGGAAGGTCAGGCCGGCCGCGATGCGGCGGCTGGGCCCGACGCCCCAGACTCGGCGGTCGCCGTTGACGTCGCGGACTTCCCACTCGTCGTCTGTGCGGTAGACCGCCATCTCCCAGTCGGTGACGTTGGTGTGGGCGGGGGTGTCCTCGGGGTAGTCGCCGGGGACGGTGAACAGGTAGCCGGTCTGGGCGAACGGCTGGTAGTCGGGGAACAGGCCGGGGCCGTACGGGGTGAACCTGATGTGGGGGAAGTGGCTGTCCATGCGAGTCCTTCGTGGGCGAGGTGGGAGGGCCGGGCAGAGCCGTGCTGGCTCTGCCCGGCGGTGCTGTGTCAGCGGCTGGTAGCGGCGGTCTTTGCCCGGCACGGGGTGCAGGGGGCGGTCGCCGTGCACGGCTGGTGGGGCAGGGGGCTGGTGCAGTGCGTGCAGTCCGTCGAGTGGTGCCAGTGGCCGGCGAGGACGGCCAGGGCCTCGTTGAGGCAGCTGACTCCGATGACCCGGGCGCCCGTGTGCTTCAGGTCGCGGACGGCGGCCGCGGGGACGAGGACGGCCTGGCCGTCGCGCCCGAGGCGGCTGACCGTCCTCGGCAGCCCGTGCGGGGTGCGCACGCTGCCGTCGAGCCCGAGTTCGCCGACGAGGGCGGCCCCTGCGAGGCAGTCCGGGGAGAGCTGGCCGGCCGCGGAGAGGACCGAGCAGGCAACGGCGAGGTCCAGGCCGCTGGCTCCGGCGCCCGGGACGTTGTCCGGGGTGTCGCCGATCGGGACGATCTTGACGAGGACGGTGGTGGTCGGCCAGTCCAGGCCGCTGTTCACGACTCCCGCGCGCACGCGGTCGCGGGTCTCGCGCGGGTACCGGGTGGGCAGGCCGTCGACTGTGAAGGCGGCCGTGCCGCGCGCGCTGCTCGCCTCGATCCGGTATCCGGCGTCCCTGGTCGCGGCCAGGATGTGGGCGCTGCCGAACGGCTCGGTTGTGCTGGCCTTGTAGCTGTCGAGCCGGCTGCCGGGGGTGAGGTGGTAGCGGCTCAGGCCGTAGCGGTGGGCGAGGGCCCGGAGGTGCTGGTCGACGGCCGCGCGGGCGCTCGTCGCGGTCACCGTGGCGTAGTCGCCGAGGGCGTCGGCGACGTCGACGCCGATCTCCTGGAGCGCGCAGGCCCGCTTGATCGGGTCGGTCGGGGTCGGGGCGACGTCCCACAGGGTGAACCCGGTGCCGGTGTCCTGGCCGATGATGACGAACTCGCGTGCGTGGTCGGTGGTGGTGCTCACTCGTTCCTCCAGTGATCTGAATGGGCGGTACGGTGGGCCTCGCGCCTGTTGGGTCGTGAGGCCCGGGTTGGTGGGTGCTGGGCGGCCGGTGGGATTCCCTCGCTAACGCGCCCCGCCGGCCGCCGTTGGTCAGTGGTCGGCGGTCACCGCGAATCGCGGAGTGCTGCCCTCGGTGTGGATCCAGACCTCGGTGTCACCTGCGGTGATGCGGTCGAGGTCGTGGCTGTCGGTCCAGCGGATGACCGACACCCGGGCCCCGTTTTCGGTGATTCGGGAGCTGACTACCTCGGCCTTGTAGCGGGTGCCGATGCTGGCGAGGCGGGTACCGGTGGGGAGGGGGGTGAGGGCCATCGCAGACTCCAAGCCTTAGTGGGTAGGCACTATGTGCGGGGCGTGGCGCACCGGATGCCGCTGCTGGGTGGGGGGTGCGGCCGGGTGCGGGTGACTTCCTAGCTGACCTGGGTGTACGTGCAGGTCCGGGTGCGGTACCAGTTGGCCTTGGTGGCCCGGTCGCAGTACAGCGTGATCTTCATGGGGTCGTCCTGCTCGATCAGGTTCATCGACTCCTCCAGCTGGATCCGGATGAACCGGCGGACCATCGCACCGGTCATGAACGCCTCTCGGACCGCGTCGGGCTCAGCGCGCCCGCCGTAGTGCTTGATGACCAGCTGCTCGCGGTAGGTGCCCAGGTCTTCGATGGCCAGCTCGCCCATGGCCTTGTCGATGTCGAGGACGGTGTGGCCCGGGATGGTGTGGCGGATCTTGACTCGCATGGCTGCTCTCTTTCGTGGACGGGGGCGGCCACCCGGGCGGGCGGCCTATGTGCGGTGTCAGGCCGCCTTGGTGAACACGTGGTGGTGGGTGGTGCGGCCGGTTCGGTCGGTCGCCCAGCAGGTGATCTTGCCGCTGCGGTCCTGCTTGATCTCGGGCGTGAAGCCGGTGAGGAAGAGCGTCAGGAAGTGCCGGAGGGTGTCGCCGGGGAGGGTGCAGGAGTCGCGGCGGGTACGGCCGCGCTTCCCCTGGTAGCTCATGGCGATCTCATAGGTGGCGTCCTGGTCGATCACGAGCTGGACGGTTGCCGCCTCGGCGTCCGCGCGGCGCTGAGCGTCGGTGGCGATGGCGGTGGGGCGGATCGTGGCGCGCACTGTAACTCCTGGGGTGGCGGTGATGGTGGGTGGTACTACTTCAATCATTCCCGTGATCGATTTAGGTAAACCCATTTTGGTAAATATGTCGTGGATTAGTGGGTAGCCACTAGATCCAACGCGTGACTACCCGTGAGGTTCCGGGTTGGCCCGGGGGAATCGCAGAAGATCGCAGGTCAGGCGGCCAACGCGTAACGGTCGATCTCCTCGCCGGTGACGCACTCGACAAGCGCGCACAGCAGGATCTCGGCAGCGGGCGGGGTCACCGCGTTCCCGTACTGGCGGACCCGGTCGCGCTTGCTGCCGAGCACCACGTAGTCGTCGGCGAAGGCCATCGCGCGGCCGATCTCCTCGGGCTGGAGCATCCGGAACAAGACCTTCGACAGGTCGTACTCGCCGTTGGCGTCGAGGAGCGCGTACCGGTCCCTGGTCGGCAGGGCGCCGACCGGGTCCGCGACCGGGCGGGCCTGGCCGTTGCCGTAGTACGGCACGAGCAGCGCACTGTCGGGCACCACGAGCCCGTGGTGGTTGCCGCCGGCCGAGACCGTGTGGAGCGGGTGGCCGAGGTGCCGGGCCTTCTCCTTGTCCCCGCCTCCCCGCATGGGCACCACGAACGGGGCGTAGGCCACGGCCGTTTCGGCGCGCGCGGTCTGGGTGCGCAGTGGCGCGTCCAGCCGCATGGCCTTCTTCCCCTGGCGCCCCTCGCAGGGGATCAGCAAAGGCGGGACCAGGAGGCCGTCGCTCTCCCTGGTCGTGCGCGTCGACATCGGGGCGTCGATCCTTGCTGCACCGGTCCGCCAGGTCCCGCCAGTGGGGACGAGGAGCGGCGCTGCGTGGCCGCCGGGCTCGCCCTCCCCGAAGAGGGCGCCCTGCGGAGCCTCGGCCGGGTCGCCGGGACGTGGCCAGTACCGGTTGACCCCTGCTCGGATGCGGGCCATCGTCGCCGGGGCCAGGCCCTCGGGGCAGTCCTCCGACGTGGGCCGGCTCCCGATCGGTGTGCCCTTGATCGACCAGTCGATCGCGGCCGCAGCGGGCAGCACCTCGGGCTCGACCAGGGCGCGGCACGCCGACTTCGGGCACCGGTAGTCGTAGCTGGAGCGGTACCGGCCCATGTCCTTCCCGGGCTGCCGGAAGACCTGGAGTGCCCGTACCGTTTCGCCGCAGTCCCGGCAGTAGGCGTTGGGCCGGAGCCACTTGTCCCAGTCCGGGGTGCGCCCCAGCGTCTTGTGCCAGTACGCGACGTACAACCGGTCACGCGACTGCGGGGCCTTGTAGACGCTGCGCGGCTCGGCGTGCATCGAGTTCAGCGCGATGACCCTCGTGCGGTAACCCAGCTTGTGGAACTCACCGAGCCAGGCGTCCCACTCACTCCATGCGCGGACGTCGACCACGTTCTCGACGACGCCCGCTTTGACCAGGCCGCCGCGCTCGATCACGCCCCGCAGGTAGAGGGGCACTTCCTCCATCAGGGCGCGCGACGCTTCCTCCTCGGCGGTGGGGCCCCCTTCCCCCCCGGTCTTGAACTTCTCCTCTTCCAGGTCGGCGTACAGGCTCATCAGGTCGCCCTGGACGGCCTTCGCGAACGACCGCTTCTTGCCCTTGGCGACGGACCAGTTAGTGCACTCCGGGCTCGCCCAGAAAATATCCGTGACCGGCCAGGCCCAGACGGGGGCCTTGCGGATGTCGCCCATGTAGTGCGCGACGTCCGGGAAGTTGAGCGAGTGGGACTCGATGGCCTGCGCCCAGTGGTTCGCAGCGAGGGCGACTCTCAGGCCGGGGACGGCCTTGGCGCCCTGGCCGGAGCCGCCGCAGCCGGCGAACCAGTCCATGACGGACAGGTCGCCGCCGTCGTGCTTGTAGGCGCGCACGCGGCGCGGGGCGCGGGCCACGGCGGACGCTGCCGCCCAGGCGCGGGATGTGGAGTCGATGTAGGGCATGGGGCGCTCTCTCTGGGGTGGTGGTGGGCTTTCCGTTCGGGCATGAGTCCGGCCGGGACCCCGTGGGGGCCCGGCCGGAGGGTGGTGCTCGGGGTTTACTCGTCGTCAGTGCGGAGCTGGTCGCGCAGCTCCCGGTAGACCCAGTTGGGGCTGCGGCCGATCTCTCGGCGCGGGGCCCGCTTGTGGTACTTGCGCCACTCGTTGCGGAGCTGCTGCTTCTTCTTGGCCATCTGGGACTCCAATGAGGTTGCTTAGTGGGTAGGCACTATGCCTAACGCGTGACTCTCCGTTAGGTACCGGGGCGACCCGGGGAATTTCGGAGAAAACCGCAGGCCAGGGGCCTTTCAGGTGCTGGACGGCCGCGAGACGCCGTCGTTCGACCGGGGTGAGGTGGTGGAGGGTTGTCCGAGCTGGGCGGGGTTCTCCACGTAGCGCTGGTCGTCATCGAGGGCGTACCAGCCCCAGCCGTGGCCGCCGATCGCATACCGGCCCTCCCCGTTGGGCTGGCAGACCTCCACGGCGCCCTGGCGCCGGTCGCCGCCCATGAGCATCCAGCGGATGTTCAGCACGACCGCGTGGTCCTGGCCGTCGACCTGGCCCGCGAGGACGTGGATCGTGTCCACCGAGCCGTGCCCGTACTCGGCGGCCTCTTCCTGGCTGTCGTCCGCGATCCGCCGGACGGTTTCGAGGTCGAACCACGGCTTCACGTTCCACTCGTGGGAGTCGGCGGGGTCGATCACGGCCGGGTACCGGTCGCGGTCGTTGCAGCAGACAAGGACGTCGATCATCGGTTTCTCCTGTGTGAGGTTCGGGGGCGGAGGGCCCGGGTGGGGAGCGCGGGGCGCCGAACCTGGGCCGGGGTGCTACTGCTGGTGGGCAGGGAAGGTGATCCGGTACAGGCTGGTCGTCTCCTCGTCGGGGACGTGCTCCCAGCCGGCCGCCTGCAGCGTCTCGTCGGAGAGCTCGAAGCCCACGCGGAGGAGGGCGTCGGCCTCGCCGAGCGTTTCCCAGTCGAAGGGTCCGGTCTCGCTGGTGTCGACCTCGTCGTCGCCGGCGAAGACCTTGACCACGTAAGCAGGGCCGTTGAGTTCCACGAGAGCGGCGGTGGCTTCGGGGACGAGGGCGTGGAGGGCGGAGCCGGCTGCCTCGGTGGCGGCTGCCAGGCGGGCGCTTTCGGCGCGCACTCGGCTCTTGGTGATCCTGTGGTCGCTGGTCATGGTCGCTTCCTTGCTGTGGGGTGTGGCTGGGGGCGGTCCGGTGGGCAGGGCGCATCCCTGCCCACCGGAACCGGATCTAGTGGGTAGGCACTAGGTTTCGGGCGTGGCTCCTCGCGGAGGGCGCGAGCTCAGCTCGCCTGCTGCGGGAAGGGGGGCAGCACGGCGCGCCGCACCTGACTGGGGACGGGGGCGGGGAACTTGATCGTGTAGGCGTCGATGCCCTCGGTGTTGTCGAGGCGCTTCCAGCCGCTGGACTGGAGCACTTCGGGGCTGCGCCCGAATTCCAGGGCCTCGCGGAGGACGTCGGTCGCGTCGCCGATCGCGTCATCGCCGAGCAGGCTTTCGCCGTCGCCGTCCTCCTTCCAGATGATCTCGCGGAGGGTGGCCACCGAGATGAGCCGCGGGATGCCGTCTTCTACGATGACGCCGGCCGCGGTGACGTCGGGCACGTCCTCGCGGAGCAGTTCACCGGCCCGGCGGACGCTCTCCTTGAGTGCGCGGTCGCGTGCCTTCCACGCGGCGTCGTGGGCGGTGGCCAGCGGGCCGTCGTCCACCTGGTACCAGCTCCATTCGAACCCGCCGATCGCGTACATGCCCTCAGCGTCGGGCTCGATGATCTGCACGGCCGTGGCGTCGTTCTCGGCGAGGAGCAGCCAGCTGATGCGCATGACGAGCGCCTGCGGCTGTCCGTCGTCGGTGACGCCGCCGTCCGTGACGTGGATGGTGTCGGTGCACTGGTGGCCGTTCTTCTCGGCCGCCGCCTGGGTGTCGGCCGCGATCTGCCGGGTGGTGTCGAGGGTGAAGACCGGGGTGACGAAGCCGTTCCATCGGGGGCCGGTGGGGTCGAGGCGGGCCGGGTAGAACTCGCTGCCGGTGCAGGATACGTACGTGTCGATCACGCTCATGGGGTGCTCCTGTGTGGTGGGTTGGTGGTCGCCGTGGCGGGCGGGGATTCCCGCCCCCGCCCGCCGGGCTGCGGGGTCAGAAGTCGAACAGGGTAGGCGGCGGGGTCGGGGCGCCCGTCGCTCCCAGCTCGGGGACGTCCTCGCCGGTCTGCTCGGTCCACCAGGTGGCGACCATCAGCCGGTGACACCAGTTGTTCGGAGGGGGCAGCTTTCCGAGCTGGTCGAAGCAGAGCAGGACGAGCGGCGCGTCGTCGGCGTCGGCCATGGCCGCGATGCCGAGCAGTTCGCGCCGGATGGCGTCGATGCCGTTGCCGTTGAGCATCCGGCGGTAGCTGAACTCGTAGGCGTCCCGCGACTGGATCTTGAGCATGTCCCGGGTGGGCGTGACGAGTCGGGCGTGGCCGGCGAGCTGGTACGGGAGGGGCCAGCGTGTGGCGCCGACCGTGCTCCTGACCGGGATGCCCATGCCGGGCCTGAACTCCACGTAGGAGCAGGTGGCGAGCCTGAGGTTCACAAGGGGTCCTCTCGGTTGGGTGGCCGGCCGGGCCGTGGGCCCGGCCGGGAGGGGGTTAGCCGTAGCAGATGCCGGTCTCCTGGGGGCCGGGCTTGGTGTCGTAGCCGGTCATGGTGGGGCCTTTCTGGGGGGAGGGTGGTCATAGTGGGTAGCCACTATGTACAACGCTTGTGGCCTGTGTGTGGTTCCGGGTTGAGCCCAGGGAATCGAGGAAAGGTGCAGGTCAGCGGCTTAGGCTGCGGCGAACAGGTCGAGCTGTCGCGGCTGCCGCATGTGCCAGTCGTGCGTCCGGAACGGCCCGCCCGGGTAGCCGGGGACGAAGACCAGGCACGTCTGAACGTTCGTCCCGCTCACCGCGAACGAGTCGTCGGGCAGGGCCGCGATTTCGCCGCCGACCTCCTCGACCTCGGCCCGGAACTTCTCCGACGCCTTGTCGCTCCACCACATCAGCCCGGCGGACATCACGGAGACGAGGATGCCGTCCGGCTTCATGAACCCGAGCGCGTGCCGGATGTGGTCGAGCCCTCCGGTGAAGGGCGGGTTCATCACCACCCGGTCGAATCCCTCCTCGTAGTCGAGCGGGTCAAAGTCGAGGAAGTTCCCCGTGATGACCTTCCGGGAGTGGCCCTGTTCGCGGAGCAGTGCGGCGCGGTGGGGGTCGAGTTCGACGCTGTCCACGACGCCGCCGCGCCGGGCGATTTCGGTGGTCAGCGCCCCGGCCCCGGCGGAGGGCTCCAGGACGGTCATCCCGGCGCAGACCCCGGCGAGGTCGCACATCTGCATGACCAGCGGGTGGGGCGTCGGGTACCAGCCCTGCTCGTTGCGGGTGGGGTACTCACCGGCCGCCAGGCACTGCCGGAAGTGCTCCTCGATGCGGTGCGGGAAGACGTGCGCGCGGACCGCCTTGCGGCCGTCCCAGCGGCCACCCATCTCCTTGAGCACCACGTCGAGGCGCTGGTAGACGGGCCGGTCGAGGTCGAAGGGGACGCTCACCGAGTCGCCGCGGATGACGGTGCGCGGGTCGGTCAGGACGGTCAGGACGTCGGTCGGGAAGCGCACGGGGCATTCCTTTCGGGGTTGAGGCGGGAGGCCCGCCCTTTAGCGGGTAGGCACTAAAGGGCGGGCCTGAAAAAGGGGAGGGTCAGGCCGCGTCGGCGCCGGACTGGGGGACGGCGTCCGGGTTGACCGCGATGCCACCGGTACGGACCGAGGCGATCGCCTGCGCCTTCGTCAGGTTCCCGATGACCTGGCCGGTCAGCTTGCGCAGGTGCGAGATGCGCTTGCTGTGGGCGTCGACTCCCCCGGCGGACCCGGCCAGGAGCAGGGCGAGTTCTTCGGGGTCCATCGTGGCGAGGTCGGCCAGGATCTCGCCGGCCCCGGCGAGGCGTTCGATCTTCTTCGTGAGCGCCTGCCGCTCGGCGATGATCCGCTCGCGCTCCCCCTGGGTGACCTCGTGGTCGCCGTAGATCGATTCCTGGACGTCGCCCTTCTTCGCCGGGGTCTCGTCGGTCAGGACGAAGAACGATCCCTGCTGCTCGCGACGCTCCTCCTCGACTCGGCACGCCTTGACGAACGCTTCGGCTTCCCGGTCGCTGTTGAACCCGCCCTGGGTGTACCTGCTCAGGAACCGCATCTGGTTCTGCGGGCTGAGCTGGGCCGCGTACCAGGCGAGGTTGACGCCGAGGTGCCCCTTGCCCAACGCCTCCTGGGCCGAGTCGCACAACTTCAGGAGGTCGATGCGCCACCCGACGTACGCAGGGCTCTTGCCGCACATCCGGCCGATCTCCTCGATCTCGTACCCGGCCTTCTCCAGGTCCTTGAACGACTTCGCTTCTTCCATGGGCGTCATGTCCGCGCGGCCGACGTTCTCGGCGACCTGCTTGGCCAGGACCTCGCGGGAGCCGGCGACCGCGTCGTGGAGGACGAGGGCCTTCATCTCGGTGAGCCCTGCCAGCTTGGCCGCGCGCCACCTGCGCTCGCCCATGACGAGGACGTACCGCTTGGTGCTCGTGTCGTAGCGGACGCTGATCGGCTGGAGCTGGCCGAGCTCGCGCATGGAGCCGGCGAGCTCCATCAGCTTGGCCTCGTCGAACAGCTCGCGCGGCTGGTTCGGGTCGCGGTCGATCCGGTCGGTGGGGATCGTCTTCTGGGTGTCCGCCTTGGCCTTGGGGTCGGCGGCCTTCTTGGGGGCGGCCTTTTCCGGCGCGGGCGCCTTTCCGGTCGACGCCTGTTCGGTCGGCGGCTTCTTGGCCGCCCGCTTCCTCGGCGTGGCCGTCTTGGCGGGGGCCTTCTTGGCCCGAGGGGTCTCGGCCGGGGTCTTGACGGTGGCCGTCTTGCGCTCGCGGGGCTTCTTCGCCGGGGTCTGTTCGGTGGCCTCGGTGTTGGGCATGGTGTCGGGCCTTTCGCTTTGCCGTTGGGTGGCTAGTGGGTAGGCACTATGTTCAACGCCTGAACCACCCTGGAGTTCCGGGGAGTCGAGAGAAATTCGCTGATCAGAGGCCGTTTTTGACTCGCGGGCGTCCGTCTCGCTCGCAGCGGCCGAGGGGGCCTCACCTACTGCGGTCGCGGCCCACTCCTGGAAGTCCATGGGGATGAACCGCGTATCGGTGGACGCGATCCCGTCGTCCACGTAGGCGCGGTACGCGGCGTCGAGCTCGGCAGTTCGCTCGACCTCCGGGGCGCTGTCGGCCACCGGGGCGTCGTCGGCCGCCGGGGCGGTGTCCTCGCCCGAGGGCTCCTCTGCGGGCGCCTCCTCGATGGCGGGTGCCGGAGCCTCGGGCTTCCGCTCGATGCTCCGCACGTAGCCGCTCCCGTCCCGGGACACCACCCAGTCGTCCGTCCCGCACACGTAGCCCAGCCCGTCGAGGACTCCCACGACCTCCGCCTGAAGGGACGGCGACCACACCGCCCGGCCGAACGCCTTGCCCTCGGGCGGGGTGAGCTTCACCGGCTGGAAGTTCTTGTGCGGGCGGCTGCCTCCGTTGAGCAGCGTCAGAGTCGCCTTGAGGCTGCCGACGGGGCGCTCGATGAAGACGCGCCTGGCGACGTTCGGATCGGTCCGCTTCTTCGGCGCCTTCTTCTTCGCCTCCGCCTGAGCCTCGCGGATCTCGGAAGCGGGTGCCGCCTCGGACGCGGCCTTGGCCGACTTCGTCCCCGGGACCTTTCCGTCCGCGAGGAACGCGGTCATGGCCGCTTCGGGGCACCGGCCCTGCACCTTCGTGTAGTCAGCCGGGTGCGTCGAGAGCCGGCCGTTGATGTCGGCGTCTTCCAGCGTCATCACCGCCTTGGGGGCCAGACGCAGGTTCCACGCGATCGACAGGGACTTGGAGTTGACCCGGACCACCTGGTACCAGGAGTTGCTGTAGCGGACGAAGTCGCCCGGGGCGAAGTCCTCGGCCCCCCAGATCTTCACGCCCTCGGCCTTGGCCTTCTCGATGATCTCCTCCCAGTACTCGATCTCCTTCGTCAGGTCCCGGATGCTGCGTGCCTGCCGGTCGACGGAGCTCCACCCCTTCTCGACCGCTTCCGCGTGGCTCCGCTCCTGGCCGCGGAGGTCGGCCCGCAGCTTCTCCAGACGGCGCAGCGTTCGGTACGGGTCCTTCCGGTGCTGCTCGTACGAGTCGGCGGCTTCGGCTCGGCTGGCCCAGTACTTGGCCTTCTTGTCCTCCTCGATCGACTTGCCCATGTGGTTGTGCATGCGCTCCTGGTCGCGGCGTGCGCGGCCCTCGGAGTGGTGGCCGACGAGGATCGGCTGACCGCCCTCGAACCGGCGGCTGATGTCGTTGGCCGCCTTGTACCGGGTGTCGGAGGCGGCGACGGCGCGGCCCGCGCGGTCGCTGAACCGCTCGGCGCGGTCCTCGGCGCGCTCTTCGCGTGCGGCCTCGATCTCGGCGAACGAGCGCTCATCGCTCTCATCGATGCTGATCTCGACCTCGTGGCCGGCCGCGCGTAGGGCGTAGGCCGCACCGTTGATTCGCCAGTGCTGCGCTTCCCGGTCCTGGGAGCGACTGATGTAGATGCCGACGTTCCTGGAGTACCGGAAGCCGTGCGTGCGGACGATCTCGTAGACGCCGTCGCCCTTCCTGGAGCCGTTGAGGAGCGTGCCCTCTTCCCGGTTGTGGGTGATCTTGATGGTTGCCATAAGGCGTACCTCCTGTGGTGGGCGAGGGGCGGGCCGGGCGGCCCGCCCCGGGGTGGTCAGTGGAGGCGCGTGGCGCTCACGGCGGCCTCGGCGATGGGGAGCGTCTGGCTCCAGGTGGCTTCGATGTACTCGCAGGTGTCGCCGCCCCAGCCGCTGCTGCCGGAGATGTAGGCGCGGCCCTCCTCCGGAGGGAGCTGGACGGTCCAGGTGAGGCCACCGTGGTCCACGCCCGTGTGGAGGCCGAGGTTCGTCCGGTGCCAGCTGGTGGCGGTGGACGCTGCGGTGAAGATGGCGGCGATGGCGGTGGGGTCGATGCTGGCCATGCGGGCTCCTTGAGGGTTGGCTTTTAGTGGGTAGGCACTATGACTAACTTCTGAACACCCCTGGGGTACCGGGTAAATCGAGGGAAAGCGAAGAAAGTTGCAGGTCAGGGGCGGGGCCGAGGGCCCCGCCCGGGGCGCTGCCGGTCAGCCAGCGAGAGCCGGTTCGCCGGCCGCTGCCTCACCCTCGACCTCCAGGCCGCCGGTGGTCGACAGGAAGCGGCGGGCGCCTTCCTGTTCGGCCAGACGCTGGGCGGTGGTGACGAGGTTCGTGCTCACGGAGACCCCGACCGTGACCAGGAGGTCGGTCGCCTCCGTGCGCGCCCTGGCCAGGCCGTCCCGGACGCCGTGGCGCTCGATCGCCTTCATGAGGTGCGTCCAGGGCTTGGCGATCGCCGCAGCGGTGAGGGCGGCGTCCACGAGGTGGTCGATGCTCGCGCCGGGGATGGCGAGCGCTGCGGCCAGGCTCTCGCGCGCTTGTGCGTCCCGCTCGAACGCGTTCTGGGCAAGGTGGGTCAGGTACTGGGTGGCGGCCGTGGCGTCCATTTCGGTCTCCTCATTTTGGTGTTTAGTGGGTACACACTATTTCTGCCCGGTGACCCCTTGACTAACCCTTGATCACCAAGAAATTCAGGAAGTTTTCGCAGGTCAGGGCCCACGCGGGCCACCGCTCGCCCCCTACGCCAGAGACTCGGCACTAGTGGGTACCCCCTATACTGGCCGCATGAATCAGCCCGCGCTTCCCGCCCCCTTCGCCGACCTCGCGCACCTGGCAGCCGAACCCACCATCGAGCAGGCGCAGGCCCTGGGCCGTGCGCTGAATGCGGTGCCCGCACTCCAGGCGTGGCTTCGCCAGCAACGGGAACTCACTGTGCGCGCGCTCCTCGACGGGCCGTACACCAAGGAGGACCTGGCCCCGCGTCTGGAGGTCAGCCCTCAGCGGGTCGCGGACATCGCCAGTGGCCACGGCCGCACCAAGGCCAAGCGCAACGCATCGGCCTGACCACAGCGACGGGCGCCCGTCCACGCCCCTCTCGGGGCAGTGGACGGGCGCTTTGCCGCGTGGGCGCTCAGGCCGCATGGAACAGGTCGAGCTGCACGATCTCGTCGCGGGCAGGTGGGAGGGGTGGCAGATCGGGCATCAGGGCCGCTCGGCCGGTGGGGAGTTCGGGCCGGGGCTGCGGGCACTCGGCATCGGCGCGGAGTTCGGCGACGACGTCGGGGTCCAGGCGGTGCTGCTCGATCTCCTCGTCGGTGGGCACCCATGCGGCCGGGCGGTTGCGGCCGAGGCGGTGCGTGATGCCGTTCACCCGGGCCCAGGCGTCCCAGAGCCGGGCGTCCCTGTCCTCCCACGCGTGCAGCTGTTCCATCGCGGCGTAGAGCTCGGCGCGCTCGGCCTCCAGCTTCTTCGTGAACTCGGTGAACGCGCGGCTGGCTCTGGCCGCTTGCCGTCCGCCGAGGAGCGGGCGCAGCGGCTCGCGTTCCTGGTGCCGGTCTTTCGCCATCGGGGTGGGCCTCCAGCGCCTCCAGAGGAGGAGGGCTTCCCGGCCGTCGTCCGTGACGCTGACGCGCTTGCTGCCCGGCCCGTATGGCTCGGTGATGACGAGGAAGCCGGCATCCACGAGAGGTCGGAGGCGGCCGTCGGCGACTGTGCGGGCGGGGCGGCCCGGGCGGGGGTGGTGGCGCAGGACGCCGTCCCGGCCGAAGAGGAGGGACGCGGCGCCGGCCGCGTCCATGAGGTCGGCCTGTCCCGCCGACCAGTTGAGCGCGCTCGCCCGCCGGGACTCCCAGTCCTGCTCTCGGGCTGCCGCGACGAGCTTGTCCGCCGGGCCCGGGGCGGCCGGCTCGGGCTCCGGGGTGGGGTCGGCCGCTACGGGCTCCGGGGTGGGGGCGACCATCTCGGGCGCCTGGGGCGCCGGGGACGGCTCGGGCTCGTCGGCCGGGGCGGGCGGTGCTTCGCGGACCCGGGAGCCGTAGTTGGCGACGGTGGTCATCGGGCGGTCGCCGCACGGGTAGCGGACCGAGACGCGGAACACGAACTCGCCTTCCTGTGACAGCCGCTCGATCTCGTCCGCGTTCGTGGCGATCACCTCGTCCGCGTTCCGGGTGAGCGCGAGGACGTAGGTGCCGATGCGCTCACCGTTGCGGTAGTCGCCGGTGACGCGGAAGTCCGAACCCTGGACGAGACCGAGACCGCGCAGGATGCGCGCGATGGCCACCGTCGGGGACTTGGGTGGGGTGCTGGTGCTCATGGGTTCCCCTCCTCTGGGTGTTAGTGGGTAGGCACTATGACTAACGCTTAGGGTCCGCTGGGGTTCCGGTGTCCGGACAGGAAATTCGCAGGTCAGCGCCTGTCCGGACACTGTCCGGACACCGGCGGGCATTGTCCGGTCGGGATGTCCGGACAGTGTCCGCTGGTGTCCGGTCGTCAGTCGCGGCCATCGTTCGCGGCCATCGCGACGACCAGCGGCCAGGCCGAGAACGCGATGTCGCCGAGCGCCGTCTCGTACGCCTCTTCCTGGCCGGGAAGCACCGTCCCGTCCTCGCCGACCAGACCCTCGGTCTCCCCCTCAAGCGTGGCGACCGCCTCGGCCGCCTGGTCCGCGAGGTCGTCGAGCGCTTCCTGCCGGGCGTACTCGCCCCGCAGGTCGTGCCAGTAGTACCGGGCCCCCTCCGCCGGGGCGCCCTCGAACGATTCACCGGCGACCACGTAGGCGTCGACCGTCTCGTGCTCGACCATGTACCAGGCCAGGACCTTCGCCCATGCCAGCTCGGTGCCGCACTCCTCGATCACGAACCGGGTGGGGCGCTCGCCGTTGTGGCGCCCGGGTCCGGCCACGCTCACCGTGTACGGGCGCGACGTCTGCCGGTAGTCGTACCGGGCCTCGTACATCGGGGCGGCGGCGAACGCTTCCTCGACAGGGTGAGCGGGGCGCGGCGTCCCGGCTGCGGTGCGGAGCTGGGCGAGGCGCTGCCGCTGCTTCCCGATACCGAGTCCGGCGAGGGGGGCGGACGCGTCCGGCCACACGGCCCGTGCCGCGGTGACGTAGTCGGCGCCGGCGAGCACGGTCACGTCCTGGGCTTGGTCGACGCCGAGCTCGCGCGCCTGCGCCCGGAGGATGTCGCCGGACACGGCGCCCGGGTCACGGAACCGCATCTCGTACGGGTGCAGGATCTCGTCCAGGGTCACCAGCCCGTGCAGGGAGGACAGGACGAGGACCAGGCCGCCGTCGGCGGCCAGGGCGTCGGCGGTCGCCCGGCACGCGCGGTGGTAGCTGCCGAGGTAGAGCTCCCCGGCCGGGGCGGGCACGGTCAGCTTCTTTCCCGAGCAGGGAATCACGACTACCGGCGGGATGAAGGGCTGCGAGCTCACAGGGGGCGTCCTCTCTGTGTCCGGACGTGTCCGGTTGGTGTCCGGACGCCGACCGGACCGCTGTCCGGTCGGCATCCGTTTGCTGGTCTTTGTGCTGGTGGGGCGGTGTCCGGTCGTGTCCGGACACCCGTCGGGTTCAGGCGGCGGCGAGCTGGCGGGCGGGATCGGTGGTCCGTACGAGCTGCCAGATCTCGCCGGGGGTGATGCCGTACGGGACGAGGAGCTCGGCGAGGACCTGGCCGCCGTCGAAGACCGTGAGCCGGCCGGGCAGGTGCTGGGCGCTGCGCGTGCCGATGTGTGGCCGGTAGGTCGTGGGGTGCGCGTCGGCCCGGCCGTGGATCTCGACCTCGGCGGCCAGGGCGGCGTGCTCGGTGTGGACGTCGAGCAGGCCGTCCAGGGCGGCCGCCACCTCCTGGTCGTCGCTGCTGTTGAGGAGCCCGGAGACGAGGACACCGAGGCGGCGGGCGCGCAGTGCGCGTTCGCGGCGGGCGTGCGCGGGGTTCGCGGGCATGAGGTCGGTCAAGTCCGCGAGGTAGCCGGTCAGCGGGGCGGATACGTAGCCGACGACCTCGGGCGGGAAGCCCTCGGGGGCGAGGAGGCGGGCGCGGTAGAGGATCGCCTCGGCCCGAGCCGCGATGTCGTGGCTGCCGCCGAGACCGCGCAGGACGGCGCTGGCCTGGCCGAGCTGGCGGGCGATCAGGCGCAGGGCCTTCGCGTCGGGGTGGCCTTGGGCGTGGCCCCGGATGATCCGGGCGAGGAGGCGGGCGCGCTGGGCGGTGGCGGCGAGCTGGTTCATGACGGTCCTCTCGGGTTGGGAGTCAGGCGCGGGCGGTGGCGAGAAGGTGGGCAGCGGCGCCGTGGTAGCAGGGGGAGGTGGCCCGCAGACCGGCCGGGCAGTTGCACTGACCGGTGGCCGCGGTCCGGTAGACCTCGCTGCCGTCGTCGGAAACCGTGAGGTAGACGCGCTTGCCACGGAGGGGCACGACGCCGCCCAGCTCCAGGAGTTCCAGGGCCTTGGCCAGCTGGAACGGCTTGTACGCGGCCGGGGGGTTGAGGCGTGCGGTGCGGCGAACCATGCGCCTGCACTTGGGGCCGAGGCCGTCCGGGCTGGCGTTGCGCAGGACGCGGTGGCACTTGCGGCACCTGGGGCGCTCATCGGTGGTGGTCGCTGCGCTCATGCCCTGTCCCTTGGTGGTGGTGAGTGGTTACATCAACATCATTTCCTTAGTCGGTTTTGGATAATCCATTTTGGGAAAGTGGTTTGGCAAAGGTTGGGCAAACCTGGGCTTGGGCGGTTTGCCGTCCGGACAGGCCGATGCCCCGCGCTCCACAGGAGGAGGGCGGGGCATCGGGCAGTGGGCGGCCTACCGGGGTTCGACAGCGGGCCGCTTGCAGGCGTCGTGCCGGTCGCAGTTGCAGCGCCCGCACCCGGCGCACATCTGCTCGGCTTCCAGGCCGCATGCGCCGCAGCCGCCGGACTCGTCGAGGTCGGCGCCATCGAGCGCGATCCCCAAGTCGATCAGCGCGCTCCGGTTGAACTTCTTCAGGGGGCGGCACGCGCCGTCGCAGTAGACGGTCTCGCCGAGCCCGGCGTACAGGCTCTCGTGCCCCTCGCACTCGAAGTCGGCGGCCTCGTACGCCTCGACGCTCAGCGTGCAGCCGGCGACCGTCAGGGTCGCGGCCTCGCCGGTGTCGGCGGAGGAGCGGAGGGCTCCGACCTTGTGCACCATCTCGCCGCTGCGGGTGTCCGGGATGGGTTCGCCTGCGGCGCGGGCGACGCCCCAGACGACGTCCCGCATCTCGCCCGGGTTGGCGCAGTGGTAGGTCCGGGCGGTGATGCCGGGGTGCTCGACGGTGATCTCGTACATGCTGCTGCTCCTTCGGTTCGTGCCGCTGGTTCGGGTGGTCAGAAGGGGAGGGCGGGGGCGATGCGCTCGACGGTGACGATGTCGCCGGAGGCGTATTCGACGGCGATGCCGGTGGTCCACGGCGCGCGGTAGGTCGCGCGCCGGTCCTCGTCGGTGACGCCGTGGACCGTGGCCCACCACTGCGGGGCGTCGGAGGTCGAGACCCCGGTGTCGAGGACGTACAGTCGGGCGCCGTGCTGGTGGAGGACGTCGCCGGGCACGACGGCCAGGCGGTGGATCTCGACGGTGATGCGGCTGCCGGTCGCGGCGAGCTCGGCGAGCGCATCCGGGTCGGCCTGGGCGAGGTAGCGCAGCGCGTCCCCCAGTTCGTGGGCCGCGTCGCCGGTGGCGTCGCCCGCGCGGAGCACGCCGGCCGCGCGGCGGGCAGCCGAGCGGGCCTGGCCGACGCGGGACGTGTCGATGCGCTCGCACCGGTCGGCGCGCCAGCCGGCCCCGTTGGTGTCGAGGACCCAGAGTTTTCCGTCGGTGCTGTGCATCGTGCTGGCGACGGTCTTCGTGGAGCCGTCGAGGGCCAGGAAGCGGTCCCCCGCCTCGTACTCCTCGCGCGGGGCCGCGGTGGGCTCGGTGTCGGACGGCTCGTCGTTCGTCGCCTCGCGGTACGCGGCATGGTGCTTGCGCAGGAAGTCGGTCGCGGCGGTCAGTCGCGCCTGGGCGGCCTTCCAGAGGGGGTTCTCCGGGTCGGGGTCGCTGGTGACGTCGATGGCGGCCTCGTTCGCGGCCTGGAGCATGTCGTCCACCTGGCGCGCCGTGGGCTCGGTGTCGGGGGCGTGGTCGTCGCGCAACGCGACGTTCAGCTCCCCGGCCTGCTCGGCCGCGACCCGGGCGGACTCGGCGTACTTCCCCTCGTCCAGCTCGCCGACCGGGTCCATCAGCGTGTGCAGCTCGCCGTGCCTGACGGTGAGGGCGGCGGGCCATGCCTCGCGCAGGAAGCCGACCACCTTCTCCGAGGCGATGACCAGCACGTCACCGTCCCGGATGGCCTCGTTCCACTGGGTCTCGTCGTAGGCGTCCCGGGTGGACTCGAAGTAGTGCACCTTCGGGGCCTCGATCGGTGCCCGTCGCCTGGCCTCCTCGACCTCTCGCTCGGCGGCGATGCGCTCGACGGCCGTCAGGCACTGAGGGCAGGCCGCGGAGGGGTCCGGCGCCAACTGGTTGGTCTGTGCGCGCTCGATGTCCTGCATGCACAGGGTGACCACCGCGGCCCATCCCGCGCAGTGCTGGAAGGTGTCGGCGGTGGAGCGCGCGAGGAGGACGTCGGCCCGAGTCGCGAGGGCGGCGATGTCGGTTGCGGGGCCGGCGTTGGGGCTGTCGGTCACTGGCTGGCCTTCCTGGGTGGTGGGTGGTTACACATCCATTCTTTCCTGAATCGACTTTGGAAAACCAGTTAACCAAAGGAAGTTTTGGGAAGTTTCGTTGCCGCAGTGCGTTTACCTGAACAGGCTTGTGGAACACTCGGATCATGAGCCGAACCGGACCCCGCAACGTGCACGCCGACTACCGCCCCAGCGAGGAGATGCTGACCGCGATCGAGGAGTGGCAGGCGGCCGTGAAGCTCGAAGAGGAGAGGCGGAAGGCCGCCCGCGCCGCCGTCGCCGAGGAGCTGCGCACGGCGCGCGTCTCCCACGGGGCGGTCGCTCCGCACACCCCGTGGACCGAAGCGACCATCCACGGGATCGCCAAGGAGTACGGCGTCCCCGGCCTGCGTCAGCGCGGGAGCGGCGACGCCGAGTAGGGCGCGGCGAGAACGAAGAAGCCCCTGCCGCGTGGCAGGGGCTTCTCTATGTCTCCCGTCACCGACTGCTGCCCTCCCGGCCGCCGCTCTTGCGCCTGATGTCGGACTGGATCCGCGCGATCTCCACCCGCGCCCGCGCGATCACCGCGACCAGGCCGACGAGGCAGACGCCGAGGAGCACCATCACGAACGCCGTTGTACCTGCCATCGCACCTCCACTCGATCTCGCTGTGGTCAACCGGGCGGCGTCGGTACGGATTCCGGGGCGCTGCGGACGTCGGGTGTCACCTGGTGGCCGCGGTCACCGCGACGGCAGCCGTTTGGTCGTCCGTCAGCTCGATGCCGGCCGTCGCCCGGAGCCACGCCCCGTACCGGGCGCGGCAGGTGTCCGCGTACTCCGCCCGCCACTGCTCGGTGGCCTCTTCCCACACGGAACGGCGCAGGCTCATCGTCGCGGTCCACTCGCGGCCGTCGATGACGGCAGTGCACTGAAAGCGCGTGAACGGGTCGGCGGTCACAGCGTCTGGTACGCGAGCACGAGGAGGATCACGACCACGAGCGCGACACTGATGCCGCGCTCCAGCGAGCCCGCTTCGGCCCAGCTCTGGGTCTGACGGACGTCGATCCTCTCGCCGTCCGGGATGTGCCCGCCGTGCGCCTGGTCGCGGTGCACGTCGCGCTGCTCGACGGCGAGCCCGTAGGTGAGGACGCGCGGCGACGTCGTCCGGCACTGCGGACAGCGGTAGGTGTAGCTCGGCACGGGGCCCTCCAGGACAGTCACGATCTGCTCCCCCACCTCTACACCTATCGGCCCCTGCGCACGTCGCCATTCGGTGAAATCGACCGATAGGCGACCCGTCAGGGGCCGATAGGGGCGGCGATAGAACCGCAGGTCACAGGGCCGATAGGGGCTTCTATCGAGCTCCTTGCGCCACTTCCGAGGCAGGAGCGGGAGAGGGGCTGACGACGGGTGTCTGACGGCCCCCAGGGATGAGCCGGAGAGGGGCCGGGGACGGGGCCTCGGCGGGCACCTGCGCGGGAGCCTGGGGGGCCTCCTCGCCGGCCGGGTCGACCGGGGTGGTGACGGCGCCCGCAGCCGGGGTCTGGGAGCGGGCCCGCAGCAGCTCGGTGGGGGGCATCCCCAGGGCCTCGGTCACGGCGGTGATTCGGAGGCCGACGCGGGTGACCGGCTTACCCCCGATCCGCATGCCGATCTTGTCCTCGGTGGGGAGGCCGCTTGCCTCGACCCAGCGGCGGAACGTGGGCTGGTCGGTGTCCTCCGGGAGGAGGCCGGCGTCGAGGGCGGAGTCGAGGATGGTGTCGAGGTGGATGCCAGCGCGGCCCGCCGCCTGTGCGGAGGCCACGGCCTGGATGACGTGCCACAGCAGCGCCCGGCCCCAGTCCTCTGCGGGGATCTGGTCCTCGACGTCGTCGGCGGCCTGCGCCGCCTCCTCGGCCTCTTCGGGGGCTCCGGCGCGCCAGGCGGCGACCGTCCAGACGAGGGTCGCCGGCCACATGATCGCGGGGTGTACGGCGGCTGCGCCCAGGCCCAGGGTGAGGAGGGCGGCCAGGGCGGGGGCGAGCTCGACGGCCAGGAGGAGCACGACGCCGACGCAGAGCCACACCCAGCTGATGAGGGCGGCGGTGAGGGCGAGGGCCAGGAGGAGAGCCAGCCGCGGCCAGATCTCGTAGACGACGAGGACGGCGGTGATGCTCCAGAGGGCGGCCGGGTGGAGTGCGGCGAGCAGGGGCTGAGCGAAGTAGGCGAGGATGCCCAGCCCTCCGGCGAGGAGGCCGGCACGGACCAGGAAGTCGGTGAAGCCCTTGCCGCTGCCGGTCCAGTGGAGGGCGGCGGCCAGGGCCCGGCGGAGGCCGGGCCGGTACGCGAGGTGGGCGGGCGGCGACTTCTTCTTGCTGTCCTTCTTTCCGCCCTTCTCGCCGTCCGCAGCGGGCTCCTTCTTCCCCTTGCCCTTCCCCTTGGCCTTGGTCTTCGGTGCCGGCTCCGGCTCCGGCTCCTCCTCCTGGTCGGAAGCCTCGTTCTCCGGCTGCTCCTCGGGTGCCTCCTTCGCCGGGGCGGCACGCCGCTTCGCCTTGGGCCACCAGACCGGGCGACCGACCACGGCCCCGATGAGGGCGGTGTGTCCGGCCGTGAGGCGGTGGGCGGCGGTGGTCAGGCCCTCATGGACCCGGGCGACGGCGGGGCGCGACATCAGAACGTGCTCTCGACGTAGGTGATCAGCTGCGCGCCGAGGTCGTTGTAGAGGGGCACCTGAGTGTCCGCGACGAGGCCGCCGAATCCGCCGGTGTAGGTGAGGCAGGCGCCCACGAAGAGGCCGCCGAGGAGGCGGAGGCGCGAGGTCTTGGCGGCCTCGCGGATGGCGACCCATCCGAGGGCCGCGACGGTGAGCGCGATAAGGCCGCCCTCCATGGTGAGCCCTCCGGGGGCGGAGGAGGCCAGCGCGCGGTCGCCTGTGCCGGTGGCCCAGGGGGCGATGACGGAGACGCTGTTGCCGCCGCCCGCGATCCACGCCGCGATAGTGCCGAGGGCGCCGCCGGCGCACAGGGTGAGGGTGGAGCCGACGAGGGTTCCGCCGATGCCCGGCAGCAGGATTCTGGGGTCCTTGCCCGCCTTGATGAAGGAGCGGATTTGGAGGGCGAGCAGGATGGTGATGATCGCGAGGGTGCTGACGTTGATGGCGGTGGCGGGGCTCACTGTGATGCTCCGGTGAGGACGTGGACGATGGTCGTCCAGACGAGTGCGCCGGTGGCAAGGACCACGGCGCTGAACAGGGCGCGGACGGTCCAGGCGATGACCGGGCGCATGTGGCGGGCGTACTGGTCGAGACCCCAGACGAGGAGGGTGGCGAGGGCGCCGGTGAAGACGGGCAGGGTCATGTAGTGGACGAGGAGGACCAGGGCGAGGGCGCAGCCGAGGGCGATCCAGGTGCGCCGGGAGCGGCTGATCATGAGGGCGGCCAGGGCGGCGGCGAGCGCGATGCCCCCGACTGCGTCCGGGTTCACGGACAGGTCCCGCAGCGTCTCGTGGGTGCCGTGGGTGAAGCCGCTGAGCCAGCCGGCGAGGATGCCGCTCCCCGTGTACGCGACGGCGCGGGACCAGCCCGCGCCCCTCGGGCCGACGGGCGGGCGCCACGTCTGCACGGTCGTCAGGACGAGCTGCGTGCGGGTGGGCTGCTGTGCCACCTGCTCCCCGCCCTCGACGCCCTGGCCGTCGCGCCCCTCGTCGTCCGCGTCGTCGTCCTGGTCCTCCACCACAGTCACCTTCAACGGGCCGGGGACGGGGGCGGGCGGCACGGTGGGGCGGGGCGGGACGGTCGGCTGTACGTCGCCGACGGCAGGCTCCTCCTGCGCCGGTGCTGGCTGCTCCTTCGTGTCCGTGTTCAGGTCTGTGGTGGGCCCATAGGGGCGCCACCCTCGCGCGGAGATACGCCGCTCACGGCTCCGGGACGGCTCCTCGCGGCGGCTACCAGCGGTTGCCTCCTCCCAGGAACCAGGCTCCGGCTGCTCCCCGGTGCGCGCGGCGTCGTCGGGTGCCGGGGCCGGGGCGGGAACGGTAGGCGCCGGGCCCTCCTGCTGCCCGCTGGTGGCGGGCGTGTCGGCGAGGACGGCGTCGAGGTCGGTGAGGAAGTCCGCCACGTCCCGCACGGGCGTCCCGCTCACGGCGATGCCTCCGCGCTCTTACGGACCGCGCGGGCCGACCTCTCGAACGCGTCGACGGCCCGCGGGTCGAACCGGCCGTGCTCGCCCTGAAGGGCCGTGCCGAGCTGCTGGTAGAGACGGGCCGCCGTGCGGAAGTCGCCCCGAGTCTCCGCGTCTGCGGCCTCGGCTGCCTTGCGGTCAACGTCTGTCATCAGTGGTCCTTCGGTACGAAGAGGGCAGCGGCTCGACGGCCGGGGTGCTCGCCTACCGCGCGGTGACGACGGGCGAGGGCGCGGAGGACGGACACGACCTGGTCGGCGGGGACGATGCGGATGCCGTCAAGAACCAGTTCGCTGCCGACGATCCGGGCGCCCTCCATGGAGACGAGGGGGATGACTGGGCATTCGAGGAGACGGCTCACGGTCCTGGCCTCGTGCCTGATGCCGTTGAGCCAGTCGGTGACGTCGCGGTCGCCGTAGATGAGTCGCCCGGACGCGATCCGGAGCGGGTAGGCGGACCAGTTCTTGCTGTCGAGGACGATCACGATGCCGCTGGGGCTCACCAAGAGGTGGTCGATGTTCGCCCGGCCGGTCGGCAGGGCGCGGTCGTGGAGGACCGTCCAGCCCGCCCGCGCGAGGGGCCGGAGACGGGCTGCGGTCCTCCGTTCCCCCTCCGCCCCACGAGCCCACCGCTGCGCCTGGCGACCGCGCGCGGTCTGGATACCGAGCAGTTCAGCGAGACGCACCAGAGGGCTACGAAGGCGGCGGGCCTGGGCTGTGGCCGAGGCCCCCGCGCCGGGTCGCTGGTACTGCCAGTAGAGCCAGGCAGCGCCAGCGACCACGACGAGGAGCAGGGGCGGCAGCTTCACGAGATCTTCCGGTTCCGTCGGGTCTCGTCGATCCGGAGCGCGGTACGGCGCACGGTGTCAGCGAGGTGAGGGGTACGCGGGTGGCCGGCTGCGACGACTGCGGCTAGCAGAGCGGCATCTTTGACGTTGGAGTCGGCACCGATCTCCCTACGGCAGATCTCAGCGATCGGCGGGCGGGTGATCTTCACGACCGGCGGGACGGGAGCCGGCTGCTCCTCAGTGCTCTCTGCCTCGGGCTCCGGGGCGTGGAGAGGGGCTGAAGGGGCCGAAGGGGTCGAACTTCCGGGTTCCGTCCGAGGGGTGGCGGGCGCGGCCGGGGGCGCGGCCGGTGCGGGTACTGGGGCAGGCTCCGGAGCGGGCTCCGAGGAAGCCTCGGGGAGGCTGCGCGTCTTCTCGGCGTGGGTCAGCATCGCGTCGGCGGCCCGGTAGGCGTCTCCGCCCACGGCCCGCTGGTACGCAGCCCTCCTGTTGAGGCGGCGGACCCGGCCGGCGAGGAGTGCGCGCCCAGCGATCCGCTGCTCCTCGTCCTGGACCCAGTGGGCGACGCCCGCGTCGAGCGGCACGGCGTGCTCGCGGAGCAGCAGCCACCAGGCCCCCTTGGAGACCAGGTCGACGCACGCGCCGAAGGCTCCCGCCCACTCCTGATGGCGCGTGTGGCCGTACGCGGCGACGGCGCCCATGCTGAGCAGCAGGAAGAACCAGCCGGCGACCTTCGCGGGGCGGGCACGGTCCGGGGCGGTCCGGTTCAGCCACTCGATCCCGAGGCAGTACAGCCAGGCGACGGCGAACACGCTGCCCATGCCGTACGCGACGACCGAGGGGACGAGCGGGTCCAGGAGGCCGCCGAGGCTGGCCGTTCCGCCCGCGATGGCGATGGCGGTGAAGCCGATCGCGACGCCGGTCACGCTCTTCAGGATCAGCTCGTCCCACTCGCGCGGCGGGACCGGCTCCCATCCGTTGTATCCGACGCGCCGGGTGGAAGAGATGCCGTCGATCACGGTCGTCTCGTTCCTGAACAGCCGCACCTTGCGGTACTTCACGCCTTCGATACGCGGCGGCTGCTGGGTGTTGGGGTCGGTCATGCTCCAGCTCCAGACGTGGATCAGCGGGCAATGAGGCTTCCGTAGCGGTCCGGCTGACCCGGGCCTCTCTGCCGCCACCAGCCGCACAGGACGGCAGCTGGTGACGACAGGGCGGCACGGGTCAGCCGCAGTGCAGGGCGTCCAGCGACCGGCGCGTCACGTTGGCCGGGTTCGTGCCGGGGCTGGCCTTCCCCGTCAGCGAGATGCAGTGGCCGTTGGTCCCGGTGAAGATCAGCGGGCCGGCGTACGACCTGAACAGGCCCTCGTCGCTGTTGATCTGGGAGGTGCCGACGACCGTCCCCCAGACCTGGAGGTACCGCCGCGAGGACTTCTCCGACACGGTCTTGAGGCAGTTCGTGCCGCCGTTGGCGGGCGAGTAAAACACCTCGATGTGCGAGCTGCTGCTGAGCCGGTACGTGCCGACGCGGACACCGGGGCAGCCGCCGGTCGGTGCGGCCAGCGGGTCGGCGGCGGCCGGCGTCGGGATGAGCAGGGTCGCGGCGAGGGCGATCACCGCGGGGGCCGCGATGAGCGCGCTGTTCGAGGCGAGGCGCTTGATGTTCATGGTGGATCTCCTGAGGGGTGTCCGGCCGAAATTGGCCGCAGGGAGCCATGGGCGGGCGCGAAGGGGAGGTGCGCCCACCCACGGCGGTTAGGGGGTGTGGCAGAAGGGGCGGTGTCAGCCTCGGTAGCGCCTGCGGTCGCCGTCCTCCCACGCCTGACCGGCGCGGGCGGCGTCGGCGGTGCTCTTGGCGCGCCGCTTCTGCTCCTTGGCCTTCCGCTTCGCGGCGGCCGTGTCCGTCGCGGACTCACGGCCCGCGTACTGGGTCGCGGCGAGCTCGCGGTCACGGCCGCCGCTCAGCCAGTTGAGGCCCTTCATCGCTGGCCCCGCGCCTTCTCGGTGTCGATCTGCTCCTGGCGGTCGGCCTGGGCCCGCTGGATGAGCTCGGCCGCGGAAGCGTTGGCGTCCTGGTCGACGGGGGTCGTGTTGTCGGCGCTCATCGGCTTTCACCGTCCAGCGGCTGGGCCGGGATCGGCGCCGGGCGCGGGGCGGGGATGGTCGGGATCGCCCGCTCGTTGTCGTCGCTCGTCCACTCGTGGGCGGCGCGCCGCAGGTGAAGAGCGAACTCGCCCCGCGTGATGCCGTCCGGGAGGGGCGGCATGGCCGCGAAGGCGGCCTTCGAGAGGGCCTGGCCCGAGCCGTCCGAGCGGCGCTCGGTGAGCCGGTACGCCTCCGCGCCGACGCAGACGAGCAGGCTGTGCTGCTCCAGGGCGCCGGTCGGGTTCGTCTCGGTGAAGTGGTCGGCGACCGCGAGCAGCACATTGCTCGGCGTCTCCACCGCGTCGGGCGATTTCAGATCAGTACAGTTGGCCACAGCGTCAGCTCCTGTTACAGGCAGGTCTGTCGTGTCCCGGACCGTGTGCGACCACGGCCGGGGTTGAGGCGGTGCCCGGAATTGCGACCTCCGGGCACCGCTGTTTTCAGCAGCCCCGACCTCCATGTGCGACCACGAGGCCGGGGCTTTCTGCTGAGCAACGTGGGTTGCCTTGCTCGCCACTGTAGGGGACCCCTACAGTGAGATCAAGCGGCCCGCCCAACCGAAGGGGCCGAATTGAGCGACGAGGAGGTGCGTCGGGTGACAGACGCCCTTGAGGCCGTCGAGCAGATCCCGGACGTCGAAGCGCGGGTTCGCGCACAGAGCCGGATCATGGCGGACCAGGTGAAGCGGAATCGGAAGTGGGCGGATGAGCGACGCGAGGTGATCAAGCAGCTCCAGGCCGACGAGGGGTTGTCGTACCGTCAGATCGCCGACCGCCTCGGCATCAAGCTGAGCACGGTGCAAGACGTCTTTCGGGAGTACACAGGCTCCGGCACGAATCGACCGAAGGCGACCCCTCGGGGGACGGCCGATGAGCCAGGCAGCGAGTAGACCCCGGCGGGTAGAGGCAGTACGGCCGCGGCGCGCCGACCAGGTCCACGACGGGGCGTCTGCGGTGTGACACGGCGTTGAAGCGAGCGGCCCCCGCACTGCTCTGGTGCGGGGGCCGTTGTCGGTTCGGTAGGGCGGCCGTGGCGCAGTCCGGGAGGCCGGCGCCTGGGAGGTGTATGTCGGGTGAAGCGCTGGACGCTCCGTCTGATGCACGCCATGATCCTGATTCATGCCGACGAGTGATGCTGATCAGCCGCCCACGCAAGACGTGAGCTTTCGTGTTGAACCTGTTGAGGGGCCGTCGAGCGCGGCTCTGTGGGTGATCGTCGGAATGACCGCGTGTTCGGCCGTAGCCATCGTGGGCTACACCGTGACCAGCTATTGGCCCCTGTCCGCATCGAACTGGGTGTGGCTGTTCGTGGCAATGGGGGCGCTTGCAGCCCTCGCAATTGGCACGGTCGCATTCCTGGGCGACCTTAGGGATCGGTCTGTCGCGCGTACGCAGCTTGGGCAGTCTCGCGAGCGCCTGGTGCACGCGGAGGTCTCCCTGGAGCGGGTGCTGCGCCAGGCGAGCGTCCACGTATCGCGCAGCAATACCATCGTTTTCCCCCCGCAGGGGGAGGTCGCCCCGCCGCCCGGCGAGGAGCGGGGCCCACTAGGGCTGCCCGAACTCTGGGAGACGAATCACGCTCGGCTGGAGCTCTATCACCAGATCGCGACGGGGCAGGCGCGGACGTCGTTCCGGAGTGCGCAGGTAGCCATGTGGTCCGGGTTCGGACTTCTGCTGGCGTTCGCGGGTCTCGCCGTGGCGGCGAGTTCGACGGCCGGTGTCATCGTGGCTGGCGGGTTGGGGGCGGTAGCGGCCTGCCTCGCCGGGTTCGTGGGGCGGACGTTCATCCGTTCGCAGGAGGCGGCGGCGACTCATCTACGGTCGTACTTCGATCAGCCGTTGGAGCTGTCGCGGCATCTGGCCGCAGAACGGCTCTTGGCCAGTGGCGAGCTGACGCAGGAGCAGCGGGCGGCGATCCTGTCGGCCCTGGTTCAAGCGATGGTGGCCGCACCGTCTCAGCCGGCTGACCCCTCCGCGACTGCTGGGCCGGGCACGCCTGCCCAGGGTGCCCCCTGATCTGAGCAAGCTGTTCGGCCCGTGTCCGGGTGCGCACGGAGAGGGGACGTCGGATGGTGGAGATATGTCTGGACATCTACCTGTCGTCGTCTACCCGCCGAGCCCGACTGGTGGCCGCCGCGTGCGCGTGGACGGGTCGATCCTCGGACTTGCGTACGGCGTAGGTGACGTGGCGGAGTTCCTACGCCGGGCCGGCCTGGAGGACGTGGACGAGGGGGACGTTGACCGGTCGACGCTGATCGAGTGGCGGGGTGGCGGGCCAGACGTGTGGGTGGCGGGCTCGTGACGCTCTCGTGCTGGTGGTCGAGCGCTGCCCCGTGAGGGTGGACGGGTTGGGCGTTGCGTGCGGGTGGTCGCTACGGTCGGCGTCCACTGAGGGCAATGGGAGGGTCAAGTGCGGGTTGGACTGGTTGCTGTGGCGGCCGTGCTGGCGGCCGGGCTGCTGTCGGGGTGCGGGGGCTCCGGGGACACTACGGAGGGCCCGGGGAAGGGCGGCGGTGCGGCGGCTTCCTCGCCAGCCGTGAAGGAGTCGGCTGCGCCGCCGGCGAAGGTCGTGATCACGAAGTCCGGGTTCGAGGACCATGACGTGTGGGGGCCGCACGCGTACGTCGTGCACTGGGAGCTGACCAACACGGGGACGACGCCTGGGAACTTCTACGCGGGGATCGACTTCCTTGACGCCGATAAGGACGTGCTGGGGTCGACGGGGATCACGGCGGACAAGCTGGGGCCGGGGAAGACGTCGCGGGGGGATTCCGCTCCGCTCCCGGCGGAGATCAGCAACGGGACGATCGCAGATATCCGGAGCGCCCGGGTGACGGAGGTTGAACGGCTGGAGCCCTGACCGGGTTGTCCGCGTTCGCGTGGCCCCCTTCCGTACCGTTCGGAAGGGGGCCGTTTCGCTGTCCGGACATGTGTAATGAGGCCGTCAGCGCCCGGCGACCACGGCGGCGGCGAGGCCGATCCATCCCTTGTGCCACGCCTGGTCGAGCAGGGCCCCGGCGCGCGGGTCCTTGATGAGCCACCCGCTCTTGCCCGCCTTGTGGGCGGCGCGGACCAGGAGCGGGGCGTCGTCGCTGTCGTCGGCCCAGTGCCCGGCGCACCGGTCGGCCGCGTAATGCGTGACGGCGGACAGGGCGAGGCCGGCCGCCGCCCGCCGCCAGGACAGGCCCAGACCCAGGTAGCGGTCGGCCGCGTACAGGGCGAGCGCCTGGGTGGCCGTGTACGAGGTGACATGGCGGAGGCAGGCGGCGACGCCTTCCGGGCCGCGCTTGCCCTTCGCGTCGGCGTCGGTGTTGAGCTGCACGAGGTAGTCGCCGACCTCGTGGGCCGCAGTGAGTACGGCGTACGCGGCGGCGAACCGGGCTGCCGTGCTGGTGGCGTTGGTGGTCACGTGGAGCTCCTTCTCGGCGGGTTTCCAGGGTGAGCGCGCGGCCGTCGTCGGTCTGTTCCGGAGGACCACAACGCGCGTGACGGCAGTCACGCCGGCTCGTGTGCCGGTCTCCAGGTTCGCGGTCAGCTCGCGGCGCCTGCGCCCAGCGCTGGGCACTGGGAGCGTGGCGGGGGTCACGGCGCGCGAGAGCGGCCCTTCCTCCTCTCGGCGAGGGGCAGGGCCGCTCTCTGGGACCGGACAGTGTCCGGGCTGGTCAGCGCTCTGTCCGGTGTCCGGTCAGGCCGGCCGGTCGTCGGCGACGAGCGCACGGCGTGGGGCGGGGAAGCCGGCCGCCGGGAGCGGGCTGGTGTCGGTCGACAGGAACAGGCGGGTGCCCCACTCGACCGGGTAGGCCCGGCCGTCCGGGCGCGGCCACTGCTGGGCTTCGCGGGTGGAGCCGGCCTCGCCGAGCGCGAAGACGTGGTGGTGGGGCGGGGCGGGCATCTTGCCCTCGTCCAGGTCGATGCGCTTCCACAGCGGGACGAGCGTGTAGAGGGATTCCCCGCCGGGCGTCTTCGACCAGGTGTCGACGGCCACGCACGTTCCCCGGCGCCGCCACATGGCTTGAGCGAGCGGCGAGAGGGCCGGGGGGTCCGGGTAGTCGTCGGGGGCGAGGAACGCCACCAGGCCGGGGGCGGCCGGTGCGTACAGGGCCTCTCGGGTCTGGCTGAGGTAGGCGGTCTCGTACGTCCGGTAGACGTAGCCGAACATCACCGGGTGGTCATCGAATCGGTAGGTGACCGCCTGGTCGTGGTCGGGTTCGCCGTCGCTGTCGTACGGGGTGATCCGAACGGCGAGGCATCGGGCGTACGACGGCGGGTGGGCAGTGATCTCGTCATCGCGCACGGATGGCTTCTTCCTGTTGGTGGTCAGCGGCGGCGGGGCGGCGGGCCGTACGGCGTCGCCCAGGCGGGCCGGTCGCGGCGGGCCGCCGTGGCGGCCGGGGTGGTCTGGCGCAGGGCGCGGCCGAGTGCGGCCATCGCTTCGGCGGCGGCCTGCACTGCCGGGCACAGGGCCTCGGCCATGACACGGATCGACGCCATGGTCTCGGTGACTGCGTGAGCCCGGGCGCGCTGCGCCGAGGAGGTGGGCACGAGAGCCCGGTACGCGAACCGGACAACTTGTCCGGTCGTGTCCGCCGGTCGTGTCCGGACAATGTCCGCCCTGGTCAGACGGGGTTCGCCGTCGCCGCCCTTCGTTGCGGCCGGGGTTGACCGGACAGTGCCGCGCTGTGTGTCCGGTCCGTCCTCGGACATGTCCGGACACTGTCCGGTCGGCTCGGTCATGTCTCGTCCTGCGCGCGTCGACCGTATTCGAGCTCGTCGCGGCAGTTGATGGTCCGGCAGCCCTCGGCGAGGTAGCAGCCGTGAACGCAGCGCGGCCGGTTGCACTCGGGGTCGGCGTCGCGCTGCGGGGCTCGCCGGATCGGGTGGGTCGGCCGTTTGTGCCAGCCGGCCGGTTCGTCCTGGGTGTCCGGGTCCCACGCGGCGACGTGCCCGGCGACCAGCTCCGGGTCGCGCGGGTAGCACCACCCGTGCTCGTAGTAGCCGTCCTCGCCGTGCGGGAGGGCGATCAGGCGGATGTTGGAGCCCATCCAGATCCACAGGTAGCGGTGGGTGGTGTCGGCGGCGAGCTCGTAGCCCTCCCAGTGGGCGTCATGGATGGGCGGCTCGTGGAGCTTCACGGTTGGGTCTCTCCGAGGTCTGGCGTCGGCTCGGACCAGCCGAACGGGGATTCGTCGCGGTCCTGGTCGCAGGTGACGGCCAGGAGCAGCACGGCATACGGGTCGTCGTGCTGGTTCACGCCGTGCCCCTCCGGGTGCGGCGGTGCTCCAGTACGGTCTGCTCGGCTACGGCGACGGCCATGCCGTACAGCGCGGTGATGCAGTCGGCGAGTTCGTCGGTGCCGTCACGGTCGGCCGGCTCGGCGACCGCGTGGAACAGGGCGAGCGCCATGTCCCGGTCGCGGTTGGCCCATGCGGTGGTGAACCGGGCGGCGAACCGCACGGGCGGCGGGAGGACGTCGATGTCGGTTGCGCCGTCGGGACCCTCTGTCTCGATCCCGAAGCGCGTTCCGGGCTGGTGGGTGTCGCGGGCCTCCTTCGAGGCGATCTCGGCGAGGGCGCCGAGCAGCGCGTACGTCGAGGCGGGGCCTGTGTCAACGATCGGCTGGAGGAGGCCCAGGGCGTGGTCGTGGTCGCCGGCGATGCCGTACGACAGCGCCTCCGTGATCATCAAAGGGTCGGGGGCAGGCACTGGGTGGTCCTTTCGGTCGTACGGTGGGCGGGCGGCCCACCCGCCCCGATTCGGACGGGGCGGGTGGGGCGTTGCGCGTGAGGTCATGCGGGGAGCTGGGAGGGGCGTTGCGCCCCGCAGCCGCATGCCTCGGTGGTGAGGTAGTGGTCCTCCTTGCAGGGGTGGCAGCGCCACAGGTACGCGGCCCGCAGGGAGACCCGGGTCACCGCGTTCCGTTCGATGGCGGTGAAGCACTCGGCGAGGAGCGCGACGACGGCCGCGGTACGGGCCTCCGCCTCGTCCTGCTCGATCGTGTCCGCGCTCACCGGCCGGCCTCCCGCTCGTTACGGATCTCGCGGGCGACGTCGACGCCCGACCAGTTGTCCAGGCCGGCCGACTCCAGGCAGTGGAGCCACGCGTCGCGCTTCTCCAGCTCGACGCGGTCCTGGGTGGGGTCGAGCTGTCCGGCGGCGGCGAGGCATGCGGCGATCACCACCTTGTCCGGGGTGTCGCCGGGGAAGCCGAGGACGGCACCGTTGGGGCAGTCCACGCCGCAGTCGCCGGCGTCGTTGCTGACGCCCCACACTGCGCCGGACTCGTGGCGCATCAGGCCGAGCGGGTCGAGGGTGTCGCCGGTCCATCCGGCGGCGTCCAGTGCTTCGGCGATGCCGATGCGGGAGTTCCAGGTCATGACGTGATCTCCAGTTCTGCGGGGCTGGTCAGGAGTTCTTGGGGCCGGTGTCGCCGGTCCTCGGCCGGTACGGAGGCTCGAAGCCCTCGCCGAACGCGGGGGCGTCGTACAGGGCCTGGAGGGCGGCGCGCTGCCTGCGCTCCCGGGCCCGGAGGGCGACGGCGCCGACGATGAGGACGAGCTGGCTGACGCAGTACGCGACGGTCATCGACGGGAAGCGGCCGGTCGCGAGGTACCAGACGCCGTGGACCGCGGCGGCGGCCAGGAAGCCCAGGATCAGCTGGTGCAGGCCGGTAACGACGATGTCCGCGCGATTGCGGGTCATGCGGTGATCTCCAGTTCGTTCAAGGGCTGGTTGCTGTCGAGGTGGGCATGGAGTGCGCGGAGTCGGGCCAGAGCCCTACCGTCGCGCCGGTTCAGGGCCCTTCGGGTGGTTTCGGTCAAAGTGGCCCAGCAGGCGGGGCACAGGTAGTGCCGTGCCGGCTTCGGGGCGCGGCAGCCACGGCAGGGAACGAGGGTCATCAGATCTGCCCGTTCCAGAGAGCCAGCTCCTCGGCGAGGTCGGCGTGGGAGGTGGCGAGGTCGTCGCGGTCGCCGAGGACGTCGGCCAGGGCCCGACGGCAGCGGGCAAGAAGGCCGTGCTGGTCGTCCACCTCGGCGGGTGGGGTGGCGAGTTCGGCGAGCAGCGTGCGGATCTCGTCCAGGCGACTGTCGGTGAGGGTCATGTCCCCGCCTTCTGTCGGGCCTTCGTGCGGGCGTGCATCTGCGCCACCGTGGGCCACTCCCAGTTGTGGTCGATGTCCTGGTGGTCGATGGCGTCGTGGCCGCACCAGCGGCAGCCGTAGGTGGACGGCGGCTCCCCGTCCGGCCAGCGGATCGGGCCCCGGCGCAGGCCGGTGGCGGGGTCTCGTGTGAGGAAGGTGCTCACGGGGCGGTGCTCCTTGTGATCGGTACGGTGGGGTGCCGTCCCGGCCGGCTAGGCCCCGGCCGGGATGTGCAGTTCAAGAGGTGCCGTTCACGTCGTCACCGCGGCGGCCCGCAGGGCGGCCAGGTGCTCGGCGTGGACGCGGGTGACTTCTGGGGTGCAGTACCGAGCGAGGGCCGCAGGGTCCATCCCGCTGCGGCACTCCGGTCCGACACCGAGAGCCTTCGACGTCTCGTCGCGCAGTGGGCGTCCGCAGGACCAGCAGCGGATGCGGAACCGGGCGAAGCAGACCGCGGCGGCCTGTGGGCTCTGCCTGATCGCGGTGACGACCTGGTCCAGGTACGCGCGGCGCTTCTTCGACCAGTCGGCGATGAATGCCTCGCGGTCGATGCGCTCGGTCGGGACGTCTTTCCGGCGGGGGACGGCCGGCCCGTACCAAGCCTTCGTGGGCCAGGGGCGCAGTCCGTTCTGCCGGGTGGTGATCACGCGCCGCCAGTACGACATCCGGCCGGGGTCGGCGGGGTCGAGGACGGCGTAGTAGCCCTCCGGGATGGTGTCGAGTGCTTCCCAGTCGCGGGCGGGGGCCGTCATCAGGCGCCCGTCTCGGCGTACGGCAGCAGATCGACGCCGGGGCAGCGGCGCCCGGTCGAGAACCCGCTGGCCGTGATCCCGTGGTGGAAGTCGAGGACGCTGCCGTTCAGCGCGTACGTCAGCCCGCATTTGCGGCACTCGCCGCGCGGCATCGTCTTCGGCGCGGCATGGCCGGCCGCGGTGGTCTTGGTCGTCATCAGCTGGTCTGTCCTTCGTTGGCGATCCAGGCCCGCAGGCCCTCGGAGTACCGCTCGCGGGCCTCGGTCGCGGCCGTCTCGGCGGTCTTCAGCTCGGCGCGGAGCACGGCCAGTTCGGGGGCGTGCTTGCTGACTGCGTCACCGAGTGCGTCCGGCATGATCCGGGCGAGCTCGGCGGCCGTGCGCTTCGGCCGGCCGGGGCCGGGGTCAAGGCACAGGCGCAGGAAGCCGCGTACCTCGTCAGGTGTCTGGAGCTGCATCCAGCTCACTCCTCTCGGGTTCGGGCGGTACGGGGTTTCCCGGCCGCCGGGTTGCGGGGTGACGGCCGCCGAGGACGAGGGCCCGCGTCACTGCCTGCGGGCCGAACTCCCGGGTGGCCGCCTCGTGCCCGTGCGTCTCCAGGAACCGGAGGACGTCACCGGGCACGAAGTCGTCGGCGATGGGGCGGGCCGGCCGCCGCTCGGCGGGGCCGCAGAGCAGGCACCCGTTGCGGGCCGCCGGGTCGACGGGGCCGCCGGGGTGCTGGGCGCACCGGTTCGCCCGGACCTCGCCACGGGCGCCCTTCACCGCGAGCCGGGCCCGGTCGAGCTCGGCCGCGAGGTCGGCCAGCGTGCGGTCATCGACGTCATGCCGGGTCGAGAACTCGCACAAGGCGCGCAGCGACGCACCGATCGCGGGCAGGAAGTCGGGGTTCATGCGTCCACCGCCTGCCGGTCGTTGGTGCCCCGAGCAGCGGGGATGGAGGGCCTGGGATTTCGCTCGCGCCATCCGGCCATGTGGCGCCCGACGTGGTGGTCGAGCATCTGGCCGTACATCCCCGACTCGCCGAGGCGCTGACGGATCGTGGCCTCCTCCGCCGCCGCCCTGACCGCCCAGACGTCCACGATGGCCTTCTGGGCGGTCAGGGCGGCCGTGTCGGCCTCCAGCTTTGCCCTGGCCTTCGCGGCAGCCTGGGCGGCCTCCCGGGCCTCCTCGCGGCGTGCCCGGCAGTTGCGGCAGGACCCGCCGCCGATGATCTCGCCGTCCTCGCACGACGGATCGGGGCAGTCCTGGGCGAGGATCGCGGCAGCCAGCCAGGAGCAGCGGTTGCGGATTCGGTCGTCGCCCTCGTAACCGGCCGCGGTGCGCCGGTCGGCGCCCTCGCCGTACCAGCGCCGGTTGATCCGGGCGATCACCTGCTCCGGAGTCCGGCGTGGGATGCCCGCCGCCGCGTTGCCGTCGAGCAGGTCGTTGATCGCACGGTGCAGCCCGGTCCACAGCTTCGTTCCAGGGCTGGCAACAGCGGCCGGGATCGCGGCCCGCACCGTCTCGAAACCGGCGGACTCCTTCCGGGGCCTGGTCTTCACCGTCGCCGGGCGAGGGGACGACTGCCTGCGCTGCTCGGGGAGGGAACTCGGTTCCGGCGCGGCATCGCCGCTTCCGGCCTCGCCGGTTTCAGCAGCCGCACCGGCGCTCGAGTCCGCACGCGCGAAACCACCTGCACTCTGGCCTACGGCGTCAGCCACCGCGGTAGTTCTCGAAGAGGGATCTTGAGCAACGGTTGTAGATAGGGCGTCACCCGTGACGTCACCCGTCACGTCACCGGTGACGCCACCGGTAGCGTCACCGGTGACGCCACCCCCCTCGGTCACCACACCCTGCGGTGTGGCCTCCGGGGTGGCGTCACCGGTGGGGCTACCCCCCTTCTTCGGCTTCTTCCGGCGAGCCCTCTCCGCGCGCCGCTGCTCCTCGCGCTTGGCCCGCTGCACCCGCTTCTGCTCCTCGTGCGCGGACATCCAGCCGGCCAGGTCGAAGTCGGGGGCGTGCTCGGCAATCCAGCCGCTGACGTCCAGTCCCGGGACCGTGTCCCCGTACCGGGCGACCAGCTGCGGCGGCGTACCCGCCGGGGGCGTCACGCCGTGGATCAGCCACGCGTCATGGAGCTCGTACAGGTTCGCGTCGTTCTCGTCGGGCTTGCCCTCCACCTTCCGGCGGTGGACCGTCACGAGCCCGATCTCCTTCTCCAGGTACTCGGACGCCCGGTCAACGGTTTGCTTCGAGCAGTCCAGGCAGGTGGCCAGAGCCTCGCGGTACGGGTAGCCCTGTCCGGTGTCACGCGAGCTGACGTCCGCGTAACTGACCAGCAGGTCGTAGAGCGCCTTCGCCTTCCCCCGGTTCAGGCCCGGGTCAGAATCGCGGACCACGCACACGGCGAACATGCCGAACCGCAGCCCAGCGGCACCAGGGCGGCTCACGCCCGGCCGGTGCGTATTGGAAGGCCGACGGGTCATCGGACACCCCCTGAGGGGGCCGGGACACCGAGCAGCGCGGACACGGCGAACGCCGCTCTGCGCACTGCTTCCTTGCTCATGGTGTCTCTTCTCGGTCGTGCGTCGAGTAGGGAGTCCTGGCGAGGCGGACGCATCGACATCTCGCCGCCTTGTGGCCACAAACCTAGATCACTTGTGGCCACAAAGGCAACCAGCACAGCGGCCGTTCTGTGGCCACAAAAACGGCGGCTTCCGGTTGCTCTTGTGGGCACGACGCTTTACGATCACCGGCATGTCCACCGAGACCGAGGCCGAGTACGATCCCCCGCGCAAGTTCCGCGTGCCCGACGACGAGTGGAACGGCTTCGAGGCTGCTACCAAGGCCCAGCACCCCACGGGGCGCAGCCCGCGAGCGCAGGTCATCCGCGAGTTCATCCGCTGGTACATGCGGCGCCCAGGCGCGAAGCTCCCCGCGCGCCCGCCGGCCGGGCCCTGGTCGACACCCGCCGCCGGATGACATCGCCTCACCGTCGGCCACCCTCGGCAAGGACGGCTTCCTCCCGGACGGCCGCAGCGATGTCGGCCGCGGTCCACCGCCGGTAGAGGCGGCGCCGCTCCCCTGCCGTGAGCTGGACGCACCGGCTGTAGACCGACCGGACCCGGGCCTGCTTCGCGCACCAGGTCGGGAACGGGTCCTCGGTGGACTCCTCGACGTCTCCGACGGGCTCGATGACGTACAGGTCGCCCCGGAGCGCGAGGGACGCGTAGAACCGTCCGTATTCGCGGTCGCTGGTCACGTAGACGCGGTCGGGGCGCTGCGTCGGCGGGTCGATGACGCCCAGGCCGGGCACTGTGTAGTGCTCGCCGGCGGCGCGCGCCTCGCAGATGGCGCAGCCGTCGACGGTGCGGTGTCCGCCGGGCTCGATCAGGTCGCCGGGTTTCAGGCCGGGGATGCCGCCGTGGAAGAGGCGGGGCAGGGTGGCGGGGTCGATGCTCATCTGGGGCTCCGAGGACGATGCGTGGGTGGCCCGGGGCCCTTGGTCGGGCCCCGGGCCGGATGCCGGGCTGGGGGTCAGTCGTCACACAGCTCGAAGTCGTGGCCGTGGTGGCGGCCCTTCTTGTGGGCCTTGCCCGCGCTGGTGGGCTTGCGGGCCGCCCCCTGACCACCGTTGGGCACCTTGGTCAGCGGAACCGGCGGCTTCACAGCCGGCGGCTTGGGCCTCGGCGGGGGCGGCTTCTCGAACGCGGTGAGCGCCATGCCTTCGCAGTCGTCGTTGTCCGCGGTGACGTTGCAGCCGCCGAGGAGCGTGACGAGCAGACAGATCGCGGCGATGACGCCCAGGACGAGGGCGAGGGGCGCCCGGGGGCGGCCTACGAGGTGGTTCACTGGCCGGCCGCCGGTCGGCGACTGCCGCGTCCGCGCATCTCCACGCCGGCCTCCTGCAGCAGGGTCCGCGTCAGCCCGAACGACAGGTCGTGCTCGGCCGCGAGCTTGCGGATCGAGTCGTGCGCCCGGTAGCGGTCGGCGAGCGTGGCGCGCATCGTGTCGCGTGCCTCGCCACGCAGGCGCGGCCTCCGTGTCTGCGGGCTGCCGGGGCCGCGCCGCACGGGTGCAGAGGTCTGGTCACTCATCAGTTCCTGGTCCTTCCTGGGTGTGGTGTGTTCGTCGCGCGGCCTGGGCGTCGAGCCCGGCCGCGTAGGACAGCAGCGACCGCAGCGACTCGGTGCGCTCGTCGTGGGTGGCTCTGGCCGCAGCCGCCACGAGGGCGGTCACGGTGGGTCCGTCGTGGTTCGCGTGCGCGGTGATCAGCCGGGCGGCCCACATCCGCTCCGGGTGGCCTTCCGCGTTGCCGAGCTGGCCGAGGACCCACGCCTCGCCGGCGGCCGGGTCGGGCCGTCGGTACAGCACGAGGAGGGCCCGTCGTGCGGTGTGGGCGAAGACTCGGCATGCCGCGAGGAGGTCGAGGGCGTCCGCGTGTTCGCAGATCCGGCCCGCCAGGTCGGCGGCCGCCGCCTCGTCACCGGCGCGGGCGGCGTCCAGGGCCGCCCGCGTCCAGTGGGTCAGGAGACCGGGGCTCAGCACGCCCGCCCCCCGGTCACAGCCGGTCCTGGGCGTACGCCCGCACGATGCCGTCGATCTCGGCCAGTGCCGCCTCGGCACAGACCTTGTCGGCCGCGCCCTTGCCGTCCCGCAGGTGCGTCGGCGCCCCGCAGTACCGGCACGGCCGGGCGTCGTGGTTCCAGTGCCAGGGCGCCGACCAGTCGAGGAGGCCGCCCGGGGGCAGGGCTCGCACGCGTTCCGTGGTTGATTCACGCCGCCGAGGAGGCATTGGCCCGTTCCCTCTCGCGTTCGAGCCGGCGCTGCCTCTCCGCAGCCTTGCGGGCCTCGGCGAGCATCGCGGCCCGCTCGTCCTCGTCGAGCCCGCCCCACACGCCGTAGTCCTCACGCCACGTCAGCGCGTGGGTCAGGCACTCCGAGCGGACGGGGCACGGCCCGCACAGGCCCTTCGCGTACAGGGCGTCGGGGCCCTTCCCCGACGGGAAGAACACGGACGGGTGCTCACCGAGGCACGCCGCGTCGTCAGACCAGTGGTAAGGCCGGGGCAGGGTGTTGGGGGCGGCGTGAGATGTGGAAGGCAGCATGGTCAGTCCTCCTCCTTGATCGTCGGGATCGGACACTGTCCGGACACGTCCGCGAGGCGTGGCCGGACAATGTCCGCGCAGGTCAGGGCGCCAAGCTCGGCGCCAGGGCCGCTATGTCCGGTGGGCTGTCCGGTCCCCGACCGGACGTGTCCGGACGTGTCCGGTGTCGGCGTCGGCGTCGAGCCCCGCCCCAGCAGACGGCCGCCCCCGCGAGGAGCGGCAGCCACACATCAGCCGCCCCGACCACCGCGTCGAGGACCCTCAGGTATGCCAGGCAGGCGGGCAGCCACCACGTCATGACGTGAGCCCCATCTCGTCCCGCCACCGGCCCACGGTCCGCTCGGCCACTCCGATCCGGGCAGCGATGACCGACGCCGGCTTGCCGGCCTCTGTCATCACCCGGACCGTGCGCCGCTGCTCCTCCTCGGTGAGCGGCGGGCACGCGCCCCGGCACAAGGCCGCACGGTTCACGGCCTCCAGGTCGATTCCTTTGTCCCAGGTGTCCCCGTACATCACTGTTCCGTCCTCGCTTCGCGCATCACGCGGTCGGCGAGGTGCCCGCCGGCGACGCAGAACGGGTAGTCGCACCTGGGGCGGACGTTGCCCTCCGGCTCACGCAGGTTGTGCCAGCGGAACGCCATCCGGTACGCGGTATCGACCTGCCCCCGGAACGCGATGACGGGCGTACCGGCCTTGCCGGTGGCACCGGTCCAGTGGAGGTGTCCCCCGGCGACCTCGACGGTGTGCAGCGCGAACGCGTCTTCCCACGACGTAGCCACCGGCCGCGGGGCGGGCGCCGCTTCCTGCGTCACCCGCAGCCCGGACGGGGCGGCGTCGAGCGCGGCAGCGATCTCCTCCTCCGTCACGCCCATCACCTCTTCCGGTTCTGGCGTGGCGGCACCGTGCGGTCGAGCGAGGAGGTGTGGCGGGCGACGACGACCAGCGTCCGGGGGTGCGCGGCGTCCAGCTCGATCAGCCCGTACGTCGCGGTGATCTGCGCGTCGTCCGCCCACGCGATGCTGTTCCCCGCGTCGCACAGGTGCTTGAGCATGTTGTCCGCGTCGATGCGCTGCCGGTCCCGCCGGAAAAAGATCGCACCGAGCGCCAGGTTGCCCGTCCACGGCTGCCGGAACTGCTGACGCAGCCGCCATGCGGTTTCCTGCTCCGCCGCCGCGTCCTTGTCGGTCTTGTACGCCCGCCCGTCCTTCGACATCCGGTGCCGCGCTTTCGACGCCGGCGTGCCGGGCAGCGTGAAGACCCTCGCGTCGCTCACGCTCACGCCCGGGGCCAGGGCCGCCAGGAGGAGCCGCGCCCTCTCGCGGTCCAGCTCCTGCCCACCGACCGGCAGCAGCGACGCCGCGGTGACGACCGGGGACTCCTGCACCTGCGCGGGGATGTGTGTCTCGGGCCGCAACCCGGCCCACGTCAGCCGCTCCCCGGAGGTGTCGTCGTTCCCAGGGGCGGCGTCCAGGTCGAGGTCGGCGACGAACCGCCGACCGGCCAGCTCGGCGGCCGGAACCCCGGCCGCCGCGACGAACGGCGCCGCCCCCGTCAGGTACGCCCGGCGGGGCGACCAGGCCAGGACCCGCACCCACACATGGGTGGCGTCCTCGTCGCAGCACTCCAGCAGGCCGCTGTCGCCGACAGCGACCACGCTCACAACGGTCTCGCTCACAACGAGCCCCCGATCCAGCCGGATGGCAGCGGAGCGGACGCACGGAACCGGGTCAGCACCAGCCGGCTGGGATCTGGGGCGTCGCAGTTCGCATCGGCGATCAGCCACTGGCCCGGCAGCTGCGCGGCGTCCAGCTCGGTGTCGGCGACGACCTGGTCCAGGAGGACCGTCACCGCCTCGCCCGTCCGCCACGCGGCGACCTCGACCGCAACGGTGCGCTCGACCGTGTCGACGTCGACCACCCGCACAACTGCCGGGGCCCGCACTTCGTCCACCGCGTGCAGGTACGTGCGGCCGAGCGGCGTGAGCACGGGCATCCCCTGCAGGGTCTGGATCAGCCCCGCCTCTCGCAGCGGCCCGACCAGTTCGTCCGGCGCAGCCGCCGCCTTGCCGTTCTCTCCGGCCTCCAGCAGCCGCATCACACCCTCGGCCTCGCCCGTCAGCCGCTCCTCCTGGGCGAGGCGCGTGACTCGGACCCGCGCCATCCGCCAGGCCGCGGTGTTCGTCGTCGTCGCCGACGAGCACGGGCACCCGGTCACGGTCTCCAGAGAGGCGGCCGGGGCGTGCCCGGCGCATTCCCGGACACTGCTGCGGCCCTTCTCGCACAGGGGCGCCGTGCAGCACCCGCAACGGGGGCAGTCCGGTTGCGCGGGCCGCGCACCGCCCACGTTCGCTTCATCCATGGCGCTGCTGCTCCTTCGAGGGGGTGACGGTCTTGCACGAGACGCAGCGGGAAGCGCCGGCGTCGAGGATGTGAGGGGTCAGCGCGCGCTCCACGGCACACCAGGACCAGCACGGGCCCGAGCGGAACGAGGCGGTCGGCGTTCGGGGCAGCGGGCGGCGCCGAGGATGCACAGCGCGCACCACCGGGGCCGCCAGGGCGCACACAGCGAGAGCGCCCAGAACAGCGGCGAGGGCATCGCTCACAGTGGCCCCCTCCAGGCGGGCCGGCCGCCGTCGCACGAGGCGACAGCGGCCGGACCGGCCGGACCCGGCATAAGCCAGGTCCGGCCGTACCCACGCAGGGGCCTGGAGTTCCAGGTCACCTACGAGCCCCCTTACGGGACTGACGGGACTGACGCTTGGGCTGTGACCGCTTCCGGGGAAGGGGCCGCACCCGGGCGGCCATCGGGTCCTGCGAACCCTCGGCCCGCTTGTGGGCCTCCTCCGCCTCGACCAGGAGGTGAGCCTCCTCGGCCGGGGCGTGAACGACCTGCACCTGACCGGCGTCACCGGCGTCGTCCGCCTTGAGCAGCGCCACCAGCTCGGCGCTCATGGGCACGACCTTGTGCAGCCGCCGCAGAGCCGACTTCCGCCACATCGCGAAAAAGTCCGTGTGCCAGAACGAGTCCTTCGCCCCGGACTGCTGCGCCTGCTGGTACGCCTGGCTGTACTGGTCGCGGATCTCCTCCGCGTCTTCCCGCGTCAGCACGATGACCTGCGACCGGGCGCCCGACTCCATCCAGGCGAAGGCGTACGCGAGGATCGGTTCGCCGCGCTCGGCCTTCGACTTCGTCAGCGCGGGCTTGTGCGTGAAGTCCAGCGGGGCCGGGGCGGTGGGCTCGAAGCTCCACTCGTCGCCCTCGTGGACCATCCCGACGTGGACCGAGCCGACCCGGCCGGACCGGTACATCAGCTCCACGTAGCCCTGCGCCATCGGCACGAACACCGCCTGGCGGCCCTCGCGCCGGATGACCGCGTGGCGACCGTCCGGCACCAGGCCGAAACGGGCGCAGGTCAGGAGCGCCTGGCGCAGAGACGCCGGCGTGCAGCGGACCAGGCCCGGCAGCGCGGCCCGCACGGCGGCGAAGAACGCGCCCGTGTCGATGTGGGACGGCAGGGCCTTCGTGAACTCGCTGCCGTACCGCTCCAGCCAGGTCAGCGCGATGTCGGCGACGTCGCCGCCCTCGCCCTGCGCCGAGGTGTGCAGCTCGTCGGGCGTCGACTGCGCGGGGATGTCGGCGGCCCGGGTCACCGTCGCCTCGACAGTCGGCTGCTCGGCGGTGGGGTCGGCGACCGCGCGCACGCGGTCCTTGAGAGACAGAGCCATGATCAGATTCCCTTCGCGGGGATGCGTAGGACGCGGGCGCGGTACGCGGCGTACTTCTCGGGCTGCTCGTCCTTGAGCCGGTCGACGTCGAGGGCGGGCACCATGTGCGTGTACGCGGCGGCCAGATCCGGCTCGTCCTCCGTGAACCTCTTGCTGGCGAACGTGCCGTTCGCCTTCCACGTCCAGACGGCCGTGCCGTCGGCCTGCGCGATCTCGTTCTCGCCGGTCAGCAAACGGATCTCGTTCTCGACGGCCCGCAGCTCCTCCGCGACGCCCTTGGCCCGCGCCTTGAGGTCGAGCGCCTTGGCGCGCAGCTCCTTGGCCTTGGTCACGTCGACCTCGGCGACCGCTTCCGGCTTGACCGACCACAGCTTCGACAGCAGCTCGGCCGTCGCCTCCAGGCCGTCGGCCTCGGGCTCGAACCCCTCGACCACGTGCCGCTGGAACCAGCGCCCGCAGAAGTCGAGGAGGTAGGCGATCATCTCGTCGTCGCGCTCCAGCCGGTGCCAGAGCAACCGGTTCCCGCCGACGAGCGCAGCCACGTAGCCGTGCGTCCAGCCGCCCACGGCCATGCCCCAGTGCGTCTGGAGCGCGGGGGCGTCGGGGACACCGTCCTCCCAATCATCGAGCTGGTACGCGGAGCGGTTCTTGCACTCCAGCAGCCCGGTCACCGACCCGTCGGCGTCGCACGTGTACCGGTCGACGTTGACGCGCGCCCACGGGTGCTCGATGTGCACGAGCGTCCCCGGCGGCATCGCGATCGGGACGCCGCTGCGCTTGCTGAACAGGCCCGCGATGAAGCCCTCGATCTCCGTGCCGATCTCGGCGGCCTCGTTGCCCTTGAAGGTGGGGCGCCCGTGCTTGTCCTCGAAGACGTGCCGAGGACCGCGGTATCGGTCCAGGCCGAGGATGGCGGCGACGTCCGAGCCGCCGATCCCAGCCGCGCGGGTGGCGTGCCACTGCTCCTCGGGAGCGTCGGCGGGGAGCAGCAGCCGCGCGGTCGGAGCGTCGAGCAGGCCGCGCGGCTCGCTCTCGGAATCGGTCTCGGTCTCAGTCTCAGTCTCGAACAGGGTGGGGTCGATCATCGTCGTCATCGGTGGTCCTTACGGGAGAGGCGGCGCAGTCCCGCCAGGGCTTCGATCTCGGCGGCGGCCCGCACCGGGTCCGCAGTGGTCCACGCCGCGGTGGCAAGGTCCGCGCCCCGGCTCTCGACGGACAGCGCGAGGGACATGGCGCGGAGGAACCACTCGGGGTCATCGCTCGCGGCGACGCGCAGGAACGCGACTTCACGGATGGAGCTCTGCATCTCACGCACCGGGGATCACATCCCGTCGGCACGTCTGGCAGCGCAGCGAGACGAACTCTCCGTCGCGCCCCCGGTAGTCGATCCGGCCGTTGTCGCACTGGTCGCACGCCTCACGGGCGGCAGCCAGCTCCGTGAGGAACTGGGCGGCCTGGCGTGCCGACATGTGCCCGCGCCGCGCCTTCAGCTCTTCCAGCACCCGGCGGGCGGCTTCGGTCTCGCCGCGCAGGTCGAGGAACTGCGCGGCCTGCTTGGCGTGCAGCCCACGCATCTCGGCCGCCGCGGTGTTCAGCAGCAGCACCGCATCGGTGAACTCGCCGGCCGACGCGGGGCCAGCCTTGACCACGCGCATCGCGTCGCGCTGCTCCGCCTCTTCGAGCTGGGCGACGAGCTTGCGGTGCTCCGCAAGCACCGCCGAGTAGCTGTCGACGTGGCCGCAGGGGTTCTTCCAGCGGTCCACGACGTACCAGTCGCCGTCCTCGTGGAACCGGTGGGGCCTGGCCTCGCCGCGAGGGCCGCCGCAGCGGGGGCACTCCGGGGCGACCGTGACGGTGACGACCCGCACGCCCTGGTACCCGGAGCCCGTGCCCCGGTCGCACACGCGGTAGGTCATGGACGAGGGCCGGGGCTTGACAGCAGGGGCACCCGCCACGTAGCGCGTCCAGACCGCGGTGCCCTCGTCATGCGGGGCGCTGTACGCCTCGTACGTCCCGGGCGGCGAGTACGACGTCATGTACTTCGCCTGAGCGATGCGGCGAGCGGCGCTCGCACCCCCGGTGGACGTCGAGTAGACGCCGGCCAGCACCCAGACACCCCGGTCGGCCCTGGCCTGGGCTGCGGCCGTCGCGTGATCGGGCCGCGCCCGGTAGACGCTGCGCGACTTCATCGGCCCTCCCCCGCACGCTGACGCGGGGTACGGGCAGAGAGCGCCGCCCGGGTGGCCCGGTGGGCGGGGTGATGCAGGACGGCCGCGCAGTGCGCGCAGCTGTCGATCTCGTGCGCTTCCTCTACCGGGGCCGTCGTGACGCGGTACGACACGACCGACGCGACCAGGAGGACGAACGTCGAGATCAGCGTGATCAGGATGGTGAGACCCATCAGAGCGCGCCTCCCGTCCGTGCGACGGTGCCGAGGGGACGCCGGGGCACGGGAGCGGAGTAGGTCACCCAGACCTGCACGTTCACGTCGCGCCAGAGGGCGGCCAGCTCGGCGAAGCCGGAGCCGTGCTCGTCGGCGCGGACGCGGACCGGCGTGCCGCCGAGGATGTCCGCACAGGTGTCGATGATCCGGCCGCGACTGGCGTCGCCGGTCAGCGCGCCCCGCAGGACACCGATCGTGTCCACGGTCCAGTTCAGGGCGCAGAGTTCGGGGTGAGTGTCCAGCAGCTCGACCAGCGCCGTTGCGGCGGGGAGCTGAGGGCTACAGTTTCGTGCCAAGGTGATGACCTCGATTCCAGAGTGCGTGAGGTTGTTGCCTGGTGAGCGGGGCCGTCCAAGGGACCGGGCATGGTCCGGACGGCCTCGCCGCCGTCAGCCGGTTGCGGCTACGGCCGACCTCTTCCGGCCCCGCGAAGGGCGGATGGAGGCGAGAGCCGTGACGGCGGGGGTCGCACCGGTCGGCGCGGGGGCCGGGCCGGGCTGGTCGGTCAGTTCCAGGACCCAGGCCGGGACGCGGCTGGTCTTGATCTGGATGAGCGCGAGCTCGCATTCGCAGAAGCTGACGGACTCGCCGCGCTTCTGGTGCGGCAGGTCGCTGATGCGGTCCTCGAGGAACCGGCGCTTGCAGCGCAGCTTCTCGGCCGCTTCGTCGTAGCTGTAGTTCCGGACTGTGTCGCACCGGCAGTGAGGTCGGGCGTTCATGCGGCCTCGACCTCCATCAGAAGGTCCTCGACGGTCACCGAGTACGCCCTGCCGAGCAGGACGACCGTCCGGAGGCTGGGGGCAGTTCGGTCGGACATCAGCCGGCTGATCGTGGTTCGCTCGACACCGACTCGCCGTGCGATGGCGCCGTCGGTGAGGTCACCGGCACGCTTTGCCCGTCTCCGGACCGCGTCGACGTCCAGACGGAATTCGGGCATAACACACCTCCCTGAAGTGCATGCATGCGTGCCCTGTCGTGCACGCATGCACAACCTAGCTTTGTGCACGCATGCGCGCAACCATCTGAAAGATGCAACGGATGCGTGTCCGATTCCACGAATGCGCCGGTAGGCGCCCGCACCTCACCAGCGAAAATGACGAAAAAGGGCCTCTACCTGCGAGAAGTGCACGCGTGCACGCTACTGACTCGGGCACGCATGCGCGCTACCCTCCGCTGCATGCGGAGTATGGACACGCCACGAGAACCGACAACCGCCGAGACCTTCGGCCAGCTGGTCAAAGAGCTAGCGACCAGGGCTGGCTACGACATGGAGACCGGCGGCAGCGGACGAGGAAGGCTGGCCGCCGACACAGGCATGAGCATCTCGGCAGTGGGCCGCATGGTCACCGGAAAAACGCTCCCCAAGCCGAACCAGTTCGAGCACATCGCCCGTGCAGTTGGGACATCGGTCCAGACCCTTTTGCAGGCGGCCGGTGTCGTTTCAACTGGGGACTGGGCCGAACGAGACGTTCCGGATGTACCCTCAGTCACCACGCAGTCACCGCTGACCCCAGAGGCAGCAGCAGACGCATGGGGCATCACCGACCCCATGATCCGCCCGATGCTCCTCGGGAACATCGAGCAAGCGATCCGCCTGCAACACGAGGCGACGGAGCGCAAGGCGGCCTCAACGGGAAGGGCGTGAGCATGAGGGGGATGTACATATGGCGGCAAAAACGACACTCGCCGCGCTAAGCGGACTAGCAGCCGGCATCGCCTGCACGGTGGCATCCGTCCACGGCGTTGACACCAGCACGTTCGGAGGCATCCTCCTCCTCACCGCGGTGAGGCTTTTTCCGGGGCTCTGCATCACGCTCGTATCCCTGGCCGTCCTCCGGCGCTGGATGGTGCGCCACGACACGCGGACCCGGGCGGAGTACGCCGCTCTCGCCGAGGAGCGCCGCCAGTACGGCGACGAGTACCAGCGCCGCTCAGCCGAGCTATATGCCCGTGAGCAGCGCCTCGCCGGGATGTCGGAACACGCCAGCTGGCAGATGCTGAACCTCACGAACCGGCTGAGCGAGACGCTGCTCGCTCTCACGGCATCCCGGCGCGAGCTAGCGGAGTTGCAGGCGGATTACGACGAACTCGCCAATGACCACAACCAGGTGATTCGGGAGACCCTGCAAGAGCGCGCGGATGTGTTCAGCCGTAGGCGGCCTGCCCCATCCCGGCCGACGCCGACGCCACCGGCCTTCAAGCCGCCGCTTCCGCCTCCCTCCCGGCTCCGCCTCCCCATCTACCAATTACCCGACCAGCCTCAGCACGACCGGACAGCCGACGACGTCGGCGAACACGCGTAGCCACACGGCAAAGGGCCCGGCAGCAATGCCGGGCCCTCGCACCTTCCATCAGGCGTCAGACCGCCGCCCCACGCCCTCCGATGCCAGATCGGGCGGGGTTGAGCGAGCAGATCCGCAGCGCGTCCGTACGGGCCTGCGCGTACGCCGCCCGAACCGCGTCCTGGTCCATCCCCCAGGCTGCTGCCTCCGTCTCCGCCTGAGGCGCCGTCCTCCACTCCGCCCTCGACAGCGCCGGCTCGTCGGTGTACGCCTCCTCGAACTCCCACACCCAACGCCCCTGCGGCTCGTGGACGTCCGCCGAGCTCGCCAACTCCGTCCCGTCCGGGCCGTACACGGCCGGCCCCATAAACCACAGCCAAGCCCGCTCGGGGACCTCGTCCCGGACGTCCCGCGTCCCGTTGCCGGCCGTACGCACCCACCAGTCCGCGGTGCATCGCTGGACGTCGACCGAAGCGCCGCGCTCCCGCGCCCAGCGCTCCGCGACCTCCTCGGCGTGCTCGACGTTCCAGAATCCGACCTGCTGCGTCCCGAGCCTGGCCACGAACACGCCGCGCGCGGGATCCTTGGCGGGCTCGTGCGGGGCGAACGCCACCGCGACGTCCTGCCCGTACCCCAGCGACCTGTCGATGGTCGTCATGGCCGCCGCGTGGGCGTGCGGCAGCAGATGCCCATACCGGTCGGAGGTCGTCTTGATGCTCTCGTGGCCCAGGCGCCGCTGGACGTACGTCAGGCTGTGGCCGTCGGACAGCAGCGCAGCGACGTGGGAGTGCCGGAGGTCGTGGAACGTCGGGAACTTCCAGTCCGGCAGCAGGCCCAGCTCTTTGGCCGCCCGCACTGCGGAGATCCACCGGTCGTAGAAGGTGCTGTAGACCAGCCGCCGGTCCTCCACACCGGTGAAGATCAGCGCGTTGCTCCCCATCGACTCAATGCCGTGATCGACGAGCTCCTGCCAGACACTGGCGGAGATCTCGACCGTGCGGCGGGACCGCATGCTCTTGGGCTTCCCCAGGTAGGCCCCGGTGTCCGGGTGCAACTTCCACGCACGGGCCACCTTGAGCGCGTACCGGCCGGGCTCCCGGTTCAGCGCATGCCGACGGGCGAGCGCCGTGATCTCGCCCCACCGCATCCCGGTCCCGTACGCAACCCGCACGAACCGTCGGTCGCTCTCGCGCTTGAGGCAGGACACGAGGCCGGCGACCTCGTCCGGACTGAGGAATTCCATGTCCTCGCCCTCACCGTCGGCCACTCCGTCGTCGTCGGTACGGGGCAGGCGCGTCAGCTCACAGGGGTTCCGGGCCCGGAGCGGAGGCTCGTGCTGCACCGCCTCGTTCAGGATGCTGCTCAGCAGCCCGTGGAGGTTCTTCAGCGTCTTCGGGCTCATCGTCTTGTGCTTCGACCCGCGCCAGACCTTCGTCTGCGCCATCAGGTTGACCCAGGCCCGAATGGTCTTGCTCGAAAAATGCTCCGTCGAGCGCACATCGCAGTGTGCGAACGTCGGGAGGATGTAGTTCTCCAGGTCCCGGTAGCAGTCGCGCCGGTACCGCTCCTCAATGCCTGTCCGGTTCGCGATCGATTCTCGTGCGAAGTGGTCGAAGCGGCATTCCTCGTCGGTGGCGGCGCCTGGGTCGATGTACCCGCGCCCCTTCACCCAGCCGGGGGGCCACTGCTGACCGTGCTCGTTGACCGCGTCGCGGAACACCTCGGCGGCCGGCTCGTCGTCGAAGCGTTCTGTCTGCACGGGCGCATCACGCCCGCCGCCCAGCCGCCATTTGACCTGGTAGCTGGTGATCTTGCCAGCCTTGTTCTTTCGGGAGTGCACGCTCGCCATGAACGGAGAGTAGCGATGTGTTCCCGTCGTGTTCCCACGAATCGAGGAACACGCGCGGGAATCCAGCCATCACCGCAGGTGAGGGCACTTGGCAACGAAAGTGCCCGGAACCGGACTCGAACCGGTACGCCCCCGAGGGGCAGCGAGGTTTAAGCTCGCCGTGTCTGCATTCCACCATCCGGGCTTGGCGCGGCTCCGCGTTGGCACATGACCCTATCCGGGGGGCTCGGCGCGATCTGCCGAACAGTGGCTCGATGTTGTCTTATTTATCGATCTCTTGAGTCCCCGTCAGCGCACGTCGGAGGCATACCCACATGCCCGGGCAAGATGGCGGCAGTGCGGGGGTGCCGGGCGAATTGACGGAAAGTCGCCGCACCGACACAGTCGATTCGCCAGGGGCGCGCCACCGACCGCCAGGGGCGCGCCACCTCATGGCTGATTTTAGGTCGCGTTCCGGTCGTTCACGCACCGCAGCACCGGGCGGGTCGCCAGTGCGGAGGGGTCCTCCAGCACCGCACCCGTGACCCGGATCGTGGTGCTCTCCCCGGGGAGGAGCGTGACGAGCATGGTGTCGGCCTCGGCGTCCGGGTGGAGGCGGTCCGGGAAGAGGCAGAGGTCACGGAGAAGGGCCTTCGCCGTCACCTCGACGCGGTACGCGGGAACCGGGGCGTCCTCCTCCGCCGTCACCGTCACCCCGTAGCGCGCCGGCGGGAGGGCTAGGCGCGTGTCCTCCTCCCAGAAGTGCAGGGTCCTGGTGTCGTCCAGGCGGGCGGACAGGAGTTCGCGGGCCGGGTCGGCGGGCGTCGCGAGCGAGGCGGGCAGCGGGACGCTCGTCGTGGTGCGGGGGGCCGTGGTCACCGGCAGGGCCTCCTCGGCCAGGACCGTGCCGTCGAGGGCGTGCCGGGTCAGGCGGAGGGTGCCCGCCCAGGGGGTCGGCGTGTCGTTGACCAGGTGGACGGAGCCGTCTCGGACGGCGATCAGGTGGTCCTCGTACACCGAACGCAGCGCGTGCCAGAGCGGCTTGCGGCGGCCGTCGCCGTCGACCGCCGACCACGAGACGACCGGCCAGCAGTCGTTGAGCTGCCAGACGATGGTGCCCATGCAGTACGGGGTGTGGGAGCGGAAGTGGCGGATGCCGAACGCGACGGCGCGGGCCTGGTTGAGCTGGGTGAGCCAGTGCCAGTCGTCGAAGTCCGTTCCGGGCTGCGGCAGGTGGTCGCCCAGGCCGCGCAGCAGCTTCGCGTCGCCGTCCTCGGCCTTCTGGTGGTGCGCGAGGAGCGGGGCGCCGGGGGTGAGCCGGCCGCTGACCGCGCGGCGCAGGGTGGCGTACGCGGGCGGGCCCTGGAAGCCGAACTCCGCGACGAAGCGCGGCACCCGGTCGGCGTACGCCCGGTAGTCGGCGCGGTTCCACACGTCCCAGATGTGGATCGTGCCCCGCTCCGGGTCCTGCGGGTGGATGTCGGGGCTGCCGGAGTACGGCGATCCCGGCCAGTACGGGCGGGTCGGGTCGGTCTCGGCGACGATCGAGGGCAGGAGCCGGTGGTAGTAGCCGTGGCCCCAGGTGCGGTCGCCGAGCTCCTTCTGCCAGCCCCAGTCGGCGTGGCCCTCCAGGTTCTCGTTGTTTCCGCACCACAGGACGAGGGAGGGGTGCGGGGCCAGACGGGTGACGTTCTCGCGCGCCTCGGCCGCCACCTCGTCCCACAGCGGCTGCTCCTCCGGGTACGCGGCGCAGGCGAACGGGAAGTCCTGCCAGACCAGGAGCCCCTTCTCGTCGCACAGTTCGTAGAAGTCGTCGCTCTCGTAGAGCCCGCCGCCCCACACGCGGACCAGGTTGACGTGGGCGGCGACGGCCTGGTCGAGGCGGTCGGAGAGCTGCTGCCTCGTCAGGCGGGACGGGAAGCAGTCCTCGGGGATCCAGTTCACCCCGCGCACGAAGACCGGCTCGCCGTTCACCGAGATCCGGAACGCCTCCTGTTCGAGGGCGACGGCCCGGAAGCCCGTGCGGAGCGTCCGGACGTGGTCGCCCACGCGCACCTCCACGTCGTACAGCAGCTGTGCGCCGTGACTGTGCGGCCACCAGGGCTCCGCCTGCGGGACGGACAGGCTGAGGGCAACGCGGTGCTTGTCCTCGTCAAGGATGAACACGGCCCCCGCGCCGACCACCCCGACCGAGCCCGAGACCGGTTCCAGGCCGTCGTGCTCGATCTCCACCTCGGCGGTCAGGAACGGCACGCCTTCCGGGTCCAGGTCGGGCAGCAGTTTCACGGACGCGATGCGCGGACCGCTCCACGTCTCCAGGGCGACCGGGCGCCAGATGCCGGAGGTGACCAGCGTGGGGCCCCAGTCCCAGCCGAAGTTGCAGGCCATCTTGCGGATGAAGGCGTACGGCTCTGCGTACGCCCCGGGGCGGTCGCCGAGGCGGTCGCGGAGTTCCTCGGCGTAGGTGTACGGCGCGGTGAAAGTCACGTCGAGGGTGTTCTCGCCCTCGTGCAACAACGTGCGTACGGGAAAGCGGTACGAGCGGTGCTGGTTCGCCGTCCGGCCGATCTCCCTGCCGTTGAGCAGGACCGTCGCGACCGTGTCGAGGCCGTCGAAGCACAGGGCGGCGTGGTCGTGGCCGTCGGGCGTCCAGTCGAAGGTGGTGCGGTACGTCCAGTCGGTACGGCCGATCCAGCCGAGCCGGGTCTCGTTGTCGTCCAGGTACGGGTCCTCGATGAGCCCGGCGGCCAGCAGGTCCGTGTGGACGCAGCCGGGGACGGTGGCGGGGATGCCGTCGGGAACGGCATCGGGAACGCCTCCTGTGGGGAGCCCGGAAGGCACGGGTCCGGCCGGGTGGAGCGTCCAGCCGTCGTGCAGGGGCAGGTGGCGAAGGGTCACGCGCGGGTCCTTCCGCAGTCGGGGAGCTGGGCGCAGGCGACGAAGTGGTCCGGTTCGGTCTCGTACAGGTCGGTGGTGACGCTGCCGCCGCCCTCGTGGAAGGCACACGACGGCACGGGCTCCGGCGGGTCCCACGGCTGGTTGAGGCGGGGCACGGCGGCGAGCAGGGTGCGGGTGTACGGGTGGAGCGGGTTGCCGAACACCTTCCGGGTGTCGCCGCGCTCGACGATCCGGCCCCGGCGCAGCACCACGGTCTTCTCCGCCAGGTACGTGCCGAGCGCGAGGTCGTGCGTGATGTAGAGGACGCCGAGGCCGCGTTCCTTGAGCCCGGCCAGGAGGTTGAGGACGTCGATGCGGGTGGAGGCGTCGAGCATGCTGGTGATCTCGTCGGCGACCAGGAAGCTCAGGTCGAGCAGGAGGGCCCGGGCGATGAGCAGGCGTTGCAGCTGGCCGCCGCTGAGCTGGTGCGGGTAGCGGCCGAGGACCTGCGCCGGGTCCAGGCGCACATCGCGTACCGCCTTCTCGACGCGGTCGGCCCACTCCGCGTCGCGGACGCCCGGGTGGTACGCGCGGCGGACCAGGTCGAAGACGCGGTCGGCGCGGAAGACGGGGTTGTAGCAGGAGAAGGGGTCCTGGAAGACGCCCTGGACGCGGCGGTAGAAGTCCTTTCCGGGCCGCACCCGCTGCCCGTCCAGGGTGAGGGTGCCGGAGCTGACGCCGGTGAGGCCGAGGATCATGCGGCCGATGGTGGACTTGCCGCTGCCGCTCTCGCCGATGAGGGAGACGACCTCGCCGGGCGCGGCGGTGAAGGAGACCCGGTCGACGGCGGTGACGGAGCCACCGCCGAACGCCCCGGCCCGGTAGGTCTTGGTGACGTGGTCGAGGCTCAGCATCAGACCTTCCAGCATGCGACGGAGTGGCGGGGGGCGATCTCGACGACCGGGGGCTCCTCGGCGCAGCGCTCGTCCGCGACGGGGCAGCGGTCGCGGAAGCGGCAGCCGGCCGGGGGGTTCAGGAGCGAGGGCGGGGCGCCGGCGATGCCCTTGAGGGGGCGGTCGGCGTGCCGGGCCCCGACTTCGGGGAGCGCGCCGAGCAGGAGCTTGGTGTACGGGTGGCGGGGCTCGGTCGTCAGGGTCTTCGTGGGCGCCTTCTCGGCGAGCTTGCCCGCGTACATGACCATGATGGAGTCCGCGATGTGCGAGGTGAGCCCGAGGTCGTGGGTCACGAAGATCATGCTGGTGACCAGGCCCTTGTCGCGCAGCCCGGTGAGCGCGCCGACGACGGCGCGCTGGGTGGAGACGTCGAGCGCGGAGGTGACCTCGTCGGCGATGAGGACGGACGGGTCGAGCAGGGTGGAGATCACCATGACGGTGCGCTGCTTCATCCCGCCGGACAGCTCGATCGGATAGCGGTCCAGGACGTCGTGGTCGAGTCCCACCAGGTCGAGCCTGCGGTGCAGTTCGGCGGTGTCCACGCTCGCGCCGCGCGACGCGAGCAGCTCGCGGATCATGCGGCCGATGCGGCGGGTCGGGTTGAGGGCGCTCATGGAGTACTGCGGGACGAGCGAGATCCGGTGGAAGCGGAAGGCGTTCATCGCCCGGTCGTCGGCCACGGGCACGTCGTCGCCGTCCAGCGTGACGGTGCCGCCCGCGTGCCGCATCCGGCCGTCGAGGCGGATCAGCGACTTGCCGAGCGTGCTCTTGCCGCACCCGGACTCACCGGCGAGGCCCAGGATCTCCCCGTCGGCGAGGTCGAAGGAGACGCCGTCCAGGGCCCGCACCTCACCGCGCAGAGTGCGGTAGTGGACCCGGAGGTCGGTCACGGTCAGGGTCATGCGCTCAGACCTCCCTCAGAGCGGTCGCGGTCATGGTCATGCCTCCCGCAGCTTGGGGTTGAAGACCTCGTCGAGGCCGACGTTGGCGACGTACAGCGCTCCGACGATCGCGGTGATCCCGGCACCGGGCGGAACGAACCACCACCACATGCCGAGCTGGAGGGCGCTCCACTGCTGGGCGCTCTGGAGCATCAGCCCGAGGGAGACGCCCTCGGTGGGGCCGAGCCCGATGAAGTCGAGCGAGGAGGCGACCAGCACCGAGCCGCCGAACAGCAGGATGAACATCATGAAGAGGTACGAGCTCATGTTGGGCGCGATCTCGCGGAAGATGATCCGCCAGGTGCCGCTCCCGCTGAGCCGGGCGAGGTCCACGAACTCGCGGGTGCGCAGCGAGAAGGTCTGCGCCCGGATGGCCCGGGCCGCCCACGGCCAGGAGGTGAGCCCGATGAACAGGCCCTGCACGGGCACCGAGCGCACCCCGAGGTACGCGTTGATGATCAGCAGGACGGCGAGCGCGGGCAGCACCAGGACGACGTTGGTCAGCATGTTGAGGATCTCGTCCACGGCACCCCCTCGGTAGCCGGCCAGGAAGCCGACGAGCATGGCGATCACGGCGGCGATGGCCCCGCCGACGACGCCGACCAGGAACGTCGAGCGCAGCCCGTGCACGAACTGGGCGTAGACGTCCTGCCCGAAGGTGGTGGTGCCCATCCAGTACGTGGAGTCGGGCGGGGCGGCCTGCGGGCCGACGTATTCGTTGGGGTCCGCGTTGTCGAGGAGCGGAGGGCCGATGATCCCGACGAGCAGGAGCAGCACGGCGACGGTGAACCCGATGAGCAGCTTCGGGTTGCGGACGGCGTAGTGCAGCGTCTCGCGGCCGGGCCGGGCGGCGGGAGCGGAGGGCGCGGCGGGCTCGGTGGCCGGTTCGGGCACGGTGCTCATGACTGGCCTCCTGCCATGCCGGTGCGGGTACGGGGATCGACGACGACGTACACGATGTCGATGAGGAAGTTGGCGATCAGGACGCCGATGACGATGAACAGGAACGCGCCCTGGAGCAGGAAGAAGTCCTGGTTCTGGATCGCGGCGAGAATGAGCGAGCCGAGTCCGGGGTACGCGAAGACGATCTCCGTGACGAGCGCTCCGGCGACCAGGACGCCCAGTTGGAGGGCGAGTCCGGTGATCTGGGGCAGGACGGCGTTGCGGAAGGCGTAGCGGCGGATGAGGCGCTGGGGTGCGCCGAGGGCCGAGAGGTAGTTCGAGTAGTCCGACTCCAGCTCGTAGATGATCATGTTGCGCATGCCGATGGCCCAGCCGCCGAGCGCGACGAGGAACAGCGACAGGAACGGCAGCACCCAGTGCTGGAAGAGGTCCGCCGCGAAGTCGAAGGACCAGCTGGGCTGGATGTCGAGGCTGTAGCCGCCCGAGAGCGGGAACCAGCCCGCCTTGGAGCCGAGCGCCCAGGCGAGGATGACGGCGATCCACATGTAGGGCATGGCGGTGAGCAGATAGCCGGCCGGGAGCACGGTGTTGTCGAGCACCTTGCGGCGCGCGGCGAGCGCCCCGGCCCAGTTCCCCACGAACCAGCTGAGCAGGACGGCCGGGATCATCAGCCCGAGGGTGTACGGGAGCGCGTCGAGCAGGACGTCGGCGACGGGTTTGGGGAACACCCAGATGGACAGGCCGAAGTCGCCCTGGAGGAGGGCGCTCCAGAAGTGCAGGTACTGCTGCCAGACGGGCTCGTCGAAGCCGAAGAGGTTGTTGTAGTAGGCGCGCATGGCCTCGACGGCCTCGGGCTGCGAGACCCGGGCGCGGGCCACCATGGCGGCGACCGGATCGCCGGGCATGAAGCGCGGGATCATCCAGTTGACGGTGACGGCGACGACGAAGGTCAGCGCGTAGATGAGTAGTTTGCGGGCGAAGTAGCGGCGCAAGAGGGCTCCCCGGAGAGAGCCCCGCCGTGCGGGCTGCGGTCAGGTCGGCACGCACGGCGGGGCGGTCGTGGAAGGGAGCGGCCGGCCGGGGGAAGAGCCCCCGAGGACCGGCCGCTCTCAGAACTGCCGTGTCACTTGGCGGGCTTCAGCTGGGTGAGCGCTTCAAATCCGCCCATCTCCAGCCAGTTGCGCCACATCGCGGGGGCGTACTTGGGCGCTCCGGGCGCGTCCGAGGGCCAGTTGGTCCAGGTGCCGGTGGTGGACTGGGCCCACAGGCCGTTGTACCAGAGGGGGATGACGGGCATCTCCTTCAGCTGGATGTCCTGGATCTTGGAGATGACCTTCTTCATTCCCTCGGTGTCGTCCGTCTTGACCGCGCCGAGCTCCTGGACGAGCTTCCAGGCGTCCTCGTTCTCGTAGCGGCCGAAGTTGACGGTGTTCTGCTGCTTCTGGACCGGAAGCTGGAACATGTACTCGTAGTACGTCCACGGGGTGCTGGAGAGCTGGCGCTCGTTGTTGACGACGAGGTCGAAGTTGCCCTTGCCGCGCTGCTCGTTGAGGGCGTTGGCGTCGGGGAACTCGGTGGTGATCTTGATGCCGGCGGCCTTGGCCGACGAGGCGATGACCTTGGCGGCCTCCATCCAGTCGGTCCAGCCGGTGGGCACGGCCAGCTTCAGGCTGATCTTCGAGCCGTCCTTGTTCTCCACCAGGCCGTCGCCGTCGGTGTCCTTGTAGCCGGCGTCCGCGAGGATCTGCTTGGCCTTGGCGGTGTCGAAGGTGAAGCCCTCGCTCGCGACGAGGCCCTTGTCGATGAACTTGTCCCACTGCGGGAGCAGCCCGGTCGGGTCGGCGCCCTTCACCAGGCCCCCGTACACGCCCTTGACGATCTTCCCGGTGTCCACGGAGGCGGCGAGCGCCCTGCGGAAGGCGGCGTCGTCCATCGGCTTCTTCGTGGTGTTGGGCACCAGCCAGGCGGTGTTGGCGGAGAGCATGTAGGGCGGTTCGTCGTAGTACGAGACGACCTTCTTGCTCTTGACCAGGGAGGCGGCGCCGGGCAGGAAGTTGTTGCTCAGGTCCAGCTGGTTCTGGCCGAGCTGGCCGATGACGACCTCGTTGCTGGGGTTGGAGACGTCCACGATGTAGCGGGGCGCGGGCTTCATGGACAGCGCCTTCACGCCCCACCAGTCGTCGCGGCGCTGCCAGACGACCCGGTCCTGGGTGTGGCTCTTGAGCGTGTACGCGCCGGTGCCGACGGGCTTGTCGTTGACGCCGTCCAGGACCTCCTTCTCGGAGCGTTTGCCCCAGATGTGTTCGGGAACGATGGGCTGCCCGTAGAGCGTGAAGTCCCACTCCTGGTAGCGGGCCTCCTTGAAGGTGAAGCGGACCGTGGTGGCGTCCACCGCCTCGGCGCCGGAGAGCCAGCTCCACAGGCTGTGGAAGGCGGACGCCTCGATCTTCCCGATCTCGTAGGAGTAGGCGACGTCCTTCGCGGTGAGGGGCTTGCCGTCCGACCACGTGACGCCGGGGCGCAGCTTCACCTCGTAGGTCTTGTCCCCGGTCCAGCTGCCCGACTCGGCGAGCCAGGGCGTCAGCTTGCCCGCGGTGGGGTCGAAGTGGAACAGGGTCTCGTAGACCAGGCCCTTGGTGCCGGTGGCGTGGTCCCAGTTGTGCAGCGGGTTGTAGTTGGCCGGCGGCCCCCACTGGGTGCCCGTGGTGTAGAGCGTCTCGTTACGGGGAAGAGCCCCGCCTCCCCCACCGCCGCCGGAACCGCCCGAGCCGCCCGATGAGCCGCCCCCCGTGCACGCGGTGGCGGCGAGTGCGATCACGGCGAGCGTGGTCGCGGTCCGTCCCCGGAATCCCGTGCCCATCGTCCCTCCTTCTCCCCGCCGTCCCTGCCGAGCGGAGTTACTGAACCGGGTAAGTGCCGTGAAGTTAAGGCCGCCTCATGCCCCTGTCAAGGGTGCGGGAGCGCTCCCATTTCGTGTAGGACGCAGGCGAGTTGGGTGTTCGCGGTCATCGAAGCAGCCCGTACGCACCCGCTTTCGCAGTTAGGATGTGCGCGCTGCACGAACCGGTTAAGCGAGGTCACATGCCCAAGCACCGCCCCACGATCGCCGACATCGCGGCCCGCGCCGGGGTGTCCAAGGTCGCCGTGTCCTACGCGCTGAACGACCGGCCGGGCGTCTCCCCCGCGACCCGGTCCGCCATCAAGGCCATCGCGCAGGAGATCGGCTGGCGCCCCAACAGCGCGGCCCGCGCCCTCACCCGGGCCAGGGCCGACGCCGTGGGCCTCGCGCTGTGCCGGCCCGCCCGGCTGCTCGGCGTCGAGCCGTTCTTCATGGAGCTGATCAGCGGCATCGAGTCCGAGCTCTCGCCGCGCGGCTGCGCCCTGCTCCTCCAGGTCGTCACGGACCCGGCCCAGGAGCTGGAGGTCTACCGCCGCTGGTGGGGCGAGGGCAGGGTGGACGGCGTCTTCCTCACCGACCTGCGCGGCGCCGACCCACGCATCGAGGGCGTCGCCGGACTCGGCCTGCCCGCCGTGGCGATCGGCCACCCCTCGGCGGCCGGACCGCTGCCCGCCGTGTGGTCCGACGACGCGGCGGCGGTCCGCGACACCTTCGCGTATCTCGCCGCCCTCGGCCACCGCTCGGTCGCCCGGGTCGCCGGGATGCCGGAGCTGAACCACACCGCCCTGCGCGACCGGGCCCAGCGCGAGGTCTGCGCCGAACTGGGCCTCGGCGAGCCGGTCGTCGTGCACACGGGCTACTCCGGCGACGACGGAGCGCACGCCACGCGCCGCCTGATCAGCTCGCCCGGACGGCCCACCGCGATCGTGTACGACAACGACATCATGGCCGTCGCCGGGCTCTCGGTCGCCCAGGAGATGGGGCTCGACGTGCCGGGCGACCTCTCGCTCGTCGCCTGGGACGACTCCCAGCTCTCCCGGGTCGTCCGGCCCCCGCTGACCGCGCTGAGCCGCGACATCCCGGCGTACGGGGGCCTCGCGGCCCGGACGCTGCTGTCCCTGATCACGGACGGCGGCGCGGCGGGGTCCGAGGACAGGACGGCCCGGCTGGTGCCGCGGGGTTCGACGAGGGCGCCGAGGAAGACCCCTTAGGCCTGTCCGGCGGATCAGGGTCGGAGAGGGCGCGGCGTCTGGTGCGGTGCATCGCAAGGCGCCGGAGCGTCCTGAATGGGGTCTCCCCTGCTCGAACGAAGCTGAGAGCTTGGGGAAGTGCCAGACGCCGCGACCCCGGCCATGATCCGCCGGACAGGCCCTGGGCCGCGCGGAGCCGGATGTCATACCCGAGGAGGACGCCGGCGGGCCGATCATGCGACTCAAGAGGGCCCCGGGAACGGGCACCGGGAGTGACGACCGGCGGCCGTCCGGCGGAGACGATGGAGCGGTACCCCTGACCCGGGGCCCACGCCGACGCGGCGGGCCGCCGGGCGGGCCCCGTCCCGTACGCACCCCAGCCTGGAGTCTGCTGTGACCACCATGTCCACCGCTCACCGCGCCACCGCGGTGGCCGCCCGCGCCACGGAACTGTCCAAGGTCTACGGCGAGGGCGAGACGCGGGTGACCGCTCTCGACCGGGTCACCGTGGACTTCCCGCAGGGCGAGTTCACCGCGATCATGGGCCCGTCGGGCTCCGGCAAGTCCACGCTGATGCACTGCGTCGCCGGGCTCGACAGCTTCAGCAGCGGTTCGGTGCGCATCGGCGAGACGGAGCTGGGCGCGCTCAAGGACAAGCAGCTCACGCAGTTGCGCCGGGACAAGATCGGCTTCATCTTCCAGGCGTTCAACCTGCTGCCGACGCTCACCGCCCTGGAGAACATCACGCTCCCGATGGACATCGCGGGCCGCAGGCCGAACCAGGAGTGGCTGCACCGGGTCATCGGCATGGTGGGCCTCTCCGACCGGCTGAAGCACCGCCCCACCGAGCTCTCCGGCGGCCAGCAGCAGCGCGTGGCGGTGGCCCGCGCCCTGGCCTCGCAGCCCGAGATCATCTTCGGGGACGAGCCGACCGGCAACCTCGACTCCCGCTCCGGCGCCGAGGTCCTGGGCTTCCTCCGCAACTCCGTGCGCGAACTGGGCCAGACCGTGGTGATGGTGACCCACGACCCGGTCGCCGCCTCCTACGCGGACCGGGTCATCTTCCTGGCGGACGGGGCGATCGTCGACCAGATGATCCACCCCACCGCCGACGGGGTGCTGGACCGGATGAAGGCGTTCGACGCCAAGGGCCGCACCAGCTGAGCCGGCCCGCACCGGCGCTTCGTACCCCTTCCTCCGGCCCGTCGTTCCCCGGGCCGGCAGACACCCAGGACTGACAGACATGTTCCGTACCGCCCTGCGCAACGTGCTCGCGCACAAGGCCAGGCTGCTGATGACGATCCTCGCCGTGATGCTCGGCGTGGCCTTCGTCTCCGGCACCCTGGTCTTCACCGACACCCTCGGCAACGCCTTCCGCAACCAGTCGGCCAAGAGCTACGACGACATCGCCGTCGCCGTCACCACCCATGCCGACCAACGCGACAAGGAGACCGCCGCCGTCGGCGAGGCCACCCTGAAGAAGATCCGGGCCCTGGACGGCGTCGCGTCCGTCACCGGCCGGGTCGACGGATTCGCCGGGGTCGCCGACCCCGACGGCAAGCTCATCGGCAACGGCTGGTCCAACACCGGCTCCAACTTCGCCCCCGGCGAGGACGGCAAGGACCCCGCGTACGCCTTCACCGACGGCACGGGTCCCACGGGGCCCGGCAGCATCGCCCTGGACCGCGACACCGCGGAGAAGGGCGAGTACGAGGTCGGCGACAAGGTCCGCGTCGCCACCAACGGGCCGGTGAAGGAGTACACCCTCACCGGGGTCTTCACCACCGAGGACGGCGCGGTCAACGCCGGCGGCAGCCTGGTCCTCTTCGACACCCCGGCCGCACAGAAGCTGTTCCTGCGCCCCGGCGAGTTCAAGGACGTCTCCGTCACCGCCGCGCCCGGCGCCTCCGACCAGCGGCTGCTCGCGGCCGTGAAGCCGCTGCTGCCGAAGGACGCCGAGGCCAAGACCGGCAAGGCGCGCGCGGACGAGCAGGCCGAGGACATCGAGGCCGGACTCAGCGACCTCAACAAGCTGCTGCTCGCCTTCGCCGGGGTCGCCCTCTTCGTCGGCGTCTTCCTGATCGCCAACACCTTCACCATGCTGGTCGCCCAGCGCACCAAGGAGCTGGCCCTGATGCGCGCCGTCGGCGCGTCCCGCCGCCAGGTCAAGCGCTCGGTGCTCCTGGAGGCGGCCGTGGTCGGCCTCATCGCCTCCGTCGTCGGCTTCGCCCTGGGTCTCGGCCTCGCGACCGGGCTGCGCTCCGCGATGAGCCTGCTCGGCGGCAAGATCCCGGCCGGGCCGCTGGTGATCGCCCCGGTCACGGTGATCGCCGCGTTCGCCGTGGGCGTCCTGATCACCGTGCTGGCCGCCTGGCTGCCGGCCCGCCGGGCCGCGAAGATCCCGCCGGTCGCCGCGATGAACAGCGCGCACGCGGTGGCGACGGTCAAGTCCCTCGTCGTGCGCAACACCATCGGCGGCATCATCACGCTGCTGGGCACGGCGGCCATCGTCGGCGGCGCGGCCCAGGCCGGGTCGGACGGACAACTGCTCATCGCGGGCGGCACGTTCCTCGCCCTGATCGGCGTCATCGTCCTCATCCCGCTGCTGTCCCGCCCGGTGATCGCCCTGGTGCGCCCGCTGCTGCGGCGGCTGTTCGGGGTCGCGGGCAAGCTGGCCGCGCAGAACGCCGTCCGCAACCCCCGGCGCACCGGTGCCACCGCGTCCGCGCTGGCGATCGGCCTCACCCTCGTCACCGGCATCTCGGTGCTCGGCGTCACCCTCGGCCAGGCCGTCGACAAGGTGACCACGGACAACATCAAGGCCGACTACATGGTCTCGATGGCCAGCGGTGACGCCCTCGACGAGGCGGCGCTGACCGCCCTGGAGAAGGCCGACGGCGTCACCGCCGCCTCACCCCAGCAGGCCGTCTGGCTGACGATCGGCGGGCGGGGCGTCTCGGCCTCCGGCGTGACCCCGGGCGACGTGCAGCAGGTGCTCACCGTCGACACCGTCGCGGGCTCCCTGGACACCCTGGAGAAGGGGCAGATCGCGGTCGCGGAGAAGACCGCGAAGTCGCACGGCTGGAAGCCCGGGGACACCGTCTCCGTCACGTACGACGACAAGAAGAAGGGCACGCTGACGGTCGGCGCGCTCTACAAGGACAACGAGTTCCTCTCGCCGGTCCTCGTCCCCCGCGCGACCGTCGCCCCGCACGAGGGCAAGGGCGACATCCGCGAGATCTGGGTGAAGACGGAGGGCGGCGCGAGCGCGGACCACGAACAGGCGCTGGTGGACGCGCTGGGCGACAACCCGGGCATGAGCATCATGGACCGCCAGGACATCCGGGACATGTTCGGCGGCGGCGTCAACCTCGCGATGAACATCATGTACGGCCTGCTCGGCATGGCGCTGGTCATCGCGGTGCTCGGGGTCGTCAACACCCTGGCCATGTCGGTGTTCGAGCGCCAGCAGGAGATCGGCATGCTGCGGGCGATCGGCCTGGACCGGCGCCGGGTCAAGCGGATGATCCGGCTCGAAGCGGTGGTGATCTCGCTGTTCGGCGCGCTCGTCGGCATCGGGCTCGGGCTGTTCCTCGGCTGGGCGATCGGGCAGACCGTGGCCGAGAGCATCCCCCAGTACGTACTGGTGATCCCCTGGGGCCGGATCGCGGTCTTCCTGCTCCTGGCCGGCGCCGTGGGCGTGCTCGCCGCCCTGTGGCCCGCCCGTAGCGCCGCCAGGCTCAACATGCTGACGGCCATCAAGACCGAGTAGCCGGAACGCTACGAGGGGAGGGGCCGGTGTCCGCGGACACCGGCCCCTCCCGTGCTCCACGGCGCTCAGGCGGTCGCGTCGGCCTTCCAGGCGCGGGCGCGGAGCGGCATGCGCGAGGCGCCGTCCGCCTCCGGGCGCACCGCGAGGATCTGGTTGACCCCGATCTTGTTGCGCTCGAAGGAGAGGGCGGACGCGGCCATGTAGAGCCGCCAGACCCGGGCCCGGCCGGGCGAGACCATCTTCAGGGCGCTCTGCCAGCCCCGCTCCAGGTTGGCGACCCACTGGCGCAGGGTCAGCGCGTAGTGCTCGCGCAGCGCCTCGACGTCCCGGGCCTCGAAGCCGGCCTCCTCCAGGATGGCGAGGGTCCGGCCGACCGGGGCCAGCTCCCCGTCCGGGAAGACGTACGCGTCGATGAACGCGTCGATCTCGTACGCCGACTCGTCCTTCTCCGGACGGCGCCCGATCTGGTGGTTGAGGAGGCGTCCGCCGGGCTTGAGGAGGGCGAAGAGGTCGTCGGCGTACTCCCGGTAGCGCACGGAGCCGACGTGCTCCGCCATGCCGATGGACGAGACGGCGTCGTAGGGTCCGTCGCGGACGTCCCGGTAGTCCTGGACCCGGATCTCCACACGGTCGGTCAGGCCCTCGTCGGCGATGCGCTTGCGGGCGTAGGCGGCCTGTTCGGCGGAGAGGGTGACGCCGGTGACGCGGGCGCCGTACTCGCGGGCGGCGTGGATGGCCATGGAGCCCCAGCCGCAGCCGACGTCCAGCAGGCGGTCGCCCTCCTTGAGGGCCAGTTTGCGGCAGACGAGGTCGAGCTTGTCGCGCTGGGCGCTCTCCAGGGTCCCGGCGTCCTCCCAGTAGGCGCAGGAGTAGACCATGGACGGTCCCAGAACCAGTTCGTAGAAGTCGTTGCCCACGTCGTAGTGGTGGCTGATGGCCTCCTTGTCGCGGCGTCTGGTGTGCAGGGAGCCGCTGCGCGCCCGTACCTCCTCGGGCGGCGGGGCGGGCGGCAGCCAGGGCCCGGACAGCTTCAGCAGGTCCGCGGCGGCGGCGCGCACCTTCGGGTCGCGCAGCACCCGGAGGCCGCCCGGCGCTTCGGCCTCGCGCTCCCAGATGAGCCCGGCCATCAGGTCCAGGGCCTCGTAGAGGTCGCCCTCGATGTCGAGTTCGCCGGCCACCCAGGCACGGGCCAGGCCCAGTTCGCCCGGCTTCCACAGCAGCCGGCGCAGGGCCCGGCGGTTCCTGATGACGAGGACGGGGGCCCCGGGCGGTCCGGCTTCGCTGCCGTCCCAGGCCCGGACGCGGACCGGTAGGGGTTGGCCCAGCAACTGCTGGGCGAGAGCGGTCAGCCGCAATGCGGCGTCTGCCATGGCGCACACCTCCGTGACGGTGTTTCCCGACGTGCCCAGACATGCCCACACATGTCCCGGACCACGCCCCGGCACCCGGGGCGCCTCGGCGTGGTACATCCCCCACAACAGTCTGCGGCGGCCCGGCCATCCCGCTACCGGGCAAGGGAACGGCAAAATGCGTGCACGGCACACCCATCCGCCGGGGGTGCGGCCCGCGCCGCGACGCCGCCCGCGCGCACCCGGATACGCCGAAGGGGCCGCCCGCACCACGGATGGCGGACGGCCCCTTCGGGCGTCGATACTGCGGCCGCTGGGGCCTCGCGGAGCTAGGAAGCCTTGGCCTTCTCGCCCACGGGCTTCGCGGCGGCCGGCGCGGGGGCCGGCTTGGCGGCCTCGTAGAACTCCTCGCGCGGCGTCTCCATGGCGCCGAGGGAGACGACCTCGCGCTTGAGGAACATCGCGAGGGTCCAGTCGGCGAAGATCCGGATCTTGCGGTTCCAGGTCGGCATCGCCAGACCGTGGTAGCCACGGTGCATGTACCAGGCGAGGCGGCCCTTGAGCTTGATCTTCATCTTGCCCATGACGATCATCGCCACGCCCTTGTGCAGGCCCAGACCGGCGACCGCGCCCTTGTTGGCGTGGCTGTAGTCGGCCTGCGGGAAGCCGCGCATCCCGGAGATGACGTTGTCACCGAGGACCTTGGCCTGACGCAGCGCGTGCTGGGCGTTCGGCGGGCACCAGGCGTTGGGGTTGCCCGCCTTGCGGCCGACCATGTCCGGGACCTGGGCGTTGTCGCCCGCGGCCCAGATGTAGTCGGTGCCCTGCACCTGGAGCTTCTCCGAGGTGTCCACGTGACCGCGGGGGCCGAGCGGCAGACCGAAACGGGCCAGCGCCGGGTTCGGCTTCACACCGGCGGTCCACACGATGGTGTTGGAGTCGACCTCCAGGCCGTTCTTGAGCACCACGTGGCCGTCGACGCAGGAGTCCATGGAGGTCGAGAGGAAGACCTCGACACCACGGGACTCCAGGTGCTCGCGGCCCCAGGTCCCGAGCTTCGGACCAACCTCGGGAAGGATCTTGTCGGCGGCGTCGACCAGGATGAAGCGCATGTCCTCGCGCTTCACGTTCGTGTAGTACTTCGCCGCGTCGCGGGCCATGTCCTCGACCTCGCCGATGGTCTCCGCACCGGCGAACCCGCCGCCCACGAAGACGAACGTGAGGGCCCGGCGGCGGACGTCCTCGTCGGTCGTGGAGTCGGCCTTGTCCAGCTGCTCCAGGACGTGGTTGCGCAGGCCGATGGCCTCCTCGATGCCCTTCATGCCGATGCCCTGCTCGGCGAGACCGGGGATCGGGAAGGTCCGGGAGACCGCGCCGAGCGCGATCACCAGGTAGTCGAAGGGCAGCTCGTAGGCCTCGCCGACGAGCGGCGCGACCGTGGCGACCTTGCGGTCCTGGTCAATGGTGGTGACACGCCCGGTGAGCACCTCGGCCTTGGGCAGGACGCGTCGCAGCGGGACGACGACATGCCGAGGGGAGATGCTGCCGGCGGCAGCTTCGGGGAGGAAGGGCTGATAGGTCATGTACGACCGGGGGTCGACGACCGTGACGGTCGCCTCGCCGTAGCGCATCTTCTTGAGGATGCGCCGAGCTGCGTACAGACCTACGTACCCACCGCCTACTACGAGGATCCTGGGACGCTCCGTGGTGCTCATGCCATCGAGTATCCACCCCACTCGGGGGGCATGCTCGTGAGCCCCTTCACAAGGTTGCAGCCACCCTCTGCTATAGTTCGCCGCCCACGTGACCCAGGTCATGACCCGCACCGGGAACCCCGTTACAGTGGTGAACGTTGTTCACCGCCCGCGAGCTGGCCCTCGGCCCTCGGCCCGGGCCGAACGGCCTTCCCGGTCGGCCCGGGCGCACCTTTCGCGGAACCCTTCGTTCCGGCCCCCGAGTGACCCCGCTCACCCCCGGCGTGACCCATCCGGAGCAGAAGACCGGGCCGACGCGGCCAATTCCTTGTGAAGAAGTTCACGAAGTTGGTGGCGAGGCGGCCCGGACCCCGCCCCACCAGGCGCGTCCCGCCCACTCAACGGTGCGGGCGGGACGACGCATGAGCGCCTGGCTCACGCCAGCGAGAAGGCGATTCCGTCCAGGATGTCGTGCTCGCTCACCACGACCTCGCGCGCCCCGGTCCGCTCCATCACGGCCTGGAGGATCAGCGCACCGGACGGGATCACGTCGACCCGGCCCGGGTGCATCGCGCCGAACGCCGCGCGCTCCGCATGGGTCGAGGCCAGCAGCCGCGCGGTGATCTCCCGGACCTGCTCCAGGGAGACGCGGGAGTGGTGGATCGCCGCGGAGTCGTACTCCTCCAGCCCCAGGGCTATCGCGGCCACCGTGGTGACCGTCCCCGCGAGGCCCACCAGCGTGGCCGCCGAGGCGAGCGGCACGGTCTCCTCCGCCAGGTCCAGGGCGGCGGCCACGTCGGCGCGGACCGCGTCGATCCCCTCGGGCGGGGGCGGATCGGCGACGGCGCCGTCCCGCACGAGGTGGCGCTCGGTCATTCGGACGCAGCCGATGTCCACGGACCGGGCGGCCCGCACCCGGTCGTCGCCGACGACGAACTCGGTGGAGCCGCCGCCGATGTCCACGACCAGGTACGGCTTCGCGAGGTCGTCGCGCCCGGTCAGCTCCTTGGTCGCCCCGGCGAACGAGAACGCGGCCTCCTGGTCCCCGCTGATCACCTCCGGCTCGACGCCCAGGATGTCCAGCACCCCGCGCACGAAGTCGTCCCGGTTCTCCGCGTCCCGGGAGGCGGAGGTGGCGACGAAGCGCACCCGCTCGGCGCCGTGCTCCTCGATCACCGCCGCGTAACTCCGGCAGACGGCGAACGTGCGCTCCAGCGCCTCGGGGGCGAGCCGGCCGGTCCGGTCGACGCCCTGCCCCAGCCGGACGATCTCCATGCGCCGGGCGTACTCGACGAGCTCCCCGGTCACCGGGTCGGCGTCCGCGACCAGCAGACGGATCGAGTTGGTACCGCAGTCGATGGCGGCCACACGCGTCATGTCTGCCGCCCCCTCAGCCCTCGTCCGTACCCTGCTCGCCGCACGGCGACACGCACGGGCCCTTGCGCCACCACTCCGGAAGCATCGCGATCGCCTCGTCGCCCAGCGGGTTGACGCCGGGACCGGCCGCCAGTGAGTGCCCGACGAGCACGTGCAGGCACTTCACCCGGTCCGGCATGCCGCCGGCGCTCGGGAAGCCCTCCAGGACCTCGATGGCGTCGCGCCGCGCGATGTAGTCCTCGTGGGCCGCCCGGTACGCCGCCGCCAGCTCGGGGTCCCTGCCCAGGCGCTCGGTCATCTCCTTCATGACCCCGTTCGCCTCCAGCGTGCCGATGGCGGAGGCGGCGCGCGGGCACGTCAGGTAGTACGTCGTCGGGAACGGCGTGCCGTCCTCCAGCCGGGGCTGCGTCTCGACCACGTCCGGGTTGCCGCACGGACAGCGGTGCGCGATGGCGCGCAGCCCGCGCGGCGGGCGGCCCAGCTGCTGCCGGAACGCGGCGATGTCCGCCTCGGTGGGGACGGTGGGCTCGGTCTGGGGAGGGGGCGTTTCCATGCCTGCCTAGGGTGCTGATCGGACTGCTCGAACCGCGGGTTCTGCAGAGGTACGGGGGTGGGGACGGCCGTCAGCCGCGGTCGGCGCTGTCCACGCCGTCCCACAGGTTGGAGTGCCAGGGCCGGTCCGTCTCGGCCGGTTTCCCGTCGCGCTCCTCGACCGCGTCGGGGTCGACCACGGTGTAGCCGGTCTCCCCGGGGAGAACGTAGTGCAGGTGCTCCCGGGCCAGCCGCTTGATGTACGCGTCGTCCTGGAGCCGGGCCTTCTGGTCCCGCAGCTCCTCGGTGCGCGCCTCGGCCTCCCGCGCCTGCCTGCGCTGGTCGGCGATCTCGTCGCGCTGCGACACGTACTGCCGCATCGGGTAGGCGAGGGCGACGACCAGGGAGCAGACGACCAGGGCCAGGAAGGCGGCCCGGCCGGTGAGCCGGGAGCGGCGGGCCTGGCGCCGGTTCTGGGACCGGTAGACGCGGGCGGCGGTCTGCTCACCGAGCAGCCGCAGCCGGGTCGCGGTGGAGAACCGGTCCCGGTCCTTCACGGCCATGTTCCCGCCTCCCCATTACGACGTCCGTCCCCGCACACGGTACGTGACCGGGCGCGGGGACGGACGGAGGCGGGGGCTACCCGCGGGGGGCGTCAGCCCTTGAAGCGGGGGAACGCCGAGCGGCCCGCGTACACCGCGGCGTCGTCGAGGATCTCCTCGATGCGCAGCAGCTGGTTGTACTTGGCGACGCGGTCCGAGCGGGCCGGGGCACCGGTCTTGATCTGACCGCAGTTCACGGCGACGGCGAGGTCGGCGATGGTGACGTCCTCGGTCTCGCCGGAGCGGTGCGACATCATGCACTTGAAGCCGTTGCGCTGGGCCAGCTCGACGGCGTCCAGGGTCTCGGTCAGCGAACCGATCTGGTTGACCTTGACGAGCAGGGCGTTGGCGGAGCCCTCCTCGATGCCGCGGGCCAGGCGCTCCGGGTTGGTGACGAAGAGGTCGTCGCCGACGATCTGGACCTTGGCGCCCAGCTTGTCGGTGATGACCTTCCAGCCTGCCCAGTCGTCCTCGTACAGCGGGTCCTCGATGGAGACCAGCGGGTACGCGGCGACGAGCTCCTCGTAGTACTCGGTCATCTCGGCGGCCGAGCGGGACTTGCCCTCGAACTCGTACGAGCCGTCCTTGTAGAACTCCGAGGCGGCGACGTCGAGCGCGAGCGCGATGTCCTTGCCCGGGGCGTAACCGGCCTCCTTGATGGCCTCGATGATGAGGTCGAGGGCGGCGCGGTTGGACTCCAGGTTCGGCGCGAAGCCGCCCTCGTCACCGAGGCCGGTGGACAGGCCCTTGGTCTTCAGGACCTTCTTCAGCGTGTGGTACACCTCGGCGCCCCAGCGCAGCGCCTCGGAGAAGGACTCGGCGCCGATGGGCGCGATCATGAACTCCTGGATGTCCACGTTGGAGTCGGCGTGCGAGCCGCCGTTCAGGATGTTCATCATCGGAACGGGCAGCAGGTGCGCGTTCGGGCCGCCGAGGTAGCGGAACAGCGGGAGGTCGCTGGCCTCGGAGGCGGCGTGGGCGACGGCGAGGGAGACGCCGAGGATGGCGTTGGCGCCGAGCGAGCCCTTGTTCTCCGTGGCGTCCAGGTCGAACATCGCCTGGTCGATGAGGCGCTGCTCGGTGGCGTCGTAGCCGACGAGCTCCGGGCCGATCTGCTCGATCACGGCGAGGACGGCCTTCTCGACGCCCTTGCCCTGGTAGCGGTTGGGGTCGCCGTCACGAAGCTCAATGGCCTCGAACGCGCCGGTGGAGGCGCCGGACGGAACAGCAGCACGACCGGTGCTGCCGTCGTCGAGGCCGACCTCGACCTCGACCGTGGGGTTGCCCCGGGAGTCGAGGATTTCCCGGGCTACGACGACGTCGATGGACGGCACGAGGCATCTCCTTCTGGGATATGACGCTGATTGTGCAGGGTCGCTTTGGCCTTGCCACAAGAGCCTAACCGGCCCGGCCCTCCGCGTCGGCCGACCGCCCGCCCCCTGGGACGAAAAAGGACCCAAGAGCGGGCGTACCGGGACGAAAGGCCGAATATTTACTGACCGGTAACTACAACAGTTGAACAATCACCGGAGCCGCCCGGCCCCGGAACCGGCGTGCCCCGGCCCGGCACACACGGGGGGAGAGTGCGTGCCGGGCCGGGGCGGCCTGAGTGATCAGCGAGGAGGGATCGCGGTTACTTCGTCAGGTGGAGCTGCTGGCCCGGGTAGATCAGGTCGGCGTCCTGGACGATGTCCTTGTTCAGCTTGAACAGCTGCCCCCAGCCACCCTTGACGTGGTGGTCGGCGGCGATCCTGCTCAGCGTGTCACCGGCGACGACCTTGTACTCGCCGTCACCCTTGGCGACCTTCTTGCCGGTGGGGGTGGTGACCGTCTTCTTCGGGGCGTCCGAGCGGTCGGAGCGGTTGGTGGCCGGGGCCTCCGTGCGCTCGGCCTTCTTCGGGGCGGCCTCCTGCTTGGGGGCGGCCTCCTGCTTCGCGGCACCGGAGCCGGTGTCCACACCCGGGTCGACACCGTCGTTGGCCAGGTTGCCGGCACCGGCGCAGGACCAGGCGCCCGGGCCCTGCATGTCGAGGAGCTTCTCGGCGGTGGCGATCTGCTGGGCCTTGGTGGCCAGGTCGGCGCGGGGCGCGTACTGCGTACCGCCGGCGGCGGCCCAGCTGGACTGGGAGAACTGCAGGCCGCCGTAGTAGCCGTTGCCGGTGTTGATCGACCAGTTGCCGCCGGACTCGCACTGGGCGACGGCGTCCCACGTGGCGACGGAGGCGGCGGAGGCGTTGGTGGCGCCCATCAGCGGCACGGCGACGGCGGCACCGGCGACACCGGCGAGCGTGGCGACACGGACGGCCTTGGAGGGGCGGCGGTGCTTGTTGCCCTTGCGGTTGAGCAGCATCGAGTCTTCTCCTCACCGACGCCTGCGAGGTGAGCTGTCGGGTTCGGGCCAAGTGAGTTGCCCGGCCGCGCTCCTGGCGCGGCTTCACCCCTAGCCGGTCCTGTCACGTCTCCCGACGATCAGGCCCAGCGCCTACCTGGGTCCCCCGCTCCTGCCTACGGCGCTTTCGCGTCTGTTCCCTCCGACCGACGGCAGGATTCGGCGTGACGGTCGACGGGGCCCGCGGTGCGAGCGGTTCTGACCGTAATCACACCCAGCGGTCATATTCAAAGACAGACATACCGGATAATCATCCCGTAAGAGCGTCCGATGAACCCTCATTTGCGCAGGTCGGAACGGATGCGGCGGGACCTCCCGGACAAGAAGCGTGAGTTCACGCAAAGAGACCCATGTCTCACTCGGTCAAAAGTGGGACATGGGTCTCTTAAACCACCCAAAGCGCAAGGGGCTCTAACGGCTCATCCGGCGTTCTCGGTGACCTTGCCCTGACCCGCGTCAGCCAGGCTCAGATCGAGGTTCTGGCCGGGCAGGATGAGGTCCGGGTCGGAGCCCACCTCGTCCTTGTTCGCCTCGTACAGCTCGGGCCAGCCGCCGGGCAGGTCCTGCGCGTCGGCGATCGCCCAGAGGTTGTCGCCCGGCCGTACGGTGTACGTGCCGTCAGCCGGCCGCGCAGCGCTGTCGCGTGCGTCACCGTCACCCCGCGAGGCGTGCCGGCCCGCGTCGCGCCCGGCGGCCGCCCCCGAGGCGTCGTCGGCGGCCGGGGCGCCCCGGTGCTTGCCGCCCTTCGCCCGCGCGTCGTCCGTCGCGTCGGCCGAGGGGTCCGCCGAGGGGTCGGCCGAGGGCGTGGTGGACGGATCGGCGGACGGGGTGCCCGAGGGGTCGGCGGACGGGTCCGCCGACGGGGAGGCGGACGCCTCGCCCTTGCCGCTGTCCTCCGCGCTCCGGCCCGCGTGCTTGCCGGAGCTCTTGCCGGCCTCCCTGTCCGCGGTGGCTCCGCCGGACGCCTCGTCCGAGGGGGCGGCCGACGAGCCCGAGGACGCGTCGTCCGCCGGGTCGGCGCCGAGACCGGCGTCCAGCCCCGCGTCGGCGCTCCGGGCGGGCTCGTCCGCATCCTGGTCGCCCGGATCCACGTCCGCCTTGCCCGCGGTCTTGGTGAGCCCGGAGATCACCGCACAGCTGGGCCACGCCTTCGGGCCCTTGGCGGCCAGGACCCGCTCGGCGACCGCGATCTGCTGCGAGCGGCTGGCGAGGTCGGCGCGCTCCGCGTAGGCCTCACCGCCGTACGCCTTCCACAGCTCGGGCGTGAACTGGAGACCGCCGTAGGAGCCGTTGCCGAGGTCGGCGCTCCACATACCGCCGCTCTCGCAGTCGGCCACCCGGTCCCAGGTCGCGGTGTCCGCGGCGTGTGCGCTCGCCGCGCCGAGCAGCGGGATGGCGATGGCCGAGCCCGTGACGCCTGCGGCGACCACGATGGCGGGTGCCTGACGAGGGCGGCGGTGTCTGCCGTTCGCGGAGCCCATGGGAGATGCCTTCCGTGTGACTGACAAGCGACTGGTGAGTCGAACGGTGAACCTAGCGAAACTCGAACGTGAGTCACAAGTCGATGCAGCGCAGATCACGTGAAAGTCACAGAGGTGACGGTCTGTCATCTCTCTCGGCGCGCGCGCCCGGCGTGAAGTGCACCGGCAAGGTGCGCAGTCCGCGCATGATGAGCCCGCCGCGCCACCGCAAATCGCTCGATTCTCCCGCAAGCCGCAGGTCCGGAAGGCGTGTCAGCAGGGTGGCGAGCCCGGTCTGCCCCTCCAGCCGCGCCAGCGGCGCTCCCAGACAGTAGTGAATGCCATGGCCGTAGCCGAGGTGCTGGTTGTCGCTCCGCGACAGGTCCAGCGTGTCCGGCCCGGCGAACCGTTCGGGGTCCCGGTCGGCCGCCGCGAGCACCACGAGCACCGGATCGCCCGCCTTCACGCGCTGCCCTCCGATGGTCAGCGGCTCGGTGGCGAACCGCCAGGTGGCGAGCTCCACCGGGCCGTCGTAGCGGAGCAGTTCCTCGATCCCGGTGGCCAGCAATCCGGTGTCGCCCGCCACCAGCGAACGTTGCAGCCGCTCGCGCTCGGCGGGGTGGCTCAGCAGGGTGTGGACGCCGTTGCCGATCAGGTTCACGGTTGTCTCGAAGCCGGCGAAGAGCAAGATGAAGGCCATCGCCGCAGCCTCGTTCTCGGTCAGGTGCTCGCCGTGGTCGCTCGCCCGGATCAGCCCCGAGATCAGGTCGTCGCCCAGGTCCTCACGCTTGCGGTGGATCAGTTCGAGCAGATAGGCCCGCATCTTCTTCACGGACCGGGCGACCCCGCCACGCGGGCCGCCGCCGTGCCGGATCATCATGCCCGCCCAGTCCCGGAAATCGTCCTGGTCCTCACGGGGCACGCCGAGCAGGTCGCAGATCGCGTAGATGGGGAGCGGAAAGGCGAACTCGTGGATCAGGTCGGCCTCCCCCTTCTCCACGAATCCGTCGATGAGCCGGTCCGTCAGCTCTTGCACCCGGGGCGCGAACTGCGCGATACGCCGGGGCGTGAACGCCTTGGACACCAGGCGGCGCAGCCGGGTGTGGTCGGGCGGGTCGATGTTGAGCAGGTGCGTCATCAACTCGGCCTTGCGCTCACCCGGGATGCCGGTCTTCCCCTTGGCGTGCGCGGGCCCGGCGTGGTGCGCCGGGTTCTTGGACAGCCGGGAGTCCGCGAGGGCCTGCCGGGCGTCCGCGTACCGGGTGACGAGCCATGCCTCGACGCCGCTGGGCAGCGTGGTGCGGTGCACGGGACTGTGCTCGCGCAGCCAGGCGTACGCGGGGTACGGGTCGGTGGCGAACTCCCAGGTGAAAAGTTCGGGCGCGGGCGGTACGGCGACGGACGAGGTGTGGGCGGGGCAGCCGGCGGGTACGGACGCGGCTTCGGCGGGGCTGTCGGGGGGGCTGTCGTTCACTCCCCGACGTTATCCGGTGCCCTCCGCCGTCCGGATCGCGTCCCGGTACGCGCGTCCCGCGGCGCGCAGCGCGGCCTCCGGGTCGACGCCCTCGTCCTGGGCCTGTACGGCGAGGGCGAGGAGGCGGTAGCCGATGTCGTCGCCCTCGGGGAGCGGCACGTCGAGTCCGGCGGTACGGACCCGGCTCGCGAGCTTCGCGGCGAGCGCGAGGCCGGGCTGGCCGAGCGGGACCCCGTCGGTCACCGATTCACGCTGCTTCTCGATCGCCTTGGTGCGCAGCCAGTGCGCGTGGACGTCCTCCGGGGTCTCGGCGGTCTCGTCGCCGAAGACGTGGGGGTGGCGGTGGATCAGCTTCTCGATGAGCGTGCCGGCCACGTCGTCCACGGAGAACGGCTCCTCCTCGTCCTCCTCGGCGATGCGCGCGTGGAAGACGACCTGGAGCAGTACGTCCCCCAGCTCCTCGCGCAGTTCCTCGCGGTCGCCGTCCTCGATCGCCTCGACCAGCTCGTACGCCTCCTCGATGGCGTACTTGGCGAGGCCCTCGTGGGTCTTCTGCGAGGTCCACGGGCACTCGACGCGGATGCGGTCCATGACCTGGACGAGGTCGAGGAGCCGGGCGCCCGGCAGGTCGTACGAGCCGGGGAGCAGCTCCAGACCGGGCATCCGCACCCGTCCGGAGCCGGCCAGCCGGGCCAGGCCGTCGGTGAGCGGCTGGTTGCCCGCGCCGCCGGTCAGGACGACCACGGTCCGGCCGCCCGCGCAGGCGTCCACGAGTTCCGGGGCGTCGGGCACGCCCGGGGTGACGGTGACGCCGGCCTCGCTCAGATACGGCAGCTGCGGCTGCTCCGGCTCGCCGCAGCGCACCTCGTCGGCGCCGTGCAGCGCCTGCCAGGCGGGCCAGGACAGCAGTCCGGGCGCGACCCGGTGGCTGACGGTGAGCAGGACGATGCGGCCGGGGTCTTCAGCGTTCACGCCACCGAATCTACCCCGGCCGTCCCGGGCGGCTCAGGCCCCGGCCTCGGCGGCCGCCTGGGCGGGCTTGGTGACCTGGGAGATCCACGGGGCCTTGTAGTCGGCCAGCTGGATCTGCTGGTTGTCCCAGGTGCCGTAGCGGGGGTTGACGTCGACGTCCAGCGCCTTGGACGCCTTGGTCAGCGCGTCGCCGATGGCCTTGGTGCCCTCGGGTGTGGACGGGTCGGCGCCGAGGGCCTGGCCGAGCTTCGTGATCTGGATCTGCTCGCGCAGGAAGGCGTCGATCTGGCCCGGGGCGAGCCAGCGCTCCTGGAGGACGGCCTGCTGGAGCCCCTTCTCGCCGTGGTACTGCGCGACGGCCGAGGTGCGCATCTGCTGGATCTCCGCGCGGCTCACCGTGACGCCCGCGTCCGCCGCGGCCCGGTCGAGGACGCGGTCCAGGATGAGCCCGTGCAGCTTGGCGCGGGCGAGCTGGCCGGACTGGTCGGTGAGCTGGGCGGACTGCGGGGACGAGCCCTGCGCCTCGCGTACGTCGGCCACCTGCGCCTGCACGGTGGACACCGTGATCCGGTCACCGCCCACGACGGCCGCGGCGCCGGGGTGGGCCTGGCTGCCGCAGGCGGTGAGGAGCGGCGCTGCGGCGAGCAGCGCGGCGGAGACGGTGAGCGCGGTGCGACGGCGGCGGTGCAAAGGAGCCTCCCGAGGAGATTGTGCGGCGGTGCACAAAGCCTTGCGGTGATCGATGTTAGGGAGTGGAACCGGTCCGGGCCACTGATTCGACCAACGATTCGGGAGGAGTTGGGGATGCGGGCCGCCCCGCTTCAGGCGGTGGCCACCACTTCGGGGACGAGACCGGCCACGACGTCCAGGCCGTTGTTCCTGACCAGAGCGGGGAAGAAGAGGCGCAGCGCGCTGCCCGTGGACTCGTCGACCAGGTCGAAGGACTTCTTCAGGACCCGGTTCTTGATCCCGGTGCGCTTGAGGCCCTGGAGCGGGAACGTGGTCAGGTGCCGGTCCGGCTTGGCGAAGGCCGGGTTGGCGACGAAGAGGAAGAGCCGCTCGCGGCTGGCCGCGAGGTATATCGGCTGCGGGGACGCCGCCGCGATCATCGTCCCGCCGCTCAGTACCGCCGCGGCGACGCCCACCGCCAGGTTCCGCTTGACCGATATCTCACTCAGGTTCACCAGGGACAGCGCCACGACCTGCTCCCCGGGCTCCAGCATCGGCGTCACGGCCTTCAGCAGAGCCCGGCTTCGTCTTCCGTTCACAGCACCCCTCGGTGACTCGTGTGATCAAGGCGGCGCGGGGGCGATCCCCTCGCGTGCCGGGGACATTGTGCCCTGCCCGCCCCGGCTTCCCGACCGCCGTCTCAGGCCACGGGTTCCGCCCGCTTCCGGGGCGGGGCGTCCGGCCGGAGCATGATCGTGCGCGAGACCAGGAAGGTGATGGGGATGGCGCCCGCGGCGGCCACCAGCGGGGCGTAGCGGTCGCTGAATCCGGCCAGGCCGACCAGGAGGTAGACGCCGCCGGTGGTGATGACGAAGTTCGCCGCGTTGGTGAGCGGGAAGAGCAGGAACTTCCGCCAGGTGGGCCGGGTGCGGTACGTGAAGTAGGAGTTCAGGAAGAACGACCCGATCATGCTGAGAAGGAAGGCGAGCACGTGGGCGGCGATGTACGGGAGCCGGTGCAGCAGGAGCAGGTAGAGGCCGTAGTACGTGCCGGTGTTCACCGCGCCCACGAGGGCGAACCGTGCCATCTGTGCGGTGACCGTCATCGGCGTACGAACTCCCGGGGCTCCGGCTCCGCGGCGGCCTCGCGGGTCCGGGTGTTGGTGGCCTTGACCAGGAAGTGCGGGCGGCGCTTGACCTCGTAGTAGATGCGGCCGACGTATTCGCCGACGACTCCGGCGAGCACCATCTGCACGCCGGCGAGCGCGGTGACGACGACGAGCAGGGTGACGTAGCCGGGGGTGTCGACGCCCCGGACGAGGGCGACGCCGACGATCCAGGCGGCGTAGGCGAGGGCGACGGAGGTCAGGAGCAGGCCGAGGTAGAGGGCGGCGCGCAGGGGCTTGTTGTTGAAGGAGAGCAGCCCGTCCAGGCCGTAGTTGAGGAGCTTGCCGAAGGTCCAGGCGGAGCGGCCCTGTTCCCGTACGGCGTTCTCGTAACTGAACGTCGTGGTGGGGAAGCCGACCCAGGCGAAGAGGCCCTTGGAGAACCGGTTGTACTCGGTGAGGGAGAGCACGGCGTCGGCCGCGCGGCGGGAGAGGAGCCGGAAGTCTCCTACGCCGTCGACCAGTTCGACGTCCACGAGGCGGTTGATCAGCCAGTAGTAGGCGCGGGCGGTGAGGGTGCGGGTGACGCGGTCGCCGGCGCGGGTGCGGCGGGCGATGACCTGGTCGTATCCCCCGGCGTGCTCCTGGAGCATGCGGCCGACCAGCTCCGGCGGGTGTTGGAGGTCGGCGTCCATCAGGACGACGGCGTCCCCTTCGGCGTGCTGGAGGCCGGCCAGCATGGCGGCCTCCTTGCCGAAGTTGCGGCTGAAGGAGACGTAGCGGACGCGCGCGTCGGCGGTCGCCAGCTCCTGGATGAGGGGCAGGGTCCGGTCGGCGCTTCCGTCGTCGATGTAGACGACCTCGAACGCGTGCCCGAGGCGGGACATTTCGTCCGTGACGCGTTCATGGAAGCGTTCGAGGATCTCTTCCTCGTTGAAACAAGGCACCACCAGCGAAATCAGCACCCATGTACATCAACCGGTCGATGTGTCGCCTTCCGGAGCCCGGTGTGGCCGGTGGGCGGCCATCGGGTGAACGGCCCGTCCCGGGCCTCAGCCGCCCCGGACCTCCCTCTGGCGTTCCAGCTGCCGGCGCAGCTCGACGGGCAGCGGGTGGTGCGGGCCGTAGGCGCGCTCGGTGTCGTAGAGCAGGGACTGGAACTGGGCGCGCGCGTTCGCGTGGTCGCCGAGGGCGAGCAGCAGCTGTCCGATGCGGTGCCGGATCTCGTACGAGCGTGCCGGGTCGTTGCCCGTGGCGTACTGGTTCTCGTAGTACGGCAGCACGGCGCGGTACTCCGCGAGCGCGGCGGCGGGTTCGCCGAGCTGTTCCAGGCACTGGGCGACGTCACAGCGGTAGCCGAGGGTCTGCGGGTCGGCGGGGCCCGCCTCGGCGGCCCGGTCGTCGGCGAGCCGGCGCAGTTCGGGCAGGGCGCGGCGGTACTGGCCGTCGTCCATGAGGGTCGCCGCGTACTGCTTGCGCAGGATGCGGACCACCGGGGAGCCGGCTCCGTGCTGTTCGGCGGCGACCGGGAGGAGCCCGCCGAGCATGTCCACGGCCTGGGTGATGCGCCCCTCGCCGAGGAGCCGCTTGACCTCGTCCACGGCGGCGGCGACGTCCGTCCGGGCCGGCGGGGTGGCGGGCATGGCCGGCGGCGGGACCGTGGCCCGGTCGGGCCAGGGGGCGTGCGGGCGCAGGAACGAACGGGTGGGGTCGAGCGGCCCGGCGGGCGGCCGGGAGCCGCGTGCGGGCAGCAGCGGGGCGAGGTGTTCGTACACCTCCTGGGCGCTTGCGGGGCGGTGCTGCGGGTCCTTGGCGAGCAGCCGCAGCACGAGCGTTTCCAGCGCCTCGGGGATGTCGGGCCGGATCTGCCGGACCGGCAGCGGCGGCTCGTACAGGTGCCGGTGCAGCACGCCGAGGGCCGTGGATCCGGCGAACGGCACATCGCCGCTGAGCAGTTCGTGCAGGAGGACACCGAGGGCGTAGAGGTCGGTGTACGGGCCGACCGCGCCGCCCATGGCCTGCTCGGGGGCCATGTAGGCCGGGGAGCCGATGGGCGAGCCGGTGTGGGTGAGACGGGTGGTGTCGGTGTCGAGGACGGACGCGACACCGAGGTCGAGGACGAGCACGGTTCCGTCCGGACGGACCATCACGTTGCGGGGCTTGAGGTCACGGTGGACGATCGGCACGGCGTGCACGGCGCTGAGGACGGCGCACAGCTGCGCGGCAACCGCGACGGCCCAGGGCCAGGGGTAGGGGTCGTGCTCGGCGAGGTGGTCGCCGAGGTCGGCGCCCTCCACGTACTGCATGACGAGGAACAGGTCGTCGCCGTCGCTGCCCGCGTCGTGCACGGTGACCAGGCCGGGGTGGTCCACCTGTGCGGTGACCCGGCACTCGCGTACGAAGCGGCGGCGCAGCTCGTCGGCGGCCTCGCTGCCGATGGGCCCGGTGACCCGGTCGGGGCGCAGCAGCTTGACCGCGACGCGGCGGTCGAGGCGCTGGTCGTAGGCCGTCCAGACCTGGCCCATGCCGCCCTGGCCGAGGATCGTGGCCAGTTCGTACCGCCCGCCGATGAGGCGACCGCTCACCGGCCCTCCTCCTTGCGGAGGTAGTCGCTCAGCTCGTCCAGCTCGGCGCGGACCTGGTCGATGCGCTGGGGCGGGGCGGGGTGCTGCGGGGCCGGGCGGGCGTCCTCGGGCTGGGGGCAGCGCGTGAGGGGCAGCGGGTAGGGGTGCTGCCGGCTGGGATGCTGCTGACCGGGGTGCGGCGGGTAGGGCTGCGGCTGTCCGTACGGCGGGGTGGGCACGGTGGTCACGTACGCGTAGCCGGGGCCCGCGTGCGGGAAGCCGGCGGCCTTCCCCGTCAGCCGCGCGTAGAAACGCACGTCGGCGACGAGGTAGTACACGCAGGCGGCCGCGAGGACCAGGAGCTGCAGCGCTATGAACGCGCTGTCGATGCTGTCGGCCTCCACGTTCGGCTCGTTCCTGCCGAGCACGGCGACCACCACACAGACAAACACGAAGCCGGCGCCTGCCGTCCACCAGTCGAGGGCGCGGCGGCGGACGAACGCGAGCCTGAGCAGCGGTGCCCACAGCAGAAAGCCCAAGGAGCAGACCGCGAGCAGGATGAACAGCACCCGCATGGAGACGATCCAGGCCCTGCCGGGGACCCGGCGCGGCGCCGTGGGCGGAAGACCCGGGGCGTACATGGCTGCTCCTGGATTGCCTGGTCGTGAAACGTCCGCGCGCACACGGGCGTGCGTGCGGATCCGAGCGTAAGGGGCGACACCGACAGAGGGCCCGGGGTTGTGCGGAACCGTTGTGGTTCCGGTCACTCCGGCGTGACCGTACCGTCCGTCAGGCCGTCGTAGAGGCCCTGGACGAGCTGTCCGCCGAGCCGTCCGGCGAGGCGCAGCGCGTCCTCGAACGCGGCGAGCGCGCGGAACCGTTCGCCGTAGCGCCGCTGCTCCGCCAGGGGCAGGCGCGGCAGTTGGAGTCGGCGGGCGTCGAGCCGGGTCGCGGTGGAGGCGTGGCTGCTGGCCTGCCGGTTGTTGGTGGTGCCGCGCAGGAAGCCGGCGAGGAACCAGGGGTCGAGCACGGCCGGGTCGGGGCGCAGCAACTGGAGGTTGCGGCCGAGCGCGGCACCCGCGGTGGCCTCGTCCACGACCCGGACGACGGTGACACCGCCGAGCACGGGCACGACGACGTCGCCCGCCGCGACGAGGACGGGCTCCTCGAGGGTGCCGCCGGCGGCCGGGGTGCCGGAGGGCGGGGTGGAGCCGAGCACGTCGTGCTCGGTGAGGACGGGGCCGGTGCCGGTGCCGGCGCCGCCGTGGCGGAGCTGGAGGGCGCCGGCCCGGGCGAGTTCGCCGATGGTGGTGAGCGGGCGGTGCGCGGGTGCGGCGGGGGCGGGTGGCGGCGGGGCGAGGTCCGTGGCGAGCCCCAGGGTCCTGGTCAGCCGCTCCCGTACGCCGGCCAGCTCGGCCGGTCCGCCGGTGGCGGCGGAGGAGGGGAGGTGGCGGGCGGGGGCGAGGTCGACGTCGTCGTCGAGGAGTTCGATGACGGGGACGGTACGGGCGGCGGCGGAGTGCGGTGCCGTGGGCTGCGGGCGCTGCCCTTCGTACGCGTGCCAGGCGTCGAGTACCGCGTGGCGCAGGACGGTCAGGTCAAGGCGGTCCCGGCCGCCTCCGGCGACCTGCTCGGCGGGCTCGGCGGTGTCGATCAGCAGCAGTTCGGGGTTGGGCCGCGGCTGGGCCCCGGGCCTGCGCAGCACCCACAGGTGGAGCGGGATGCCGTACGGGGGCGCGGCGCCGGCCGGGAGCGCGATGACGGCGCGCAGGGCGCCCCGGCGCAGGAGGTCGGCGCGGATACGGCGGCCGGAGCGACGGGAGGCGGCGGCGGGCGGCATCAGGAGGACGGCGGTGCCGCCGTCGCGCAGCCGGGCCAGCGCGTGCTGGACCCAGGCGAGTTCGGATTCGGTGCGGGCGGGGAAGCCGTACTCCCAGCGGGGGTCGTAGGCGAGTTCGTCGTGGCCCCAGTTGCGCTCGTTGAACGGCGGGTGGCAGAGCACGGCGTCGGCGGCCAGCCGAGGGAAGGCGTCGGCGCGCAGGGTGTCCCCGGTCCGCACGTCGACCGTGCGGTCGGCGGGGGCGGCGCGCAGGGCGAGGCGGAGTGCGGTGACGGCGGCGAGGCCGGGGTCGCTCTCCTGGGCGTGGAGGGCGGTGACTGCGGGGCTTCCCGGGGCGTCCGCCGCGCCGAGGGCCGCGGTGAGCAGGGCGCCGGTGCCCGCCGCCGGGTCGAGGACGGTGCGCACGCCGGGTCCGCCGGTACCGGCCAGTTCCGCCATGAGTTCGGCGAGACCGGACGGGGTCAGCGTGTACTGGCGCGGGTTGGCGTCGAGCTGACGGCCGAGCAGGAACTCGTACGCCTCCCGGACGCCGGTCCCTGCGGCCAGCTCGGCGGCGCCGCGCAGCAGCGGCACGGACGGCAGGAGCTCGGCGCGGTCCGGGGTGCGGACGGCGCGCCCGTTCCCGGCGGGGCCGAACCGGTCGGCGAGGGCGTCGTCCAGGGCGAGGGAGAGCACCCCGGCCATCCGTTCGTCGGAGACGCCGGTGATCTCCCGCCAGGCGGCGGGGCTGCGGTTCACCAGGAGCAGGGCGCAGCCGGTGTGGACGAGAGCGGTGACCGGGCCCGCCGGGTGGCCGGCCAGCTGCTGCCAGACGCGTTCTCGGAGGGGGACCTCGACGAGCTTTCCCTGGTCGCGCAGCCACCGCTCGACCTCGGGCAGGGCGAAGGACGGGCTGGTCTCGGTGCCGCCCACGGGCTGGGGGAAGTCGGCGTGCCGGCGGCGCCAGTTGCTGACGGCGGCGCGCCCCACGCCCGCCAGGCGGGCGATCCCGGCGGCGGTCACCTCTGTCGCGTTCTCCGGCACTTGCTGTCTCCCTGTGCTGTACCGCCGGCGGTCGGCGCAACGTGGCGCCGCGCGCGGTGCGCCACGGCGGCGTGGGGCGAGCATACCGACCCGTACACACCGCACCATTCGATGTCGATTCACAGCGTGCACGAACCTGTCTCGCGTGAACAGTGTTGACTCGGTTCACAGATGATGCTGTGATTAACCCGTCGCTGAACGAGCGACGCCCGGTGGATCCGCTCACCACTCATCCCGTACTTGCCGAAGGGCACAGCCATGTCCCAGTTCACGCAGCCGCCGCAGTCCCCGCAGCCCCCGTACTCCCAGCCGCAGCAGCCGTACGGCCCCGCTCACGCGCCCGGCCTGCGACCCGCGCGCAACGGACTGGGCATCGCCGCACTGATCCTCGGGCTCATCGGCGCGGTCTCCGGTCTCATCCCGCTCCTCTTCTGGCTGGCGGGCATCCTCGGGACGATCGCGCTGATCCTGGGGCTCGTCGGCCGGGGCCGCGCCAAGAGGGGCGAGGCGACGAACAAGAACATGGCCACGTTCGGCACGGTCCTCGCGCTGATCGCGCTGATCATGTCGGTGGTCGGCGCGGTGATCACGTTCAAGGCGGTGGACGACGCGGTGGACGACATCAACAAGGCGGTGTCGGACACGAAGACGTCCGCGAAGCCGAAGGCGGGCGAGGACAAGGCGGACAAGGCCGACGCGGCGAAGGGCGACGACAAGGCCGGCAAGGAGGAGAAGCCCACCGGCGAGGCGCTGGAGGCCGGTGACGCGATCGTGTACGACGACGACCTGACGGTCACGGTCGGCGACGCGACGACGTACTCGCCCGGCGAGTTCGCGGCCGGTCACACCAAGGGCAACAAGGCGTACCAGGTGGCCGTCGTGATCGAGAACGCCGGCAAGGAGAAGTTCGACTCCGCACTGGTCACCGTCGAGGGAAGGGCCGGGAAGGACGGGGTCGACGCGGAGCAGATCTTCGACGGCAAGGTCGGCTCGGGCTTCACCGGCACGATCCTGCCCGGCAAGAAGGTCACGGTGCTCTACGCGTTCGACGCACCGTCCGACGCGAAGAACCTCACCGTCGAGGTCAGCCCCAGCTTCACGTACGACTCGACGCTGTGGGACCTGAAGCTCTGACCCGCGCAGCGTGCCCGCATCCGTGGAACCCGCCCACCGGGGCGGGTTTTCCGCGTCGGCTCAGCCCTCGCGCTCCCCCGGCCAGGCGGCCAGCGCCAGTTCGGCGATCTCGGCCAGCTCCTCCGGGCTCGCCCCGTCGCAGGAACGCTGCGACATGCCCTGGATGACCGTGGCGAAGTACCCGGCGAGAGTGCGGGGGTTCACCCGCTCCGGCAGTTCGCCCGCGCGCTGCGCGTCCCGCAGCCGCGCCTCCCATGCCGTGACGTTGGAGTTGCGCACACCCTTCAGCCGGTCGGCCACCCCGGCGTCCTGCGGTGCGACGTTCACGGCCGCCGTGATCACCATGCAGCCCGCCGGGTGCGAGGGATCCGCGTAGATCCGGGCGGCCTCCCGCAGGAGACGCGCGAACGCGCGGTAGGCCGTGGGCTCCTGCTCCAGGGCATCGCGCATGAAGGTCCCGACGGGCGTGGTCCCGTACGCGGTGACCGCCTCCTCGAAGAGCGACCGCTTGTCGCCGAACGCGGCGTAGAGGCTCGCGGGCCGGATACCCATCGCCTCCGTCAGCTCACCGATCGAGGTCGCCCCGTAGCCCCGCTCCCAGAACAGCCGGACGGCCGCCGCCAGCGCGGCGTCCCGGTCGAAGGAGCGCGGCCGTCCGCGCGTCGCACCTGTCTCACCCATGCCCCACATTCTAGAGCGCTCGCTCAAGAAGTCGTGCTACGTTCTTTCTAGAACGATCACTCAACAAATTGCGGAGGGGCAACAGTCATGTCTGCGCACGCACTTGAGGGCAAGGTCGCACTGGTCACCGGCGGCAGCCGGGGTATCGGCCGAGGCATCGCGGAACGACTCGGGCGCGAGGGCGCCGTCGTCGCCGTCGCCTACGCCAGGAACGCGGCAGCGGCCGACGAGGTCGTGGAGGTCATCCGGAAGAACGGCGGCACGGCGTTCTCCCTCCGCGCCGAGCTGGGCACCCACGGGGACGCGGCCGCGCTGTGGGAGGCGTTCGACGAGCGGATCACCGCGCACGCCCCCGGCGGCGGGGTGGACATCATCGTGAACAACGCGGGCGCCGGACTCTACTCCGAGCTGTCCTCGCTCACCGAGGAGGCGTTCGACGCGGTCTTCGCCGTCAACGTACGGGCACCGTTCTTCATCGTCCGCCACGGACTCGGCCGGCTGCGCGACGGCGGCCGGATCATCAACATATCCAGCGGCGCGGCCCGGATCGCGATGCCGGACATCATCGCCTACAGCGCGACGAAGGGCGCCCTGGACAACTTCACGCTGACCCTCGCCAAGGAGCTGGGCCCCCGCGGCATCACGGTCAACTCGGTGGCCCCCGGCATCATCGACACCGACATCAACGCGGACTGGCTGCGGGGCGACGCCGAGGCGGAGAAGGGCGCCGCGTCACTGGCCGCGCTCGGCCGGGTCGGACAGCCGCGCGACGTCGCGGACATCGTGGCGTTCCTCGCCTCGGACGACTCCCGCTGGGTGACGGGCACGGTGATCGACGCGACCGGGGGCTCGGGGCTCTGAGGGGGCGTACGGGGCACGCGGAGGGCGGCGGACCGGGCCGCCCGCCGCCCCTCGTAGCCACTGCCGCGTCAGCCGCCGCACTGCTTCAGCATCATGTCCTTGTCCGCGCTCGTCACCGGCAGGTCGTACTTCAGCGAGACCTGCGCGAAGCGCAGCACGTACGCACAGCGGATCGGCTTGTACGGGGGGAGCCAGGTCGCGGGGCCCGCGTCGCGCTTGGCGTTGTTGGCCGGGCCGTCCACGGGGATGAGGTTGAGCGGGTCGTTGGCGATCTGCTGCCGCTTGGCCTCGTTCCAGCGGGCGGCGCCCATCTGCCAGTCGTACGACAGCGGCATGACGTGGTCGATCTGCACCTTGGTCGCCTGCTGCTTGCGCCACTCGATGGTCTTGCCGGTGTACGGGTCCTTGAGCGTCATCGAGACGACCACGCACTTCGAACCGGAGCGCAGCTCGACGTCCTTGCCGTCCCGGGCGAGCAGGTCGTTGCGGGTTATCTCTATCTCCTTCCTGAGTGCGATGCACATGAGGCACAGCCGTAACCCCTTCCTGTCCCTTCCCGTTATCAGCCATGCCATGAGGCACATGAGTGACAACGAGACAGGAAGCAGATCCCTTGACGTTACGTACAGAGAAGGCCGTATCTCCCGCCACCGGCGAGACCACCTGGCTCCTGGTCGACGAAGAGACGTACGCGCCTCACCCCGCAGCCCGTGAGTTCTCCCTGTATCTACGCGGAGCCGGGCGGTCACCGCAGACACAGCGCGCGTACGTCCCCAGAGTCGGTCGCTTCCTCAATTGGTGTGCAGAGCGGGGCACCGACTGGAGGACCGTCCGGCTACGGGAAATGAGTCTGTTCAAGTTCCATGTCGAGCGGACACCGACCCGGTACGGGCGGCCTCCGTCCGGCAAGACGGTCAACGCCACGCTCACTGCGGTGTGCGAGTTCCTCCGCTTCTGCGCCGTCCAGGGGCACGTGGATCACGAAGTCGCCGCACGCCTCAGTGAGCCGCGTTTCCTCTCCCACGCCCCGGCCGGCTTCGATCCCGGCGAGGGCGGCCAGCACCTGATGGTCAAAGCCCGCGTCCTGAAGGCGCCGGAGATCGAGCGGGCACCGCAGACGCTCACCAGCGTCCAGACGAAGCAGGTCATCGACGCCGCTCGCACCGCGCGTGACCGGCTGCTGCTGACCGTCCTGGTGAAAGCGGGCCTCCGCATCGGCGAAGCTCTCGGACTGCGGCGTGAGGACATGCATCTGCTCCCCGACTCCACACACCTGGGCTGCCGGACCGGTGGCGCGCACCTGCATGTCAGGCCCCGTCACGACAACGTGAACGGGGCGCGGGCCAAGGCCGGGCGCCCTCGCATGGTTCCGCTCACACCGGAAGTGGTGCACCGATACCGCGATCATCTCTCCGAGCGTGAACAGGTCGTCGGCTCCGCCGAGTGTGACTACGTCTTCCTCAACCTCGTCGGCATCCACGCGGGACGTCCGCTGTCCTACTCCAACACGAAGCAGGTGATCGAACGTATCGGGAAGCGCTGCGGGCTCACTGCCCGACCGCACATGATGCGGCACACAGCCGCCACCCGATGGATCCGCAACGGGGTCGCTCCGGACGTCGTACAGACCCTCCTGGGCCACGCCTCCTCGGCGAGCACCGCCGTGTACCTGCACGCCCAGGACGAGGATCTCCGTGCCGCCGTCGAGACCGTCGAGAGTCTCGTGCCGGAGCTGCTGCGATGACCAGTGCGCTCCTCCGCTCCGCTGCCGTTTCCTCCGTCTCCGGCGCCCCGGAGTGGCCGTCGTGGCTCGCGGCACGCCTGCCGTCGGGCTGGCGCACGGGTGAGTGGGACCCCGTTCAGACGCTTTTCACCGCCGATCCCGGCAATCCCACGACGAGCGTGTTCGTCTGCTCCGTAGTCGCCTGTCGCACCCATGTGGCGAGTAATGGATCCCGCTGCGACGCCTGCCGTAAAGCCCGCTACCTTCTGGGCAATCCCGCGGACTTCGACGCCACGCACATCCCGGACACGTCCCGCCGCCGGCCCAACACCTCCGCGAACGGGGCGATGCCGGGCGTCTCCCAGTTCTCGCTCGCGAGTGTGAGCCCCGCGGTCCGCCAAGAGCTCTTGTACGGGCTCCAGCAGCGCGACGACGCCGGAATCAGCCTTGTCCCCCAGCGGGTACGCCGCATTGTGGCCGGCCTCCCCGCCGGACTCGGCTCGCTCCTCGACCTGGACGCCTCCTTCTCCTCCGGGCTTCCGACTGCGGCCTCCGGCGTCCTGAACGGTGTTCTCCTGCACGTCCGACGCGCACGCGTCGAGTTCGAGGGCGCCGATCCGACCTCGGGCGACGTATGGGAGTGCGCTCTCATCGGGCTGACGGCAGGGCGCGGTCGCAAGTACGCCGCTGTCCACGGTGACATCGACTTCCGTCCGGTACGGCAGCGTTGGCTGCGAGAACTCGTCAAGGAGTACGGCCGCACGGCACGCCCCAACGTCATGGACCTGCGGCAGACCGTCTACGCAGCGACCATCGCGTCCTCCGCGCTGGCAGGCCGCCCCCACGGGGATGAGCCGGGGCTCCTCGCCATGGCCGACATGAATGCCGTAGTGGACCTGTTCCGGATCACCAAGCGTCCCGAGGACGGTCACGACTACTCCACCAGCCACCGCAGAGCCCTGCTCCGGCACTGGCGCACGTTCCTGGACTACGCCCGTCAGGCCGGGATGATGGATCACGTGCCCGGCGGGTTCGCGCTCAACCCCCGCTTCCACAGCATCGCCGCCGTGGAGGTGACCGAGGACGATCTCGGCCGTGCGATCCCCGAGCACGTCATCGCCCAGCTCGACGCGCACCTCGATCTGCTCGGCACCTCGACGGGGTACGCGAGCGGCGGCTGGGCGGCCGCCGACTTCGCGCGGATGTATCAGGTGGTCTACGCGGTCCTCCGGGACACCGGCCGGCGTCCGGGCGAGGTCACCAGCCTGCGCCGCGACTGCCTGGAGCGGGTCGACGGCAAACCGACGCTGATCTACGACAACCACAAGCGTCGACGCCACGGCCGTCGGCTGCCGATCTCGGAGAGCACCGCCCAGCTGATCGAAACCTGGCAGAAGAAGCTCGATGCACTTCCGGCCGTACCGGCGTGTGCCCAGTGGCTCTTTCCCTCACCGGGACAGCGCAACCGTCCACGCCGCGGGCATCTGAAGGCCGCGCAGTTCTGCAACCGGATCTTCCGCGACTGGGTCGACGAGCTGATCCCAAACCTAATGGACGACCGGCTCGACGAGGACGGCGCCCCGCTCGCCTACGACCGCACCGAGGTCGTCCCGTACGGCTTCCGACACTCGTACGCCCAGCGCCATGCGGACGCGGGCACTCGCCCCGACGTCCTGCGGGAACTCATGGACCACCGTTCACTGGACGTCACCATGGGCTACTACAAGGTTTCTCTCAGCCGAAAGCAGGAGGCCGTGCGCACGGTCGCGGCGCTCGCCGTCGACCGGCACGGAGCAACCCGCGGGTTCAGCGACCCCCTCGCCTATGAGGTGGAAAGCGTTGGGGTTCCCTATGGCGGCTGCACCGAGCCGAGCAACGTCAAGGCCGGCGGTGGGCACTGCCGCATCCGCTTCCAGTGCGCAGGATGCGACTTCTACCGGCCCGATCCCTCCTACCTCCCCGCCCTGGAACAGCAGGTCGCGGACCTGCGGGCCGACAAGGAAGCCGCCCTCGCGATGGAAGCCGCCGACTGGGTCGTACGCAATCTCGATGACCAGATCCGCGCCTACTCGAAGTCGGCCGACGAGATGCGGCGGAAACTCGACGCGCTGCCCGCCGAGGAGCGGGCCGCCGTCGAATCCGCATCACGCGAGCTGCGCAAGGCACGTTCGGCAGCGGCCTTCATCCCTCTGCAGGCACTGACGACACGGAGCTCCGAATGAGAATCCCTGCTACTTCCGGCGGCAACGACCGGAACGCCCGGGTCGAGCGCCTGCGCGTCAGCCGCGCCAAGGACAGCGAAGAGAAAACAAAGCGTGCACTAGGCGCCGTGGATGACCTTCTCCGCTCGGGGCGACGGATCACCGTTGCTCAAGTGGCACGGGATGCCTCGGTTTCCACGTGGTTCGTCTACAACCGGCGTCAGGTGCACCAGGCCGTTCAGGACGGCATCTCCGCCCAGCGAACGCGAGGTCGTCAGAACTCCCACACTCCAGAAGCGTCCCAGGTATCTCCGGCTGGGTTACGGACGGACCTTGCACTGGCCCGCGAAGAGATCAAGGACCTCAAAAAGGAGCGCGATGGGCTCCGTAGCCGGGTCAGGCTCTCTCTCGGCGCCGAGTTGGAGGGCGTGAACCAGCATGAGCTGATCGAGCGGGTGCAGCAGATCGAGCAGCGGAATACCGCGCTGGAGCAAGCATTGTCAGAGGCCAGGGATCGGATCGCCGACCTGGAGGGCCAACTGCGCGAGGCGGAGGACGATCTCACCGCCGCGCGAACCAGTCTGCGCCGTGCCATGCGGGCTGTTCCGTCCCCATAGCTCGCGTTCCACCCCCTGCGGCTGTCCGGCTTGAGTGCCGTCCGCCGGACAGCCGAAAGGCCGGAATCAGAATGGGGGATCGTTGATGAGCGAGCCGGTCCAGACAGGTGAGACCGGCTCGGAATCGCGCTGCTGAAGGAGCGCGACGGCATCGTTGGCGCGTCCCAGGTCAATGAGGTACCCAGCGAGTTCGCTGCTGTTCGCGGCGGCGTGCCGTTCGAGAACAGCAACAGCCTCCTCGGCGCGTCCGGCGCCAGCGAGCAACTCAGCAATGTGCGGCGCCGCGTACGAGGTGGCCCCCTCGGGGTGGGAGAGGGCATGCGCGACCGCTACGTCGACGCCGTCGCGGGCAGCGATCAGCGGCAGACGCATCCAGTACAGATCCCATTCCTCCTCGCCCCCTCGGGCGGCGGCGAGGGCGTCGAGGTGCGCCAGGCCGTCCTCGGGGCGCCTCTGGTCGAGACACAGGCCGGACAGAGCATGAAGGATCCAGTCGTCCCCGTTGTGGGCGTCGGCCTGAACCCGCATCACGTCGATCGCTTCGTCCCCTCGACCGTGCCGTGCCAGGAGCTGTGCGAGCTCGAAAGCCGAGTTGGGATCGAGGGCCCCAGGTCGGTCGGCCTGCCGGTACACGGCGATCGCACCTTCCACATCGCCGCGCTGCTCCAGCACCTCGGCCAGGCGCCGCGCGGCGTCACCGAGATCCTCGGTCGCCGCGTACGCCCGCAGTTCCTCGATCCGATCGTGTCTCGCCAGCAGGTCGGCCAGCTGGTCGCGGTTGTTGACGGAGGTGATCTGCCGGGTGTGCAGCAGGGCGATCGCTTCGTCGATGCGGCCCTGGCGTTCACGGATCGCGGCAAGCAGCCCGATCGCCGTGTCGGGGTCAAGGCCACGGCAGCACCACGGGCCGTCGCACCGATGCCGAGCCGGGATCCGGGCGGCCAGCAGCGCGGCAACCTCTTCGTCCCGGCCTGTACCCCTGACAATGTCGACCAGAGCGGTGGCAAGAACCCAGTCCTCGATTCCAGCACTCAGCCGAGTGACCGCCTCGTCCGCACACCCATGCCGGGCCAGCAGGCGCGCGAAGAACTCCAGCGGGAGCCCTCCCTTGCTCGCGTACGGCCGGGCCAGGATGATCGCCTCCGCAGCCCGCCCCCAGCTCTCCAGCAACTCCGCCTGAACCTGGGCTGCCGGCCACCAGCCAGTGGCAACGTACGGAGAAAGCACCTCCAGCGCCTCGGTCTGCCGTCCCTGGTCGCCGAGCAGCTGCGCCCAGGCCCGCGCGCAGAACCATTCCCCGCGACGGGCTTGGACCTCTACCTCTTCACTGTGGCCGGCCTCAAGAAGCCGGGAGACCAGGAGTGGAGGAATGCAGCCGGACAAGGTCCGGGCCTGACGGTCGAGAGCGGCAGCGTCCATGACTGCGAACCTTAGCCATCACGGCCGAGAGTGACCCCGCGCCCCGGGGCCGGGACAGCACTGGGGCTCCTGTCAGCCCTGGCACTGTTCCAGCATCATGGCCTTGTCCGCCGTTGTCACCGGGAGTTCGTACTTGTCAGCGACCTGCGCGAAGCGCACCGCGTACGAGCACCGGATCTTCTTGTTCGGCGGAAGCCAGGACGCCGGCCCGGAGTCACGCTTCGCCGAATTGGCGCGCCCTTCGACTGGAAGCAGATTGAGCACGTCGTTCGCCAGTTGCCTGCGCTTGCTCTCCGGCCAACGGGCGGCACCCATCTGCCAGCTGTAGGACAGCGGGACCACGTGGTCTATCTGTACCTCGGTGGCCTTGGCCTTCCTCCAGGCGATCTCCTTGCCGGTGTACGGGTCGTACAGGTTCATCGCAACGACCACGCAGTCGGAACCTGAACGGAACTGCACGTGTTGCCCATGGAGTTTCAACAAGTCATTCCGCGTGTCACAACCATTCCTCGCCAGCGGCACCCCATCCGCCGTATCCATCCACGCGTACCCGAACTTGTCACGCTCGTAGCCCCTCTTCGGCCCACGCCCCTTTGTGGTGAGCCCTTGGATGAGCTTGCGTGCGTCGGCCTTGTCCGCTTCCGACGTGAGCGCGGCGAGCCCCGGCTTCGTCCCGTCGGGGTTCGCCAACGGGCTTACCACGCGGCCGGCGGCGGTATCCGGACCAGATCCTGCGGCGGTGCCACCTGACTCCAGTTCGTCACAGCTGGTGACCAGCGCAGCGGCAATGGCGGCCGCAATCACGACCTTCGTCCCGCCTGTCCGCAGGATCCTGTGACTCATGTGCCTCTCACTACGCACAGCCGACCACACCCTGCATACGCTGCGAGAACAGGTCCACCACGGCGCGGACCATAGAGATAATGCGGGTGTCGCAGCCGTTGTGGGACAGGGGGACGCCGTCCACCGAGTCCTTCCACGCGTACCCGAACTTGTCCCGCGCGTAACCGGTCTTGGGGCCGCGCCCCTTGGTGGCGACCTTCTCGATGACCTTCCGCGCCGCCGCCCGGTCCTTCTCCGAGGTGAGGGGGGCGAGGCCCGGCTTCGTACCGTCGTCGTTCGCCAGCGGGCTGGCACCGAAACCCGAGACGGACTGGCCGCCGCCGTCCGCGCCCCCGCCGGAGGCGTCGATGTCCGAGGGGAGTTGATCGGGGTCGCAACCGCTCAGCGCCAGCACGGCCGTGGCGGCCAGGGCGGGCACCATCGCTCGACACACGCGGGGAGATATCACTCGTAGCCGTCCTGACGGTGAGAAAGCCGAACCAACCAGGGAATTCTACGAATGCCTTCCCCGCGAGGAGGATTTCATGGCTGCGGCCCGTTCCCGCGTGGGGGCGGGATCACACCTCGCGTCACACCCCCCCTCACACCTTCCCGATCCCCAACGTGTTCTCCGACGGCAGCAGCCCCGAGCCGACCGCCGCCACCCACAGCGGCCCCATCAGGTCTGCGAGCCGTTCCCGCTCCTGCGCCGCGAGCGCCCGCCACGGTCCCGCCGCCGCCTCGTCCGTACGCCTCTCGACCTCTGCCCGCAGCACCCGGCCCGCCTCGGTCGCCGTTCCGTCGCCGGCCACCAGCCCCCGCTTCTCCAGCCGTTCGCGCGCGGCCTGCCACTCGGCCTCGTCCCAGCCCCGGCTGCCGAAGACCTCCGGCCGGGCCGCCCCGATCGCCGCGAAGGAGACCAGCGCCTCGACCGGGTCCAGCTCCGCGCGTGCCAGCGCCGCGAGGTGGCCGTCGCCCCGGTGCTCACGCAGGACGGTCGCCGCGTGCCAGACCGCGAGGTGCGGTTCGTCCGGCCAGGCCAGCGCGGCGTTCGCGGCGGCGAGCGGCCTGCCCTCCGTGTCGGCGGCCTCCGCGACGCGCCGCAGCAGCGCGGCGGCCTCGGCCGTCCCCGGCGCGGCGACCGCCTCCCCCAGCAGCTTCCGGTACGCGCGGTCCACGGCCCGGCCGCGCGCCGCGAGCACCGCGTCCGGCGAGGCGACCGACCAGACGGCGGGGACGTACGCGCCGACCATGCGCGGACTGAAGCTGTAGAACGTCTCCGCGACCCGGTCCGCCCCCGCCTCGCCCAGCGGCGCCGCGCGCCAGGCGAAGTAGCTCGGCCACCGCTCGTCGACGGCGTACCCGAGCCCGGCGGCCTCCTCGAACGCCTCCGGCGCGTAGTACAGAACGGCGTGCACGGGCTCCAGCAGATGCCACAGCTGCCGTACGCGACCCAGTTCCTCGGACATGTCTCCACCTTCCGCCACCCCGCAGCCGCCATCTAGCCACTGCCTAGATCCCCAGAGTGCGCGCGATCCGCGAACTTGTCAACGACTAGATCCCGCGTAACCTGCTGTCCATGACCAGCGACCGCGCCTACCACCACGGCGACCTGCGGCGGGCCGTGCTCACCGCCGCCCTCGACGTCATCCGCACCGAGGGCCCCGCCGCGCTCAGCCTGCGCGACCTGGCGCGCCGGGCCGGCGTCTCCCACGCCGCCCCCGCCCACCACTTCAAGGACCGCACGGGCCTGCTCACCGCGATCGCCGCCGAGGGCTACGCCCTGTTCGCGGACGCCCTGGCGGCGGCCCCGGACCTGCGCGAGCGGGGCGTGGCGTACGTACGGTTCGCGGCGGCGCACCCGGCCCACTTCCAGGTGATGTTCCAGCCGGACCTCTGGCGCGCGGACGATCCGGACCTGCTGGCCGCGAAGGACCGCGCCACGGCGGAACTGCGCGCGGGCGTCACCACCGTGCCCCCCACCGACGACCCCCGCCTCGCCGGCATCGCCGCCTGGTCCCTCGCCCACGGCTTCGCCACGCTCCTGCTGAGCGGCAACCTGTCCGACGCGGTGGGCGACCGCAACCCGGAAGAGGTCTTCCGCCTCACCGGCCGACTGCTCTTCAGCCCCGGGGACGCGCCCCGCCAGTAAGGGCCTATTCGGCCGTGAACTCGTACTGGACCTCGTACAGATGCCCGGCCTTCACCATCACCGTGGCCTCGATGGGCCGCTCGTCATCGCTGTAGACGACGCGCAGCGTACGCAGCACCGGCAGCCCTCCGGGCAGGCGCAGTGCCTGGTACTGCTCCTGGGTGGGCACCCTCGCGGACACGCGGTCGACGCTGAGCCGTGGCGGGTGCCCCAGCTCCGCGAGCAGCGTCGGAGTTCCGCCCGGGATCTTGTGGCGAGCCGTCATCGCCGTACCCCTGACGATGTCCAGCGGGTAGTACGAGGCCACGAGTTCGGCGGGTTCGTCGTCGATCACGAGCAACTGCCGCCGTAGCAGCGCCGGCTCGCCCTCCGGAAGCCCCAGCGCCACCGCGACATCCGCCGGCGGCGGAATCTCGGCCACTTCGAGCAGCGTGCTGCGAGCCCGGGAGCCGTCCTTCGCCACTTCGGTCAGCCAGCGGTACGGTTCCCCCGCTCCCGCCGGGGCCATGGACGCCGCCGGACGGACGGTCCGCTGGCGGTGCTCGCGGACGGTCACCGACGCGCCCGCCCTGCCGATCACCAGCTCCTCGTCCTTGAGCAGCTGCACTGCCTTCTGGATCGTTGCGTTCGAGGCGTCGAACCGCTGCTTGAGGTGGGCGGTGGAGGGCAGGTTCGCACCGGGCGCGAGGTCACCGCCCATGATCTGGTCCCTGAGATCGGCCGCGATCCGCTCGTGCAGCGAACGGCGGTCGGCGGCGTCGGCTTCGGGTTTGGGCACGGTCATCCGATCCTGATCTCGTAGCGCAGCTTCTGGCGTTGCGGGGGCATGACCATGACGTCGACCTGAATGGGCCGGTCCGCCTCGTCCAGGGTGAGCCGCGTCAGTTGGAGGACCGGGTCCCCCTCCACCATCCCCAACTGCTCGACCTCGGGCCCGCTCGCCCGTCGCGCGGTCACCTCTTCACGTACGCGTACGCCGACGTGGCCCAGCTCCGCCAGAAGCCTGACCGCCCCACCCGGGATCTTGGCCGTACCGGCGAGGCCGGTGCCGCCCGCGATGCCCAGCGGGTAGTAGGTGTCCGTCAACTCACAGGGCTCGCCGTCGAGGTACATGATCCTGCGCCGGGCGACGACGTTCCCCCCGGCCGCCGCCCCGAGCAGCTCCGCGACCGCTTCCGGGGCCTTCACCTCGCCCGCCTGGACGATGCGCTGGCTCCCCCGGCGCCCCTCCGCCGCAGCCTCGGCAGCCCAGGCGTCACCCGGAGCGCCGGAGGAGGCAGCGAGGTAGGGGATCGACGCACTGACCCATTCATTACCGCCCATGTCCTTCTCCTCCGCAGCTCCCGCCGGCACGACACCCAGCGTGCCTCATGCCTCGACGGAAGGCTCAGCCGCACCCATCGTGGGCACCTTGCCGCTTTTCGCGAATAGCAGTAGTGTCATCGCCAGGCTACAACCCGCAAGCAAGGCGGTGAACCACTGTGTCCCTGGTGCAGCAACGACGCTTCACCCGCAGGCGCACCTCTGTCGGTGCCTCCCGCGATTTCGTCACCGGCGTCCTCACTGAGTGGCAGCTCCACACCTTGATCGAGGACATAAGGCTGTGCGTCTCGGAACTCGCCACCAATGCGTTGCTGCACGGTGTGCCGCCCGGCTGGGAGTTCAGCGTCGGCCTCCACCGGGCCGAGGACCTGGTACGCCTGGAGGTCCGCGACAGCGGGCCGGGGCAGCCGCACGTCCAGCGGGCCGCCGACGACGCCTGCTCCGGACGCGGCTTGCACCTCGTCCGTGAACTCGCCGACGACTTCGGAGTCGATGACCATGTCGTCGGCAAGACCGTGTGGCTGATCTTCAAGACATCACCCACCACCGCAGCGATCTCCTGACGCAGCCCACCGCTCATTCCTCCACCGCCCGGTATGCCACTGTGCCCGACTCCAAATCCCGGATGCGCGGGATCGGTGACGGCAGGAGCCACAGCAGGGAGAGGCAGCCGCCCACTGCCGCCGTCAGGAGGGTGGGGCGCAGGCCGAGGAGGGTGGCCAGGGCGCCTCCGGTTACCGCGCCCACCGGGCGTACGCCGTAATTGACCGTGCCGAACGCGCCCGCCACGCGGCTGCGCATTCCGTCCGGGATCACCGCTGCCTGGAGGGAGTTGAGGTTGACGTCGAACAGCATGACGCCGAAGCCCGAGAGAAACTCCGCACCGGCCAGGGCGGCGGCGCGGAGCCAGAGCGGGCCGTTCGCGGCGGCGGCGAGGGCGATCGGGGCAGGGAAGAGGACCGCGCCCACGAGGATGCCCCGGCCCACGCCCAGGCGGCGGGAGATCGCCGGGGCGCACACCGCGCCGAGCAGGGCGCCGGTCGCGCCGATGCCCAGGGCGAGACCGATCGCGCCGGCGGACAGGCCGAGGTCGCGCGTCGCGAACAGGACGAGCAGGCCGCTGCCACCGACGAAGGTGAAGAAGTTGACCGTCGTCGCGCAGCCCAGCGAGGCCCGCAGCACCGGGTGGCGCACCACGAACGCCAGGCCCTCGCGGGCGCTGCGCAGCAGCGGGGGCGCCGCCGGGCCGGTGGCGGGCGGCTCGTCGACCGGGATGCGGCCGATCAGCGCCGCCGACGCCAGGAACGACAGCGCGTCCACCACGATCGCGACGGGTGCGGTCAGCGCCTGGACCAGCGCGCCGCCGACCGCGGGGCCGGCCACGTAGGAGGCGGAACGGCTGGTGCTGATCCTGCTGTTGGCGTCCACGTAGGAAGCCCTCGGTACGAGCTGTACGAAGAACGGCGGGTACGCGGTGTTGAACAGCAACTCGCCCGCGCCCGCCAGGATCGCCACCACGTACAGCTGGGTCAGCGTCACCGACCCCAGGACGTACGCGGCCGGCAGGCTCAGCAGGACCGCCGCGCGCAGGATGTCGGCGAGGACCATCAGGCGTCGCTTGCGGGCGCGCCGGTCCACCCACGCGCCCACGAACACCCCGAGCAGGTTGGGCGCCCAGACGAGGGCGGTCAGCCAGGCGACCTGGTTGGCGGAGGCCCCCAGGGTGCTGACGGCGATCAGCGGCAGGGCCAGTTCGGTGATCCGGTCGCCGAACTGGGAGACGGTGTTCCCCGCCCAGAAGCGGGTGAACCGCCGGTCCCGCCATAGCGACGGCGCCTTCGCCTGCGAGGATGCGCCGGAGGCCGCGCCCGATTCGGTGGTCACGACGCCGGCCAGCCCCCGCCCTCGCCCTCCGGCAGCGCGTACCGCAGCAGCGCCACCCCCCGGCTTCCCTCGGGACGGTCCGCCGCGTCTCGGGTGACATACGGGGCGAGCACCTGCTCGATCGCGTCCTCGATCGCGGCGAGTTCCTCGGCGGTCACCGTGATCCGGGTGTGGGCCAGTCCGGCGGCGCCCCGCCACTTCGGGTCGAGGCCGGGCTCGACCTCGGCGGCCCAGCGGGCGGGGAGGCCCGCGGTGCGCAGGAACATCTGGTGCGAGAGCTCCCGTGCGGCCGACTGGCCCTCGCCGTCCGCCGGGTCCTGCGGCGCGTCGAAGCGGAAGCCGCGCGCCACGGCCTCCCAGCGGCGGCTGCGGCGGTCGGGGCCGGGGGCGCTGTCGCGTACCAGCCCGAACGTCGCGAGGTGACGCAGGTGCCAGCTGGTCACCGAGGGGGTCGCCCCCACGGCCGGCGCCAATTCGGTGGCGGTCGCCGGTCCGTCCCGGCCCAGCCGTTCGAGGATCGCGAGGCGCACGGGGTGCGCCAGGGCGCGCATCGTCTGCGGGTCGGTGATTTCGAGGTCACCCATGCGATTGACGGAGTCCATGGTGCGAGAGAGTGCTCTCATATTTTATGAGAGTCAACTCTCACGTTGTGCCGGAGGCGCAGCCGATCCTGATCTCTTCTGTCGTTTTCGGCTCCAACTCCCTTGCTCAACTCATCCATTCGACTGCAAAGGCCGTCCCCTGCCTCACTCCCCACCGCCCGGCTGCCGACAACCACAGCATGATCATTTCTCCCTCACGACGCTCCAAGGCCCTCGCCGCCGCAGCCGCCACCGTGTGTGCGCTCACGGTCTCGGGCGCACTGCCCGCCTCCGCCTCCGCCTCCCGTGCGGAGTCGGCCCCCGCCGAGGCACCGCTCCTGGTGTCCGTGGGCGACAGCTTCATCTCCGGCGAGGCGGGACGCTGGGCCGGCAACAGCAACCGGAGCGCGAACGGCCACTCCGGCACCGACCGGGCCTGGGACCCGGAGACCGGCAGGAGCGACCCGTACCGGGTCTACGGGTCGTCGTACGACAACGGCTGCAACCGCTCCGACGTGGCCGAGGTCCAGTCCGTCACGCTCGACGTCAGCCGTCTCAACCTCGCCTGTTCGGGGGCGACCTCGAAGGCGGTGCTCCTCCCGGAGAACGGCGGCGCGCCGTTCAAGGGCGAGCGCTCACAGGCCGGGGAGCTGGAGGACGTGACGGCCGGCCGGCCGGTGCGCGCGGTCGTCGTGTCGATCGGCGGCAACGACCTCGGCTTCTCCGACATCATCACCGGCTGCGCGACCGAGTTCGTCAAGCCCTTCGGCGGCGAACCGTGCGCACCGGACGCGGCCGGGCAGGTCGCCGAGCGGCTGCCCGGCGTGCGGCAGGCGGCCGTGAACACCCTCGCCGACGTGCGGACCGCGCTCGGCCGGGCCGGCCACCCGGCCGGCTCCTACCGGCTGATCCTCCAGTCCTACCCCTCCCCGCTCCCGGACGCCGGCCGCATCCGCTACCCCGGCGAGAAGTACGACCGGCTCAAGTCCGGCGGCTGCCCCTTCTTCGACAAGGACCTCACCTGGGCGCACGACGAGCTGGTCCCGGAGATCAGCTCCGTCCTGGCGGACGCGGCCGACGAGGGCGGCGCGGAGTTCCTGGACCTGTCCCGGTCGTTCGAGGGCCGCGAGGTGTGCTCGACCTCCACCCGGCACGCCGACGCCACCCACGCCCCCTCCGGTGACACCAGCGAATGGGTCCGCTTCGTGACCTCCGGCCTCGGGCAGGGCCAGAAGCAGGAGTCCCTGCACCCCAACCGCTACGGTCAGCAGGCCCTCGGCACCTGCCTGACCCTTCAGCTGCAACAGCCGTCGGGCGACCGCCGCTGCACCAACACCGCCGGCCAGGGCCCCGCCGCCATGCGGCTGCGGGCCATCGGCTGACGCCTTCCCCCGCACGGGAACGGGTGCGGTACGCCGACGGCGTGCCGCACCCGTTCCCGTCCCCGCGCCCAGGCCCTCACGACCCCAGGATCGTCGTCAGGAACTCCCCCGTCCACGCCAGCAGTTCGCGTCCCACCACCGGCTTGCCGCCGATCTTGCCCGTCGTCGGGCGCGGCACCAGGATCTGGTGGACGGCCGGCTTGATGACCGTCTTCGGATACAGCCGCTTCAGCCGCAGCTCCTGCGACTCGCGCAGCTCCACCGGCGAGAAGCGGATGTTCGGGCCCTGGAGCACGATGTCGCCGACCCCGCAGGCGCGGGCCAGCATGCGCAGGCCGGCCACCAGGAGCAGGTTCTCGACCGGCTCCGGCAGCTTGCCGTAGCGGTCGGTCAGCTCCTCGCGGACCGCCTTGATGTCGTCCTCCGAGGACGCCGAGGCGATCGAGCGGTACGCCTGGAGGCGCAGCCGCTCGCCGGGGGCGTAGTCGTGCGGGACGTGCGCGTCGACCGGAAGCTCGATCTTGACCTCCAGCGGCGGCTCCTCCTCGACGCCGCCCTCCAGGGACGCCCGGTAGTCCGCGACCGCCTCGCCCACCATGCGTACGTACAGGTCGAAGCCGACGCCCGCGATGTGGCCGGACTGCTCGCCGCCCAGCAGGTTGCCCGCGCCGCGGATCTCCAGGTCCTTCATGGCCACGTACATGCCCGCGCCCATCTCGGTGTGCTGGGCGATCGTGGCCAGGCGTTCGTGGGCGGTCTCCGTCAGGGGCTTCTCCGGGGGGTAGAGGAAGTACGCGTAACCCCGGTCGCGGCCACGGCCGACCCGGCCGCGCAGCTGGTGCAGCTGCGAGAGGCCGAAGTTGTCGCCGCGCTCCACGATCAGGGTGTTCGCGTTGGAGATGTCGATGCCGGACTCCACGATCGTCGTGGAGACCAGCACGTCGAACTTCTTCTCCCAGAAGTCCACCACGACCTGTTCCAGAGCCTGTTCGGACATCTGGCCGTGCGCCGTGGCGATCCGCGCCTCGGGCACGATCTCGCGCAGCCGCGCCGCCGCCCGGTCGATCGACTCGACCCGGTTGTGGATGTAGAACGCCTGGCCCTCGCGCAGCAGTTCACGCCGGATCGCGGCGCCGATCTGCTTCTCCTCGTACGGCCCGACGAAGGTCAGCACGGGGTGGCGCTCCTCGGGCGGGGTGGTGATGGTCGACATCTCGCGGATGCCGGTGACCGCCATTTCGAGCGTACGGGGGATGGGCGTCGCGGACATGGTCAGCACGTCCACGTTGGCCCGGAGCTTCTTCAGCTGCTCCTTGTGCTCGACGCCGAACCGCTGCTCCTCGTCCACGATGACGAGGCCCAGGTCCTTGAACTTCGTCTCCGAGGAGAACAGGCGGTGGGTGCCGATGACCAGGTCGACGGACCCGTCCTTCAGCCCGGCGAGCGTCGCCTTGGACTCGGTCTCGGACTGGAAGCGGCTCAGCGCGCGTACGTTGACGGGGAACTGGGAATAGCGCTCGGTGAACGTGCCGTAGTGCTGCTGCACGAGCAGCGTGGTGGGGACGAGGACGGCGACCTGCTTCCCGTCCTGCACCGCCTTGAACGCGGCGCGGACCGCGATCTCCGTCTTGCCGTACCCCACGTCGCCGCAGATCAACCGGTCCATCGGGACCGACTTCTCCATGTCCTCCTTGACCTCGGCGATCGTCGTCAGCTGGTCGGGCGTCTCCGCGTACGGGAACGCGTCCTCCAGCTCGCGCTGCCAGGGGGTGTCCGGGCCGAAGGTGTGGCCGGGGGCCGCCATCCGGGCCGAGTACAGCTTGATCAGGTCGGCGGCGATCTCCTTGACGGCCTTCTTGGCGCGCGCCTTCGTCTTCGTCCAGTCCGCGCCGCCGAGCCGGTGCAGGGTCGGGGCCTCGCCGCCGACGTACTTGGTGACCTGCTCCAGCTGGTCGGTCGGGATGTACAGCCGGTCGCCGGGCTGCCCGCGCTTGGCGGGGGCGTACTCGACGAGCAGGTATTCGCGCGTCGCCCCCTGCACCGTGCGCTGCACCATCTCGATGTAGCGGCCCACGCCGTGCTGCTCGTGCACGATGTAGTCGCCGGTCTCCAGCGTCAGCGGGTCGATCGTCTTGCGCCGCCGCACCGGCATGCGGCCGAGGTCCTTGGTGGCGGTGCGCTGCCCGGTGAGGTCGGTCTCCGTGAGCACGGCGAGCTTGAGGCCGGCGTGGACGAAGCCGTGGTCGATGGCCCCGCACGAGACGTGCACGACGGACGGGGTGATCTCGTCCAGGTCCGGGTCGAGCCGGGCCGCGATCCCCTCGCCGCCCAGCATCTCGACCGTACGGGACGCGAGCCCCTGGCCCTCCGTGACGTACACCGTGCGCCAGCCGTCGGCCAGCCGGCCCTTGGTGTCGGCGAACGCCCGCGCGGTGTCCCCCCGGTACATCTCCGGGGCCTGCATGCCCAGCGCCAGGGTGTCCGCGTCCAGCTCCGCGTCGGCGGCGAACGGGGAGACCGACCACCACATCATGTCCAGCTCACGGGCCCGCTCGCGGACGTCCGCGATGCCCCGCAGCGAGGCCGCGCCGACGTCGATCGGGGCCTCGCCGCCGCCCGCCGACGCCGCCCAGGACGCCTGGAGGAACTCCTGGCTGGTCGCGACCAGGTCCGCGGCCCGGGTCCGGACCCGCTCGGGGTCGCAGACGACGGCCATCGCGCCCTTGGGCAGCACGTCGAGCAGCAGCTCCATGTCGTCCACGAGGACGGGCGCCAGGGACTCCATGCCCTCCACCGCGATGCCCTCGGCGATCTTGCCCAGGAGTTCGCCCAGTTCCGGGTGGGCCTCGGCGAGCGCGGCGGCCCGCTCCCGCACCTCGTCCGTCAGCAGGAGCTCCCGGCAGGGCGGCGCCCACAGGCCGTGCTCGGCGACCTCAAGGGACCGCTGGTCGGCGATCTTGAAGTAGCGGATCTCCTCGACGTCGTCGCCCCAGAACTCCACCCGGAGCGGGTGCTCCTCGGTGGGCGGGAACACGTCCAGGATGCCGCCGCGCACCGCGAACTCGCCGCGCTTCTCGACCAGTTCGACCCGGGCGTACGCGGCTGCCGCCAGCGCCTCCACGGTCGCGCCGAGGTCGGCGCTCTGCCCGGTGCGCAGCGAGACGGGCTCCAGGTCCGCGAGCCCCTTGACCTGCGGCTGGAGCACGGAACGGATCGGTGCGACGACGACCGAGACCGGCCCGGTCTCCGGGTCGTCGGCGCGCGGGTGCGCGAGGCGCCGCAGCACGGCGAGCCGGCGGCCCACGGTGTCGGAGCGCGGCGACAGGCGCTCGTGCGGCAGGGTCTCCCAGGACGGGAACTCCGCGATCGTGTCCGGCGGCAGCATGGTGCGCAGCGCGGCCGCCAGGTCCTCCGCCTCCCGGCCGGTCGCGGTGACCGCGAGGACCGTCCGCCCGGCGTCCCGGGCCAGCGCGGCGACGGCGAAGGGCCGCGCGGCGGGCGGGCCCACCAGGTCGATGTGCATCCGGTGGCCGTCACCGGCGGCCTTCACCGCTTCGTCGAGCGCCGGATCACGCACGACGACATCCAGCAGACCGTTCAGGCTCATGAAGGGCTTCCGTCCGGGTGAGGAGAAGGGCCTGACGGCCGGCTGCCGCCAGGGCGCGCTGCCCCGGGGGCAACGCGAAGGGCCCGACACGTGGTACGAGCCGGGGGTTCCAGCGTACGACTCGGGGGAGGCAGCCGCTGCGCGACAGGGTCCCGCAGGCCACACGCGCACCGGCCCCGGTGCGCTCCGAGGAGCGCACCGGGGCCGGATCCGCATCAGTCCACGGCCGTCCGTCTCACCCGTCCGTGGCGATCGCGTTCAGGACGTTCATCCGGCCCGCCCGGAAGGCCGGGACGAGGGCGGCGAACAGTCCGACGAAGGCGGAGGCGACGAACACCGTGATGATGGTCGGCCACGGGATCTCCAGGACGCCCAGGCCCTCCAGGGCCAGCAGCTTCTGGGCCGAGGTGCCCCAGCCCATGCCCAGGCCGAGGCCGAGCAGGGCGCCGAAGAGGGCGATGACCACGGATTCCAGCCGGATCATGCGGCGCAGCTGCCGGCGGGAGAGGCCGATGGCGCGCATCAGGCCGATCTCGCGGGTCCGCTCCACCACCGACAGGGCCAGGGTGTTCACCACACCGAGCACCGCGACGATGATCGCCAGGGCGAGCAGGCCGTAGACGACGTTCAGGAGCTGGCCGATCTGGTCCTTCAGGTCCTTCTTGAAGTCGGCCTGATTCTGCACCTTGTACTGCGGGTACTTCGCGACCGCGCTCTTCAGCGCCGCGTACGCCGCGTCCGCCTGGCCGTCCTTCGCCTTGGCGAACATGATCATGTTCTGGGGCATCTTGTCGGCGGGGACGTACCGCTTCGCGGTCGAGGTGTTCAGGTACATCGCGCCCTGGTCGAGGGCGGTCTCGTCCGAGGTGATCGCGGCGACCTTCAGCTTCGCCGTGCCGCCCGCCCCGAACGCGACGGTGATCGTGTCGCCGACCTCGACGCCGTGCGCGGTGGCGTACTCCTCACCGACCGACATGGCGTCCTTGCCGTACGCCTTGTCCAGGTCACCGGACAGGACCTCGCGGCGCACGTCCTCGGCGTACGTCGGGTCGGCCGCCGTGACGTCCTCGTCGGACGCCTTGCCGTCCGGGCCGGTCAGCTTCGCGCCCAGGACCTTGTAGTGCGTGAGGTGGTCGATGCCCGGGGCGGAGGCCAGGGCATCGGCGGCCTGCGGGACGATCGGCCGGCCGTCGGCCGCCTGGACGATGAAGTCCGCGCCCACCGACTTGTCGAGTTCGTCGGTGGCCGAGGCGACCATGGACGAGCCGACCACGGACAGGCAGGCGACCAGGGCGAGGCCGATCATCAGGGCGGCGCCGGTGGCGCCGGTGCGGCGCGGGTTGCGCAGGGCGTTGCGCTCGGCGAGCCGGCCGACGGGACCGAAGAACCGGAGCAGTACGGCGCTCAGCCCCCGTACGACGACCCCGGCGAGCAGCGGGCCGATCACGACGAAGCCGACGAGGGTGAGCAGGACGCCCAGGCCGAGGAGGCCCGAGCCGTCGCTCGCCTCGTCCACCCGCGTCGTCGCCCACAGCGCGGCGGCGCCGGCGCCGGTGACCACGAGGCCGATGCCTGCCCGGACCCAGCCCGACCTGGCGTCCGCCGGGGTGCCGGCGTCGCGCAGGGCGGCCATCGGGGAGACCTTGCCGGCCCGGCGGGCCGGGATGTAGGCGGCGAGGACGGTGACGATGACGCCGAGCGCGAGCCCGACGACCGGGGTCGTCCAGGCGATGGTCAGGTCCTCGGTGGACAGCTCCATGCCGACGGCGCCCATGACCTTCATCAGCCCGACGGCGAGCCCGACGCCGGCGCCGACGCCGAGAACGGAGCCGAAGATGCCCAGGAGCACCGCCTCCAGCAGCACGGAGCGGTTGATCTGCTTGCGGCTGGAGCCGATGGCCCGCATCAGGCCGATCTCGCGGGTGCGCTGGGCGACCAGCATCGAGAAGGTGTTGACGATGAGGAAGATGCCGACGAGGAGGGCGATCCCGGCGAAGCCGAGCATCGCGTACTTCATGACGTCGAGGAACGACCCCATGGAGTCCTTGTTCTCGGCGGCGGCCTCGTCCTGCGTCTGGATCTTGTACGCGGCGGAGCCGTCGAGCGCCTGGGCCACGTTCCGCTTCAGCTGGGCGTCGCTGACGCCGGACGCTGCGGTGACGGAGATGTGCGAGAAGCGGCCGGGGGCGCCGAGCAGCGCGCGCTGGGCGGTGGCGGTGTCGAGGTAGACGATGGCCGCGCCCGGGTTGGTCACCTTGAAGGCGACGATGCCGCTGATCTTCCCCTTGATGTCGCCGGTGGCCGCGATGGTGCGCAGCTCGTCGCCGATCTTCAGGTGGTGCTTCTCGGCGGTGTCGGCGTCGACCATGACCTCGGTCGGGCCGCGCGGGGCGTGGCCGGAGGTGATCTCCATGGACCGCAGGTCGTTCCGCGTCCAGTTGCCGGCGATGGTCGGGGCGCCGGTCTCGGAGCCCATGTTCTCGTTGTGGCTGTCGACCACGGTGACGGCCGAGCTGGAGACGCCTCCCTCGGCCTTCTCCACCCCGTCGGCCTTGCCGGCCTTCGCGAGGACGGAAGCCGGAAGCGACTCCGGCTTCCCGTTCTCCGGGATGTCGTCCACCTTGGCCTTCTTCGGGCTGACGGTGACGTCGGCGGAGGTGGCGGCGAAGAGCTTGTCGAACGTGGTGTTCATGGTGTCGGTGAAGACGAGCGTGCCGCAGACGAACGCCACCGAGAGCAGGACGGCGACGGCGGAGAGCGCCATGCGTCCCTTGTGCGCGAGGAAGTTGCGCATCGAGGTCTTCCAGACGGTCATGACGTCCGTCCGCGCGCGTCGAAGTCCTTCATGCGGTCCAGCACCTGGTCGGCGGTGGGGTTGTGCATCTCGTCCACGATGCGTCCGTCGGCGAGGTAGAGCACCCGGTCCGCGTAGGAGGCGGCGACCGGGTCGTGGGTGACCATGACGATGGTCTGGCCCAGCTCGTCCACGGACCGGCGCAGGAAGCTCAGGACCTCGGCGCCGGCCCGGGAGTCCAGGTTCCCGGTCGGCTCGTCACCGAAGATGATCTCCGGCTTGGCGGCGAGGGCCCGCGCCACCGCGACGCGCTGCTGCTGGCCGCCGGAGAGCTGGGTCGGCCGGTGCTTGAGGCGGCCGGCCAGGCCGACGGTCTCCACGACCTGGTCGAGCCAGGCGGAGTCGGGCTTGCGCCCGGCGATGTCCATCGGCAGCGTGATGTTCTCCAGCGCGTTCAGCGTCGGCAGCAGGTTGAACGCCTGGAAGATGAACCCGATGCGGTCGCGCCGGAGCTGGGTGAGCTTCTTGTCCTTGAGCCCGGTGATCTCGGTGTCGGCGACGTGGATCTGGCCGGACGTCACGGTGTCCAGGCCGGCCAGGCAGTGCATCAGCGTCGATTTGCCGGAGCCGGACGGGCCCATGATCGCCGTGAACTGCCCGCGGGCGATGTCCACGTCGACGTGGTCGAGTGCGACGACCCGGGTCTCTCCGGACCCGTACGCCTTGACGACCTGCCGCGCCCGCGCAGCCACGGCCGTACGCCCTCCAGTGCCCCCGTGCCTGGGAATGGTTACAGCCGTTGTCACGGTTTTTCTCCTATGTCGGCCAGCGGCGGGTTGTCGCTGTCTGCTGTGAAGTCTGCTGTGCGGAGGGGGTCCGGCGCGCTGGTGCCCAGCGCAGTCTTCCGGTGGGGTTTTCCCCACCCCGTCCCCTGCGGTCCGCCCTTCGGCGGCGCGTCTGCGGTGCTTGTGCCGTACGTCTTCGGTACGACGAACACGCTACGGAGGGACCCCGCCCCCGCACGTCCTCCACCGGGAGGAACGGCCCCTGGCCCGCTGTGCGGAGCTCCCCCTAGGGGTCTGGGCCCCCGGGTGGACCCCGGTCTCGGGGACTGCACCCAGGGGTCCACGCCCCGGGGTGGAGACGAGGACCTCCAGAACAGGCGCTACCGCCGCCGGGGGGCGAGTGCCGCGCGGACGGCCGGGGTGAGGGCGGCGCGGGTCTCGGCCGGGGTGAGGGCGGCCGGGGTGGGGAGCGGGTTCAGATAGCGGGTGTAGATGATCCCGCCGAGCACGGTCACCACGGCGGTGGCGCGGGCGGTCGCGTCCGGCCCCCCGAGAAATTCAACGAGCCGCTCCAGCAACTCCTGTTCCAGGTAGTCGCGGACGGCCTCGTCGGCTGCCTCGCCCCAGGTGGCGAGCCGACGGAATTCGGCGTCCTCCCACAGGCCCGTCACCGCGTCGATGAGCCGTCCGGGCAGGGTGGCCGGGTCACCGCCCAGCACCTCGTCCACCGCCAGCGCCTCGGCGCACCCGACCTGCATCACCTCGGCGAACAGGCCCTTCTTGGAACCGAAGTGGTACGAGATCAGAGCCGGGTCCACCCCGGCGGACGCGGCCACGGCGCGCAGCGTGGTGGCCCGGTAGCCGCGCTCCAGGAACAGCGCCCGCGCCGCCACGACGAGCGACGCACGGGTCGGCGGATTGCCCCGGGGACGGCCACGGGGCCGGGCGGGGGCGTCCACGGCGTTATTCATCAGCGTTGAGCGTGCGGGGCGCCATCCGCACAGTCAAGGGGGTCCCCACCGCACCCCGCAGGAAGCAGCCCACATCATGCGCATCACGCTCTTCGGCGCCACCGGCCCGACCGGACGCCGGCTCACCGAGCAGGCCGTCGCCGCCGGTCATGAGGTCACCGCCGTCGTCCGCCGCCCCGGTTCGCTGCCGGCCCGCCCCGGGGTCACCACGACCGTCGCCGACGCCACCGACCCGGCGGCCGTGGACGCGGCGGTCGAGGGGGCGGACGCGGTCCTGTCCGCGCTCGGCGCCCGCTTCAGCAAGGAGCCCGTCACCCTGTACTCACAGAGCGCCGCCGCCATCACCCGGGCCATGAGCCGGCACGGCGTGGGGCGGCTGCTGGTCGTCAGCTCCAGCATCGCCGACCCCGCGTGGCGGCCCACCGGGGCGCACTTCTTCAACCATGTGCTCGACCCGCTGGTGAACCGGCGCCTGGGCCGCACCCTGCACGCGGACATGCGCCGCATGGAGGACGTCATCGGCCGCACGGCCCTCGACTGGACCGTGGTACGCCCTTCGGGCCTCTTCGAGCACCCCGCCGTCACCGACTACCTCACCGCCCCGTCCAGCGCCGACGGCGTCTACACGGCCCGCTCCGACCTCGCCGCGAGCATGCTGCGAGAGATGGAGGAACGACGCCATGTGCGTACGGCCATGGGCGTCGTCACCACCGCGGTGCAGCCGAACATCGCCAAGCTGATCTGGAACGAGGGCGTGCGGAAGAAGTGAGCCGGACCGGCCGGGCTCACCCGCCGCCACGAATGCCGGACGCCCGACTCGGCGCCCCGTGCGGGGCGGCGAGCCGGGCGTCCGGGGTGCGCGGGCTCAGCCCTTGGCCGTCGCCGTCTCCGGGGCGGCCGGGGTGTCCGTCGTGCCGGAGGACGCGGCGGAAGCCCGTACGGCCGGGATGAAGGCGGAGACCGCGACCGCGATCAGGGCGACGCCGCAGCCGAGGAGCAGGCCCGTGCGGAAGCCGGACTCCGAGGTGAAGGTGTAGCCGGCCGTCTCGGTGGTCATCTGGGCGAGGACCGCGCCGATCACGGCGGCGCCGACCGAGGTGCCGAGGGCGCGCATGAGCGTGTTGAAGCCGTTCGCGGCGGCGGTCTCGGAGGCCGGGACCGCGCTCATGATGAGGGCGGGCATCGCCCCGTACGCGAGGCCGACGCCGCTGCTGCTGACCATGAGGAACAGCATCAGGCCCCAGGCGGAGCCCATCAGCAGGACGCCCAGGCCGTAGGCGCCGGCGATGACGAGGACACCGCAGATCAGGGTGAACTTCGGGCCGCGGGCGTCGGTGAGCTTCCCGCCGAACGGGGAGACGACCATCATCATGATGCCGCCGGGGGCCATCCACAGGCCGGCCTGGAGCATCGTCTGGCCGAGCCCGTAGCCGGTGGCCTCGGGGAACTGGAGCAGTTGCGGCGCGATCAGCATGCCCGCGTACATGCCGAAGCCGACGAAGAGCGACGCGATGTTGGTGACGAGCACCCGGGGCCGGGCCGTGGTGCGCAGGTCCACCAGCGGGTCCGCGGTGCGCAGCTCCCAGAAGCCCCAGACGAGGAGGATCACGACGGCGGCGGCGAACAGGCCGATGGTCGTCGTGGAGGTCCAGCCCCAGTCGGCACCCTTGGAGACGGCGAGGAGCAGGCAGACCAGGCCGGCCGCGAGGCCGAGCGCGCCGGGCACGTCGAAGCGCTGCCCCTTGGCACCCGCCGGGACGTCCGGGATCAGGAACCAGATCAGCGCGCAGATCGCGGCGGCCAGCACGGCCGAGCCCCAGAACAGCACGCGCCAGCTGGCGTACTGGGCGACCGCCGAGGCGATCGGCAGACCGAGCGCGCCGCCGATGCCGAGCGAGGCGCTGACCAGCGCGATGGACGAGCTCATCTTCTCCGGCGGCACCACGTCGCGCAGCAGGGCGATCCCGAGCGGGACCATGCCCATGCCCATGCCCTGGAGACCGCGCCCGACGATCATCGGCACGACGGAGGACGAGAGCGCGCAGACCACCGAGCCCGCGATCAGGGGCACCGAGCAGGCGAGCAGCATCCGCCGCTTGCCCAGCAGGTCGCCGAGGCGGCCGGAGACCGGCACGCACACCGCGGACACCAGCAGGGTCACGGTGATGACCCAGGCCGCGTTGGACGACGAGGTGCCGAGGATCTTGGGCAGTTCCGCGATGAGCGGCGTGACCAGCGTCTGCATGACCGCTGCCACGGTGCCGGCGAAGGCCAGGGTGGCGACGACGGCGCCTGTCCTCGCCGACGGCTGGGGGGCATCCATTGAGGGGGACTCCTTGGGGCGTGGTCCCGCCTTCCGGGACAGCAGCATGCATCGTACATGCCCAATGTGTCATACACATTATGTGCTGCGTACACACTCCATGCGAGAATGAGCCGCCGCCCACAAGCAGCAGAAGCAGGAGGCCGCCCCCATGCCCAGGCCCACGGAAGAGGTGGAGTACGAGCAGATGCTGCTCGGCCGCCACAGCCTCGCCGACCACCGCGGCGGACGCCACAAGTACGCCCTCCTGGACCGGAGCGCGTACATCCTGCTGAGCCGGCTGCGCGTCCAGGGCCCCATGTCCAACGGCGAACTCAGCGACGCCTTCGGCCTCGACGCGTCCACCCTCAACCGCCAGACCGCCGCCGTCACCCGCGCCGGACTCGCCGAACGCATCCCGGACCCCGACGGCGGCATGGCCCGCAAGTTCCGCATCACCGACGAGGGCGCGCGGCTCCTGGACGCGGAGCGCGAACGCGTCGTGCGCTCCCTGGACCAGGTCATGCACGACTGGCCCGACGAGGACATCGCCGCCTTCGCCGGCTACCTCAAACGCTTCAACAGCGGCATCGAACAGCTCTCGCACCGCCCCTGGCCCCGCCCCTGAGGAACCGTCAGCCGCGCGCCCGCTCCTGCGCGGGCACCCGCGCCGCGGCCTCCGCCGATTCCTCCCGCGCCGGCTCCGCGGCCGGGGACACCCGCCCCGTCAGCGCCGCGAGCGAACTGCGTACGTGGGCCATGTGGGCCTGGACCTCCTCGCGGCCCTCCTCGTGCACCCGCAGAATGCGCTCGGTCTCCCGCGCCACCCGCTCCTCGCGCACCCGCGCCCGCGCGATGAGCTCCGCCGCCCGCGCCTCCGCGTCCTCCTGACCGTGCCGCGCCGCCTCCTCCGCCTCCGCGCGGGCCCGGCGCGCGGCCGCGAGCTCCGCCTCCGCGCGCTCCATCAGCCCGGCGTGCTCCGCGGCCTGCGACGCCTCGGCGTCCGCGAGCTCCCGCTCCGCCGCCTTGTACCGCTCGGCGTGCTCCTGCTCCTGGTGCGCCAGCACGCTCGCCGTACGGCTGCGGGTCGCCGCCATCGCGGACTCCGCCTCCGCACGCACCCCGGCCGCTTCCGTACGCGCCGCCTCCAGCGCCTCACCGGCCGCCGCCTCGGCCGCCGCCACCAGCTCACCGGCCGCGCTCTCCGCCGCCGCCCGGACCGCCTCCGCTTCCGCGCGCGCCGCCTCCCGCAGGGCCCGGGCCGTCGCGTCCGCCTCGTCCCGGAGCGCCTGCGCCTCCTCCCGGGCCGCACCCAGGAGCTCTGCGGCCTCCTCCTCCGCCAGCGCCAGGATCCGCTGCGCCCGCTCCCCCAGCGACGCGTAGTCCGGCGGGGCCAGCCGCGCCACGGCCTCGTCCAGCCGGGCCGACTCCGCCGCCAGCTCCTGCGCCAGCTCCGTCAGCCGGGCCACCCGCGCCCCGGCCTCGTCACGCTCCGCGGACAGGGCCGCCACCGCACGGTCCACCTGCTCCGGGCGGTACCCACGGCCCCGCACACCGACGAACCCGAACGCGGACACCGGTGCAGAACTCATCCCTGACGCCTCTTTCCGATCTTCCCGACTCCGACGCTCCGGCCAACGAGCGATAGGTCAAGGATGCGGCAATTGGTCGGGAAGTCTGAATCGATGCGGCGCTTTCCGGACGGAAGCGACCGGCATCACACACGGAAAAGGCGGGATGCCCGGCCCCCCGAAAGGGACCGGGCACCCCGCCTCGCGTACACGAGCGTCAGATGAGGCCGTCCCACATCTGCTCCAGCAGCACCGACCACCAGCTCTCCGGCGACGCCAGCGCCGCCGCGTCCAGCGCCACCAGCTGCGCCTGGAAGTCCACCGTCCAGCGGCCCGCCTGCTCCGGATTCAGCCCGTACCGCAGCCGCCACATCCGGCCCAGCAACGCCATGCAGCGCACGAACTCCGGCAGCCCCGTGTTCACGAACTGCGGCGGCACCGGCGCACCGCCCGGACCCGCCTCCACCGGCACCGCCACGATGTGCGCGGTCCCGTACTGGACGCAGACCGCCCGGCCGAAGTCCGACCCCATCACCAGGTACGACCCCGCGTCCGACGCGGGCTGCACCTGCCGCTGGGCCGCCAGCTCCGCCAGCGTCGGCACCACAGGCTGACCCGGCTGCGCCCAGAAGAACGGCCCGAAGTCGGCGGGCAGACCCGCCCACACCAGCGTCCGCGCCACGATCTCCGGCACGCCCTGACGCGACACCGCGCGCTGATCGAAGCGGAGCACGCCCTGCGGACCGAAGGTCTGCATCATCTCCTCGGCCAGCGCCTCCGGCGGCACCGGCGGCGCGGGCTGCATCTGCGGCAGCGGAGCCCGCACCGGCGCGGGCCGCGCGGGACCGTCCGCCACCTGGTGCAGCTCACCCTGGTGCGTCAGCAGATGCTGCATGCCCTGCTGCCGGCTCGCGTGGTCCGTGCCGTAGGGGGCGACGGACGTGATCCGCACCTGCGGCCAGGTCTCCCGGATCATCCGGGCGCAGTAACCACCGGGCAGCTCACAGGACTCCAGCTCCGTGTGCAGCTCGATCACCTGCTGCGGCGGCACGTTCATCGCCCGCAGCTCGTGCAGCATCTGCCACTCCGGGTGCGGCGTACCCGGCGCCGAACGGCGGATCAGCTGCTGCTCACTGCCGTCCGGCGCCCGGAACCGCAGCACGGCCTGATAACCCGGACCGACAGTCGGCTGACCGGGCGGCGCCTGCGGATAGCCGTACGCGGGCGGCGCGCCCATCGGCGGACCCGGCGGCTGCGGCGCCCCCGGACCGGCCTGCGCCGGCCCCGCGAGCATCGTCGCCGCGTGGTGCACCCCGCCCGGGCCGGGCGGCGGCGTCGCCCCCGGCGGCGGAGGCGGCTGATGCCCGCCGGGCGCTCCCGGCGGACCGGGCGGCTGGGGCGCGCCCGGAACACCCGGCGGGCCGGGCGGCCTCGGGACACCCGCACCGGACGACGCGTTCGGGTCGGCGAACATCGTGGCCGCCTGGTGCACCCCGCCGACGGGCGGCGGAGCCGGCGGACCGGGCGGCTGCGGGGCCCCGGGCGGACCCAGCTGGGAGACGAGCTGCGTCGGCACATAGCCGCCCGCGGGCGCGCCGGGCGCACCCGGACCCGAGGGAGGCGGCACCGGCGCACCCGGCCGCGCTCCCGGGGTGCCGGGGGCACCCGGCGGCGGCGGAGTCGTGCCCCCGCGCTGGGCGCGCGGCGCGATGGCCGCCTTGCTCGTCGCGGCGTCGGCGATGTCCCCGGGGCCGCCGGGCGGACCGGGCGGCGGGGTGTGCCGGGCGGGCGGCGGGGTGTGCTGCCCGGGCACGGGCGGACCCGGCACGCTCGTCCCGGGAACCGGCGGACCCGGCACCGGCGGACCCGGCACCGGCGGGCGCTCGCCGCCCAGGCTCGGCGCGATCGCGGTCTTCGGCAACTGGCTGCCCCCCGACATCAGCGCCGTCGGCGCGTCCGCCGGGACGACCGGGGGCAGCTCCTCCTCGTCGTCGGCGCCCGACAGCGGCGGCGCGAACACCGTCGCCGGAAGCGCCACCCCCGCGTCGTCCGCATCCGCGTTCACATCGGTCCCCGCCCACGGCGTGGCCCCGACGGGGGGCTGGAGCGAGGACGCCGGAACGCCGTCCGACGCGGTCGGCTCGTACGCCACCGAACCGCCCTGCGAGGACATCGAGGGCGACGGGATCGGGGCGGGCGGCGGGAAGGACGACGGGGCCGGCGGTGCGGGCGGCGGAGTGTCGTCCCGGTCCGCACGCCGGTCCGGGATACCCAGCTTGTCCGCCGCCTCCTGCAGCCACTCGGGCGGGCTCAGCAGGAACGACGTCTGATTCAGGTCCACCCGCTCGGGCGCCGGCGCCGGAGCGGCCCGCTCCGCCTCCTGCGAGCCGTACTCCTCCTCGTACCGCCGGATCACCTCACCCACCGGCAGCCCGGGCCACAGCGTCGCCTCACCGCTGTCCCGCGCGATCACCAGCCGCTGCCGGCCACCGTCGGAGACCGGTCCGTCCGCACGGTCCTCGGCCCACACCACGAATCCGAGTTCGAATTCACGGACGCGCACCTCGCGATGCTGATACGCCGGAACGTCGCCGTTCACCCACTCGTCCGCGCGCTCCTGCGCCTGAGCGAAGGTCACCATCGCGCTCACCCCTCCACCGGGACGGCCTGCGCGAAGCCGCCGTCCACCATCAGGTTCGCCACCGTCTCCAGCTCCGGCGGGCTGCCCGCCAGACGCTGCAGGAACGCGTCGAAGTCCTCACCGCACGGCAGCAGCAGCCGGTCCACCCGCTCCTGCACCGTCCAGCCGTCACGGTCCCGGGCATCGTCGTACGCGCAGAACCACACCGAACCCAGACGCTCGCCGCGCACCTTCACCGCGAGCAGACCGCCCTGCACGAACGCGACGCCGAGATAGTCCTTCGTCAGATGGTCGCGCAGGCACTTGTTGACGTACACCAGGTCGTTCACGGCGGCCTCCTCGCGCACCGTGAAGAACGGCTGGTCGATCAGCAGACCCAGCTCCGCGTCGAGCGCCGTGCCCACCGGGGCCGAACCGCCCGCCGCCTTCAGGAACGAGCGGTACGCCCCCGGCAGCCGGTAACCGAGATCCTCCTCCACACCCAGGATCTGCTGCTCGCTCACCGCAACGGCACCCTTGGGCAGCCGGAAATGCGCGGGGCGCGTCTCCTGGAGCGGGCGCGTCCCCCGCTTGTCCTGGTCCACCTCCGTGGACGCCAGCCCGCCGTGGTGGCGCAGCAGCGCCTTCACCTCCACCGGGACCAGCTCCATCCGGCGGCCGCCCGGCACGTGGTGCCAGGTCCAGCCGTGCGGCGTCGCCACCGGCGGGATCGTGTCCCACAGCTCGTGCCCGGCCTCGGCCAGCGCCGCGTTCGCCGACACGTAGTCCGTGAGCCGCAACTCGTCCACCCCGAAACCCTGCGGAGGCTCCGCGATCTCCGCCGCCGCACGCGCGTACGGCGAGAAGTCCGGACAGCCGTTCTCGTCCATCCGCACCCCTCTGGGGTGGCGGGACGCCCGGACCGGGTCCGGGAAGTGCACGAGCTGCCCGGCGTAGGCCGCGTTCGGTGGCGCGGCTTGCTGCCCGAGCCGACCTGTCGTCATGGCGGTTGCCCCCTGCTGCGTCTGGCTGATGAGGACCGACCTGCCCAGGAGGCGGTCCAGGCACAGCCTAAGCGGTGACACCCGTACGGGAACCGGCCCCGCCATCCCCTGGCCACAACCGTCACCAAACGTCACAGCCACGTGACGGACGAGCGACGGCGGCGCCACCGATCCGCGACACGCAGACACGTTTCACCGACCCAGCTTTCACAGGACCCGACACATTTGGCAGGCTGTCACCGGCAAACACGGGGGCGTGCACAGAAGGCAGCGGCCGCTGCGGGCACGGGAGGGACACAGCACCATGCACACCGCACACTCTGCACAGACCGTCACCACCGGGGACCCACGACTCAGCTGGAGCAGCACCGACAAGAGCCCCGCGCCCCGGCTCGGCCAACGCCGCGACGGCATCCTGCCCGCCGTCGCCGCCGCCCTGTCCGTCCGCGGCGAGACACTCACCTGCACCGCCGGCAAGGGCGACCAGCCACCGGTACTCCACCACCTCGTCCAGGACTTCCTGGACACCCTCCCCAGCGCCCAGCGCGAACGGTTCACCGGCCGCTGCCCCGAGGCCATACTCCTCTCCCGGCACCTCACCGCCGCCGAAGCCGGGCGCTCCAAGCGCGCCCAGCGCAAGCCCCTCACCAACGGCGAGGCCCGCCGCGCCCTCAAGCACGCCCGGCTCACCGCCCGCCGCATCCGCGAGGACGGCGACCCCCTGCACGGCAGCTACGCGGCACCCTGCCGCTCCTGCGCCGTCATGCTCGCCCACTTCGGCGTACGCCCGGTCGACCTCACCGCGACCGGCGCGGCCACCACCGCAGAGAAGAGCTGACCGCGCCCATGCACGACCGCACCGACCTGCCCCGGCAGACCGGCCCCGACCGCCAGTCCGCCACCCGCTTCCCCGTCGCCGTCGACGCCGCCCTGCGCGCCGCCGGCTGGACGCCCGGCCGCTGGGACATCCGCCAGGCCGAGGAGTGGGCCGACGCCCTGCGCGCGCACGCCTCGCCCGCCGGACACCAGCACGCCGTCTTCCCGGCCGCGGTCGAGGCGTGGGCCGAGTTCGGCGGCCTCCGGATCACCGCCACGGCGCCGGGCCGCCAGATCGCGCCGCCGGCCGTCCGCATCGACCCGCTGAGCGGCCTGCACCTGGCCCGCACCCTGGGCGACCTCGGCCGCGCACTGGCGACCGAGGTCGCGCCGCTCGGCGAGGAGGGGGACGGCCAGGCCGTCCTCGCGATCGACCTGACCGGGCGGGTGTACTCCATCGACCACACCGGGGACTGGTACCTCGGCCAGGACATCGACACGGCCCTGGCGACGCTGGTGACGGGGCTGCAGCCGGAGCGGCTCGTCTCGGGCTGAGCCGGGGTCTCCGGCGCGCGGTTCCACGCCGGACGCGCGGTGCGCGGTCGCCGCGGGCTCCACCGGGCCGCCGCCTCACGCCGGGCGCGCGGTCACCACCGCGAGGGTTCCGTCCTCAACCGCCGGACGGGCTGGGCTCCCCCTCGTCCGGCAGAACCGCCGACACCCGGAAGCCGCCCGCGTCCGTGGGACCCGAGACGAAGACGCCCCCCAGGCCGAGGACCCGTTCGCGCATGCCGACCAGGCCGTTGCCGCCGCTCGGCAGGCCCGCGTCGGCCGTCGCCGCGTCCGTCGGGCCGTTCTCCACCTGCATGGCGACCTCGGCGCCCCGGTGCGCCAGCCGCACCCAGGTCTTCGCGCCCGCCGCGTGCTTGTGGACGTTGGTCAGGGCCTCCTGCACCACCCGGTACGCCGTCTGCTCGACCTCGGGCGCGTACGCGCGGGCGGGCCCCTCGACCGACAGCTCCACGGTCATGCCCGCCGCCCGCGACTGGCCGACCAGCGCCTCCACCTCGTCCAGCCGCGGCCCGTCCTCCGCCGCGGCCTGCGCCGCCCGGCCCACGGAGGCCAGCGGCACCCTGTCCACCGGGACCCGCATCGGCTCGCCGGTCCGCAGGACGCCCAGCATCTCGCGCAACTCGGTGAGCGCCTGGCGCCCCATGTCGCCGACCAGGGCCGCGTTGCGCACGGCCTTCGCGGGGTCCTTGGGCGCCACGGCCTGGAGCGCCGCCGCGTGCACGACCATCAGGCTCACCCGGTGGGCGACCACGTCGTGCATCTCGCGGGCGATCCGGGTCCGCTCCTCCGTACGGGCCCACTCGGCCCGCTCCTCGGCCCGGTCCGCGAGCAGGGACAGCTCCCGCTCCAGCGAGTCCGCGCGCTCCCGCAGGCTCTCCATCAGCCGGCGCCGGGCCCCTGTGTACAGCCCGAACAGCACGGGCGGGGCGGTCAGCCCGACGGCCATGAAGAGGGACAGCATGGGCACGTACCAGTCGCCGGGCCCGAAGTCCGCGTTCTCGTCGACGCCCTGGCGCAGCCGTACGTACGTCACGATGAACGTCCCCACCAGGGACATGCTCATCAGCACCGCGGTGATCCGCCGGGGCACCTCAGACGCGGCCAGCGTGTACAGGCCGACGAGCCCCATCAGGAAGCCCATCTCGGCGGGCGTCGTCGCGATCGAGACCAGCACCACGGCGATCGGCCACCGCCGCCGCACCAGCAGCACGGCCCCCGCGACCACCCCGAACACCACCCCGAAGGACACCGGAAGCCCGGTGTCCGCCGCGAAGGCCACCCCTTCGAACCCGCACTCCACCGCCGAACCGAGCGCGAGCCCCACATCCAGCGCGACACTCCGTCGCCGTTCCCACCACCAGTAGCCACGGGGGCTCGGACCCGCCGCTTCCCGGTCTTCCCCCGTTGCGGTCATGGCATCCAGCGTACGGGCGGCCGCATCCCATTTTCGGGGGACCTGCACAGCACGTCGTACGTTCGACCGGAGGCCGTTTGGAGAACAACCGCCCGAAATATTGAATCGACCGCCCATTCGACCCGGACGTCCGGATTCCGGACAACGCTTGGCACATGACGGAGATCACGAGCAAGTACGCGGATTTCGAGGGCCTGCGCGAGCGGGCGGTGGCGTTACGGCGGGAGGGCTTGAGCCGCCGCCAGATCCGGGACCGGCTGCACGTCGACAACAACGACATCCTCAACCGCTTGCTGGAGGGCGAGCCGCCGCCCGAGTGGACGAAGCGCCCCAACGCCAAGGACGACCTGCGGGCCAGGGCGCGGGAGCTGCGGATGGAAGGGAAGACCTACGACCAGATCCAGCTGGAGCTGGGGTGCTCGAAGGGTTCGATCTCGTTGTGGGTCCGGGATCTGCCGAAGCCCGCACCACGAACCAGAGAGGAAGCCTCAGCCATCTCCAAGCGAGGCTGGGAGATCGTGCTTCAGCGGCGCGAACGGGAACGACAGGAAACAAAGCGTGCCGCAGAGCACGAGATCGGCGCCCTCACCGAGCGCGAGCTGTTCCTGCTGGGCGTCGGACTGTACTGGGCGGAGGGAACCAAGGACAAGCCCCACGCGCGCCGCGAACGGGTTACCTTCGTGAACAGCGATCCCGCCATGATCCAGATCTTCCTGGCGTGGCTTGCCCTGGTCGGCGTCAGCCCCGACAACCTTCGGTTCCACTTGATGATCCACGAATCGGCCGACGTCGTCGCCGCCGAGAACTACTGGGCCGACCTCACTTGCACTGACGTCTCCAAGTTCGGCAAGACAACACTGAAGAAGCACAACCCCAAGACCAACCGCAAGAACGTCGGAGAGAACTACCGAGGCTGCCTCGTGATCCAAGTTCGCCAGAGCGCCGAGCTCTACCGTCGCATCGAGGGCTGGTGGTGCGGCATAGTAGGCGGCAGCGTTTTGGTGCAGGGCCATTCCTTGCCCAACTGACGCGTGTTCCGCCGTAGTGTAATTGGCAGCACGGCATCCTTTGGAGATGTTCGGTCTAGGTTCGAGTCCTAGCGGCGGAGCAACACCACGGGCCCCGACCACCTAGGTCGGGGCCCGCGCCCATGTCCGGCCCCACACCCCCCGGTATCCTGCGGATGTCCACCACCCGAAGCCGAAGGGCCTATCCGTGAGCTCCGTACGCCCGGCAGCCGTCGTCGTCCTCGCAGCGGGTGAGGGCACCCGCATGAAGTCGAAGACCCCCAAGGTTCTGCACGAGATCTCCGGGCGCTCGCTCGTCGGTCACGTCGTCGCCGCCTCCCGCGAGCTGGACCCCCAGCACCTCGTCGTGGTCGTGGGCCACGCGCACGAGCAGGTCACCGCCCACCTCACCGGCGCCGACGCGCAGGTGCGTACCGCCTACCAGGCCGAGCAGAAGGGCACCGGGAACGCGGTGCGGGTCGCGCTCGACGAGCTGGGCGGGGCCGTCGAGGGCACCGTCGTCGTCGTGTGCGGGGACACCCCGCTGCTGTCCGGGGAGACGCTGGCCGCGCTCGCCGCCACGCACACCGCCGACGGCAACGCGGTCACCGTGCTCAGCGCCGAGGTCCCCGACTCCACCGGCTACGGGCGGATCGTGCGCGACGCCGCGAGCGGCGCGGTCACCGAGATCGTGGAGCACAAGGACGCGAGCGACGAGCAGCGGGCGATCCGGGAGATCAACTCCGGGGTGTTCGCGTTCGACGGGAAGCTGCTCGCCGAGGCGCTGGGGCAGGTGCGGACGGACAACAGCCAGGGCGAGGAGTACCTCACCGACGTGCTGTCGATCCTGCGGGAGGCCGGGCACCGGGTCGGCGCCTGTGTGGCGGGCGACCACCGGGAGATCCTGGGCATCAACAACCGCGTCCAGCTGGCGGAGGCCCGCCGGCTGCTGAACCAGCGGCTGCTGGAGCGCGCCATGACGGCCGGTGTGACCGTGGTCGACCCCGGCTCGACGCTGATCGACGTCACGGTGACGTTCGAGCGGGACGCGATCGTGCACCCGGGGACGCAGCTGCTGGGCGCCACGCACCTCGCGGAGGACGCCGAGGTCGGCCCGAACTCGCGGCTGACGGACACCGTCGTGCACGCGGGCGCGCGGGTGGACAACACGGTGGCGGACGGCGCCGAGGTGGGCCCGGGCGCGCTGGTGGGTCCGTACGCCTATCTGCGGCCGGGCACGAAGCTGGGGCCGAAGGCCAAGGCCGGGACGTACGTCGAGATGAAGAACGCGACGATCGGCGAGGGGACCAAGGTCCCGCACCTGTCGTACGTGGGCGACGCGACCATCGGCGACCACACCAACATCGGTGCCGCGAGCGTGTTCGTGAACTACGACGGAGTGGCCAAGCACCACACGACGATCGGGTCGCACTGCCGCACCGGGTCGGACAATATGTTTGTGGCGCCTGTCACGGTCGGGGACGGGGTGTACACCGCCGCCGGTTCGGTCATCACGAAGGACGTGCCGTCCGGTTCGCTGGCCGTGGCCCGGGGCCAGCAAAGGAATATCGAGGGTTGGGTGGCGCGCAAGCGTCCCGGGAGCGCTGCCGCGCAGGCGGCTCAGGCGGCGGAGGAGAGGCCGGCCGGCGAAAGCTGACCGGAAACAGGTGCGTCCAGCACCGCGTACCGTGATAGATGCTCACCCCATTTCGGCTGGCTCGTTGCACATCGGGACATCTGCGTGCGGCGCCAGGAACACGTCTGAGGAGACTGTGCTGTGACCGGGATCAAGACGACCGGCGAGAAGAAACTGATGCTCTTCTCCGGCCGCGCCCACCCCGAGCTGGCCGAGGAGGTCGCGCACCAGCTGGGTGTGGGCCTCGTGCCGACGAAGGCTTTCGATTTCGCCAACGGTGAGATCTACGTCCGCTTCCAGGAGTCGGCGCGCGGCGCGGACTGCTTCCTGATCCAGAGCCACACGGCTCCGATCAACAAGTGGATCATGGAGCAGCTGATCATGCTGGACGCGCTGAAGCGCGCCTCGGCCCGTTCGATCACGGTGATCGTGCCGTTCTACGGCTACGCCCGCCAGGACAAGAAGCACCGCGGCCGCGAGCCGATCTCGGCCCGTCTGGTCGCGGACCTGATGAAGACGGCGGGTGCGGACCGGATACTGACGGTCGACCTGCACACGGACCAGATCCAGGGCTTCTTCGACGGCCCGGTGGACCACCTGTTCGCGCTGCCGATCCTGGCGGACTACGTGGGCGCCAAGGTGGACCGTTCCAAGCTGACGATCGTCTCGCCGGACGCCGGCCGGGTGCGTGTCGCCGACCGCTGGTGCGACCGGCTCGACGCCCCGCTGGCGATCGTGCACAAGCGCCGTGACAAGGACGTCGCCAACCAGGTGACCGTGCACGAGGTCGTCGGCAATGTGAAGGGCCGGGTCTGTGTCCTGGTCGACGACATGATCGACACGGGCGGCACGATCTGCGCCGCCGCCGACGCCCTGTTCGCGCACGGCGCCGAGGACGTCATCGTGACGGCGACCCACGGTGTGCTCTCGGGCCCCGCCGCGGACCGTCTGAAGAACTCGAAGGTCAGCGAGTTCGTGTTCACGGACACCCTGCCGACGCCGGGTGAGCTGGAGCTCGACAAGATCAAGGTGCTCTCGATCGCCCCGACGATCGCCCGCGCGGTGCGCGAGGTCTTCGAGGACGGCTCGGTCACGAGCCTCTTCGAGGAGCAGTAGGAGCAGCAGGACCGGGCGGCGAGTGTGCCGCCATTGATCCACTTTGGGGTGCGGCCTCCCGGCCGGGTAGACTCAGCGAGTTGCTCGGCGAGGGAGGCCGTACTCATGTACGGCGATCCGTTATCGGCGCGCTCTTCGTAGCAGGCCAGTTGATGGCCGGGTGACCGTCCGTATTTCCGTCACCTCACGAGGAGTGCCGCCATGGCCGAGATCAAGCTCGCCGCCCAGGTCCGTACCGAGTTCGGCAAGGGTGCCGCCCGCCGCGCGCGCCGTGCCCAGCAGGTCCCCGCGGTCGTCTACGGCCACGGCGCCGAGTCCGTCCACATCACGCTTCCGGCCCACGAGCTGCAGCTCGCGCTCCGTACCGCCAACGTCCTGATCGGCATCGAGCTCGACGGCAAGGACGCCCTGGTCATCCCCAAGGCGGTCCAGCGCAACCCGCTCAAGGGCGACATCGAGCACGTCGACCTGCTGACCGTGAAGCGCGGCGAGAAGGTCAACGTCGAGATCGCGGTGCACGTCGAGGGCGACCTGGCCCCCGGTGGCAACCTGCTCGAGTACGTCCAGAACACCCTCCTCGTCGAGGCCGAGGCCACCCACATCCCCGAGTCCGTCACGGTCTCCGTGCAGGGCCTCGACGCCGGTGCGTCGATCCTCGCCAAGGACATCCCGCTGCCCAAGGGCTCCGTGCTCGCCGGTGACGAGGACGCCATCGTGCTCCAGGTCGTCGCCGCGCAGGCCGAGGAGCCGGCCGCCGAGTCCGCCGAGGGTGAGGGCGCGGAGGGCTGAGTCCCGTCCCGCCTGCTTGACTGACGGGGCGGTGGTCTCCCTTTCCGGGAGCCGCCGCCCCGTTTTCCTGTCCACGCCGCTGTACGCGGACGAACGAGGAGACTTCGCGCGATGTCCGACGCCACCGACCCCTGGCTGATCGTGGGGCTGGGCAATCCCGGCCCCGAGTACGCGGCGAACCGGCACAACGTCGGTTTCATGGTCGCCGATCTGCTCGCCGAGCGGATCGGCGGCAGGTTCAAGCGGGCCCCGAAGGCGCAGGCGCAGGTGCTGGAGGGCCGGATCGGTCCGCCCGGTCCGCTGAGCCGCCGGGTGGTGGTCGCGAAGCCGATGTCGTACATGAATCTGTCCGGGGGTCCGGTGGCGGCGCTGCGGGACTTCTACAAGGTGCCGCTGGACCATGTGGTGGCGGTGCACGACGAGCTGGACGTCGATTACGGGGCGCTGCGGCTGAAGCTGGGTGGCGGGGACAACGGGCACAACGGGCTGAAGTCGATGACGAAGGCGATGGGTGCGGACTATCACCGGGTGCGGTTCGGGATCGGCCGGCCGCCGGGGCGGATGCAGGTGGCGGACTTCGTGCTGAAGGACTTCTCGTCCACGGAGCGCAAGGAGCTGGCGTTCGAGGTGGACCGGGCGGCGGACGCGGTGGAGTGCCTGCTGGCGGAGGGGCTGGAGCGGGCGCAGTCGGCGTACAACTCCTGAGGGGTGCGGACGCGGCCGTCGCGCTGTGGGGCGGCGCCGGACGTGCGACGGGGCGCGGGGAGGTGTTCCCCGCGCCCCGTCTGCGTGCGGTGCCGGGTCAGCCGGTGTTGCGGAGGCCCGCGGCGACACCGTTGACGGTGAGCAGCAGGGCGCGGGCGAGGAGCGGGTCCTCCTCCTCGCCGCGTTCGGCGGCCTGGCGCTGGCGGGCGAGCAGGGAGACCTGGAGGTAGGAGATCGGGTCGAGGTAGGCGTCGCGGATGGCGAAGGTCTGCTGGAGCACCGGGTTGGTGTCGAGCAGCTTCTCGCCGCCGGTGATGCGCAGGACCTCCTGCACGGTGAGGGCGTGTTCGGCCTCGATGACGTCGAAGACGTGCTTGAGCTCGTCGGGCACGAGGGTGTCGACGTAGTGGCGGGCGATGCGCAGGTCGGTCTTGGCGAGGGTCATCTCGACGTTGGAGAGGAAGTTGCGGAAGAAGTGCCACTGTTCGTGCATCTCTTCCAGGACCGTGTCGAGGCCGGCCTCGCGCAGGGCCTTGAGGCCGGAGCCGACGCCGAACCAGCCGGGGACGATCTGGCGGGACTGGGTCCAGCCGAAGACCCACGGGATGGCGCGGAGTCCGTCGAGGGAGACGCCGGAGCCGGGGCGGCGGGAGGGCCGCGAGCCCAGGTGGAGGTTGGCGAGCTGGTCCACGGGGGTGGAGGCGAGGAAGTACGACGGCAGGTCGGGGTCCTCGACGAGCTTGCGGTAGGCGGCGTGGGCGGCGTCGGAGACGGTGTCCATGGCCGCGTCCCAGCGGGCCAGGGCCTCGTCGGACTGGCGGGGCGCGGTGTGCAGGGCGGATGCCTGGAGGGTGGCCGCGACGGTCAGCTCCAGGTTCTCCCGGGCGAGCGCGGGGATGAGGTACTTGTCGGAGATGACCTCGCCCTGCTCGGTGACCTTGATCTCGCCCTCCAGGGTGCCCCAGGGCTGGGCGAGGATCGCGTCGTGCGAGGGGCCGCCGCCGCGGCCGACGGTGCCGCCGCGGCCGTGGAAGAGGCGCAGCCGTACGCCGTAGCGGTGGGCGACGTCGCGCAGGCGGCGCTGGGCGCGGTGGATCTCCCACTGGGAGGTGGTGATGCCGCCGAACTTGGAGGAGTCGGAGTAGCCGAGCATGACCTCCTGGACGTCGCCGCGCAGGGAGACGAGGCGCCGGTAGGAGGGGTCGGCGAGCATTTCGTCCAGGATGACGTCGGCGGCGCGGAGCTCGTCGGTGGTCTCCAGGAGGGGCACGATGCCGATCTTGGCCCAGCCGGCGTGCAGGTCGACGAGGCCGGCCTCGCGGGCGAGGACGGCGGCGGCGAAGACGTCGTCGGCGCCCTGGCACATCGAGATGATGTAGGACTCGATGACCTCGGGGCCGAAGCGTTCGAACGCTTCCTTGATGGTGTGGAAGACGCCGAGGGTCTTCTCGCCGGCGGCGTCGAGCGGGGCCGGGGTGGGTGCGAGGGGGCGGCGGGAGCGGAGTTCCTTGGCGAGGAGCTTCTGCCGGTAGTCGCGGGGCATGTCGGCGTAGCGCCAGGATTCCTCGCCGAGCCGGTCGAAGAGCTGGCCGAGGGCGTGGTGGTGGGCGTCGGCGTGTTCGCGGACGTCCATGGTGGCGAGCTGGAGGCCGAACGCGGAGAGCGTGCGGATGGTGCGGTCCATGCGGCCGTCGGCGACGATGCCGGCCTTGTGGCGGCGCAGGGAGTCCTGGATGAGGGCGAGGTCGCTGACCAGCTCCGCGGTGCCGAGGTAGTCGCAGCCGGGGCGGTGGGGGCGGCCGCTGGCGAGGCGTTCGCGGGTGTTGACGAGCTTCTGGCGGATGCAGGTGGCCTTGAGCCGGTAGGGCTCCTCGGCGTTCAGCCGCTTGTAGCGGGGGCTGATCTCGGGGAGGAGGTCCAGGTCGGCCTGGAGTGAGGCGAGGAGTTCGTCGGTGGCGCCGGTGTAGCGGATGGAGTTGGAGAGCAGTCCGCGGAGCTGGTCGACCAGTTCGAGGGCGTCGGTGATGCCGTGTTCGTGCTGGAGGATGAGGACGTCCCAGGTGACTTCGGGGGTCACGTTGGGGTTGCCGTCGCGGTCGCCGCCGATCCAGGTGCCGAAGGTGAGGGGGCGGGTGCCGGCGGGGAGTTCGACGCCGACGCGTTCCAGTTCGGCGGCCAGGTCCTCCAGGACGTCGCCGACGGCGTTGGCGTGCAGCTCGTCGAGGTAGTAGATGGCGTTCCGGGCCTCGTCGGTGGGCTCGGGGCGTACGACGCGGAGCTCGTCGGTCTGCCAGATGAGGTCGATGTTCTCGGCGAGTCTGAGGTCCTGGCGGCGGCGGTCGGCCTCGATGACCGGGGTTTCCAGGAGGGCGGCGATGCGGCGGAGCTTGTTGAGGACGGAGCGCCGGGCGGCCTCGGTGGGGTGCGCGGTGAAGACGGGGCGCACGTTGAGGTTCTTGACGGTGGCGCGCAGGTGCTCGGGGTCGGCGTCCTTGAGCCGGTCGGCGGTGCGGGCGAGGAGGCCGCCCTCGGCGGAGCGGCGGTCGCGCATCTCGTGGGCGCGGTGGACCTGCTCGGTGACGTTGGCCAGGTGGAAGTAGGTGGAGAAGGCGCGGACGAGCTTGGCGGCGGTCTCCAGGCCGGTGTCGCCGAGGAGTTCGGCCGCGGCCTCGCCGTCGGTGCGGGTCAGGGCGCGTACGCGTTCGACGAGGTCGAGGAGTTCCTGACCCTCCTGGCGTACCAGGGTCTCGCCCAGCAGGTCGCCGAGGCGGCGGATGTCGGCGCGCAGCTCGGGGCTGGCGGCGTGGGTCTGGTCGGCACTGCTCACAGTGTGCGGCTCCTTGCAGTGGTTGTGCACGGGACCCGGGACCGCGGTCGGCGGATGCCGACGCCACCCCGGAATGCAGGGTGCGGACCGCGCTGTCCGACCTCTCCAGGATAGGTGTCCGTGCTTTCGGTGCTGTTCGCGCCCCGTGCGGGCTTCCGTGTGGACGGGGGGTCCGGACGGGGTACGCGGTGTGTGTCTACCCGGTATTCGTGCGTCTGTGCGCGGTGTTTCGCCCTCTCGTGGGCGGGCCTCCGCGCTGCCATACTTACGAGGCCGTAGGTTACGGGTGCGTAACCACGGTTGTCCGTCCCGTTCTCACCCTCAGGGGACTCCCCATGAAGACCAGCCCCGATGTGATCGAGGCCGCCGACCCGGCGGCCGGTGATCAGGCTCTTCCCCCCGCCACGCTCGGCGGGGACAACAAGCGGTCGATCGAGCAGATCGCGCTCCTGCTGTTCATCGTCGTGCCGTTCGTGGCTCTGGTGGCGGCGGTGCCGCTGGCCTGGGGCCGCGGTGTGAGCTGGCTCGATCTGGGTCTGATGGTGGCGATGTACTACATCGGCTGCCACGGCATCACGATCGGCTTCCACCGGTACTTCACGCATGGCTCGTTCAAGGCGAAGCGCCCGCTCCGCATCGCCCTGGCGGTGGCCGGTTCACTGGCCGTCGAGGGCCCCCTGGTGCGCTGGGTGGCCGATCATCGCAAGCACCACCGGTTCTCGGACGCGGACGGCGACCCGCACTCGCCGTGGCGGTTCGGCGAGACGCTGCCGGCGCTGCTGAAGGGCCTGTGGTGGGCCCACATCGCGTGGATGTTCGACGAGGAGCAGACGCCGCAGCAGAAGTACGCTCCGGACCTGATCAAGGACCCGGCGATCCGCCGGATCTCGCGTCACTTCATGACCTTCACGATCATCTCGCTGGCGATCCCCCCGCTGGTCGGCGGCCTGGTGACGATGTCGTGGTGGGGTGCGGCGACGGCGTTCTTCTGGGGCTCGCTGGTACGGGTGGCGCTGCTGCACCACGTGACGTGGTCGATCAACTCGATCTGCCACGCGGTCGGCAAGCGCCCCTTCAAGTCCCGGGACAAGTCGGGCAACGTGTGGTGGCTGGCGGTGCTGTCGTGCGGCGAGTCCTGGCACAACCTGCACCACGCGGACCCGACGAGCGCGCGGCACGGCGTGATGCGCGGTCAGATCGACTCGAGCGCGCGCCTCATCCGCTGGTTCGAGCAGGCCGGCTGGGCGTACGACGTGCGCTGGCCGGACGACGCCCGTATCGAGTCCCGGCGCAACCGCGCGGCGGCCGACGCGGCATGATGGACGATGTGGCGACCGACTCCAGCGCAAGCAGTGAGAACACCCGTGCACCTTCGTCCCGGCGGGCCCGCCGGGTGCGGATGACCGGGAAGGAACGCCGCGAGCAGCTGCTGGACATCGGTCGCACCCTGTTCGCCGACAAGGGCTTCGAGGGCACGTCGGTCGAGGAGATCGCGGCCCGGGCGGGCGTCTCGAAGCCGGTCGTCTACGAGCACTTCGGCGGCAAGGAGGGGCTGTACGCGGTCGTGGTGGACCGGGAGATGCGCCAGCTCCTGGACATGGTGACCGGTGCGCTGACCGCGGGCCATCCGCGGGAGCTCCTGGAGCAGGCGGCGTTCGCGCTGCTGGATTACATCGAGACGTACACCGACGGGTTCCGCATCCTGGTCCGGGACTCTCCGGTCGCCCAGTCGACGGGCACCTTCGCGTCCCTGATCAGCGACATCGCGACCCAGGTGGAGGACATCCTGGGCCTGGAGTTCAAGGCCCGGGGTTTCGACCCGAAGCTGGCCCCGCTGTACGCGCAGGCGCTGGTGGGCATGGTGGCGCTGACCGGCCAGTGGTGGGTGAACGCGCGCAAGCCGAAGAAGTCCGAGGTCGCGGCCCATCTGGTGAACCTGGCCTGGCACGGCTTGGAGAACCTGGAGTCGAAGCCGCGGCTGATAGGGCACCGGAAGAGCTGACGGGCGGGTGTCCGTGGCACGGCGGGTCGGTCAATGATTAATCGGTAAACCACTTCAGTCCCCGTGGTCACAGTTGTAGAGTCTGTGGGCATCCCGGGAAAGCTTCGCCCTGCATGTAATGCACCTGTGAAGACGTTTCTCCCGGTTCCACCACGTACCCCTGGGGGGGCTTTGACTTCTGTGGAACCCGGCCGCGCCATGCCCGCGCGCACCAAGCGCGCGCGTCGGCTCGCTGCCTGCACCGCACTCGTTCTCTCGGCCGGCATGCTGCTGGCCGCCCCGGCCTCGGCCGATGACGCGGCGCCCGCGCCGCACAGCAACACCCAGCCCCGCGTCCCCGCCGCCGACCCGCAGCCCACGCTGACCCTGCCCGCGCCCACCGCGAAGAAGAAGTCGCGGGCGGCGGGCGTGGAAGGCGCGCAGGCCGCGGTCGTTCCCGCCCTGCCGCGTTTCGACGTGGACGGCGACGGCTACAGCGACACCCTGTACCGCGGTATCGACGGTCACTACTACCTCATTCCGGCGAACGGGGCGGACTCGTACGAGTTCACCGTGAACGCCGGTGACTACGAGGAGCGGCTCAAGGACGTCATCACGCCGGGCGACCTGAACGGCGACGGCTCGCCCGAGCTGCTCACCCTGTCGGCGACCGGCACGCTCTCGATCCACCAGGTCCTGGGCACCAGCACCGCCGGCTACGCCGACTGGTCCGGCACCGGCTGGCAGAAGTACAACAAGGTCGTCGCCGCCGGTGACCTGACCGGCGACGGCCGCGGCGACGTGCTCGCCCGTACGCCGTCCGGCGACATCTACCTGTACGCCGCCACCGGCAGCGTCTACGGCGCCCCCTTCAAGGCCGGCGTCAAGGTGGGCTACGGCTGGGGCTCGTACGACCAGATCGTCGGCGCGAACGACGTCAACGGCGACGGGATCGGCGACCTCTACACCCGGACGCCGGCCGGTGACCTGTACTACTACGCGGGCACCGGGAAGGCCGCGTCGCCGTACAAGGCCCGCGTCAAGGCCGGCTACGGGTACGACACGTACAACCAGATCATCGCCACGGACGACGCCACCGGCGACGGCCTCAGCGACCTGATGGCCCGTACGCCCGGCGGCACGCTGTACTTCTACGAGTCCACCGGCTACGGCACCTTCCTCCAGCGGACGGCCGGCGGTACCGGCTGGAACGCCTCCTCCCTCTTCGTGGGCCAGGGCGGCAACCCCGACTTCGGCAAGAACGAGGTGATGGCCCGCACCAAGGGCGGCACCCTCTACTGGTACTACGCGAAGAACAACGGCAAGCTGAGCGCCCGCATCAAGGCGAGCGACAGCGGCGGCTGGGCCGGTGCGAACATCAGCTTCCCGTCGTCGCTCGACAACGACGGCATGGCCGACCTGATGGAGACGTACAAGGGCACGCTGTACAACGGGGGTTCGACCCTCGGCGGCGGCTGGAGCGGCTACAACGCCATCGTGGGCCCGGGCGACCTGAGCGGTGACGGCAAGGGCGACCTGCTCGGCCGCACCACGTCCGGCGACCTGTACCTGTTCAAGGGCAACGGGCTCGGCACCAAGCTCGCGTCCCGGATCAAGGTCGGCTACGGCTTCAACGCGTACAACAAGATCGTCGGCGCCGGTGACCTCAGCGGCGACGGCCTCGCGGACGTCGTGGCCCGTGCCAAGGACGGCACGCTCTACCTGTACAAGGGCACGGGTGTCGCCTCGAAGCCGCTCAAGGGCCGCGTCAAGATCGGCACCGGCTACAACACCTACAAGCAGTTCGTCGCGCCGGGCGACATCAACGGTGACGGCAAGGCCGACCTGATCGGCGTCGACGGCAAGGGCGACGTGTACCGCTACACGTCCACCGGCACCGGCAAGATCAGTAAGCGAGCCAAGATCGGCTACGGCTGGGACATCTACAGCAACCTGTACTAGGCAAAACCCGGCAGCGCCCCGAGACGCCCCGTTCCCCGCAATCGCGGGGGCGGGGCGTTGTACAGTCTGCAAGCATCCCGGGACCGCTTCACCCTGCATCCCATGCACCCGTGAAGACGTTCTCCCGGTTCCACCACGTACCCCTGGGGGGGCTTTGACTTCTGTGGAACCCGGCAGTTCCGTCGCGCGCTCGAAGCGCGCGAGCCGGATCGCGGCCTGCACCGCACTCGTTCTCTCCGCCGGCATGCTGCTGGCGGCTCCCGCCTCGGCCGATGCCCCGGCGCCCGCCCCGGCCGGCGCCGCCGCGCAGTCCACCGCCGAACTCGGCGGGCAGCCGACGCTCAGCCTGCCGAAGCGCGCGGCGAAGAAGAAGTCCGGCGCGTCGGGCGTGGCGGGTGCCCAGTCGCCGTCCTCCGTCGTCCCGGCCGAGCCGCGCGGCGACCTGGACGGCGACGGCGCCGGTGACATGCTGTACCGGGGCCTGGACGGCGGCACGTACGCCGTCACGGCCACTTCGGACTCGCACCCGTACACGATCGACAGCGACGACCCGTACGAGACGCCCAAGGACATCATCACGCCGGGCGACCTCGACGGCGACGGCAAGGCCGAGGTCCTGACGCTGTCGGCGTCGGGCACACTCTCGCTCCACCCGAGCGGGGGTGCGGACGGCACCGGCCGCGTCACCTGGTCGGGCAACGGCTGGCAGAAGTACAACAAGGTCTCCGCCCCCGGTGACCTGGACGGCGACGGCCGCGGCGACCTGCTCGCGCGTACGCCCTCCGGCGACGTCTACGTCTACATCTCCACCGGTGACGTGACCGGCGCGCCCTTCGAGGCCGGCGTCAAGGTGGGCTACGGCTGGAACGTCTACGACCAGATCGTGGGCGCCAACGATGTCAACGGCGACGGCCTGGGCGACATCATCGCCCGTACGCCGGCGGGTGACGTGTACTTCTACGCCGGCACCGGGGACGCGGCGAAGCCGTTCAAGGCGCGCGTGAAGGCCGGCTACGGCTGGGACATCTACAACCAGCTGATCAGCTTCGATGACCTCGACGGCGACGGCCTGGGCGACATCGTCGCCCGTAAGCCGGGTGGCGCGCTGTACACGTACCTCTCCAAGGGCGACGGCACCTTCGCGGCGCGCGTCGAGGGCGGCACGGGCTGGAACGCGGCGGCGCTCTTCGCCGGCGCGGGCGGCAACCCGCACTGGGGCAAGCAGGAGCTGGAGGCGCGGACCGAGGGCGGCAGCCTGTACTGGTACCAGAGCCGGAACAACGAGAACTTCTTCCCGCGTCAGCTGGACAGCTCGGACACCGGCTGGAACCAGGTGAGCCTGTCGCTGGCCTCCTCGCTGGACAACGACGGCTGGGGCGACCTCCTCCAGGTCTACAACGGCACGCTCTACGTCGGCGCCGAGGAGATCGGCACCGGCTGGCAGGTCTACAACAGCCTGACCGGCCCGGGCGACCTGAGCGGTGACGGCAAGGGCGACGTCCTGGCCCGCGACACCAACGGCGATCTGTACCTGTACCAGGGCAACGGGCTCGGCACGAAGTTCGCGGCCAAGGTCAAGGTCGGCTACGGCTACGACACGTACAACAAGATCGTCGGCGCCGGTGACCTCAGCGGCGACGGCCTCGCGGACGTCGTGGCCCGCGCCAAGGACGGCACGCTCTACCTGTACAAGGGCACCGGCGACGCCGCCAAGCCGCTCTCGGCCCGCACCGAGATAGGCACCGGCTACAACATCTACACGCATTTCGCCGCTCCGGGCGACCTCGACGGTGACGGCAAGGCCGACCTGATCGGCGTCGACGGCGCGGGCGACGTGTACCGCTACTCGTCCACCGGCACCGGCGAGATCAAGAAGCGCGCCAAGATCGGTTACGGCTGGGACATCTACAACGGCCTGTACTAGGGCCCGCGTCACCCTCGGCGCCCCGTCCCCGCACGCGCGGGGGCGGGGCGCCGCCGTGTGCCGGGGCTCAGCCGGTCACCGGCTCCAGGAACTCCAGCCGGTTGCCCACCGGGTCGTGGCTGTAGAAGCGGCGGTGGCCCGGCAGGCTGCCGTCCCAGACCACCTCGGCGCCGCGCGCGGCCAGCCTGGCCGCGTACGCCTCGATGTCCGTGACGCGCAGGCCCGGGTGGGCCTTGCGGGCGGGGCGGAAGTCCGCCTCGATGCCCAGGTGCAGCTGGACAGGACCGGCGGCGAACCAGCAGCCGCCCCGGGCCGCGAGCACCGGCGGCTTCGGGATCTCCGTCATGCCGAGGACGTCCGCGTAGTACGCGCGCAGCGCGTCCTCGCTGCCGGCCGGGGCGGCGAGCTGGACGTGGTCGAGGGAGGCGATCATCGGTTCTCCCGGTGGGCGACGGCGAAGATGCGGCGGAAGGGGAAGACCGTGCCGTGCGGGCCCTTCGGGTAGGCCGTGCGCAGCCGGTCGCGGTAGTCGGCGAGGAACGCGTCCCGGGCCTCCTCGTCACCGGCGAGCGCGGTGAGGACGGGGCGCAGCCCGGTGCCCTTGACCCAGTCCAGGACGGGGTCCTCGCCCGGGAGCAGGTGGAGGTAGGTGGTCTCCCAGACGTCGGCGGTGGTGCCGGGTCCGGTCAGCGCGTCCAGGTAGCCGGCGGGGCTCAGCACGGCGTCCGCGTGGCGCAGCAGGCCGCCGAGGCGGGGGCGCCAGCGCGGGGACTGGGCGAGTTCGCGCATCAGGACGTGCGAGGGCTGGTCGAAGTTGCCGGGGACCTGGAGGGCGAGGGTGCCGCCGGGGAGCAGGGCGTCCAGCCAGAGCGGCAGGCGGGCGGCGTGGCCGGGGACCCACTGGAGCAGGGCGTTGGAGACCATCAGGCCGTACGGTTCTGAGGGCGTCCAGGTGGCCGCGTCGGCCTCGGCGAAGTCCAGCAGCTCCGTGGTGTGGGCGCGGGCCCGCTCCAGCATCTGCGGGGAGTTGTCGTAGCCGGTGATCCGGGCGTGCGGCCAGCGCCGGGCGAGCAGGGCGGTGACGTTGCCGGCGCCGCAGCCGAGGTCGGCGATGCGGGGCGCGGGCGTGCCGGGCGGGTCGGGGACGCGGGCCAGGAGGTCGTGGAAGGGGCGGGTGCGATGGTCCGCGTGGCGCAGGTACTGCTGCGGGTCCCAGAGGGGTGCGGTCATGGGTCCCAGGATCGACAGGGACTATCTTGATGTCAAGACACTCGAATTCAAGAGACTTCATGTCGACAGACCCTCTACACTGATCCACATGGAGGACGAGGTCGACCGTCTGGTCGCTGCATGGCGCCGCGAGCGCCCCGACCTCGACGTGGAACCGCTCGAGGTCCTCAGCCGCGTCTCCCGCCTGGCCCGGCACCTCGACCGGGCCCGCCGCATCGCCTTCGCCGAGCACCAGCTCGAACCGTGGGAGTTCGACGTCCTCACGTCGCTGCGCCGGGCCGGCGCCCCCTACCAGCTCTCCCCCGGCCAGCTGCTCACCCAGACCCTGGTCACCTCGGGCACGATGACCAACCGCATCGACCGCCTCACCAAGAAGAACCTGGTCGAGCGGCTGCCCGACCCCAGCGACCGGCGCGGCGTCCTGGTCCGGCTCACCGCCGAGGGCCGCGACAAGGCCGACCAGTCCCTGGCGGGCCTCCTCGCCCAGGAGCGCGCCATCCTCGGCGAGCTCTCCGGCCAGCAGCGCGCCGAACTGGCCGGGCTGCTACGCCGGTTGACCGCCCCGTTCGACAACATCCCCGGATAGCGCCGGCTCCTCCAGGTCGACGGGGCCGACGCCCGCGCGTCGGGCCAGCGCCACGGCGGCCAGGGTCGAGTGCACGCCCAGCTTCCCCAGCACGTTCTGCATGTGCGTCCGCACGGTGTGCGGGGAGAGGAACAGCCGCTCCGCGACCGCCTTGCGGCCCAGGCCGGCCACCATGCACCGCAGCACCTCGCGCTCGCGCGGGGTCAGCGACTCGACCAGCTTCTCGCTCTCGGTGCGGTGCTTGCGGTCGGCCAGCAGCTCGCGCAGCACCCCCGTCAGCAGGGCGGCGGGCAGATGCGTCTCGTCGCGCAGCACCCCCCGGATCACCGCGAGCAGCCGTTGCAGCGAGCTGTCCTTGGCGACCCAGCCGCAGGCCCCGGCCTGGAGGGCGAGCGCGGCCCGGGCCGGGTCGTCCTTCTCGGCGAGCACCACCGTACGCACCGAGGGACGCGCCACGCGGACCGCGCCGACCAGGGCGATCCCGTCGGGCGGACCGGCCCGGCCCGGTCCGGAGCGCGGGGCGGGCACCGTGAGCGGGCCCGCGCCGGTGCGGGCGGGCGCGGCGGCGGAGCCCAGTTCCGCGTCGGCCAGCAGCACGTCGTAGCCCCGGCCCTCGGCCGCCGCGCGCTCCAGACAGCGCAGCGCCGCCGGGCCGCTGCCGGCCGCGGCCACCTCGACGTCCGGCTCGGCCGCGAGCGCGGCGGCCAGCGACTCGGCGAAGATCCGGTGGTCGTCCACCACGAGAACCCGGATACGGGCCACAGGCACCCCCATGCTGTGAAATGACGGGCCGCCCCAGGCGTGCGTCCCCCGGCGGGGCCGGACCCGCGGGTGCTGCGCCCGGCTGTCTCGTACCCCTGAATACGGCGCAGGCCCCCCGCCGACGCTGAGCATCAGGGTACGGGCGGGGGGCCTGGGAGGAGGGGAATTGGCGGAACTTGTCCAGGGGTGCGCCCTAGGCTGGGGCGCATGTTCCATCTTGAGACGGAAGTGGACAAGGAACGACGTGCGCAGCTGCACCGGCGGCTGCGGGACGACAACACCGCGCGCTCACCGCACATGGCCGCCCTGCGCGGCGCACCCGACGCGCACGAGGAGCCGCTGCACGTCTGGGCGCTGGATGCCGAGGGGCGCCTCGCGGGCGGTCTCGCGGCCCACACCTGGGCACGCTGGCTCCACCTGGAGCTGCTGTGGGTCGATACCGCGCACCGGGGCTCCGGCCTCGGCGCGCGGCTGCTCGCCGAGGCGGAACGGGTGGCGCGGGCGGACCGGTCCTGCGCCCGCTCCCGGGTGGAGACCTGGGACTTCCAGGCCCCCGGCTTCTACCGGAAGCAGGGGTACGAGGTGCGCGGCCAGGTCGAGGACTTCCCGCCGGGCGTCACGGAGTACACCCTCACCAAGGAACTCGGCTGACCCCGGTCAGACCAGCCGGCGCGCCCCCGCCGACGGCACCGCGGGGAAGATGCCCGGGGTGCCGTAGCCGGCCGCGGTGAACGCTTCCAGGACGGACTTGGTGACCGTGTCCGCCCGCTCCTCCTCGACCAGCACGACCGCCGAGCCGCCGAAGCCGCCCCCGGTCATCCGCGCGCCGAGCGCCCCGGCCGCGTTGGCCGCCTCGACCACGAGGTCGAGCTCCACGCAGGAGACCCGCAGGTCGTCGCGGAGCGAGACGTGCCCCGCCGTGAGGACCGGGCCCGCCGCGCGCACGTCGCCCGCGTCGAGCAGCGCGATGACCTGCTCGACGCGCTGGTTGTCGCCGACCACATGGCGCACGTACCGCACGACGGACTCGTCCGCGCCCAGCTCCGCGAGCCGGTCCAGGGCCGCGCCCAGCTCCTCGTACGGCAGGTCGCGCAGGGTGGGTATGCCGAGCAGGCGGGCGCCCTCCTCGCAGCCGGTCCGGCGCTCCGCGTACGCCCCGTCGCCGAGCGCGTGCTTGACGCGGGTGTCGACCACGAGGAGCCGCAGCCCGCGCGCGGCCAGGTCGAAGGGCACCTGGCGGCGGCCGAGGTCCCGGGTGTCCAGGTGCAGGGCGTGGCCCTCGGTGCAGCAGGCGGACGCCATCTGGTCCATGACCCCGCAGGGGACGCCGACGAACGCGTTCTCCGCGCGCTGGGCGAGGACCGCGAGCTCCGCCGCGTCGAGCCCGAGGCCGAAGAGGTCGTTGAGGGCGAGGGCGGTGACCACTTCGAGGGCGGCGGACGAGGAGAGCCCGGCGCCCGTGGGGACGGTGGAGGTCAGCTGGATGTCGGCGCCGGTGACCTCGTGGCCCGCCTCGCGCAGCGCCCAGACGACGCCGGCCGGGTAGGCGGCCCAGCCGTGGCCCTCGTTGGGGGTCAGCCCGTCCACGCGCAGCCGGACGACTCCGCCGGGCACATCGGTGGAGTGCAGCCGCAGCTCGCCGTCGGTGCGGCGGGCGACCGCGGCGCGCGCGGTGTGCGGGAGGGCGAGCGGCATGACGAAGCCGTCGTTGAAGTCGGTGTACTCGCCGATCAGGTTGACCCGGCCGGGTGCGGCCCAGATCCCCTCGGGCTCGCTTCCGTACAGCGCGGTGAAGGAGGCGGTGAGCTCTGCGTGGTCCTCGGTCATGGTGCGGTGGGCTCCTCTCGGCGGGCGAACGTCCAGGCGTCGGAGACGATTCCGGCCAGGTCGGCGCGGGACGGCTGCCAGCCGAGCCGCTCCCTGGCGGTGGCGGCGGAGGCGACGAGGACGGCCGGGTCGCCGGCGCGGCGCGGGGCCGCGGTCTCGGGGACGGGGTGGCCGGTGACCTCGCGGACCGTCTCGATGACCTCGCGGACCGAGAAGCCGTTGCCGTTGCCGAGGTTGCAGATCAGGTGCTCGCCCGGGACGGCGGCGTCGAGGGCCAGGAGGTGCGCCTCGGCCAGGTCCGCGACGTGGATGTAGTCGCGGACGCAGGTGCCGTCCGGGGTCGGGTAGTCGTCGCCGTAGACGGAGATCGACTCGCGCTGTCCGAGGGCGACCTGGAGCACCAGCGGGATGAGATGGGACTCGGGGCTGTGCCGCTCGCCGCAGTCGCCGTACGCCCCGGCCACGTTGAAGTAGCGCAGCGAGACGGCGGCCAGGCCGTGGGCGGCGGCCTCCCCGGTGATCATGTGGTCGACGGCGAGCTTGGTCGCGCCGTACGGGCTGGTCGGGGCGGTGGGGTCGGTCTCCGTGAGGGGGCTGGACACCGGCTCGCCGTAGGTCGCGGCGGTGGAGGAGAAGACCAGGGTGCGCACCCCGGCGTCGCGCATCGCGGCGAGCAGGGCGGTGGAGCCGCCGACGTTGTTGAGCCAGTACTTCTCGGGGTCGGTGACGGACTCGCCGACCTGGGAGTACGCGGCGAAGTGGAGGACCCCGTCGTAGGAGGCGTCGAGCCACTTCGCGGCGTCCTGGATCCGGCCCTCGATGAAGTCGGCCCCGGCCGGGACGCCCTCGCGGAAGCCGGTGGAGAGGTCGTCGAGGACGGTGACGGTGTGGCCGGCCTCCAGGAGGTGCTGGGCGACGACACTGCCCACGTAGCCGGCACCGCCGGTGACCAGGTACTTCTTCGGGGTCTTGCTCACTGGCTCGCTACCTCTCGCAGTCGCTGGGCCGCGGTCTCCGGCGGCACGTCGTTGATGAACACGCTCATGCCGGATTCGGAACCCGCGAGGAACTTCAGCTTGCCGGAGGTCCGTCGGATGGTGAAAAGCTCGAGGTGGAGCCCGAAGTCCTCACGCCCGGGGACCCCGAACGGCGCCTGGTGCCAGGCGGAGATGTACGGGGTCGGCGGCTCCCCGGGTCCGAAGATCCGGTCGAATCGCCTCAACAGTTCCAGATAGACCTGTGGGAACTCCGTGCGCGCCTCCTCGTCCAGCTCGCGCAGGTCGGCGACGCGGCGGCGCGGGTGGAGGTGGACCTCGTACGGCCAGTGGGCCGCGTACGGGACGAAGGCGATCCAGTGCGCGGTGGCGAGCACGATCCGGGAGCCGTCCTCCTCCTCGCGGGCGATCACGTCGTCGAAGAGGTTGCTGCCGGTCTTCGCGTGGTGGGCGGCCATCGAGCGGAGCATCAGCTCGGTGCGCGGGGTGACGAAGGGGTAGCCGTAGATCTGGCCGTGCGGGTGGCCGAGCGTGACGCCGATCTCGGCGCCCCGGTTCTCGAAGCAGAACACCTGCTTGACCTGCGGGAGCCGGGCCAGGGCCGCGGTGCGGTCGGTCCAGGCGTCCAGGACGAGCCCCGCCTGCTCCTCGGTGAGGTCGGCGAACGAGGCGTCGTGGTCGGAGGTGAAGCAGACGACCTCGCAGCGGCCGGAGTCGCCGGCGAGCGAGGGGAAGCGGTTCTCGAAGACGGCGACGTCGTAGTCGGGCTCCGGGATCTCGCTCTGGCGGCCCTCGCGCGAGGGGCACAGCGGGCACTCGTCGGCGGGCGGGTGGTAGGTGCGGCCCTGGCGGTGCGAGGCGATGGCCACGCTGTCACCGAGGAGGGGGTCGCGCCGGATCTCGGACGAGGTGGAGACGGCGTCGAGGGGGCGCGTGTCAACGGCCTCGCGCACGAGGTCGTCACGGCTGTCGTAGTAGATCAGCTCCCGGCCGTCGGCGAGCGTCGTAACCGTCTTCTTCACCAGACTCCTCCCACCAAACATAACCCAACACAATGAACCACAAGTCAACAGATGCGTCAATGAGTCGACGGCGGGGGCAGGCGAGCCGAGCGAGGGCGACACGGCCGCTTGAAGCCGGGGATTCCGGCAATACGATCACAAACAAACAAAGAACCTCTAGGGAAGTGTTCACTTTCCGAACACAAGAGCGTAGTTTCCTTCGAGTTCAGTTCGCGAAACGAAGCGAGACCCCCACATGCACTATCTGGCAGCAGAGCTCCGGCTCCCCACGAACGGGCTCGACTACACGATCCTGGCGATCTACTTCGTCGTGGTGCTCGGCATCGGCTTCGCCGCCCGGGCGAGTGTCAAGACCAGCCTCGACTTCTTCCTCTCCGGACGGTCACTGCCCGCATGGGTGACCGGTCTGGCCTTCGTGGCGGCGAATCTCGGCGCCACCGAGATCCTCGGCATGGCGGCGACGGGCGCGCAGTACGGCGTCGCGGTGGTGCACTGGTACTGGATCGGCGCCATCCCCGCGATGGTCTTCCTCGGCCTCGTGATGATGCCGTTCTACTACCGCTCGAAGGTGCGCTCGGTGCCGGAGTTCCTGCTCCAGCGCTTCGACAAGTCCGCGCACCTGCTGAGCTCCATACTCTTCGCCTTCTCGGCGATCCTGATCGCGGGCGTCAACCTGTACGCCCTGTCGATCGTCGTGGAGGCGTTGCTCGGCTGGCCGCAGTGGGTCGCGATCGTCGTCGCGGGCCTCTTCGTCCTCGTCTACATCACGATCGGCGGACTCTCCTCCGCGATCTACAACGAGGTGCTCCAGTTCTTCGTCATCCTCGCCGCGCTGATCCCGCTGACCCTGCTGGGCCTCAAGCGCGTCGGCGGCTGGGACGGGCTGAGCGACTCGCTGACGTCGAAGCACGGCTCGAACTTCATGTCGGCCTGGGGCGGTACCGGCATCGGTGACGCCAACCCGCTCGGCGCCAACTGGCTGACGATCGTCCTCGGCCTCGGCTTCGTGCTCTCCTTCGGCTACTGGACGACGAACTTCGCCGAGGTGCAGCGCGCCCTGTCCGCGAAGAACCTCTCGGCCGCCCAGCGCACCCCGCTGATCGCGGCCTTCCCGAAGATGTTCATCGTCTTCGTCGTGATGATCCCGGGCCTGGTCGCCGCCGTGGTCGTGCCGAACATCGGCACCGACGGCTCCGGCACCACGTACAACGACGCGATCCCGCTGCTGATGCGCGAGCTGCTGCCGAACGGTGTGCTCGGCATCGCGGTGACCGGTCTGCTGGCCGCGTTCATGGCGGGCATGGCCGCCAACGTCTCCTCGTTCAACACCGTGTTCACCACGGACATCTGGGCGCGGTACGTGAAGAAGGACCAGTCGGACGCGTACTACCTGCGCTTCGGCCGGCTGATCACGGCGCTCGGCGTGCTGGCCTCCATCGGCACCGCGTTCATCGCCGCCAGCTTCTCGAACATCATGAGCTACCTCCAGACGCTCTTCTCGTTCTTCAACGTCCCGCTCTTCGTGGTCTTCATCATCGGCATGTTCTGGAAGCGCGCCTCCATGAAGTCCGGTGTCTGGGGCCTGCTCGCGGGCACCACGGCCGCGATGGTCAACTACTTCGTCATCTACAAGCAGGGCGTCATCGACATCCCGAGCGACCAGGGCGCCAACTTCGTCTCCGCCATCGTCGGCTTCGTCGCCGGCGCGGTCGTCATGATCGCGGTCACGCTCTTCACCGCTCCCAAGCCCGAGGCCGAACTCGCCGGCCTCGTCTACGGAACCGAGTCCCCGGGGGCCCCCGAGGTGCCCGAGGAGGGCGACAGCGCCTGGTACCGCAGGCCCGCACTCCTGGGCTGGGGAGCCATCGTGCTCGCCGCCCTGTGCTACGTCCCCTACTCGTTCTGATCGGAGCAACCCACCATGTCCGACCTGCACAAGGAAGTCTCCGACCTGGAGCAGAAGTCCGCCACGGCGGCCCGCCTCTTCGACATCCGGCGGATCATCGGCGGCCTCTTCGTGGTCTACGGGATCATCGTGACGATCGCCGGGATCAGCCCGTCCGACGAGGACCTGAAGAAGGCCCAGGGCGTCCACATCAACCTCTGGACCGGCCTCGCCATGCTGGTGCTCGGCCTGTTCTTCCTGGTCTGGATGAAGCTGCGCCCGGCCCAGGCCCCTGAGCCCGCGCCGGAGGACACCCCGGCCGGCTAGTACGTCCTACGTGACAGGGGGTGTCCTGGCGGTCGGGCCGGTCAGACGGACCCGGCCCTGACCGCCAGGACACCCCCGAGGGGCCGGACACCGTCAGCCGACGGGGTCCGGCCCCTGGCGTGTCACCGCCGCCCGGTCCAGCAGCCCGGTCCGGGCGGCCAGTGCGGCGGCCTCCAGCCGGGAGCCCACGCCGAGCTTCATCAGGACGCGCTGGACGTGCGTACGGGCGGTGCTCGGCGCGATCCGCATCCCGGCCGCGATCAGCCGGGTGTCGTCGCCCTCCGCGACCCGGACCAGCACCTCGACCTCGCGCGGGGTGAGCAGCCGCAGCAGCCGGCGGCCCTCGTCGTCCGGCTGGGCCACCGGGTCGAGCAGTTCGGCGAAGGCCCCCTGGAGGAGCTGGGGCGCGATGGCCGCCTCCCCGGCCCTGGCCTTGACCATGGCGCGCTCCACGCCCTCGATCCGCTCGTCGTGCCGGACGTACCCGGCGGCCCCGGCCGCGAAGGCGGCGGCGATCCCGCGCGGGCTGGGGACCGGGCCGAGCACGACCACCGCGGTCTGCGGGCGCTCGCGCCGGATCCGGACGACGGGGTCGAACGTGCCGGGCACGGCGGGCGACGCGGTGCCGAACAGGCAGACCTCCGGGGCCCGTCCGACGACCAGGTCCGCCGCCCCGGCGGTGGGCGCGGCGGCGGCCACCACCCGGTGGCCGCGCAGCTTCAGCGCCGAGGCCAGGGCCTCGGCGAGCAGTCGGTGGTCGTCCACCACCATCAGCCGGACACCCATCGCCCATCCCCCCGTCACCACGGCACGGGCCCCCCGGCCCTCCAGGGCCTGCAAGTTACACGGCCGGGTACGCGTGTGGGGGTGGAACCGGCCGGTTCCACCCCCCATGTGAGGCGTGCTCAGCTGGTGTGGAAGGACACCACCAGGTACTCCTTGTCGTCCAGCGAGCTCTTGCGCGGGGCGCTGATCATCGTCTCGGAGATGAAGAAGCGTCCCTGCTCGTAGCGGAACTCCGCGTAGTCCGCGGTGAAGCTGGTCTCCGCGTCCCGGACGGCGTCGTCGGACGGGTTGCGCATCAGGACCGTCTGCTCGAAGGTGCTGCCGTCGATGGAGACGATCTCACCGCCCTTGTCGTACGGGGGTTCCCGGTACGCAATGATGTTCTTGCCGTCCATGCGCAGCGGGAACATGGTGAACTTCTCGCCCGCGTCGGCCCGGTCGCCGGTCTGCTTGCCGGTGGTGAGGTCGAAGGAGACGATCTCGTTCGTCCGGCTGAAGCTCTCGCCGGTGCCCTCGTGCTCCTCGGTCGGCAGGTAGAGGCGGTTGTTGCCGACGGCGAGGTGCTGGCACTGCTCGACCTCGGTGGAGCCGCACCGGGCCGCGTACTTCTCGGCGTCGGCGGAGATGCGGATCTTCAGCTTGCCGGTGGCCTCGTCGATCGAGAAGAAGTCCGAGATGCTGCTGCCGTCGCCGGCGGTGTCGCCGACGTCGGCGGCGACGACGAGCGGCTTGGTGGAGACGATGCTCGCGTAGTCGACGCCGGCCGGCATCTTGTACGAGGAGAGCGGGGCGCCCGTCGTCGGGTTCAGCGCCTGGATGATGAGCTGGGGGTCGTCGTACGTACCGCACTTGCGGACGACGGCCAGGGCCTCGCCGCCGCCGTAGCCCTGGTCGTAGCAGCCGTCGGTGCTGGCCTTCGGCTTCCAGAGCTCGGCGCCGGTGTCCAGCTTGAAGGCGGCGCCGCCGCCGGAGCCGCCGGCGGCGACCGTGGTGCCGCTGAGGGTGACCTCGTCGAAGCGGACCGGCCGGTCACCGCTGGTGGAGGCAGTGACCGACTTGCTCCACAGCAGCTTGCCGGTGGCCAGGTCGAGGCCGCCGACCTTGTTGCATTGCTGGTAGTTCTTGGCCTTCGTCCGCTTGGCCTCCTCGAAGAGGATGGCGGTCTTGTAGTCCTTGCTCATGTGCCGGGAGGCGGCGCAGACCTGGCCGTCCAGCGGGATCGACCAGAGCTTGGTGCCCTTGTCCAGGTCGTAGCCGACGATCTCGTTGACGCCCGTCTTCACGTACGCCTTGTCGGTGATCCACGAGCCGTCGACGGTGGTGACGTCGGTGACCTTGGGCTGCGGGAGCTGGAAGCCGACGGTCGAGTCGACGTTCGCCGGGGCCTTCTCCTTGCCGCCGGTGGAGCCGCCCTTCCCGCCGTCGTCGCCCTTGCCTCCCTTGTTCTCGCCGGAGGTGCCGGCGGAGGAGCCCGCCTCGTCCTTCTTGTCGTCGCCGCCGCTGGAGGCGTACCAGATGCCGCCGCCGACGATCAGGGCGACCGCGACCACGGCGGCGACGATGATCTGCGCCTGGGTGGAGAACTTCTTCCCGCTCCCGCCCTGTTGCGGCGGCTGGTAGGCCGGCTGCATCGGTGCGGTCGGGTAGCCGTACGGCTGCTGCTGGCCCTGCGGGAAGCCGTAGCCGGGCTGGGTGGGCGGCTGCGGCGGCTGGCCCTGCGGGAAGCCGTAGCCGGGCTGGGTGGGCGGCTGCGGGTAGCCGTAGCCCGGCTGCTGCTGGGGCGGGCCGGGGGGCGGCGGGGTCGGGGCGCCGAAGCCACCGGCGGGCGGATCCTGCGGCGCGCCGAATCCGCCGGGCGGCGGGTCCTGCGGCGCGCCGAAGCCGCCCTGGGGCGGGTCGTTGGGCGGCTGCTGGGGCGGCTGGGTCATGGCGTTGCGTACCTCGGGGAAGGGGGGGTCGGTCGGGTTCGTCCGGGTGGGGTGAGCCGTCAGTTGCCGAAGGCCATCATGGTCTTCGTCTCCATCTCTTCCTTGTCGTTGCTCGCGCTGACCCGCCCGCTCGCGATGAACGAACGCCCGTCCGCGTACCGGATCTTCGGGTTGTAGAAGGAGCGCTCGATCTCCGAGGTGGAGTCCGGGTGCTTGAGCACCGTCTTCGGGCTGCCGCCGGCCGGGGAGAGGGTCGCGATGCCGCCGCCCTTGCCGTAGCCGCCTTCGACGTAGAGCAGGACGTTGCCGCCCTCCATGCCGAGCGGCTTCATGGTCTCCTCGGCGGGGGCGTTCGCCTTCCACTTCGTCTTGCCGGTGTTCAGGTCGAACGCGACGACCTTGTTGGTGCGGGCGGAGCCGCTGGAGTCGTCCGCCGTGGACATGTAGAAGGTGTTGGCGTCGGCCGCGACGCCGGTGCAGTCCTGGAGCTGCTGGCCGAAGATGGAGAAGCCGCCGCCGCACTCCGGGGCGAACTTGTCGCCCTTGTCACTCTTCAGCTGGGAGCGCAGCGTGCCGTTCTCGCGGAGCGCGACAACGGTCCACTTCTTGTCGTCGCTGTCGCCCTTGGTGAAGGAGACGATGAGCGGGCTCACCGAGTAGACCTTGTCGACCTCCCAGCCGCGCGCGGCCTTGTAGGTCCACTTCGCCGTGCCGGTGTTCGGGTCGAGCTCCTCGATCTCCTGCTGCGGGTTCTCGATGTCGTCCGTGCGGCAGTTGACCGCGGCGATGAGCTTGGGGCCGCCGGCGAAGGCGAACGGCTCGCAGTTGCCGCCCCGCTTGCCGAAGACCTCCTTGCCGTCGCTGACCCGGTAGGCGTTGGACGTGCCGGTGCGGCCGGCCGTGACGGTGTCGCCGCTGATGGCCATGGAGAGGTCGGACATCATGTCGAAGAGGCCGCTCTTCTTGACCTCCTTCTTCCATCCGGCCTTGCCCGTGTCGAGGTCGATCTGCTGGAGGGCGGAGCAGTCGGCCTTGTCGGTGGTGCCGTTCTTGATCGCGATGACGATCTTGCCGTCGGCGGTGGTCTGCTCGGGCGCGGAACAGATGTCGGCGGGCAGCTTGAGCGTCCACGTCTGCTTGCCGTCGGCGACCGAGTAACCGGAGACCGTGCGGTACATGCCCTTGACGATGGTGTCGCCGACGATCCAGGGACCGTAGACGGTCGCGCCGTTGCGCGGGAGGTCGACGTCGTTCTTCTGGAGCCAGAGGACCTTGGCCTCGCCGTCCTTGCGGCCGCTGTTGAGGTCGTCGTCCTTCCGGCCGGTGCCGTTGCCGTCGCCCTGGTCGACGGAGGGCGACCCGGACGGCTTCGCGACCTGCTCGGTCTTCTTGGCGACCGGCTTGTCGTCGTCGCCGTCGCCGCCGCTCGTCGCGAAGTACACGCCGCCGCCGATGACCAGGAGCGCGACGACCGCGGCGCCGATGATCAGGGCGGGCTTGCGCTTGAACGGGCTGCCGCCGCCGGGGCCGTTCGGGCCGGGCGGCACGGGCGCGCCGGGGTGCTGCTGCGGCGGGAAGCCGTACCCGGCCTGCGGCTGCTGGCCGTACGGACCCGGCTGCTGCTGCCCGTAGGGGCCGGGCTGCTGGCCGTACGGGCCGGGCTGCTGCTGCCCGTAGGGACCGGGCTGCTGCGGCTGGCCGTAGGGACCGGGCTGCTGCTGCGGCTGGCCGTACGGGCCCGGCTGCTGCGGGTAGCCGTAGCCCGGCTGCGTGGGCGGTGGGGTCGGCGGCGCGGCGGGGGCCTGGGGCGGCGCGGCGGGCGGCGGAGTCTGCGGCGGGCCCTGGGGCGGCTGCGGTACCCCGTGCGGCGGCTCCTGCGGAGCGCCGAAGCCTCCCTGCGGCGGTTGCTGTCCGGGCGGCTGGGTCATCAGCGCGTCCCCCTTCGTGCGGTCCGGTGCCCGTTCCGGACTCCCCCGCGATCTCACCGGCGCCTCGGGGCAAGATCCCCTGGACCACGGCGAAATGGAGCGAATCGGGCATGGATCCCGCAGTGTCACGTCAGTCGAGCGGGACTTCTTTGTACCACCCGCCCGAGAGGGCCTTCCGGTTCGGTCCGCCCCTGTTCCCAAGGGAGGACCGGGCCGTGATGCCGTCGTGATGCTTCGGACCGTCAGCCGCCGAAGGCCACCATGGAGCGCATGTCCACCTCGTCGTCGCCGCTGATGCCGCTGAGACGTGACGCCAACAGCACGGTGCGGCCCCCGGTGTACACGATGCGCGGTTCGTAGATGCCGCGCTCCAGGTCGGCGCCGGACGCCGGGTGGCGCCGCACGAACCGCGGCGTGCCGCCGGTCGAGGGGAGGGTGGCGATCCCGCCGCCCTTGCCCTTGGCGGCGTGGACGTACATCAGCAGCTTGCCGCCCTCGGTGCGCAGCGGGGTGACGGCCTGGCCCCCGGGTGCGTCGGCCGACCAGCGGAACGTGCCGGTGTCCAGGTCGAACGCCACGACCTTGTTGGCGTGGAGCTCGCCGAACTCGCCGTACTTGGTGCTCATGTAGAAGGTGTTCGCGTCGGCGGCGACGCCCACGCAGTTGTCCAGGTTCCGGCCGAGCGACATCATGTCCCGCTCGCACTTGAGCTGATAGTCGCCGGGGCCGCCGGAGAGCTGGGAGCGGTAGGTGCCGTCGGCGTTGAGGACGAGGATCGCCCACTTCTCCGGGCGCTTCAGGGAGACGACCAGCGGGCTGGCGGAGAGGATCTGGGCGACCTCCCAGTCCTTCTTCAGCTTGTAGGTCCACAGCGCCTTGCCGGTGGCGGGGTCGATCCGCTGGAGCTGCTGGTCCTTGTACTGGTCGTCGGCGGTGTGGCAGCTCACCGCCGCGATGGCCACCGGGCCGCTGGCGAGGCCGAACGGCTGGCACCTCCCGGGCCGTTCGCCGAAGAGCTGCTTGCCGTCGCTGACCCGGAAGCCCTCGGTCCGGCCGGTACGGCCGACGGTCACGGTGTCACCGTTGATGGACATCGCGAGGTCGGAGAGCCCGTCCCAGACCCCCTTGCGGACGTACGACGTGCGCCAGCCGGCCTTGCCCGTCTTCAGGTCGACCATCTGGAGCGTGTCGCAGTCGGCGTCGGCGGCGGAGTCGTGCCTGATCCCGAGGACGATCCTGCCGTCGGCGGTGGGCTGCGAGGGCGCCGAGCACATCTTGGCCGGCAGCCGGAGGTTCCACCGCAGGGTGCCGTCGGAGACCGAGTAGCCGGAGACCGTGTGGAACAGCGCCCGGACGACGACGTCCCCGGCGAACCACGGGCCGAACTGGTCCTCGCCGTTGCGCGGCAGGTCGATGCCGCCCTTCTGGATCCAGGCGACCTTCGCCTCGCCGGGTTTGGCCCCGGCGTTGATGGTCCGGGCCTCCTCCTCCGGGCTGGCCACCGGCTCCCCGGTGGCCCCGCCCTTGGTCGGCGACGGCGCCACGGTGGGCTTGGCGGAGTGGGTCGGCCCGGCCAGGGGCTTGTCGTTGCCCCCGTCGCCTCCGGAAGCGAACCAGATCCCGCCGCCCGCGAGGAGCGCCACGGCGACCACGGCCCCGACGATCTTCGCGGCCCGGCCCCGGAACGGCCCGCCCCGGCCCTGCGGCCCGCCGGGCGCGGGGGCGGCGTACTGCTGCTGGGTGGGCATCTGGTGCAGCCCGGGCTGCGTGTACGGCCCGGGCTGCGTGTACGGGCCGGGCTGCGTGTACGGGTTCGGCCCGGGCTGCCCGTAGCCCTGCGGCGGGTAGCCGTAGCCGGGCTGGGTGGGCGGCTGGGTGTACGGGCCAGCCGCCGGTTCGTACGGTGCGCCGAACCCGCCCTGCGGCGGCTGCTGTCCGGGCGGCTGGCTCATCGGACCCGTCCCCCTGGGGTGAAAGCGGCACGGTCCTGGCCCGCACCGGGCGAGGCTTCTTTGTACCACCCGCCCCACGCGTGACGACGGTCAGGCGTCCTCGGCCAGTTCCAGCCAGCGCATCTCCAGCACGTCGCGTTCCGCGACCAGTTCGCGCAGCTCCGCGTCCAACTTCGCCACCTTCTCGAAGTCCGTGGCGTTCTCGGCGATCTGGGCGTGCAGGGTCGTCTCGCGGGTCGACATCTTCTCCAGCTGCCGCTCGACCTTCTGGAGCTCCTTCTTGGCCGCGCGGGCCGCCTGCGCGGAGACCGCGGGCGCCGGGGCGGCGGTCCGCGCGGCGGCCGGGGCGGCCGCGGGGGCGGACGTCGCGGCCTGGCGCTGCCTGCGCTCCAGGTACTCGTCGATGCCGCGCGGCAGCATCCGCAGCGCCTGGTCGCCGAGGAGGGCCATGACCCGGTCCGTGGTGCGCTCGATGAAGAATCGGTCGTGGGAGATCACGATCATGGAGCCGGGCCAGCCGTCGAGCAGGTCCTCCAGCTGCGTCAGGGTCTCGATGTCGAGGTCGTTGGTCGGCTCGTCCAGGAAGAGCACGTTGGGCTCGTCCATCAGCAGGCGCAGGATCTGGAGCCGGCGCCGCTCACCGCCGGAGAGGTCGCCGACGGGCGTCCACTGCTTCTCCTTGGCGAAGCCGAACTGCTCGCAGAGCTGCCCGGCGGTCATCTCGCGCCCCTTGCCGAGGTCCACCCGGTCCCGCACCTGCTGGACGGCCTCCAGGACGCGCAGGTTCGGGTCCAGCTCGTGGACCTCCTGGGAGAGGTAGGCGAGCCGGACGGTCTTGCCGACGACGATCTTCCCGGCGGCGGGCTGGACCTCGCCCTCGCTGCGGGCTGCCTCGGCGAGCGCCCGCAGCAGCGAGGTCTTGCCGGCGCCGTTGACCCCGACCAGGCCGATGCGGTCGCCGGGGCCGAGCTGCCAGGTGAGGTGCTGGAGCAGGGTCTTGGGGCCGGCCTGGACGGTGACGTCCTCCAGGTCGAACACGGTCTTGCCGAGCCGGGCGTTGGCGAACTTCATCAGCTCGCTGGTGTCGCGCGGCGGCGGCACATCCGCGATCAGCTCGTTGGCGGCCTCGATGCGGTAGCGGGGCTTGGCGGTGCGGGCGGGGGCGCCGCGCCGCAGCCAGGCCAGCTCCTTGCGCATGAGGTTCTGCCGCTTGGTCTCCTCGGTCGCGGCGATCCGCTCCCGTTCGGCGCGGGCGAACACGTAGTCGCTGTAGCCGCCCTCGTACTCGTGGACCGTGCCGCGCTGCACGTCCCACATGCGGGTGCAGACCTGGTCCAGGAACCAGCGGTCGTGGGTGACGCAGACCAGCGCGGAGCGGCGGGCGCGCAGATGGCCGGCGAGCCAGGAGATGCCCTCGACGTCGAGGTGGTTGGTCGGCTCGTCCAGGACGATCAGGTCCTGTTCGGCGATGAGCAGCTTGGCGAGCGCGATCCGGCGCCGCTCACCGCCGGAGAGCGGGGCGATGACGGTGTCCAGGCCGTTCTCGAAGCCCGGCAGGTCGAGCCCGCCGAAGAGGCCGGTGAGCACATCGCGGATCTTGGCGCTGCCCGCCCACTCGTGGTCGGCGAGGTCGCCGATGACCTCGTGGCGGATGGTCGCCTCGGGGTCGAGCGAGTCGTGCTGGGTGAGGACGCCCAGGCGCAGCCCGCCGCTGTGCGTGACGCGGCCGGTGTCGGCCTCCTCCAGCCGGGCGAGCATCCGGATCAGGGTCGTCTTGCCGTCGCCGTTGCGGCCGACGACACCGATCCGGTCGCCCTCCGAGACGCCGAGGGAGACACCGTCGAGCAGGGCACGGGTGCCGTAGACCTTGCTGACCTGCTCGACATTGATGAGGTTGACGGCCACGAACGCTCCAGCTACGAGGAAGACTCCGGCCTTCCAGCGTAGTCGCCGCCGCACGGACCTCCGTACGAGCGCCTGCCCGCCCCGGTGTACCTTGCGCGCAAACGATCAGGGGGCGGGGATGGTCATGACACGTCGTACGGTTCGCGGGCTGCTGCCCGTACTGCTGGCCGCCGCCGCGCTGACCGGCTGCTCGTCGGACACGGAATCCGACGACGGCGCGAAGGCGGAGAAGTCCGCGGCGCCCGCGGTGAAGACCGCGGCCAGGGGCGGCACGGTCGGCGGCGCCGGCTCCGGCTGCGAACTGCCGGTGACGTTCGACCTGGCGGAGGACTGGAAGCCGAAGGCCGTCGAGGCCGACCCGGACTCGGAGTTCGCCGAGCTCGCCGAGCAGGGCCCGGTCACCATGGCCTGCGAGATCGACGCCAAGCCGGCCGGGCAGATCGGCTTCCTGCGGGTGTGGCGGGCGAAGGCCGCGGCCCTCACCCCGCGCGAGGCGCTGAAGGGCTTCGTCGGAGCGGACGAGAACGCCTCCGAGGCGACGTACAGGGAGGTCACGAGCGGCGGCCGGTCGCTGACCGAGGTGACCTACACGCTCCACAGCGCGCTCATGGACGAGGACCGCCCCGCCCGCGCCTTCGCCCTCTCGACCCCCGAGGGCCCGGTCGTCGTGCATCTGGGCGGCCTGGACGCGGACGAGCACGGGGGCATGCTGCCGGCGTACGAGCTGGCGAAGGCGTCGGTACGGGTGGGCTGACCGCCTACAGGACCGTCGCCCCCGGCGCCGGGGACACCGCCGTCCGCGCCGTGCGGCAGGTCCCCGAGACGGTGAGGGCGGCGGCCACCGCGTGGGCCGTCGCTTCGTCCTCCGCGAGGAACGCGGTCGTCGGGCCCGAGCCGGAGACCAGGGCCGCCAGCGCGCCCGCCTCCGTGCCCGCCGCCAGGGTCGCGGCGAGGGAGGGGCGCAGGGCCAGCGCGGGGGCCTGGAGGTCGTTGCCCAGGGTGGCGGCCAGGGCCTTCGGGTCGCCCGACCGCAGCGCGTCGAGGAGGGCGTCCGAGGCCACGGGCTCGGGGACGCGGGTGCCCTCGGTCAGCCGGTCGAACTCGCGGTACACCGCCGGGGTGGAGAGCCCGCCGTCGGCCACCGCGAACACCCAGTGGAAGGTGCCGCCCACCTCGACCGGGGTCAGCAGCTCGCCCCGGCCGGTGCCGAGCGCGGCGCCGCCGGCCAGGCTGAACGGCACATCGCTGCCCAGCTCGGCGCAGAGGGCGAGCAGGTCCTCGCGCGGCGTGCCGGTCCCCCACAGCGCGTCGCAGGCCAGCAGCGCGCCGGCCCCGTCCGCGCTGCCGCCCGCCATGCCGCCGGCGACGGGGATGTCCTTGTCGATGTGGATGTGCACGTCCGGCGCGACGCCGTGGCGCGCGGCCAGCGCGGACGCCGCCCGCGCGGCCAGGTTCGACGCGTCCAGCGGGACCTGGGCCGCGTCCGGCCCGGAGCAGGTGATGCGCAGGCTGTCGGCGGGGGTGACGGTGACCTCGTCGTACAGGCCGACGGCGAGGAAGACGTTGGCCAGGTCGTGGAAGCCGTCCGGGCGCGCGGCACCGACCGCGAGCTGGACGTTGACCTTGGCGGGGACCCGTACGGTGACGCTCACTGCGCGCTCCCGGTCTCGGCGGCCGGCGCGTTCGGGCCGGCGGGCTTGTTCTCGGCGACCGCCGCGAACTCCTCGATCGTCAGGGACTCGCCGCGCGCCTGCGGCGAGACACCCGCCGCGACCAGGGCGGCCTCGGCGGCCGGTGCGGAACCGGCCCAGCCCGCGAGTGCCGCGCGCAGCGTCTTGCGGCGCTGCGCGAACGCCGCGTCCACCACCGCGAAGACCTCCGCCTTGCTCGCGGTCGTCGCCACGGGTTCGCGGCGGCGCACCAGCGAGACGAGCCCGGAGTCCACGTTCGGCGCGGGCCAGAAGACCTTGCGGCCGATGGACCCGGCGCGCTTGACGTCCGTGTACCAGTTCGCCTTCACCGACGGCACGCCGTAGACCTTGTTGCCCGGCCGGGCCGCCAGCCGGTCCGCGACCTCGGCCTGCACCATGACCAGCGTGCGCTCGATGCTGGGGAAGCGGTCGAGCACGGTGAGCAGCACCGGCACGGCGACGTTGTACGGGAGGTTGGCGACCAGCGCCGTGGGCGGCGGGCCCGGCAGCTCGCGTACGAGCATGGCGTCCGAGTGCACCAGCGCGAAGCGGTCGGCGCGGGCGGGCATCCGGGCGGCGACGGTGGCGGGCAGGGCCGCCGCGAGTACGTCGTCGATCTCGACGGCGACGACCCGGTCGGCGACCTCCAGCAGCGCGAGGGTCAGCGAGCCGAGGCCGGGGCCGATCTCGACCACCACGTCGTCCGGCCGGACCTCCGCCGTCCGCACGATCCGGCGGACCGTGTTGGCGTCGATGACGAAGTTCTGCCCGCGCTGCTTGGTGGGGCGTACGCCGAGGGTGTCGGCGAGTTCGCGGATGTCTGCGGGGCCCAGGAGGGCGTCGGGCTCAGTGGTGCTCACCTGTAAAGCGTACGGGGCCCGCGAGCTCCGCAAGTCGACTCACGGAGCTCGGCACCCGCTCAGTAGTCGAACGCCCGGGCCGTGTTCTCCGCGATCGCCTCGGCGAGGGTGTCCTCGTCCAGCCCCTTCACCGCCGCCATCGCCCGCAGCGTCACCGGGATCAGGTACGGCGCGTTGGGCCGCCCCCGGTACGGGGCCGGCGTCAGGAACGGGGCGTCCGTCTCGACCAGGACCAGTTCCAGCGGGGCCACCGCCAGCGCGTCGCGCAGCGGCTGGGCGTTCTTGAAGGTCATGTTCCCGGCGAAGGACATGAAGTAGCCGGCCTCCGCGCAGACCCGGGCCATGTCCGCGTCGCCGGAGTAGCAGTGGAAGACGGTCCGCTCGGGCGCCCCCGCGTCCGCGAGGACGCGCAGGACGTCCGCGTGGGCCTCGCGGTCGTGGATGACGAGGGCCTTGCCGTGGCGCTTGGCGATCTCGATGTGGGCCCGGAAGGACTCCTCCTGGGCCGCCATGCCCTCGGGGCCGGTCCGGAAGTGATCGAGTCCGGTCTCGCCGACCCCGCGTACGTGCGGCAGCGCGGCCAGCGCGTCGATCTCGGTGAGGGCCTCGTGCAGCGCGGCGGTGCCGCCCGCCTCGCGCGCGCCCTGCCGCGACCAGCCATCGGGATCCCCGTGCACGATGCGCGGCGCCTCGTTGGGGTGCAGGGCCACCGCCGCGTGCACGTTCGCGTGCGCGGCGGCGGTCTCGGCGGCCCAGCGGGACCCCTTCACGTCGCAGCCCACCTGGACCACGGTCGTCACGTTCACCGCGGCGGCCCTGGCCAGGCCCTCCTCGACGGTGCCGTCCTGCATGTCCAGGTGGGTGTGCGAATCGGCGACCGGCACCCGGAGGGGTTCCGGAAGGGGCGGGGCTTCGGTGCGGCTCATGGCCACGATCGTACGAGGACCGCGGCCGTTCGCCCTACTTCCGGAACGGGTGCAGGAGGTCGGAGAGGTGCCAGTGGTGGCCGGAGGCCGGAACGGCGGTGGCGGCCACGGGCTCCTCGGCGGGCTCCTCGGGGATCAGCGGCCCGGCGGCGGGCTGGGAACGGTTCTGGTTGTACATGAGCTGCTGGACGGTCGAGACCCGGCCGGCCCGCATGATCCGCACGACGTGCCCGCCGCAGTTGGCGCAGGTGGGGGTGGAGAGGGGCGAGGGCACCCGCTCGCCGTCCGCCTTGTAGGTCACGTAGGCGTGGCCGGACGCGTCGACGTGGTGTTCTATCTCGTACGCCTGCTCCCACCCGTGTCCGCACCTCATGCAGGCGAATGCGTATGCCTCGTGCGCGGTGGCTGCTGTGGTGTCGCTCATGCCTGCTCCTCTTGTCCGTCGGACAAGCACTCCGGGGAATGCGCCCTGCCTTCCAGTGGACGCCTTCTCCGGCGGGAGCGCACCGGCCCTGTCGAGTGTTGGAGCGGTTTTGGCCTTCTCGTGGTCAAAGGGGCCGGTACGCGGCTCTCGCTTTGCTTTTCACGATAGTCCCTTGCCGTCCGCGTGGCCGGTCCGAGCAGCGTTCTTTGCCGCGACGACGGCGTCGAACACCTCGCGCTTGGGCAGGCCCGCCTCGGCGGCGACGGCGGCGATCGCCTCCTTGCGCCTCTCCCCCGCCTCCTCGCGCACCCGCACCCTGCGCACCAGCTCGTCGGCGTCCAGGTCCTCCCCGCCGGAGGGCGCGCCCTCGACCACGACGGTGATCTCACCGCGGACCTGCTCGGCGGCCGACCAGGCGGCCAGCTCGCCCAGCGGGCCGCGCTTGACCTCCTCGTACGTCTTGGTCAGCTCGCGGCACACCGCGCCCCGCCGCTCGGCGCCGAAGACCTCGGCCATCGCGGCGAGGGTGTCGTCCAGGCGGTGCGGGGCCTCGAAGAAGACCATCGTGCGGGGTTCGCGGGCGACCTCGCGGAGCTTGGAGAGGCGTTCGCCGCCCTTGCGCGGCAGGAACCCCTCGAAGCAGAACCGGTCCACCGGCAGCGCGGACAGGGCGAGCGCGGTGAGCACGGCGGACGGGCCGGGCACGGCGGTGACCTTGATGTCCTGCTCCACGGCGGCGGCGACCAGCCGGTAGCCCGGGTCGGAGACGGACGGCATTCCGGCGTCCGTGACCAGCAGCACCCGGGCCCCGCCGGCCAGCGCCTCCACGAGTTCGGGCGTACGGGCGGACTCGTTGCCCTCGAAGTACGAGACGACGCGTCCCGTGGTGTGGACGCCGAGCCCCTGGGTCAGCCGGCGCAGCCTGCGGGTGTCCTCCGCCGCGATGACGTCGGCCGCCTCCAGTTCGGCGGCGAGGCGGGGCGGGGCGTCCGCCAGGTCGCCGATGGGGGTCCCTGCGAGCACGAGCGTTCCAGTCGTTCCAGTCACAAGCCCCATCCTCCCGCACGGGGAACACCGCTCCCACAGACGTGTTCCCTACGATGGCGCGGTGACGAGTACTGCGCCCGAAGCCCGGCAGGGCGAAGACGCCGGGGAACAGCACGGCCCGGAGACGACCTCCTGGCAGCGGCGGCTGCGCCGCTTCGGCCATTCCCCGCGCCCGGGAATCGGGCTGCGGGAGCGGCTGATCCCGCCGTACACCCGGCCCGGGAACCAGCTGTGGGCGGTGCTCGGCGTGCCGCCGCTGCTCGCGGAGCGGCTGGTGCGCTGGTCGGCGTGGGGCGGTCCGCTGCTGGTCGCGGCGGTCGCGGGGGTGCTGCGCTTCTGGAAGCTGGGCAGCCCGCACGCGGTGATATTCGACGAGACGTACTACGCGAAGGACTCCTGGGCGCTGATCAACCAGGGGTACGAGGGCGCGTGGCCCAAGGACGTCGACAAGCTGATCCTGAACGACCCCTCGCAGGTGCCGGTGCCGACCGACCCCGGGTACGTGGTGCACCCGCCCGTGGGCAAGTGGATCATCGGCCTCGGCGAGCAGATGTTCGGGTTCACGCCCTTCGGCTGGCGGTTCATGGTCGCCGTGCTCGGCACGCTGTCGGTGCTGATGCTGTGCCGGATCGGCCGCCGGCTGTTCCGCTCGACGTTCCTCGGCTGCCTGGCGGGCGTGCTGCTCGCGGTGGACGGGCTGCACTTTGTGATGAGCCGCACCGCGCTGCTCGACCTGGTGCTGATGTTCTTCGTGCTGGCCGCGTTCGGCTGCCTGCTCATCGACCGCGACTGGGCCAGGCGCCGGCTCGCGGCCGCGCTTTCGGTGGACGAGGAGGGCGTGCTGCGCCCGGACGCGGGGATCGCGGAGACCCTGCGCCTGGGGTGGCGGCCGTGGCGGATCGCCGCCGGTGTCTCGCTGGGCCTGGCCGCCGCCACGAAGTGGAACGGCCTGTACATCATGGTCGCGTTCGGCCTGATGACCGTCCTGTGGGACGTGGGCGCGCGCCGCACCGCCGGGGCCGTGCGCCCGTACACGGCGGTGCTGCTGCGGGACGTGCTCCCGGCGTTCGTCTCGGTGGTCCCGGTCGCGCTGGTCACGTACCTCGCGTCCTGGACGGGCTGGATCGTCCGGAACTCGCCGGACCGGCACGGCTACTTCCGGGACTGGGCGACGACGGACGGCAAGGGCGGCAACTGGACCTGGCTGCCGGACTGGCTGCGCAGCCTGTGGCACTACGAGCACCAGGTGTACGACTTCCATGTGCACCTGACGTCCGGGCACACGTACCAGTCCAACCCGTGGAGCTGGATCGTGCTGGGCCGGCCCGTCTCGTACTTCTACGAGGAGCAGAACGGCTGCGCGGAGTCGGTGACCGGGAAGTGCTCCCGCGAGGTGCTGGCGATCGGGACGCCGCTGCTGTGGTGGGCGGCCTGCTTCGCCCTGGTGTACGTGCTGTGGCGCTGGGTGTTCCGCCGCGACTGGCGCGCCGGCGCGATCGCGTGCGGGGTGGCGGCGGGGTGGGTGCCGTGGTTCCTGTACCAGGAGCGCACGATCTTCCTGTTCTACGCGGTCGTGTTCGTGCCGTTCCTGTGCCTGGCGGTGTCGATGATGATCGGCGCGATGCTGGGGCCCGCGGCGGAGACGGGACCCCGGTACGAACTCGGGCTCGCCAGGCCCGACCCCTCGGGCGAGCGGCGGCGGACGCTGGGGGCGGTGGCGGCGGGTGTGCTGGTGCTGCTGATCATCTGGAACTTCATCTACTTCTGGCCGCTGTTCACGGGGACGCCGATCCCGGAGGACTCGTGGCGGGACCGGATGTGGCTGGACACCTGGATCTGAACGGACATCCATCCCACCCTTCACGCCGTGTCCGGTCGCATTCCGATAACAACCGGTACTCCCGTCACTACGGTCCCGTAAGGTGCCCCGTACAGCCTTCTTGAACGCGTTCAAGAAGCAAGCTCCGGGGGATGGGGACAGCAGAAAATGCGCAGTGGAGCGAAGGTAGGCATAGTCGGCGGGGTGTTCGCGCTCGTCCTGGGCGGGGTGGGGTACGGGGCGTACAACATCCTGGACGGGCTCGGGGACAGCGGTGTCGGCGGCAACACGAGCACGGCCGCCGACTCCTCCGAGGTGAGGTCGGGCCCGGTCACCGGGGAGGAGATCGCCGACACGTCGAAGAAGTTCCTCGCCGCGTGGGCGGAGGGCGACGCGGCGGTCGCGGCGGCGCTCACCAACAACAAGGCCGACGCGGAGACCGCGTTGACCGGTTACAGCGACACGGCGCACGTCACCAAGGCGGTGATCACCCCGGGCACGGCAACGGGCTCGACCGTCCCGTACACCGTGAAGGCGACCGTCTCGTACCAGGGCACGACGAAGTCCTGGTCGTACGCCTCGAAGCTCACCGTCGTACGCGGACTGACCACCGGCCGCCCGCTGGTCGACTGGGAGCCCTCCGTCATCCACCCGGACCTCGCCAAGGGCGAGTCGCTGGAGACCGGCGAGTCCTCCACCGCGTCGATCGAGGCACTCGACCGCAGCGGGCAGGTGCTCACCAAGGAGAAGTACCCGTCGCTCGGCGGCATCCTGGACGAGCTGCGCAAGAAGTACGGCGAGAAGGCCGGCGGCACGACGGGCATCGAGACCTGGATCAACAGCGCGAACGCCGACGACGCGGACCGGACGCTGCTGACCCTGGTCAAGGGCAAGCCGGGCAAGCTGCAGACGACGATCGACGCGAAGATCCAGGCGGCGGCCGAGCGGGGCGTGAAGAAGTTCGCGGAGGCGTCGGTCGCGGCGGTCGAGCCGTCGACGGGGGCGATCCGGGCCATCGCGAACAACCGGGCCGACGGCTTCGACGCGGCCCGGAAGGGCAAGGTCGCCCCCGGCTCCACGATGAAGATCATCACCGCCGCGATGATCATCCAGAACGGCCTGGGCAGCGCCGAGGGGGCCGTCGAGTGTCCGGCCCGGGTGACCTGGAAGGGTGTGCCCTTCCACAACCTGAACAACTTCGCGATGACGGACAACCCCACACTGAAGCGGGCCTTCGCGAGGTCCTGCAACACGGCGTTCATCAAGCCCATCGACCCCCTGGGGGAGACGAAGCGGGACTCCGCCCTCCACACCGAGGCAGCCCAGTACTTCGGGCTCGGCGGCGACAATTGGAAGACCGGGATCGCAACCACGGACGGGAGCGTTCCCGAATCCCAGGATGCGGAGACCGCCGCCTCGTTCATCGGCCAGGGCAAGGTCCAGATGAACCCGCTCAACATGGCGTCGGTCACCGCCACCGCCGTCAACGGCCGCTTCCGGCAGCCCTTCGTCGTGCCGCAGTCCCTGGACAACCGGACCTTCGCCACCGCGACCCCGCTGCCGCCCGGCGTCTCCACCCAGCTCACGGAGATGCTGCGCTACACCGCGACCGCCCCCGAGGGCACCGCCACCCAGGCCATGGCGAACGTGGGCGGCACCAAGGGCGCCAAGACCGGCTCGGCGGAGATCGACGGCCACGCCACCTCCGACAGCTGGTTCACCGGCTTCAGCAACGACCTGGCGGCCGCCGCCCTCGTCCAGTCCGGCGGCCACGGCGGCGACGCGGCGGGCCCGGTCGTCGCGGAGGTCCTGCGGGCGGGACCGTGAGCCCGGGTCAGTAGCCCACCGTGAAGTGCCGCTCCCCGCGCGGCTGTTCCAGCTCGTCCAGGACCGCCACCGCCAGGTCCTCCGCCGCGATGCGGGACGCGCCGTCCTCCGCGGTGAGCAGGGTCGTCGTGCCCCGGCGGTACGCACCCGTGCGCGGCCCCGGCTCCAGGACGGCCGGCGGGCTGAGGTAGGTCCAGTCGGCGGCCGGGTGCGCCCGGCAGGCGGCGAGCTGGGCGGAGCTGGCTGAGGCGACCGTGCGCCACTGCGGCGGTACGTACGCGGGGTCGTCCAGCACCAGTCGCCCGGGGTGCCCGGGGACCTCCAGCGGGCCCGCGCCGCCGATGACCAGGATGCGCGTCCCGGTCTTCGCCGCCGCGTCGAGCAGGGCGGCCGTCGTCGCCGCGATCGTGTGCTCGCGCCCCACGGGCGGGCGGGTCGCGGCCACCACCGCGTCGGCCCCCTCGAACAGGGCGCCCATCGCGTCGGGGTCGTCCGCGTCGCCCGCCACCGGGGTGACGCCGGGCGGCAGGGTGTCCGGGCGGGTGGAGCGGTACACCGCGAGGAGCGCGTGGCCCCGGTGCGCGGCTTCGGTGACGACGCGGGAGCCGGCCATGCCTGCGGCTCCGAGAACGGCGATCCTCATCGAGGGGTCCCTTCCGGTACGGGAGTTGGGGGGACGACAGGGGCGCGCCCGGGGAGCTGGCCCCCGACGATCGAGGCGAGGGCGAGCGCGAAGCCCGCCAGCTGGACCGGGCCGAGGGTCTGGCCGAGGACGAGCGCGCCGAGGCCGGCCGCGACCAGCGGCGAGAGCAGGCCGAGGACGGCGACCGAGGTCACCGGCAGGGCGCCGATCCCCCGGAACCACAGGGCGTACGTCAGCAGCCCGCCGATCAGGCCCAGCCAGAGGTAGCCGAGCGCGGCGCGGCCGTCGATCGCGGGCGGCGCGCCCTCGGCCAGGAAGGTGACCGGCGCCAGGAAGAGGCCCCCGGCGGTGAGCTGCCAGCCCGTGAAGGCGAGCGGGCCGACGCCCTCGGGCCGCCCCCACCGCTTGGTGAGCGTCACCCCGAGCCCCATCGTCGCCGCCCCGGCGAGGCCCGCGGCCACCCCGGCGGCGTCCAGCCCCGCCCCGGGCCCGATGACCACGAGGCCGACGCCCAGCACCCCCGTAGCGCCCCACAGCAGGGGCCGGGCGGACAGGGGCCGGCGCAGGACGGCCACCGCGAGGACGGCGACGACGAGTGGCTGCGCGGCGCCGAGGGTGGCGGCCGCCCCGCCCGGCAGCCTCTCCGCCGCGATGAACAGGAGCGGCAGGAAGAGCCCGATGTTGAGCACGCCGAGCACCGCCGCCTTCCCCCACCAGACGCCGCGCGGCAGCGTGCGGGTGAGGGCGAGGGCGATGAGACCGGCGGGCAGGGCGCGCAGGAGACCGGCGAACAGCGGGTGCCCGGCCGGCAGGAACTCCGTGGTGACGATGTAGGTCGTGCCCCACACCGCCGGGGCGAGTGCGGTCAGGGCGGTACGGGGCAGCGCCCCGGCAGCCCCCCGCGTGGGTCGGCTTGTCATGTCCCGAAGTCTCGGCCCAGGCCCATTGATGAGTCCAACACATGTCCGTCACCGCATTGATCTCGATCCACGATGAATGGACGATGCACCCGTGGAACTCCAACAGATGCGTTACGTGATCGCCGTGGCCGAGACCGGCAGCTTCACCCGGGCCGCCGAGCGGTGCCTCGTCGTCCAGTCGGCCCTGAGCCATCAGGTCGCCCGCCTGGAGCGGGAGCTGGGCGGGCGGCTCTTCGAGCGGACCACCCGCCGGGTGCGGCTCACCCCGGCCGGCGAGGCGTTCCTCCCGGCCGCCCGCCAGTGCCTGGAGGCCGCAGACCGTGCCGCCGCCGAGGTCGCGGCGGCGGTCGGCGAGGTGCGCGGGCGGCTCGCGGTGGGCCTGATCCCGACCGTCACCGCCGTCGACATCCCGGCCGCCCTGGGCGACTTCCGGCGGCGTCACCCCCACGTCCGCGTCAGCCTGCGCGTGGGCGCCAGCGACGAGCTGGCCGAGCAGGTCCGCGAGGGCACCCTCGACGTGGCCTTCCTGGGGCTGCCCGCGACCGCCGTCCTCCGGGGCGTCGGCCGCCACGAACTGGCCCGGGACCGGCTCGTCGCCGTGGTCGCCCCGGACCATCCGCTGGCCGGGGCGACCTCCGTGGACCTGCGGAGACTCGCCTCCGAGGTGTTCGTGGACTTCCCGGCGGGCACGGCCGGACGCGCCCAGACCGACCAGGCGTTCGCCAACGCCGGACTCACCCGGGACGTCGCCTTCGAGGTCACCACCGCGGACTACATCGCGAGCCTCGTCGCCCCCGGCCTGGCGGTGGCGATGCTGCCCCCGGCGTACGCCGACCGGCTCCCCGGCATCGTCGCGATCGAGGTCTCCGACGCACCGGTCCGCGTCCAGCACGCGACCTGGAGCCGCTTCGGCCGTACCCCTGCCACAACGGCGTTCCTGGGGGCGCTCGGCATCCCCGTAACGGACGGCGACGGCTCGTGAAGGGACGACACGAAGTATTGACACGCTCTTGTCAGGGACGGAACACTCCCAACGGGAGAGCGCTCTCCAGCAATCCCCACAGCGCTTCCGTCCTCCCGGCCGGGCGCTCTCCTCCACCCCCGCACTCCCCCACGACGCGCAGGAGGTCTCTCCATGCCACGGAGGTCCAGAACCCTCACCGGACTGCTCTTGTTCACCTCGTTGAGCCTGACCGCGGCCGGGATCGCCGGGATCGCGGCGACGGCGAACGCGGCACCCGAGACGAGCGCCGCAGCGCACACCGAGCACGCGGCCTACTCGATGCCGGGGATGCCCGGCATGCCGGCGTCCACCCGGGCGTCCGGCGACGACCCGGACGGGGACGGCTACATCATGGCCGACCCGCCGGTCACCGGGGTCACCCCCTCGACGGACGTCCCGCCGACCGCGTACTTCCACGAGTTCCAGGCCAAGTGCGCCCCCACGCACACCGCGCCGGACGACCCGATCGTCTATCCGGGCCAGCCCGGCAAGTCCCACGACCACACGTTCATGGGCAACACCACGACCAACGCCGGCACCACGGCCGCCTCGCTGGAGACCGGCGACACCACGTGCCTGGCGCCCGGCGACAAGTCGGCGTACTGGATGCCGAGCCTGTTCAAGGGGGACCAGAAGGTCCTCCCCGACGGCGTCCAGACCATCTACTACAAGTCGGGCGTCACCGACTACCGCAGCGTCCGCCCCTTCCCCAAGGGCCTGCGGTTCGTCGTCGGCAGCCCGATGCAGAGCAAGGAGGAGTTCCAGAACCTCAAGGGCACCGTGGAGGGCTGGGAGTGCGGTGACTCCTTCAAGAACTACGACTTCCCCGCCACCTGCCCCGACCGCCGGGACGTCCAGCTCAACCTGCGCCTCCAGGCGCCGAGTTGCTGGGACGGCGTCCATCTGGACACACCGGACCACAAGAGCCACATGGCGTACCCGGTGGCGGGCGGCGCCAACTACAACTCCTGCCCGGCGGACCACCCGGTCGCGCTGCCGATGATCGAGTTCAAGATGGCGTGGCCGGTCAACGGCGACATGTCGCAGGTGAGGCTGGCGAGCGGGGCGGGCTACTCGTTCCACTACGACTTCATGAACGCCTGGGACACCGCCACGCTGGACGCGATGGTCACCCACTGCATCAAGGGCGGCCTCCAGTGCGACCCGCACGGCTACGACGAGAACCACCCCGAGAAGGGCGCGGTGCTCGACGGGAACTACGAGCTGCCGTAGCCGGCCACGCGCGCGTACCCCCACAGGTCCGGGGCCTTTTTTTCGGCCCATTCCGGAGAGCGCTCTCCAAGATCGCGGAGGCCCCGGACCATGCGCGCAAGGACCACTCCTCATCCCCCCAACTCCCCCCACACGCAAGGAGAGAGACACATGCACCATCCCCCCACCCGCACGACCCGTCGCTTGATCGCGCCCCTCGCGGCGGCCGCCCTCCTCGGCGGCGGACTGCTCGCCCTCCAGGCACCGGCGGCGCAGGCGGCCGGCAACGTCGTGAAGGTCACCGGTTCGCCGGGCGACTGGCAGCTGACCGTGGACGGTTCGCCGTATACGGTCAAGGGCCTCACCTGGGGCCCGTCGGTCGCGGACGCCGGGAAGTACCTGCCGGACCTGGCGTCGATGGGCGTCAACACGATCCGCACCTGGGGCACGGACGCCACCAGCAAGCCGCTGTTCGACACGGCGGCGGCCAACGGCGTCAAGGTGATCGCCGGCTTCTGGCTCCAGCCCGGCGGCGGCCCGGGCAGCGGCGGCTGCGTCAACTACCTGACGGACACGCAGTACAAGAACGACATGCTCGCCGAGTTCCCGAAGTGGGTCGACACCTACAAGGACAACCCCGGCGTGCTGATGTGGAACGTGGGCAACGAATCCACCCTCGGCCTGCAGAACTGCTACGGCGGCGACGAACTGGAGGCCCAGCGCAACGCCTACACCTCCTTCGTCAACGACATCGCGAAGAAGATCCACGAGGTGGACCCGAACCACCCGGTCACCTCCACCGACGCGTGGACCGGCGCCTGGCCGTACTACAAGAAGAACGCCCCCGACCTGGACCTGTACGCGGTCAACGCCTACGACGCGGTCTGCAATGTCAAGTCGGACTGGGAGCAGGGCGGCTACGACAAGCCGTACATCGTCACGGAGACCGGTCCGGCCGGCGAGTGGGAGGTGGACGACGACGCCAACGGCGTACCGGACGAGCCCACCGACACCGCGAAGGCCGAGGGCTACACCAAGGCGTGGGGCTGCGTCACGGGGCACACGGGGGTGGCCCTGGGCGCCACGATGTTCCACTACGGCACCGAGGACGACTTCGGCGGCGTCTGGTTCAACCTCCTCCCGGGCGGCGAGAAGCGGCTCTCGTACTACGCGGTGAAGAAGGCGTACGGCGCCGACACCTCCGGGGACAACACCCCGCCGGTGATCTCCGACATGACCGTCGACAACGCCACTGCGGGCGTCCCCACCGGCTCCGACGTGCGCGTCAGCACGCACACCACGGACCCGGACGGTGACGCGATCACCTACCAGGTCCTCTTCAGCAGCAACTACATCGACCAGAACAAGGCGCTCGTCCCCGCCGAGACCAAGGACAACGGCGACGGCACCCTGACCGCGAAGGCGCCGAGCAGGACGGGCGTCTACAAGGTCTACGTGAAGGCCAGGGACGGCCACGGCAACGTGGGCATCGAGACCAAGTCGCTCAAGGTGATCCCGCCGAAGGTGGACGGCACCAACGTCTCGCAGGGCAAGCCGGCCACGGCCTCCTCCTTCCAGACGGACCCGACCGGCGGCTGCCCGTGCGGCGCGGAGAACGCGGTGGACGGCAAGTCCGACACCCGCTGGGCCAGCGACTGGAGCGACCCGCAGTGGCTCCAGGTCGATCTGGGCGCCTCCACGGCCATCACGCACGTGCAGCTGGCGTGGGACCCGGCGTACGCCAAGGGCTACGAGATCCAGACGTCCGAGGACGGCCAGAACTGGACGACGGTCAAGACCGTGACCGACGGCAACGGTGACATCGACGACCTCGACGTCTCCGGCACCGGCCGCTACGTCCGCGTCAACGGCACCGCGCGCGGCACGGGCTGGGGCTACTCGCTCTACGAGTTCGGCGTCTACAGCTGACCTGCGCGGGCACACCACCACGTCGGCGTTCCGTTTGAGGGAACGGCCACGCCGCCGCCGTCTCCCCGGGACTGCCCCCGGGGAGACGGCGGGCGACCCGGGCCACGCGGCCCGACAGCGAACAGAGGCGGGAGCCGGTCTCACCGGACTCCCGCCTCTGTTCGCCGCCCTACGCCCAGCGGCGCAGCCCGGCCCTGGCCGGCAGCGCGACCGCGAGCAGGGCGAGGCCGCCCACAGCCGCCGCGAGGGCCCCGTACATCAAGGGGGGCACGTACGGCGCGTCGCCGGTCACGCCGTTCATCATCGGGATCAGCGTGGCGGCGGCGATCGCGGAGCCGAGGACGAGGCCCGCCGCGGAGACCAGCAGGGCCTCCCAGCGCAGCATCGTCATCACCTGCCGCCGGGTGGCGCCGACGAGGCGCAGCGCGCCCAGTTCGGGACGGCGGTCCCGGACCGTCATCACCAGGGTGTTGACGGCGGCGACGGCCGCGAAACCGCCGAGGACCGCGGCCATGGTGGTGTTCATCCAGGCGCCCAGCTCCGCCTCGGCATTCCGCGCGGTGGCGTAGCCGGAGGCGTCGGTGACCTCGCCCAGGGCGCTGAGCGACTGCGCCGAGCCGCCCCGTACCAGCAGGGTGCTGTCGAAGGCCGAGGTGACGTGCCCGGTCAGGGACGCCCGGTCCATGGTCACCGTGGCCAGGCCGAGGCCGCGGCCGTAGACCGCGACGATCTCGGGAGCGGCCTCGGTCCCGTCCGGGAGGTAGAGCGGGAGCCGGTCGCCCACACCCGCGTCCGCCGAGGCCGCCAGGGCCCGGTCGATGGCGATGCGGCCCGGGCCGAGCCGGCCGAGGCTGCCGTCACGTACGTCCAGGTCCTGCACCTTCGCGAGGGCGGCGCCGGAGCCGGTGACGCCCTGGGTGGCCGCACCCTGCAACGACGCGAACTCGCCCGAGCCGGTCGGCACCAGCACCTGGGTGTTCAGCAGCCCGACGGCCGCCTCCGCACCCGGCGCGCGCGCCGCGCGGGCGACCGCGTCCACCGGGAGCCCGGCCGGGTCCGTGACCACGTGGTCCGCGGTGATACCCGCGCGCACCTGCTTGTCGGCGGCGTGGTTCTCGCTCGTGTGCATGAACACGAGGGTCGAGGAGAACGCCACGGCGAGCACGATCGGCGTGATCGCGGAGGCGAGGCGGCGGGCGTTGGCGCGGGAGTTGGCGGCCGCGAGCCCGGCCGCCGGCCCCCCGCCGCGCAGCGGCAGGCCGAACAGTCCCGCGCACAGCCGCGCCACCAGCGGGCCGAGCAGCCCGACGGCGAGCATGAAGAGCATGACGACGCCGAGGGCGGCACCGGCCGCGTCGTCACCCGCGGAGCGGGCGGACACGCCCGTGAGGATCGCGCCTCCGACGAGGGCGGCGACGCCCAGGAAGGTGCGGATCAGGCCGGGCCGCAGCCGCTCCACCGAAGCCTCCGACAGCGCCTGCCCCGGCGCGATCCGGGCCGGCCGGCGCCCGGCGGTCCAGCCCGCGCCGAGCGCGGTGAGCAGGCCCAGGACGACGGCGGCGAGCAGCGGGAGCATGGAGACGTGCAGGTCCACGGCGTGCGGGACGGCGCCACGGTCCTGGAGCTGCCCGAACCACCAGTGCGCGAGCCCGATGCCGGGCAGGCAGCCGGCGATCCCGGCGAGCGGTGCGACGAGCAGCGCTTCGGAGGCGACCGCACGGCGCACCTGTCGGGGGGTGGCGCCGATGGCGCGCAGCAGGGCGAAGGACCGGGCCCGCTGGCCGACCGAGAGCGCCACGGTCCCGGCCGCGGTGAAGACGGCGACGATGGCGGCGATGCCCCCGAAGGAGCCGCCGATCCCGAAGAGCGTCACCTTGGCGGACGCGAGGCCCGGTTCCTCGACGGCCCCGCGGTCGTCACCGGTGTGGACCTGCACACCGGAGCCGGCCAGGGCCTGCCGCACGGCGTCGCCGAGCGCGTCGGCGCCGGTGCCCTTCTCCGCCAGTACGACGACGGCGTCGGCCCTGCCGGGGTGCCCGGCGAGGACGGCGGCCTGGGCGTCGGCGAACCAGGTCGTGCCGCCCGCGCCGCCGGAGTCCCGGGCGGCCTCGGCGGGACCCGCCTCGGCGAGACCGGCCACGCGGAAGTCCCGCTGCCCGGCGGCGGTCTCCAGCGCGACGGTGTCGCCCACGGAGGCCCGCGCGGCGCGGGCCGCGCCCGCGTCGAGCACGACCTCGCCGGCGCGGGGTGCGGAGCCGGCGGTCAGGGAGGCGCCGGTGAAGGCGTGCGAGCCCCAGCCGTGCGCGGTGAGCGCGCCGCCCCGCGCGTGCACCGGGAAGGTGAAGTCCGCGACGGCCGTGGCCGCGCCCGGTGCCCCGGCGGCCTTCGCCGCCAGCCCGGCGTCCATCCGGGCGGTGTCCGGCAGCGGCGTCGCCTCCTTCTCCAGGTCCTCGCCACTGCCGGTGACGACGTACTCGTTCTGGTCGGCCGCCACGACGACCGGCGCGGCCGCGTACCGCTCCGCCGGCACGGAGGCGCGCAGGCCGGTCTCCAGCAGGATTCCGCAGGCCGAGACGATCAGCGCGGACATCAGCAGCGCGAGGAAGGTGCCCGCGAAGGACGCGGGCTTGAAGCGGATGGCCTTTCGTGCGAGTCCGTTGGGGCGCCTCATGCCGCCACCCCGGCCGTCGCGCCGGCGCGGGCGGACCGTGCGGTGAGGGCCGCCATCCTGGCGGCGATCTGCTCGGCCGAGCCGCGCTCGACGTGGTCGGCGAAGGCGCCGTCGGCGAGGAACAGCACCCGGTCCGCCCAGGCGGCCGCCGCGGGGTCGTGGGTGACCATGACGACGGTGGCCCCGAGCGAGTCCACCGCGTGACGCAGGAGGCCGAGGACCTCGGCGGCGGTGCCGGTGTCGAGCGCGCCGGTGGGTTCGTCAGCGAAGATCACGTCGGGGCGGGTGGCCAGGGCGCGGGCCACGGCCACGCGCTGCTGCTGGCCGCCGGAGAGCTCCGCGGGCCGGCGCCGTGCCTTGTCCGCGAGCCCGACCTGGGCGAGCACCGCCTGCGCCCGGTGCCGGTCCTGGTGCTGCCCGGCCAGGCGCATGGGCAGCAGCACGTTCTGCTCCACGGTCAGCGACGGCAGCAGGTTGAACGCCTGGAAGACGAAGCCGAGGCGGCTGCGGCGCAGCTCGGTGAGCTCGTTCTCGCCCATGCCGGTGATCTCCGTACCGCCGACCCGGACCGAGCCCGCCGACGGCCGGTCGAGCCCGGCGGCACACTGGAGGAACGTGGACTTGCCGGACCCGGACGGGCCCATGACCGCGGTGAACGTGCCGCTGGGCAGGGCCAGGTCGATACCCACGAGGGCGTGCACCGTGCCCGCACCGCGGCCGTAGTGCCGCCGGACGTCACGCAGTTCGACGGCGAGGCCGGGCGTGGCGGCCGGGCCCCCGGGCCGGTTGTCCGCCTCCGGCCGGTCGCCCGCCTTCCCCCGCTTGGCGCTTCGTAGCCTCATTCTCCGGTCTCCCTCACACGTCCGTTTCGCCTACGGGTGAAGAGTGCGGGGAAGGCTGTGCGCGGGGCGTCATACCCGGGAGCCAAGATGGCGATGCTACGGCCGTAGGGGGTGGAGGAGAGCGGGCGTGCGCGGACCGCCTACTCGCCCGGGGCCACCAGCCCCGACTCGTAGGCGAAGACCACCGCCTGGGCGCGGTCGCGCAGGCCGAGTTTGGTGAGGACGCGGCTGACGTGGGTCTTCACCGTCTGCTCGGCCAGCACCAGGGTCTGCGCGATCTCCGCGTTCGACAGGCCGCGGGCCACCAGGGAGAGGACCTCGGTCTCGCGCTCCGTGAGGCCGCCCAGCCGCTGCGCGGGCCTGCCCCGGGCGGCGGGCCGCTGCTTGACGAAGTCCGCGATGAGGCGGCGGGTCACGGAGGGGGCGAGGAGCGCGTCGCCCGAGGCCACGACGCGGACCGCCGCGATCAGGTCGGCCGGCGGCGCGTCCTTGAGGAGGAAGCCGCTCGCGCCCGCCCGCAGCGCCTCGTAGACGTAGTCGTCGACGTCGAAGGTGGTGAGCATCAGGACGCGCGGCCGGTGGGTCACGCCCGACGGCGGGTGCAGGAGCTCGCGTGCGGCCGCCAGGCCGTTCATCCCGGGCATCCGGACGTCCATCAGCACGACGTCGGGGCGGGTCTGCCGGCTCAGCTCGACGCCCCGCTCGCCGTCGGGGGCCTCGCCCACCACGTCGATGTCGCTCTGGGCGGCCAGCAGCGCGGCGAAGCCCGCCCGCACCATGGCCTGGTCGTCGACGATGAGGACGCGTGTCATCACGTGAGGTCCGTTCCGGTGAGGGGGAGGAGGGCGGCGACCCGGAAGCCGCCGTCCGGGAGCGGCCCCGCGTCGAGGGTGCCGCCGATGATCCGGACCCGCTCGCGCATGCCGACGAGACCGTGCCCGGTGCCGCTCGCTTCGAGCGGCCCTCCGGACGCCCCGGGCGGCGGGCCGTTGACGACGAGGACGGTGAGCTGCGGGGCGGCCGGCGGACCGGGTTCCGACACGGACAGCGCCACCCGCGTGGGTGCTCCCGGCGCGTGCCGCACCACGTTCGCCAGGGCCTCCTGGACGATCCGGTAGGCGGACAGGCCCACCGCCTCGGGCACCTCGACGTCGCAGGGGGTGAAGTCCACCGGCCCGCTCGCTCTCTCCGCCGCCTCCACCAGGGGCCCGATCTGCGCGAGGCCCGGCTGGGGCACGAGCTCACCGTGCGCGTCCTCGTTGCGCAGTACGCCGAGGAGCCTGCGCATCTCGCCGAGCGACTGGCGCGCGGTGGCCGCGATGGACGTGAACTCTTCCCGCAGCGGTGGCGGCAGCCCGTCGTGGCGGTACTCCGCGGTGTCGGCCTGCACCGTGATGACGGACATGTGGTGGGCCACCACGTCGTGCAGTTCGCGGGCGATCCGGGCGCGCTCCTCCAGCAGCGTGCGCCGGCCGCGCTCGGCCTCGCTGATCGTCTCCTGCTCGGCCAGTCGGCGCTGCGCGTCGGACCGCTCGCGGAGCGCGCCGCCCAGCAGGAGCGCGATGCCTCCGAGGATGGTGAACAGCAGGCCGCCGGCGCCGAAGCCGTGGGGTGCGGCGAACCCCAGGGCCACGTTCGCCCCCGCCGTGACCAGCCACACCCGCGTCAGCGTCCGGCGCCGCTCGCGCAGGCCCAGGGCGAGGCAGAGCCCGACGTACCCGACGATCTGCATGGGCGGGAACGGCCACAGCAGCCGCTCCTCGAAGTCGACGCCGAGCAGCGCGAGCGCCCCCGCCACGTCCGCGGCGAAGATCACGTACCAGGCGTGCAGCGGCCGTACGACGGCGAGCAGGAGCGGGGCGGCCTGGGCGACGGCCAGTGCGCCGGCGACGCCCCCGTTCAGGCCGTAGTCGGCGGTGAGGACCTTGATGGTGGTGGGCAGCAGAGCGACGCACAGCACGAACGCCACGGCCCACGGCAGCGCCCGCACCCACCGCCGCGAAGCGCCCGCGAGCAGCGCGCGCGGGCGCTTCTCCTCCACTGAGGTCATGGGCACCAGCGTAGGCGCACCGCGCTGTCACCGGCCCGGACGGTGCGCCTGCCAGGCGGCGGCAGCCGCGAGGCGCCGGGTCCAGGGATCGGGGCGGCAGTGTCGATCTCGTTCACGGCCTTCGCGTACTTCGACGTCCACCAACCGGCGGCCCTGCTCCCCATCCGACGGCGACGAACCCGCGGCCCTCCCTAGGAACCCATCCGCGACGCACGGCTGAAGCGTGGCCGAGGTCGCCAACGGCACGGGTCAGCTGACCAGGGAAGGCGGCGCGATCGTTCGTGCGCGGTCGTAGAGGTCCCGTGCGGTGGCGTTCTTCAGATGCGGCCGGAGAAGTCCGAACATGGTTCTGACCCGGTCGTCGGCTCGGCCGGACTGCACCATGGGGTAGTCGTCGAGCGCCTGATGCCAGGTGTTGCAGGCCGCTTCGAGGTGGCCGACCTCCAGCTGCCGTTCGGCCAGCATGGCGCGGTGGCGGACGCGGGCACGGCGATAGACGCTGTAGCGCACCTTGTCGGACTGCTGCATGGCTTCGATGGCGCCAGAGACATCGCCGAGTTCATAACGCACCTGGCTGATGTGGTAGTTGAGCGACGCAGGGTCGTACGAGCCGAACGCCTTGCCGCGCGACTCGGCACGGTCCATGGCGGTCTCGGCCTCCCGGATGTACCGCAGCGCCCGATTCCGGTCGCCGGTCTGTGCGGCGGCGTGTGCTTGCTGGCCGGCGAGGAAGGCCAGCATGCGAGGTCCTGCTTTGGGGGAGGCGGCTGCTGCGGCGTCTGCCAGTTCCATGGCCTTGCCGCCGTGGCGGAGGTCGATGGCCTGGACGCTCATGCCGCGCAGAGTGGTGCAGTAGGTCAGGTGGTCCTCGGCGGTGCCCGCCAGTTCCAGCGCTTTGACGTAGTAGTGCTGCGCAAGGCCGTGCAGCCCCTCGTCCACGGCCATGTAGCCGGTCAGGTACAGCAGGTCCGAAGCCGCGGACAGCATGGCCTTTCGTACGTTGTCGGGGGCGTCGGCGCGCACATAGGGCGCCACCGTGTTCACCATGAACGAGGCGGCCATGGGGCGTGCGTGGCGACCCCCGAACTGGTCGTCGAGTTCCGAGACGCGCTCGGTCATGGCGATGACCATGTCCACTTCGTTCATGCCGATCCGGCGGGCGCGGCCGGACTGGACCGCTTCGGCGCGGCCGACGACATCCGGCCACCCGGGAATCGTGAGGGCGACGGAGAACAGGCCAGCCCCCAGGACGCTGCGGCGCGATGGGTCCATGTCTTGCCTCCCGAGGTCGATCAGCCCCTCCACGGTATCCGCGGCTGTCGGGGAGTGATCGCGGGGAACGGGCAGACCGGCCTCAGCGTGCGTTACGGGCCGCCCCAGATGCCGAGAGAAGGCTTCCAGGACGCACATCCGCACGACCCCGCGAGGCACGGTGCCGCCCAGCCAATGGCTCACTGCCGACTCGTCGTAACGCAGGGGCGTGCCCATCTCCGTTCCCACACGGTTCACCGCCCGAGCGAACTGGCGGTAAGTCCAACGGCTCTCGGTGAGCAGGCGCCCGAGCGCCCCGTTCGGTTCACGCTTGGCCATGTCCTCAACTCCCCGTGCCCTTGCGAACTTTCAAGGCTTTCAAGTCCCGGCGTTGCCGTAACGGTACCGCTGTGCGTGGCCACACGGTTGCGTAGAGACAGCAGGGGACGGCGAGACCTCGCCTACAACCATCGTCTGAGGGACTGAAGGATGAAGAGCGAAGCGCGGGCCCGACTGGCCCAGTTGATCGAAGAGCGTGGAGTGGACGGAGCGCTGAGGATCGGCACCTACGAGGGTGCGGACCCGCCGCCGGGCTCGAACCTGTTCCCGCCGTGTGAGTGCCCGCAGCACAGCCGTGCCGATCCTCAGGATGCTGCGGCTGGGCTGAGCATCGCGGTGCGCGAGGCGAACGAGCGCAGTCGCGGCGAGCGGCTGTGAGGCGGCTATCCGCAGTCGTCGGCCGTCACGCCGGAGCGCTGCTGATCAACACCGTCTCCGCGTCGATCGGCTTCGTCCCAGGCATGACATCTGCCTCCACCCCCACCTGACTCCTCCCTCGCCACACGTTCAGTGCCACCTGTGGCGACGGAGGGCCCACTGCCGGAAGGGGTGGGCACCCGTCCGGCCGCCTTCTTCGTAAAGGCCGGCAGCCGGACGGGCTCAACTCCGCAGCATCAGCCGCGGGGTCCGTTTCAACCGTAAGAGGAGAACACGATGAACGTGGACGATCTGTTCACCGGGGACCTGATCACCGGCGTCCCGGCCGTCGAGGCCACGCTGCTCGACAAGATGCCCGGCGGTGGCGACAACAACGGCGACCACTGCTCCAAGTAGCCCAGGGCTGAGCCAGGCGGGGCGGGGTCGTTCGCGGCCCCGCCCCGCCGTATGACGCCGGAGAGGGACAACATGCTGTCGATGTGTCTGCGCCTGGCCGATCTCCAGGAGCCCCGATGGAGGCCGGAAGGAGGACGCTGGGTCAACGGCGAGAGCTGGATCGAGCCCGCGAACGTGTCCACGCTGGTCATGGAGGTCGACGACCAGGCGCCATGTGTGCGGATGAGGGTGAAGGAATGCAAGAGGGGCGAGGCCGACTTCGTCGAGGTCGTCATGACGCCCGGCGAAGCCCGACTCACGGCGGGCGTCTTCGGGACAGCCCCGCTGTACCTGCTGGAGAAGGCCGGCGAACTGCACGCATCATGGGATGTGGCAGCACTGCGGCCGTACCTGTCGGCTGACCGCTTGGCGCCGCGCGTCGTGGCGCGGACACTGACCAGGCAGCATCGCTACACATCCGAGACGTTGTTCGAGGGCATCCACCGTCTGACGGAGCGGGCATCGGCCACGTTCACCGCTGCCGGACTCGGCATCCGCTACCCGGAACCTGCCGAACACGTCCTGGAGCCCCGCGCGCTGCGGCCCGGTGTCGATCCACTCGCCATGCTCGACGAGTTGCTGACCGACGTAATCCGCGAAGCGCCCAACGCTACGGGGTGTGTGGGCATCGAGCTGTCGGGGGGCGCGGACTCCGGGAACGTAGCCCTGGCCGTGAAGGCGGCGCGCATTCCGCAGGTGCACAGCTTCGGCTTACTGGTCGGGGGAAGCATCGGCAGACAGCAGAGCGAGCGCCGCAGCGTGTACGCCGAGCGCTGCGGCTTCCGAGACGTGGCCATTCCCGCCTTGCAGTACCCGCCGTTCTACCCCGGCGGCGTACGTGCTCTGCACCGCCCGCATGATCCGGCGGGGGCGTTCTACCAGGAAGCCTTCGACGTCGTACGCGAGCAGGCGGCCACCCGACGGTGCGAGGTCATGTTCACCGGCAGCGGAGGGGACGAGGTCAACGCCCACCACTCAAGGACGGCCGCGGAACTGCCGGCGCCGGAAGCCGTTCCGTGGCTCGGTCCGAAGGCGGTCCACGCCCTGGGCGAGGTGAACGAGCACTTGGCGCCCATTCCCGTCCTGCCCGTGCCGACCCTGATGGCGTTCGGCATGCACAATCCCGGCTTCCTGCGAGTCGGCGTCTGGCCGGTGAGCCCGCTCGTACACCCGCGGATCGTCCGGTTCATGGAGCAGCTGCCTCACGAGTACAAGCGAGGCAAGACACTGTTCCGTGAGCGGATCAGGCGGGCAGGACTGCCGGAGTCGGTGGCGTCGCCGGCCGAACCGGAGAACTTCCTGGCCGTCCTGCAGAAAGGGCTGCGCTCCTACGGCTTGCCTGTACTGGACGACATGCTCAAGGAATCCGTCCTGGTCGATCTCGGCTACGTTGACGGCAAGGCACTCGCTCAGGCCCGTAGGGACGCCGATGCCGCTTTGGCCGTCCCTGATCTGCTGTGCGATGTCCTCACCCTTGAGGTCGGACTGCGGAGCCTCATGTGACCGACCACGACACGGGAGCGGAACCAGTGGAAGCGACGAACCTCCTCTACCGGGACCCGGCCCTGTACGACGTGATCCAGTCCGACAGCACCGGCGCCGGGATGTGTCAGTCCCTGATCGAGACGTACCGGCCGGACGCCCGGACGCTGCTCGACTTCGGATGCGGCACCGGCAGAGACCTGGAGATCCTGGCCAAGCGCTTCGAGTGCACCGGCCTGGACCTCCAGCCCGGCATGGTCGACTACGCCCACCGGGCCCGGCCGGAGCTGGACATCCGCATCGGAGACATGCGCACCGCGCGACTCCGGCAGCGCACGGACGTCGTGACCTGCATGGGTAACAGCCTCGCCTACGTCCACGGCAACAACGAGATCACCCAGGCCTTCGCCACGTTCGCGGCCCACGCCCAGAGGGGCAGCCTGCTCATCCTGTGCTCCCCCGTCGCACCCATCACGAGTACCGAACCGATGACCGCCATGGTCGACACCCCGAGCGGCCCGGCGACTGTCACGGTCCGCCACGAGTGGGACCTGCGGACCCAGATCAACACCATGCACCGGCACTGGGCACTCCCCTCAGGGGACGAAGCCCAGGACGAGATCCGCAGACGCGTCCTCTTCCCGCGCGAGCTCGAACAGTACGCGGAGGGCGTCGGCTTCGAGATCCTGAACATGACCGACAGCTCCGGAGGCACCCTTGCCGGTCCGACCGCGTACACGGTGGCCCGGTACACCTGACAGTCAGGTGTTGGTGGCACGATCGACGTTCATCCCGCCGCATGTACGGCCTCCTGATGAGATAAGGCCCCACGCCCCGCGCGAGGAGCGTGAGGCTGTGAGCATGGACCCAGAAGATCTGCTGCGCGCCATGGGTCGTACGGCGGCCAACTCAGCTCGCTGAGTTGTTCGGCGCCGAGACATACACGGCGAGCATCACCATTAGGCTTCGTAATCTGGCCGCGCTCCTCGGAAGCGAGCCGTACCGTGGCGCACGGTCGGCAGTCGATCTTCGCGCGCACATTCGCGAGGCGACCGTCCGGCCCGCTCTCGCCGGCAATCCTACGGAGCCACGATGACCTCCCAACCCCCGCATGATCGTCTGGTGACCGATCGCAGCCTTCTCGCCACCAAGGCATACGGAACAGGTCAGCACCTGGCCGCGCGGCAGTCCCTTTACCGATGGCAGACGCCGAGCCACGACCTTCCGGGCATCGTCGTTGACGAACTGGCCGACGTGCGCGGCGTCGTCGCCGACGTGGGTTGCGGCAACGGGAAGTTCGTCGCCCGGGTGCGAAACGACCGTCCTGACCTGGACGTGCTGCCCATGGACGTCTCCCACGGCATCGTCGGGGCCGTCTCTGGAGCGGTCGTCGCGGACGTCCAGCAGTTGCCTGTTTCGAACGGATCCCTCGGTGCGGTTTTCGCGCTGCACATGCTTTACCACGTCGAGGACCAAGTCCGAGCTATAAGAGAGTTGGGGCGTGTCCTGGCACCCGGCGGCATCGCGATCGTCTCCACGAACAGCCGGACCGACAAGCTGGAGCTGGAACACCTCTGGCGCCAGGCCGCAGGCGATGTGCTGGGCGTGCAAGAGGGCCCGGCCCGTGTGCAGTTGTCCGCTCGATTCACCCTGGAGGACGCACCGACGATCCTCGGTTCGGTGTTCGGCGAGATCCGCACTATCCCCCTACCTGGGGTGATCGAGGTGACCGACGCCGCACCGATCATCGCGCACCTGGCCTCCTACGAAGCCTGGGCCGACGAGATGGGCGTTCCGTTCCGGGAGACGATCGAACGCGCCAGGGACCGAGTCAACGAGACCATCCGGACAGCGGGCGCTTTCCGCGTCACCTGCCTGGGCGGCATGCTCGTCTGCCGGTGAGGGCAGCGGATCGCCTCGTCCACGAGTACGTAGAGCAGCCCGGCCATGGAGCGCCGAAGAGCTAGCCGCGCTCGGGCCAGACCGGCCCCTGGTCGGTCCAGGTGACGCCCTTGTTGCGGCACAGGCAGAAGGGGTGGCCGATCGGGTCGGTGTAGACCTGCCAGCCGTAGCCGTTGGGGCCGATGAAGTCCTGCCTGAGCGTCGCGCCGAGGTCGAGGACGCGGCGCTGCTCCGGCTCGAACTCGTCCACTTCGAAGTCGAGGTGGAACTGCTTGGGATGCTCGCTGTCGGGCCACTGCGGAGCGCGGTAGTCGGCCACCCGGATGAACGCCAGCTCGAACTCGCCGAACTGGATGCCGGCCCAGTCCTCGGAGCTGCCTTCCTTCACCGGACGGCCCGTGACCTCGGAGTAGAAGGCCGCCAGCTTCATCGTGTCCGGGCAGTCGATGATGAAATCGGTGAGTCGCAGCATCCCGCGACCTTGGCACACGCTCACACCTGGCTTCGAGAGCAGGAGGCCCCCAGGGGGCGCTCGGCGTTCGAGGTACGGGCCCCGTCACAGGGCCGTGGCCGCGCGGACCAACCCCGCCACCGCCGTCGAGCGGCTGTGCGGGGGCCAGGCGATGACCGTGGTGACGCGGGGGCTGTCGGGGACGGGGACGGCGACGAGGCCCTCGTGGAGGCTGGGGCGGATCGTTTCCGGGACGATCGCGCAGGCGCGGCCCAGGGCGATGAGCTGGGTGAGTTGGGTGTGGTCGCGCACCTTGGGGCCGGGGCCGTCCGGGAAGGTGCCGTCGGGGCGTGGCCAGCGCGGGAGGGGGAGGTCGGGGAGCGCGGTGACCTCGGCGAGGCTCAGGTGGGGGCGGAGGGCGAGGGGGTGGCCGGCCGGGAGGACCGCGACCTGGCCCTCGGTGTGCAGGTCCTCGGTGTCGAAGCCGGCCAGGTCGTCGAACGGCCGGTGCAGCAGGGCCACATCGGCCCGGCCGTCGCGCAGCACCCCCGCCTGCTCGCCCGGCCCGCACAGCATGACGTCCACGGCGACGGCACCGGGCTCGGCGGCGTAGGCATCGAGGAGCTTGGCCAGCAGTTCGCCGGAGGCGCCCGCCTTCGCGGCGAGGATCACGGTGGGGTGACCGGCCGCGCTGAGAGCGGCGCGGCGGGTACGGCGCTCGGCGGCCTCGACCGCGTCCAGCACCGCCCGCGCCTCCCGCAACAGCACCGCCCCGGCCGTGGTCAGGGTGACGCCCCGGCTGCTGCGCTCCAGGAGGAGCGCGCCCAGCCGCCGTTCGAGGCCGCCGATCGCCCGCGAGAGCGGGGGCTGGGCGATCCCGAGCCGTTGTGCGGCCCGGCCGAAGTGCAACTCCTCGGCGACCGCGACGAAGTACCGCAGTTCACGTGTCTCCACCCCGCCAGCGTAGCGAGTCCCATCAGGAGCGATACCCGGACGGTATCGCCGCCCACCCGGTCGGTCTTGGACGCCCCGCCCCGGTGGGGAGAACCATCGGAGACATGACTGAGACGAAGAATGTGAACCACCCCGAGGTCGCGCTGGTGACCGGGGCCAACAAGGGCATCGGATACGAGATCGCCGCCGGGCTCGGCGCGCTCGGCTGGACGGTCGGCGTCGGCGCGCGGGACGAGGAGCGGCGCGAGGCCGCCGTGGACAAGCTGCGCGCCGCCGGGGTCGACGCCTTCGGCGTACCGCTGGACGTGACCGACGACGCGAGCGTGACCGCGGCGGCCCGGCTGGTGGAGGAGCGGGCCGGGCGGCTCGACGCGCTCGTCAACAACGCGGCGATCACCGGCGGCCACCCCCAGGAGCCCACCGGGGTCGACGTGGACCGGGTGCGGGCGGCCGTCGAGACCAACGTGATCGGCGTCATCCGCGTCACCAACGCCCTGCTCCCGCTGCTGCACCGCTCACCGTCGCCGCGGATCGTGAACGTGTCCAGCAGCGTCGGCTCCCTCACGCTCCAGACCACCCCGGGCGCCGAGACCGGCCCGATCTCCATCGCCTACGCGCCGTCCAAGACCTTCCTCAACGCCGTCACCGTGCAGTACGCCAAGGCACTGGCCGACACGCACATCCTGATCAACGCCGTCTGCCCCGGCTTCACCGCGACCGACCTCAACGGCTTCCGGGGGACGCGCACCCCGCAGCAGGGCGCGACCGCCGCCATCCAGTTGGCCACCGTGGAGGACGACGGCCCGACCGGCCGCTTCTTCAGCGAGGAGGGAGAGATCCCCTGGTGACGCGTCTCCGGGCCGCGCCGAGCAATTCTGATGCCCGTTGGCGAGCGGCCCCGCTCAGCCCGTGGTCTTCGCCGGGCCCGCGTACAGGTAGGTGTCGCGATCGGTGATGTGGCCGTCCTTGCCGACGGGGGTGTAGTTGCGTTCCAGGAGGCGGCCGGTGGACGGCTGCACGATCCAGCTCGGGTTGTAGATCTTGTAGCCGGGCTTCTCCTTCCACTTCCAGGAGATACGGGTGCCAGTGCGGCCCGTAGCATCCTTGACGCCCTCCGTCACCACCGCGTCCTGCGTGTCCGCCAGGACGCGGTAGAGCGCTGCCCTCAGCTTCGGCGAAATGGGGGCGTCGGTCAGCAGGTCGCCGGCCTGGAGGACGGTCTGTTCGGCGGCGGAGCCCTTCGCACCGGCCGAGAGTGCGCTGCGAAGTGCGTCGGGGCGGGTGGGGAGGGCGTCCAGGTCGTCCCAGCGGAGCCGCGCGGTGCCGACGCGCCAAGTGGCTATATTCAGGCTCTTCTTAGTGATCGTGGAGCCGTTCTCCGGCTTGATCACGACCCTGTCACGGGCCAGGTAGACGTCATCGGTGTGGGCCCGCTTCCCCTCGGCCCACGACCGGACGGTCGTCTTCCAGTACGGGGCGGAGGAAGCCGGTTCCCCCGCCACCCGGTCCGCCATGCTCGTGAACACCTCCGACGCGGACGCGCTCGCCGCCGGTCCGTCGCCCCCGACGTCGGTGACCGGGAGGACCGCAGCCCCCACCGCCACCGCCGCGACCGCCGCCGCGAGGGCGAGCACCCGGCGGCGGCCGAAACGCGGCACGGCAGCGGCAGCGGGAGCGGGCGCGGCGTCCGCCGCGATGGCGTCCAGGATCAGCGCGTGCGCGCGGGCCTGGACCGCCGGGTCGAGGGGTTCGGTGCGGCCGGCGCGCTCCAGGGCGGCGGCGCCGGGGAAGTCGAGCAGGTCCGTGGGGCGGTTCTCGTGCGTCATGCGAAGTCTCCCGTCAGGGTCGTACGGGCGGGGCCGGCCAGTCCGTCGCGCAGCCGGGCGCGGGCCCGGTGCAGGCGGGAACGGGCGGTTCCGGCGGGGATGCCGACGGCGGCGGCCGCCTCGGCGGGGGTCAGCTGCTCCCAGGCCACGAGCAGCAGCACCTCGCGCTCCGAGGCCGGGAGTTCGGCGAGTCTGCGGCGCAGCTCCGGGGCGACCGAGGCCGCGTCGAGCCGCTGGTCGACCGCCTGCCACGGGTCGGCCGTCGCCGCGTCGGGCTGCTGCCCACTGCGGGCCGCCGCGCGCGCCGTGGTCTGCCGGTGGCGGGACAGCACGGTGCGGGCGACGCCGAACAGCCAGCCCCGGGCGGAGCCGCGCGCGGCGTCGAACGTCGCGCGGTGGGCGTACGCCTGGAGCCACACCTCGGAGAGCAGGTCGTCGGCGGCGGCCGGGGCGCGGCGTACGAGGTAGCCGTGCAGGGCCGGCGAGTGCCGGGCCACCAGGGGCTCGAAGGCCGTGGGTTCCCGTGCGGAACGGGCGAGCAGGTCCTCGTCCGGGTCCATGAAGTCTCCTGTCCCGGACCGCCGGGGCGGCGGTCTCACCCCGTACTTGCACAGGAGGACCTCAAGCGTTCGCGGGCGGCGCCCGGCTACTCCGAGATCGCTGCCCGGAAGCCGGTGTTGACCGCCGTCAGCCCGCCGTCCACGCACAGCGACGTGCCCGTGATCCACTCCGCGTCCGACGACGCCAGGAACGCCACCGCCTTCGCGATGTCCTCCGGTTCGCCGACCCGGCCCAGCGGGTAGAGCGGGGTGACCCGGTCCAGCTCCGCCTCACGGCCCGCCCAGGCGTCGGTGCGGATCGTGCCGGGGACGACGAGGTTGGCCCGGACCCCGCGCGGGCCCGCGTGGCCGGCGAGGGTGCGGGTGAGGCTCGCGAGGCCCGCCTTCGCGGCGCTGTAGGCGTGGTTGCCGAAGTCCTGCATGCCGTTGACGGAGCCGATGGACACGATCGCGCCCCGCCCGGACGCGGCGAGGTGCGGCATCGCGGCGCGCGCGCAGCGGTACGCGCCGCCCAGGCTGACGTCCAGGTCGCGGTTCCAGGTCTCGTCCTGCTCGTCCTCGAAGAGCGTGCTGTCGACGTTGCACGAGTACGCGTTGTTGACGAGGACGTCGAGCCCGCCGAAGGTCTCCACGGCGTACGCCACCGCCGCCTCGATCGCCGCCCGGTCCGCCACATCGCAGGCCCGCGCCTCGGCCGCGAAGCCGTCCGCCCGGATCTCCGCCGCCACCGACTGCGCCCGCTCCCCGTCCAGGTCGGTGACGAGGACGCGGGCGCCCTCCGCGGCCATCAGGCGGGCGGTGGCGGCGCCGATGCCCCGGCCCGCGCCGGTGATGAGGACGCCGTATCCGTCGAAGCGCGCAGGAGTCATGGCGCCGACCGTACCGCGCGAACCGGGACCCGGGCCCGGGGCGGCCGGCGGCAACTCCCCCGGAACGCCCGGCAGTCACAGAGCCGACCGCACCGCCCGCACCAGCGCCTGCGCCCTCGGGTCCGCCGTGACCCCCTTCTGGAGGCCGTTCGTCACGTACCCGAAGGCGATCCCCGACTCGGGGTCCGCGAAGCCCAGCGAGCCGCCCCGGCCGGGGTGCCCGAAGGAGCCGGGCGCGAGGAGCGGGCTCGCCGGGCCGTGGAGCATGTAGCCGAGGCCGAAGCGGGTGTTGACGACGAGGACCTGGTCCGGGCCCGCCGACTCCTCGGTGCGGGCGAGCGTCAGGGTCGCCGGGGCGAACAGCCGCTGGCCGTCGACCGGGCCGATCATCGCGGCGTAGCAGCGGGCCAGGCCGCGCGCGGTCGCGGTGCCGTTGGACGCGGGGAGTTCCGCGGCCCGGTATCCCCCGTCGTTCTCGTCGGGCAGCGGGTCGATCGCGCCGAACGCCCGCCGGGTCAGGGACTCCGGGTCGCGGTAGGCGTCCACGACGGACCGCTTCGGGCGCATCCGCAGCGCCCCGGTGTTCTCGGTGGCCGGTGGTTCGACGGGCCCGATCCGGCCGACCCGGTGGGCCTCGTCGTCGGGGATGCCGAACCAGAAGTCGAGGCCGAGCGGGCGGGCGATCTCCTCGGCGACCCAGCGGCCGACGGTGCGCCCGGTGACGCGCCGCACGAGTTCGCCGATGAGCCAGCTGAAGGTCTGCGCGTGGTAGCCGTGCGCCGCGCCGGGCTCCCAGGCCGGGGCCTGCGCGGCGACGGCGTGCGCCCCGCTCACCCCGTCCGCGGCCTCCTCCGGGGTCAGCGGCCGGTCCAGGGCCGGGACGCCGGCCCGGTGGGCGAGGAGGTGGCGGACGAGGACGCGTTCCTTGCCGTTCGCCTTGAACTCCGGCCAGTACGTGGAGACCGGGGCGTGCAGGTCGATCTGGCCGCGCTGGTGGAGCAGCAGCGGAACGGCCGCGGCGATGCCCTTGCCGGCGGAGCGGACGACCTGGACGGTGTCGACGGCCCAGGGTTCGGCGCCGTCCACGTCTCTGGTGCCGGCCCACAGGTCGACCACCTTGCGCCCGTGCCGGTAGACGGCGACCGCCGCCCCCCGGTCCCCGCGCTGCTCGAAGTTACGGACGAAGGCATCCCGGACCGCTTCGAATCCGGGCGCCGCCGTGCCGCGTACGTCCACCCCTGCTGCCGCACTCCCGCTCATCCCCCCATGGTGCACGGCACCGCAGGTGGGAGGTGGGGCGGGTCACCCCGAATGCACCGTCACGGAACGCGGGTCGAAGCCGAAGGGGAGCTCCAGGCGGTGGGCGCGCATCAGGGGCTCGTCGCAGAGCAGGTCCTGGGTGCGGTCGTCGGCGGCGATGACCCCGTCGCTGAGGATCACCGCGCGGGGGCACAGCTCCAGGGCGTACGGCAGGTCGTGCGTGACCATCAGGACGGTGACGTCCAGGGAGCGCAGGATGTCGGCGAGTTCGCGCCGCGACGCAGGGTCCAGGTTGGAGGAGGGCTCGTCCAGGACCAGGATCTCCGGGCGCATGGCGAGGACCGTGGCGACGGCGACGCGGCGGCGCTGCCCGAAGGAGAGGTGGTGCGGCGGCCGGCCCGCGTACTCCTCCATGCCGACCTGTTTCAGCGCCTCCGTGACCCGCTCCTCCAGCTCCGCGCCGCGCAGTCCCCCGGCGGCGGGTCCGAAGGCGACGTCCTCGCGGACGGTGGGCATGAAGAGCTGGTCGTCGGGGTCCTGGAAGACGATGCCGACGCGGCGGCGGATCTCGGCCATGTTCCGCTTGTCCACCGGCAGCCCGGCGACGCGCACCGACCCGGCGCCCGCCTCCAGGATGCCGTTGAGGTGGAGGACCAGGGTCGTCTTGCCGGCGCCGTTCGGGCCGAGGAGTGCGACGCGTTCACCGCGCCCGACGGTCAGGTCGACGCCGAAGAGCGCCTGGTGGCCGTCGGGGTACGCGTACGCGAGGCCGCTGACCTCCAGGGAGGGCGGTACGGGGGCGGGGTCGGGGCTCATGCGGTCCATCCCACCAGACACACCGCGAGGGCGAGCAGCGGGAGGGCCGAGGCGTACGCCCACTGGGCGCGCGAGGCGGTCACCTCGTCGATGACGGGCATGGTGCCCGCGTAGCCCCGGCTGACCATCGCGAGGTGGACGCGTTCGCCGCGCTCGTAGGAGCGGATGAACAGGGCCCCGGCCGACTTGGCGAGGACGCCCCAGTGCCGTACGCCGCGCGCCTCGAAGCCGCGTGAGCGGCGGGCGATGGACATGCGGCGCATCTCGTCGGTGATCACGTCGCCGTACCGGATCATGAACGACGCGATCTGGACGAGCAGCGGCGGCAGCTTGAGGCGCTGGAGGCCGAGCAGCAGCGCGCGCAGCTCGGTGGTGGAGGCGAGCAGCACGGACGCGGCGACCCCGAGCGTGCCCTTGGCCAGCACGTTCCAGGCGCCCCAGAGGCCGGGGACGCTGACGGACAGGCCGAGGACGTGGGTCTGCTCGCCGGGCACGACGAACGGCATGAGCAGGGCGAACGCGACGAACGGCACCTCGATCAGCAGCCGCTTGAGCAGGAACCCGGCCGGGACGCGGGCGAGCGCGGTGACGCCCGCGATGAGCAGGGCGTAGAGCCCGAAGGCCCAGACGGCCTCGCGCGGGGTGGAGACGACGACCACGACGAAGCAGAACACGGCGGCGAGCTTGCAGTGCGGCGGCAGGTCGTGGACCGGTGAGTGCCCGTGCCGGTAGAGCTTGTGGGCGTGGCCCGCGCCCATGTCAGACCTTCTCTTCGGTACGGATGCCGGCCTCGCCCTGCGTACGGCGCCGGCGCGCGACCACGTAGAAGGCGCCGCTGCCCGCGACGAGGGTGGCGCCGACGCCGATCACGCCGGCGAGGCCGCCGGAGAGCCGGGTGTCGGAGACGTCCTTGACGCCGTAGTCGGCGAGCGGGGAGTCCGCGGTGGCGTGCTCTTCGGCCTCCTTGTCGATGCCCTGGTCGGCGGCGACCTTCTCCAGGCCGTCCGGATCGGCGGAGGCGTAGAAGGAGACGAATCCGGCCAGCACGAGGGCGGTGACCAGGCCGGTGGCCCACAGGCCGCGGGTCGGGCGGTGCGCGGCCGGGGCGGGGGCCGGGGCGTCGACCAGTTCGCCGTCGACGCGGAGCTTGAGCGGGGCGGCGAGGCCCTTGGCGCCGTGGACCAGGTCGGGGCGGACGGCGACGACGGCGCCGACGGTGAGCGCGGTGATCACGGCCTCGCCGATGCCGATGAGGACGTGGACGCCGGCCATGGCGGTGAAGACCTTGCCGATCGGGATGTCGGTGGTCCCGCCGATCCAGTACATCAGCGTGAAGGCGCAGGCGGCGGCCGGTACGGAGACCAGCGCGGCGACGAACGAGGCGGCGGTCACGGAGCGCCGGGTGCGCGGCAGCACCCCGAGCAGACCGCGGAAGAGGGCGTACGCGACGACGGTGGTGACGACGCCCATGTCGAGGATGTTGACCCCGAGCGCGGTGAGGCCGCCGTCGGCGAAGAGGATGCCCTGCATCAGCAGGACGACGGATATGCAGAGCACGCCCGTATACGGTCCGACGAGTATCGCGGCGAGCGCCCCGCCGAGCAGGTGGCCGCTGGTGCCGGCCGCGACGGGGAAGTTCAGCATCTGCACGGCGAAGATGAAGGCGGCGACGAGTCCGGCCAGCGGCGCGGTGCGCTCATCGAGTTCGCGCCGGGCCCCCTTCAGGCTGACGGCGACGGCCCCGGCGGCGACGACGCCCGCGACGGCGGAGACGGGTGCGTTGATGAATCCGTCGGGTACATGCATGGGGGAGGCTCCGCTTCCTGCGTTTTCGCGTCGCTGCGCCGGGTGCGCGGGGTCGTGAACCACTCAATGATAGGACCTTGTTGCGAAACGTTCGCAAGAGCGCGTCCCCCACAACTGCACAGGACTCCCATAGTGCTCTTTGCGTAAAATATGGGACATTGGATGACAAAGATGTCCATATAGGAGGAGAGCCGGCCGATGCCCCCCGTGATCCATGACCATGCCCGTGCCCGGCTCGTCACCGACGCCCGCGACCTGCCCGTCGTCCCGGTCGAGCTGCGGTTCGACAGCACGCAGTCCCCCGCGACGGTCCGCATCGCCTACCCGGGCGGCACGGAGTGGTCCGTCGAGCGCGAGCTCCTGGAGCGCGGGCTGCGCTACCCGGTCGAGCAGGACGACTGGCGGATATGGCCGTGCGGCAGGGTCCAGGTGGTCGTGGAACGGCACGACACGGCCGGCGTCGAGGTCGTCCAGTTCGACTGCGCCCCGCTGGTCCGCTTCCTGCGGCGTACGCATCAGGAGGCGCCGCACCACGACGCGCCGCACCACGAGGCTCCGAAGCCGGAGACCGCTCGCGCCTGACGACCCTCCTGGCACGCCGAGAGCCCCCGCGCACACCGTGCACGGGGGCTCTCGCCGCCCCGGTCCCCCGTCCCCACAGGTAACCGGGCTCCCGGGGCCGCGCACCGCTCGGAGGCGGCCCCGGAGTTCAGTCCGCGCGGCTCACACGCGGATCGGGTTCACACGCGCATCGGACTCACACGCGGATCAGCTCGCGCTCGCCGCCGGACTCCGGACCGCCGTCGCCGGCGGCCGGCACGTCCAGTTCCTTGCGCAGACCCTCGCCCTCGACGTCCACGTTGGGCAGCGCGCGGTCCAGCCAGCGCGGCAGCCACCAGGCACGCTTGCCGAGCAGCGCCAGGACGGCGGGCACGATCGCCATGCGCACGATGAACGCGTCGAAGAAGACGGCGATCGCCAGCGAGAAGCCGATCATCTTGATCATCTGCTCGCTGGAGCCGATGAAGCCGGAGAACACCGCGATCATGATCACGGCGGCGGCCGTGACGACCCGCGCCCCGTGCTTGAAGCCGGTGACGATGGCCTGGCCGGGCTTCTCGCCGTGGACGTACGCCTCACGCATCCGCGTGACGAGGAAGACCTCGTAGTCCATCGCGAGGCCGAAGACCACGCCCACCATGAAGATCGGCATCATCGACATGATCGGACCGGTCTGCTCGACCCCGAAGAGCGAGCCGAGCCAGCCCCACTGGAAGACCGCGACGACCGCGCCCAGGGCCGCGACGACCGAGAGCAGGAAGCCGAGCGCCGCCTTCAGCGGCACCAGCACCGACCGGAAGACCACCATCAGCAGCAGGAAGGCGAGGCCGACCACGAGCGCCAGGTAGGGCAGCAGCGCGTCGTTCATCTTCTGCGAGAAGTCGATGTTCATCGCGGTGGAGCCGGTGACCAGCACCTCGGCGCCGGTGTCGGACGTGATGTCCTTGCCCGCGTCGCGGATCGCGTGGACCACGTTCTCCGTCTCGACGGAGCTCGGGCGGTCCTTCGGGACGACGGTGATCATCGCCGCGTCGCCGGCCTTGTTGAACGAGGCCGGGGTGACGGCGACGACGCCCTTGATCCCGGCGATCTCGTCGCCGACCTGCTTGGCCGCGGCCTTGCCGTCCGCGCTGTGCTCGGTGTCCACGACGACGAGCAGCGGCCCGTTGAAGCCGGGGCCGAAGCCGTCGGAGAGCAGGTCGTAGGCGCGGCGCTGGGTGGTGCTGGTGGGCTGGGAGCCGTCGTCCGGCAGACCCATCTCCAGCGAGGCGGCCGGTACGGCGATGGCGCCGAGGCCCAGGACGCCGACGAGCAGCACCCAGACCGGCTTGCGCAGCACGAAGCGGGCCCAGCGGGTGCCCGTGTTCGGCTTGGCCTCGGGCTTGTTCTCCGCCTCGGCGGCCTTGCGCGCCTTGCGGCCCACGACGCGCTTGCCCACGAAGCCCAGCAGGGCCGGGACGAGGGTGAGGGCGATGAGGACGGCGATGGCGACCGTGCCGGCCGCGGCGAAGCCCATCTTGGACAGCATCGGGATGTTGACGACGGCCAGGCCGACCAGCGCGATGACCACGGTGAGCCCGGCGAAGACGACCGCGGACCCGGCCGTGCCGACCGCCCGGCCCGCCGCCTCCTCGCGTTCCCGGCCCTCGGCCAGCTCGGCGCGGTAGCGGGAGACGATGAACAGCGCGTAGTCGATGCCGACGGCGAGGCCGATCATCATCGCGAGCGTGGAGGTGGTGCTGCCCAGGTCGAGCACGTTGGCCAGGGCGGTGATCGTGGAGACGCCGATGCCGACCCCGATCAGGGCGGTGAGCAGCGGCAGCCCGGCCGCGATGAGCGAGCCGAAGGTGATGACGAGCACCACGGCGGCCAGCGCGATGCCGATGACCTCGGTGGCGCCGGTCTCCGGCATCACCTGGAGCGCGTCACCGCCGATCTCCACGGTCATCCCGCTCTTCTGGGCGTGGGTGCCGGCGTCCTCCAGCGCGTCCCGGGTCGCGTCGGTCAGCTCCATCGAGTTGACCTTGTACGCGACCGAGATGTACGCGGTGGAGCCGTTCTTGGAGACGGCGTTGCCGGTGTACGGGTCGGTGACCGAGGCGATCTGGTCGGAGCCTTCCTTCAGCTCCCGGGTGATCTTGTCGACCTCGGCCTTGTTGGCCGCGTCCGTCATCTTCTCGTGCTCGGGGGCCTTGAAGACGATGCGCGCGGTGGCGCCGTCGGCGCTGGCGGCAGGGAAGCGCTGTTCCAGCAGGTCGAAAGCCTTCTGGGCCTCCGTACCGGGGATGGAGAACGAGCTGGAGGTCGCGGTGGCTGCGGAGGACGCGCCGAACCCGGCGAGCGCCAGCAGTGCCACCCAGATCAGGGCGACATAGCGGCGGCGCCGGAAGGCGAGCCGTCCGAGCTTGTAGAGGAATGTGGCCACGAGGGCGTACTCCCGGTCAGGTCGTTGAGTGGAAATGGGCGTGAGGAACCAGCCCGACGACGAGAGCGGCGTGTCAGGTGGGGCTTGGGGAGGGGGCCGTGCGGAAGAGCGCGGGGACCGAGACGTCAGACGCCGGAGCGGGCTGGGGATCCCGGCCGGACCAGGGAGCGGCGTCTGGTGCGTACAGCTGCAAGGCGCCGAAGCGTCCTCGTAGCGGAGCTACCAGGGCGTTTCGGCAACGCCGCAGATGTGCGTGCCAGACGCCGCGACCCCGGCCGTGATCCTCAGCCCGCTCCGAGAGCGGGGAGGATCACGGAGTCGACGTAGTCGAGGAGGAATGCCTGGTCGACGGGGCGGTCCTCGACCAGCTGCCGGGTGGCGACGGCGCCCACCAGCATGTGCGGTACGTATCTGAGCGCCGGGTTCTCCGGGCTCACCTCTCCCCGGTCCACGGCCCGGCGCAGCAGCGTGTCGAGACCGGTCATCTCCGGTTCGATCAGCAGTTCGCGCAGGGCCTGCAGGAGGTCGGGGTTGTCGTGGACGGCATGGCTCAGACCCCGCATCAGCGCGGCGTCCTTCTCCATCTGACAGTCGTCACTGCGGTTGAGTACGGCGTGGAAGTCACCGCGCAGCGAGCCGGTGTCGACCTCGCCGAGGGTGCCGGGTTTGTTGTGCCGCAGGGCCGTGACGACGAGCGCCGGCTTGCTCCCCCACTGGCGGTAGAGGGTGGCCTTGCTGGAATGCGTACGGGCGGCGACGGCGTCCATCGTGAGGGCGTCGTAGCCGACCTCGCGGAGCAGGTCGAGCACGGCGGCGTACAGCTCGCTCTCACGCTCGGGCGTGAGCCGTGTGCGTGCCATGGTCGACCTCCTGTCCGATGAGTCATCGAACGAAACCGTTTCGTACAGCAGAACGGTACCTCGCGCGCCGAGCGAAACGGAACGGTTTCGTTTGTGGCTCGCACCACAAAAAGCGGGTCTCCCTGAGTTGCCGCACCCCCCTCGCGCGGAAAGCATTGGGGGGTGAGTGACGACGTCTCGTATCTCCGGTTCCCGCACCTCCACGAGGATCTGCTCTGCTTCGCGGCCGAGGACGATCTCTGGGTCGCCCCGCTCGCCGCCGAGGGGGAGCGCCCCGGACGGGCCTGGCGGGTCACCGTCGACCGCACCAGAGTCGGCCATCCGCGGTTCTCGCCCGACGGGACCCGGATCGCGTACACGTCGTGGCGCAGCCTCGACCCGGAGATCCACCTCGCCCCGGTCGCCGGCGGACCGTCCCGCCGGCTCACCTACTGGGGCTCCACCGACACCCGGGTCTGCGGCTGGACGCCCGACCCCGGCGACGCGGCGCAGATCCTCGCCGTCTCCTCGCACAACCAGCCGTTCTCCTACTTCTCCTGGGCCTACAGCGTCCCCACCGACGGCAGCCCCGGCGGCAAGCTCCCCTGGGGCCCGGTCACCGACATCGCGATCGCCGACATCGAGGACGAGCGCCGCACCCTGCTGCTCACCGGCACCCCACCGCACGAACCGGCGGCCTGGAAGCGCTACCGGGGCGGGGCCATGGGCCGGCTGTGGCTGCACGGCGAGCGGCTGCTGCCGGACATCGGCGGGCACCTCGACACCCCGATGTTCGTGGGCGGCCGGATCGCGTTCCTCTCCGACCACGAGGGCGTCGGCAACCTCTACTCCTGCCGCCCCGACGGCACGGACCTGCGCCGCCACACCGACCACGACGCCTTCTACGCCCGGCACGCGGCGAGCGACGGGCGGCGCGTGGTCTACCAGTGCGCGGGCGAGCTGTGGCTCGTGGACGAACTGGAGACACCCGACGCCGCGCCCCGGAAGCTGGAGGTCCGGCTCGGCGGCCCGCGCGCCGGCCGCCGTACGTACCAGGTGCCCGCGTCCAGCCATGTGGACGCGGTGTCCGTGGACGAGACGGGCCGGGCGAGCGCCGTGTCGGTACGCGGCAGCCTGTACTGGCTCACGCACCGCGACGGGCCCGCCCGCACCATCTCGGACACCCCGGGCGTACGGGTGCGGCTGCCGGAGATGCTGGGCAGCGGGGGGCAGGTCGCCTACGTCACCGACGCGGAGGGCGAGGACGCGGTCGAGATCGCCCAGCTGCCGCGCGCCAGCGGCGACCGCCCCACACGCCGCCTGGCCTGGGGCCGGATCGGCCGGGTCCAGGAGATGGTCTCCGACCCGGACGGCGAACGCCTCGCCATCGCCTCGCACGACGGCCGCCTGCTGCTCCTGGACACCGACGAGGAGACGTCCTCGGGCGAGCCGGCCGAGCTGATCCGGTCCGTCAACGGGCCCGTCCGCGACCTGGCGTTCTCCCCCGACGGCGCCTGGCTGACCTGGTCGCACCCGGGCATCGGCCGCTCGCTGCGCAAGATCAAGCTGGCCCGGATCGGCGGCCCCGGCGAGCCGGTGATCGTGGACGTCACCAACGGCCGCTTCGAGGACGAGAACCCGGTCTTCACGGGCGACGGCCGCTATCTGGCGTTCCTGTCCTGGCGCGGCTTCGACCCCGTGTACGACGTCCACACCGGCGACCTGTCCTTCCCGCTCGGCTGCCGCCCCTACCTGGTCCCGCTCTCCTCGGCGACCCCGTCCCCCTTCGCCCTGCTCCCCGACGGGCGGCCGGCGGCGGGCGGCCTGGACCCGGTCGACTCGGCCGAGGCGGGGATGACGGAGGGGTCCACGGTCACGGTCGAGTTCGAGGGCCTGGAGAGCCGGGTCACACCCTTCCCGGTCTCCGCCTCCAAGTACTCCGCGCTGGCGCCGGTCAGCGGCGGCGGGCTGGTGTGGCTGCGCTGGCCGATCTCCGGGGCGCTCGGCGAGACCTTCGCCAACCCGGCGGACATGTCGGGCCGGCCGACCCTGGAACACTTCAACATCGCCAAGGCGAAGAAGACCGAACTCGTGGCCCACCTCGACTGGTTCGAGGTCAGCGGCGACGCCTCCCGGCTGGTCGTGATGGACGACGGCGAGCTGCGCGCGGTCCCCGCCACGGAGCCCGGCGACAACGACTCGACCGTCTATCTGGACCTGCGCCGCATCCTGCACGAGGTGGACCCGGCGGCGGAGTGGCGCCAGGCGTACGACGAGGCGGGCCGCATCACCCGCTCGTACTTCTGGGAGCCGGACATGTGCGGCATCGACTGGCAGGCGGTCCTGGACCAGTACCGCCCCCTGGTCGAACGCGTCGCCACGCCCGACGAGTTCGCGGACCTGCTGCGCGAGGTGCTGGGCGAGCTGGGCACCTCGCACGCGTACGTGTCGCCCGCGCGCCGCAACGAGGGCCCGCCGCACTACCAGCGCGCGATCGGCCTGCTCGGCGCCAACTTCGCGTGCCGGGACGGGGACTGGACCCTGCTGCGCATCCTGCCCGGCGACTCGTCGGACTCCAAGGCGCGTTCCCCGCTGGCCGGTACGGGCCTCCGCGAGGGCGCGGTGCTGACCCATGTGGACGGCCGCCCGGTGGACCCGGTCGCCGGGCCGTACCCCCTGCTGGCGGCGGCGGGCGGTACGACGGTCGAGCTGACCTTCCGCCCGGCGGAGGGCGGGGGCCGCCCGCGCCGCATCGCGGTCGTGCCCCTCGTCGACGAACGCCCCCTGCGCTACCAGGACTGGGTCGCCAAGCGGCGCGAGGTGGTCCGGGAGCTGAGCGGGGGGCGGTGCGGCTACCTCCACATCCCCGACATGGGCGGTTCCGGCTGGGCCCAGTTCAACCGCGATCTGCGCATGGAGGTGTCCCGCCCCGCGCTGATCGTGGACGTACGCGGCAACGCCGGCGGCCACATCAGCGAGCTGGTCGTGGAGAAGCTCACCCGTACGATCCTGGGCTGGGACCTGACCCGCAACGCCCAGCCCGTCTCGTACGCCTCCAACGCCCCCCGGGGCCCCGTGGTCGCCCTGGCCGACGAGGCGACCTCGTCCGACGGCGACATGATCACGGCCGCGTTCCGGCTGCTGAAGCTGGGCCCGGTCGTCGGCCAGCGCACCTGGGGCGGCGTCGTCGGCATGACCGGCCGCCACCGCCTCGGCGACGGCACGGTGATCACGGTGCCGATGAACGCCGCCTGGTTCGACACGTACGGCTGGTCCGTCGAGAACCACGGCGTCGAACCGGACCTGGAGGCGCTGCGCACCCCGCTGGACTGGGCCGAGGGCCGCTACGCGGTCCTGGACGACGCGGTCCGCACGGCCCTGGACCTGCTGGCGGCGCACCCTCCGGCGACGCCGCCGACGTACGACACGGCCCCGGACCTGAGGCGGCCGCCGCTGCCGCCGAGGTAGGGGGCGGGGTCACTCCTGGTCGTCCTCCTCCGGGTCCTCCTCCAACTGCTTGTCCAGCGCCTCCAGCTCCTCCTCCGGCCGGATCATCCGGGCGCGGAGGTCCAGGTCGTCCCGGTCGTAGTGCGGAAGCACGTCCTCATTCCAACGGTCGGCGGCGAGTTCGAGGAGGTCCACGGCGTCCTCCGGGCGCCCCAGGTGGCGCAGGGCGACTCCGTAGTAACCGGCGGTCTCCGTACGGAACGTGTCGTTGTCGTCGCCCTCCTCCCAGGCTCGGCGGAGGTACGGTTCGGCCTCCGCGTACGCCCCGCGCTGGACCATCAGCTTGCCCGCGATCATGGAGTCGAGGCGGGACCCGAGACCGGCCGCGCGGACGTACCAGCGCTCGGACTCCTGGTAGTCGCGGTGGTAGTCGGAGAGCCAGCCCATGTGGTGACAGGAGTGGCGGTCGCCCTTCTCGGCGGCCACCCGGTGCCACCTGTCGCGCTCGGTGAAGCGGCGCAGCTTCGCGCACAGCTGCGCCACGTCGTACGCCGCGTCCGGGTCCCCGGCCCGGGCGGCGGGCTCCATCCAGGGGATCAGGTAGCGGGCGTTCTTGCCGCCCCAGTCGTTGAGCATGTCGGCGTACTCGTACCCGGCCCGTACGTCCCCGGCCTCGGCCCGCTCACGCAGTACGGGCAGCTGCCGGTAGTCGGGCTCGTCGGCCGCGCGGGGGCCGCCCTCGCGGAGTACGGCGATCCGGGCGAGCTGCTGGACGGCGTCCTTGTCGTCCTCGCCGAACTCGGCGAACCAGCGCTCGGCCTCGTCGTACCGGCCGAGCCGCATGCACAGCATCCCGAGGTTCCACTTCGGCGCCTCCTCGCCCGCCTCGACGGCGAGCAGGTGGGCGCGCTCGGCCTCCGCCATCTCCCCGCGCTGCTCGCACTTGTTGCCGAGCAGCGCGGCGGCCTGCGGGACCTCCGCCTCGCGGGCCCGGAGCAGCAGCTCGACGGCGTCCGGCCAGCCCTCCTCGCCGGTCTCGGTGAGGAACATCGCGTAGTACATCCCCGCCTCGGCGCTGAGCGCGGAGCCCCGGCGGTAGAGCGCGTCGGCGCGCGGCGCGAGCCCCGGGTAGTCCGCGAAGTGCTTGTCCAGCTCGAAGAGTTCGCGCACCGCCGCCAGGGCGGCCGCACCGTCCTCGTCGGCCTCGGCGATGTCCAGGGCGGCGGCGACCCGGTCGAAGACCTCCTCGAACGAGTCGAAGAGCCGGGACCAGCGGTAGACGGCGATGTCGCCCAGCTCCACCTCGCTCATCAGGAACGCGGACGCCTCCGCGCACCGCCCCTCGGCGGCCATGAGCTTGCCCAGCTCGATCTTGCAGTCGAGGTGCCGTGCGTTCTCCCACCCCTTCCGCAGCCACTCGGCGGCCTCCTCGGTCCTCCCGTCCTCCCGCAACAGCACCCCGAGCCCGTACGCGCACCCCCCGTCGAACTCCGCCCACTCCCGGTAGAGCGCGTCCGCCGCAGCCCGGTCGCCGCGGATCTTCCGGTACCGGGCCAGCGTGTAGTGCGACCAGATGTCCCCGGCCTCGACGGCCCGCTCCCAGTAGGGGATGCCCTCGTCGATGTGCCTGCCGAACACGAAGAAGTCCGTGTGCCGGAGGGCGGCCTTCACATCCTTGGCCAGAGCGGCGGCGACCAGCGCCTCGCCCCGGGTCTGTATGTCCTGGGTGGTCATGGGCGCATGGTGTCAGGTGAGTTGGCGGAAGCTCCGCCCGGGCCCCACGGCCTTCACACATCGTGCGGCCGGCCGGGCGCGCTGTTCCGGGTGCGCGACGGCGGCGTGCTCCACATCCTGTCCCTCGACGTGCTGGACCGGCCGTATCCAGACGGTCCGCTCGGTGATCAACCCGGACAAGCTCGGCCACCTGGGCCCGGTGGCGGACGCATGGGCGGCGGACCGCGAGGTGAAGGCGCTGCGCAGGCGGACCTCCCGTGCGGAGTGAGGCCGCGCGGCTCGGCCCGACCTCGGCACCCGGGCGCCCGCCGGCCATCACCGGGCGACCAGCAGGTGGGCGGCGAGTCCGACGATCACGGCGCAGGACACCAGGGAGGTGACCAGACGGCCGCGAGGGCCCGTCAGCACCCGGCCGAGCAGGGCTCCGCCCGCGGCGAGCAGCAGTTGCCAACTGGCGGAGGCCGCGAAGGCCGCCAGGACGAACACGGCCTGGCTCCAGTAGTCGGGCGCGGTGGTCCCCTGGCCGGCGAGGACCAGCGCCGCGAAGTAGATCACGGTGATCGGGTTCATCATCGTGACGCCCAGCAGCTCCGCATAGGCCCGCACTGGACTCATCGGCCTCCGGCCATCCCTGTCGGTGGCCTCCCGCCTGCGGTACTGGACGACGGCCGTCACGGCACTCCGGCCCGCCAGCGCGACGAGCACCACGGCCGAGGCCCAGTGCAGAGGCAGCGTGATCGGCTGGATGGCGGGCGCGAGCGCCGAGCCTCCGATCACGGCGACGAGCGCGTACAGGCCGTCAGCGGTCGCGACACCCAGCGCGGCACACGTCCCGACCCGCAACGACGTCCGTGCGGTGAGGGCCACGAGATACGTCGCGACCGCTCCCACGGGCATGGCGATGCCATAGCCGGCCAGGAGCCCCGCGAACAGGGCCGCGCTCACGCGCGGTGCTGAGTCGGCCTCCGCGGACGGCCGGGCTGCTGCCGGCCCCGCCCCGCGGCGGCGGAGAAGGGCGTCGGCAGCACGGGAACAGTGGTCGTGGTCATGGACAGATCCTCGGCGGCGCCGAGTCGGCCGCACAACCCGATTACGAGGCCGCCGCAGTCCCTCGGGTCCGTGCTGCCCCGTTACGCGCCCTCGGCGGCGGCCTTCGCCGCGCGTTCGACCTTCGCGCGGTGCGCCTCCCAGTACGCCGCGTCCTCCTGCGGTTGCGCGTACTGGGCCACCGTGCCCGTCGCGTGGTCGAGTTGTTCGCGGAGGATGTCGGCGTGGCCCGCGTGGCGGGCGGTCTCGCCGTGCATGTGGACCATGACGTCGAACAGCCGCACCTCCGGCTGCCGCCACCACTCCACCCGGCCGGGCGCGTCGAGCGGCAGCGCGGCGATCGTCGCGTCCGTGTGCGCCCACACCCGGCGGTACAGGCCGACGATCTCGTCCCGTGTCTCCCCTTCGGCGGCCCACATGTCCCGGCTGCCCGGTTCGTTGTCGTCCCACCGGGGAAGAGGCTCGGGGAACGGCCGCCCGAAGACGTCCCCGAAGTACCGGGCCTCCCAGAACGACAGATGCTTGACGAGCCCCAGCAGATTGGTGCCGGTCCAGGTCAACGGCCGCCGGATGTCGTACTCCCCGAGCCCTTCGAGCTTCCAGACCACGGCTTCGCGCGCGTTGCGCAGGACGTAGTGGAGACGGTCTTTCGCTGCGTCATCGATCATGCGTACCGACTCTGCCATCCGGGGGACCCGTCCGGAACGCCGGACCGATGACTTTTCCCGCACCGCGCAGTCTGAACCCATGTAAAGCCGACCACCCACACCCCGAGGACATCATGCGCATACTCATCAGCACCGCCTTCGTCTCCCTCGACGGTGTGATGGAGGCCCCGGGCGGCGAGCCCGGCTACCGGAACTCCGGCTGGACCTTCAAGGGCATCGACTTCCTGCCCGAGGCGTACGAGATCAAGGGCCGGGAACAGGCGGAGGCCGGGGCGCTCATGATGGGGCGGGTCAGCTACGAGGCGTTCAGCCCCGTGTGGCCGGGCATGGAGGAGTTCGCCGGCTACAAGGCGATGCCCAAGTACGTCGTGTCCACCACGCTCACCGAGGACGGCCTCGTGGACACCTGGGGCGAGACCCACATCCTCCGGTCCATGGACGACGTCGCCGCGCTGAAGGAGACCGACGGCGGCCCGGTCATCGTCCACGGGAGCGCCACCCTCAACCACGCGCTCTCCGACGCCGGCCTGATCGACCGCTATCACCTGCTCGTCTTCCCGCTGCTCCTCGGCGCGGGCAAGCGCCTGTTCAGCGCGGCGGACAAGGACACCCAGCACCTGAAGCTCGTGGAGCACGAGGCGTTTCCGAACGGCATCCAGAAGAACGTCTTCGACGTGGTCCGCTGAGGCCGACGGGGGCCGCGCTACTCCACCGCGAGAGGAACACACACCATGCGCAAGATCATCGTCACCACGTTCCTGACCCTCGACGGCGTCATGCAGGCCCCCGGCGGCCCCGACGAGGACCCCGAGAGCGGCTTCCCGCACGGCGGCTGGCAGAAGCCCACGTTCGACGAGGGCGTCGGCGAGGCGATCGCCGGCTGGTACGAGGACTCCGACGCGATGCTCCTCGGCCGCAAGACGTACGACATCTTCGCCTCGTACTGGCCGACCGCCGACCCGGACAACCCGTTCACGGAGCGCATGAACTCCATGCACAAGTACGTGGCGTCCCGCACCCTGTCCTCCGTCGACTGGCAGAACTCCACCCTCCTGGAGGGCGACACCGCCGACGCCGTACGCCGCCTCAAGGCGACCGAGGGCCGCAACATCAACGTCGTCGGCAGCGGAGACCTCGCCCAGACCCTCATGCGCGAGGACCTGGTGGACGAGTACCGCCTCACCATCCACCCGGTGATCCTCGGCACCGGCAAGCGCCTGTTCGCGGACGGCGCGATCCCGACGGCCCTGGAGCCGGTCACGGTCACGGGCACGAAGGGCGGCACGGTCCTCGCGGTCTACCGGCCTGTGGGACGGCCTGCGTACGACAGCTTCTAGGCACCGCAGGGCAGCGGATCGGGGGCTTCCGGCCCCGTTTGCCGTCGCTCTCCCGCAGTTTTGTCCGCGCTCCGTAACAGAGGCATCCTCGGGGGCCCCTTCGCCTGTCCTGCTGGGAGCAGTACGGGCACGGTACGGAAATCAAAGCGGCGGCGGACAAAGGGGCGGGGCGGACGATGGCGAAGCACAGAGAGAGGACGTGGCACAGCCGGCTCATCGCGGCGGCTCTCGGGGTCACGGCACTGGCCGCGGCCACCTCGATGTGGACCGCGCAGGCCGGCACCACCGACGGACAGCGGCCGGTGGCCGTCGCGTCGCACCATGGCCGGCCCGTGGCCGAGAAGGTCGCGGAGGACATCGCCCACGCGTCGGACAAGGGCCCCCAGGGCGTCAACATCACCATCGACGACGGCCCGGACCCCACCTGGACGCCCCAGGTGCTGCGGCTCCTCAAGGAGAACGGAGTCAAGGCCACGTTCTGCATGGTGGGCACGCAGGCCCAGGCCTACCCCGACCTGGTCAAGGACGTCGTGGCCGCCGGTCACCGCCTGTGCAATCACACTGTCTCGCACGACGTCACCATGGACAAGAAGTCCGAGGCGTACCAGGCCAAGGAGATCCTGGACGCCGAGCGGATGATCACCAAGGCGTCGGGCGGCGTCCACCCGCAGTACTACCGCGCCCCGGGCGGCGCGTTCACCCCGTACAGCCGGAAGCTCGCCGCCTCGCACGGGATGCGGCCGCTGGGCTGGAACGTCGACACCAAGGACTTCGAACACCCCGGCGTGGACGCCGTCGTCGCGACCGTCAAGAGCGAGATCGCCAACGGCCCGACCGTCCTCTTCCACGACGCGGGCGGTGACCGCTCCCAGACCCTGGCCGCACTGGGCCGGATCCTGCCGTGGCTGCGGGAGCAGGGGTACACGTACGGCTTCCCGGTGCGGTGAGTCCGGGGGAGCACAGCTCATGTTCCAGGCACCGTGGGGCAGCGGATCGGGCGGCTCCAAGGCGTACAGCTCGTAGGGGACGGATCCGTTGTCGGTCTGCCGGTCGGACGTGCCGATGCGGACGAACCCGGCTTTGGCCAGGACGCGGCCGGAGGCGGGGTTGTCGGGGTGGTGCATGGCCTCCAGCCGGTTGAGGCCGGCAGCGGTGAAGGCGACGGAGACGACCTGGTGCACGGCCTGGGTGGCATAGCCGCGGCCCCAGGTGTCATCGCGGAGGATGTAACTGATGGTGCCCAAGGTGGGGGTTCGTCGCCGCAGCGAGATCAGGCCGATCACCTCGTCTGCGGTGAGGATGCCCCAGCTCCACTGTGCGCGCGGGTTCTCGACGGCTCGGGCAAGGGCGGCGCGGATCTTCTCGTGGGCCTGGTCGAGCGTAAGAGGTTTGCCGGTGGTGTGCCGGATGGAGGCGCCGCTGTAGACGCGGGTGAGGGCACGCGCGTCGTCGGGGCGCAGGGCGCGCAAGGTCACCACGCGGTGGTCAGTTGCTTCGCGGTGGGCCGGTCGGACGGGTCGGGGGCCAGGCACGCGGTGATCGTGTCCTCGAACGCGGGGAATGGCCAGGGGCGGACATCGCGCAGTGCGGTGGTGGTGCCCTTGGCGATGGCGGCCAGCTTCTCCGGGCGGTCGGTGGTTTCGTCGTAGAGGACGGGTCGATGGCCGGTCCAGCACCAGAACAGGGAGGCGCCCAGGCTCCAGATGTCAGCGGCCGGGTGTGCCTGGATATGGGTGTCGGCGGGGGTGGAGAGGATCGCGGTGGCGATCTCCGGGGCGGTGGTGTGGGTGAGGGCTCCCCGGTACGGAACGGAGCGGCGGTCCTCGGGGCCGCAGGCGAGGGCGTAGTCGATGACCGTCGCCTGGCCGCCGTTCGTGACGAGGGTGTTGGTGGGCTGGACGTCGGCGTGAGTCCATCCGGCGGCGTGCATCCGGGAGAGGTGCTCCGTCCAGCTGCGGGCGATGCCCGTGAGCCACGGCCGGACCGTGGCGCGGTCTCCTTCCGTGCTGCGGGCCGGGACGAGGGCTCGCCACAGGGGTGCGCCGTCGATCCAGTTGACGGCCAGCCACCGGCCGCCCTCCCACGTCCCGGCGTCCACCCGGTAGTCAGGGCTGAGGGCCCCTGCAGCTGTGAGTCGGAGCAGGTGGTCGTCCTCCTGGGCCATCTCTGCGGCCTTCTCGTGGGCGTTGTCGGCGTCGGGGTTGTTGGCCTTCACAGCGACCGCTCCTCCGGGGCCCTGGACCTTCCAGGCCCGGGAGCCGCGCCGGTCGCTCAGGAGCTGGATCGCGGTGGGGTCGCCGGTGTGTCCGGTGAGGAGGGCGACGGCTTCCGTGGGGGGAAGTGGATCCTGGCCCATGTGCGGATGTCCTTCCGCTGGGTGGGGAGGTGCGCGAACACGTCGCGTCCGTCGTCGTCGGCCCCGGCGAGTGCGGTGGCGAGATCGGGTGTCGCGCTCAGGAAGCGGGGGTCGCGGCGGCGAACGGCTGCCCTCACGGGGAGGAACGAGGCGGGGGCGGCCGGGATGCGGTGTCCGGCGTCGGTGACTTCCACTTCTCCCGCGTAGAACTTGCCGAACATCACCCCGACCGGTCCGTAGAGGTTCTTCAGCACCCAGTGCGGCCAGGCCAGCAGGTCGCGGTGCCCGGCGCCGGGCACCTCCCCAAGCAAGACGATGTTCTCGCACCGCAGAAGGCCGTGGGGCCGGTTCAGCAAGGGCCGCAGCCGCTCCGCTGCCTGGGCGCCCGCTGGACCAGGGCTGCGCAGCCAACGGACTGATGCGCGAGCCCGGCGACGCCTCGGAGCCGGTCACGGTCGCGGTCGGCACCGAGTCCCCACCCTCGATGTCGGAGGTCTGCGGCTGGGTCATTTCGGCACGACGTGCCAGTTCCGCCTGCGAGATGCCGAGTGCCCTGCGCCGGTCGTAAACGGCTTGGCCGAGGGCGAAGGCATACCCGGCTTCGGTGTAGGCGAAGGACTCCTCGACCGTCTCCCCCAGGAGTCTCCTGGTCCTGCGGGTCCTCCACTCGGAGTGTTTCATCGGCTCTCCTCGCCGGTCCGCTCGTCACTGTGCTCAGCAGGGCCATGACCTGCCTCACGGGCGTCCTCCCGCCAGTGACGACGCTGCCCCCGCCCCGCCGGGCCGAAGGCCCGCCCGGCTTCCCGGCGCCCGCAGTTCGCACCACACCGTCTTCCGGTACGGGGCCTGCTCGACGCCCCACCGCAGGGCGAGCGCGTCCAGCAGGTGGAGGCCCCGGCCCGACGTGCCCTCCGGGCCGGTCTCCTGGAGCACCGGCCACACCGCCGCTGCGGGGTCGCTCACCGCTACCCGTACGCGCCCCGAGGGCGTCGCGCTCACCCGGAGCGACACCGGCGTGCGCTCCCCCACATGCGTGATGACGTTCGCCAGCAACTCGCAGGCGCACAGCAGGAGATCGCCCGCGTCCTCGCCGTCGAACCGCTCCCGCAGTATCCGACGCACCTCAGGCACGGCCTGCGGGACCGCCAGGAACTCCCATGTCAGCGGCAGGCCGTTCATCCGCCGGCCGCCCTCTGCAGCACCTCGACCAGCCGGCGGGCCGTCTCCGTGTTGCAGTTACCCAGCGCGACGAGCGGCGGCCGGCTCGCCCATGCGAGCGTCAGCGGGTCAACTCCCAATGACGGCAGGGTGATGCCGTTGGCCTTGAGCGCCGTGCGCAATGCGTCGATCTCCGGGCCGATGTCGTACGGGGCGTGGTCCATGAGGGCCGTCCACCTTTCGGTTGCTTGCTGTGACGAACGCCTCACACGCTGCCGCATGGACCTCTACCGTGGAAGCCGATTCCGCTCCACAGAGCGAGGTGTGAAAGGCGGTCGGCGGTGGCGAAGGACATTGACGGTTCGGCGGGGGTACCGCAGTTCTACGGGAAGGAGCTGCGTTACCGCAGAGAGGCGGCGGGCCTGACCCTGGAAAAGCTGGCGGAGGGCAGCTACTACGGAATCGCCCTGCTCAGCGCGATCGAGCACGGCGGCCGGGGCATGCCCCTGGACCTCGCGGCGCATGTGGACCGCAAGCTGGGTACGGACTTTTTCGTTCGGCGTTGTGAAGACGTGCAGGAGGCTCGACGCAGAGGCCACGCGGAGTACTTCGCGCGCGTGCTGGAGGCGGAGAAGCAGGCGCTGACGATCGAGCAGTGGTCGCCCACCGTCATTCCCGGGCTGCTCCAGACGGAGGCGTACGCGCGCACTGTGATCGGCGTCGAACGGTTGCGGGAGCTCCCGGAGGAGACCGACGAGAAGGTCAAAGCACGGCTGGCACGGGCACAGATCTTCGAGGACAACCCCCACACCCCCGAGTACTGGGTGATTCTTCCCGAGGCTCTGCTGTGGAACGCCATCCTCCCGCCGGAAAAGATGGCCGAACAACTCGACCACATCACCGCTCTCATCAAGCGCGGCCGGATCTTTGTCCAGATCATTCCGTGGAATTCGGGCCCGCACACCCTCATGCAGAGCAACATCCTGGTACTGGACTTCGCGGACGCGCCGCCGCTCGTGTACATGGAGGGCCAGCACCACGGCCAAACGGTCGACGATCCGGGCCTCGTGAAGCAGTACCGGAGATCGTACGATCTCCTGAGGGCCGCCGCCGAGCCGCTGGGGGCGTCCCTGGCCACGATCGAGGCTGCGGCAGAGGAATACCGAAATGGTGCGCAACCAGTACGACTTGACCGCCGCAACCTGGCGTAAGAGCAGCTACAGCAACACGAGCGGCGGCGACTGCCTCGAAGTCGCCGAGGGGTACGCCCTGTGGCGCAAGAGCAGCTACAGCAACAGCAGCGGCGGCGACTGCCTCGAAGTCGCCGACGGCCACCCCGGCCTCGTCCCCGTCCGCGACTCCAAGCGCCCCGACGGGCCCGCCCTCGTCGTCAACGCCACCGCCTGGGCGCCGTTCATCGAGGCGGTCAAGGGCGCCTGACGCAGGCTCATGCCGGGGGGATTCTGCGCGGCCGTCACCGGGACCGGGGACCGCACTCCGGTCGTCCTGGCCGGCTGCGACCGGTCCTCGGCGCAGCGCATCGGCCTTTCCGGCAAGGAGCTGGTGTCCGCGTCCACCGGCAAGTGCCTGGATCTCTTCGGGGGCGCGAGCGGTTCCCGGATCGTGCTCTGGGAGTGCAACGGACGTGACAACCAGCGCCGGCACGCCGCCTGACCGCCACGTGAGCACTGCTGAGGCCCGGTGTGTGGGCCCGCAGGGTTGCTGACCGGGCCGCACGGCGGACGAGCGCCCTCAGGGCCGCTACGGACGAAACGAGATGGGTTCTGCCGAGGCGCCCGATCACGTCGTGCGCGGCGAGGAAGGCCACCGACTGCATCAGTCCCCTCTCCCGGCCGGGCTGAGTGAGCTCGACGGCCTTCGTTGTCGATGCCCTTCAGCCCGCCAACGACGTAGTCGCCCTTCCAGAAGAAGACGGACTGGTCGGTGGCGAATGCCGGACTGCTACCCAATCCCACCACGAGGTCAGGAACGTTCCCACCGCGGGCATGAATAGAGTCCGACAACTCGCTTCGCACCCAGAAATTTCGGTGCGAGTCGCTTTCTCCGAGATGTGTGATTGCTGAAACGCTACGTGCGACAAGTCGGAAGGGCCGGAATCATCCCACCCGTTCGACTGTCATGATGGCGGCAGGCAAGCCGTCCCGTATTCGGGCGGAGCGTGTCAGGCGAAGCTGTGTGACCACGCGGATGAAGCCCGGACAAAGTTCCCGCTGTCGTACAACGCGGCACGGAACTGGATTTCGTGGCCTTCGGTGAAGTTCTTGTTGCACCCCCCTGAAGTCCCCGCGCCGAGCTTGCTGACGCAGGCCCCGGTTCGCGATCCGTCGACGTCACGCCACTCCACGACCGCGGCGTAGCCGTCCGCCTTCGTGTCGTGCACCTTGAACCAGTCGCCCAGACCCGTGAAGGAGACGGCGGCCCCGGTGATGTCCTGGTACTCCCAGTGCTGGTCGACATCCGCGGGGTACGAGCTGCTCGCGTAGTCCGTTTCCGAGCCGTAGTAGGCGGCGGATGCGACGGACGGGGTCAGCAGCATCAATGCCGATGCGGCACCCGCGGCGAACAGTGCCTTTCCGGAAAGGCGCATGTGGACCTCCAGGGGGTTGTATACAGAGGTGTGCGGAACGACGGTCGGCCATGACGGGCGGAGAGTGCAACTCCGCTTATGAGCACGACAGTTGCCGTACTGCCGGCCGCCGCGTGCGTCACATCAAGCATCACCGGCCGGAGAAGTGTCAATACCCTTTGCAGCAACTATTTGCGAATGCAGTGCCGAAGCTCAGATCTTCCTCAAGTCGATTCTCTTGAAAGCCTGTTGATGGCAGCGTACTCCGACGAGTCGACAAAGGTGCGCCCGTCGGGTTCGGGCGATTCGTCCTCGACTGCGAGAAAACCACCGACAGGGAACTTTGAGGAGTTTGGAATGAGTGCGACTTCGCGCCGGCTTGCCGCGGCCGGTCTGTCCGTTCTGTTCATGGGTATGGGAATCGTCACCGCGCCCGCCGCGACGGCGGGCGCCCAGGGCGCGGACACCTGTACGCACCCGAGCTGGTCCAACAAAGACGCGGGTGTCGACCAGGTCCGCTACGAGCTGCTCGACGGAGCGCCGATCAGGACGGGCCCGAATGAGGGCTGCGGCGTGGTGGGCAGGGCCGACTGGAACTACGACGTCTACCTGCACTGCTACACCATCAACAGCGCCGCGAACATCTGGGACCACGTCCGGGCCTACAACCGGTTCACCGGCGACGAGATCAGCGGTTGGATCTACGAGGGGAACCTCGACGGCATCGGATCGACGAAGAGGTGCTGACCCGCCCGGGGTTGTAGGCCCTGTTTCCCGGATCTCCTGACGTGGGACGGGTGTTGAGGTAGGGCTGTATCCACCTCGGCACCGTCACGCTCGCGGCACTCGTCATCCGGCTCCGGACATGATCCGAGAAGCAGTGCCTACCCGGCCATCTCGACGTCGGACTCCTCGGAGTCGGATCCGTACTGCTGGCTCCCTTCCGGGCCGGTGCGGCGAACAGTCGCCGGCCCGTACTTCTGGATCAGCTCGTCGAGCTCCTGCTCGTCCTTCACCCCTGCCGCGTTGGCGATTTTCGTGAGTCCGGCGTTCGCGGTTGCCCAGTAGCCGCCGGGCTTCGTCTGGAAGGTCAGCTGGGGGAGCTTCTTGTCCTTCGCGATCGACAAGGAGAGGAAGCACGAGGTGCACGGCCTCTTCTTGCCGGCGATCATCGCCGCACCGGTCGAGCCGGACTGAAGCAGGGCCAGCACCAGCTTCTGCTCCGCGTGGAGTTCTTCGAAGCCGGAACGGATGAAGACGATCTTCCCGTCCATGTGCCCGGCCCCGATCGTCGCCGCGGCCTCCGTCGCCGTCTGAGCGGCCAGTACGCCGTCCTGCACGGCCATGGCAGCGGCCATGAAGGCGTTGACCGCGCCGTCCCGGCCGTTCCCCTCACCGAGGTTGGTCATGTAGTCCGCCGACCTCTGGGCTCTTGCGTCGCCTCCTGTCCCGTGCGAGTCCCGCATGACATCGGCGAGCGTTCTCGTCTCGAGGGTGCTCAGGATCTGGGCAGCCGTGCTGTTGTCGTTGCAGGCGACGAGAATCCCGCCGCCGACCCACATGACCTGGGTCTCCTGGTTCCCGTCGTCCTCGATGTAGGCCCTTCCGCTGTTGAAGAACTGCCGCGCGACGTGGCGCAGAGCCTGCTCATCGGTGTCCATGCGGCGCTTGGCGCTGTTCTCGACGGTGTCGGGCCATTTCCCGCCGGCGTAGGGCGTCTGCGTCCAGTCCGACGTCATCTTGTTCATGGCCCGCTTCGTCGCCGCGGCCGGCACTTCCTTCGTCTTGACTCGTTGCAGGTGGGGCCGGCCGTGAACCGGGGACGCGTCCTGAGCGGACGTCGCCGGCATGCTTTCGGGGGCGTGGGCCCGAGGCGTCCGGGCAAGGGCGCGCTTCGCGTTGGCTTCCGCCTCGCGCTCGAAACGGTCCGCCGGGTCGGAGACCCTGAGCCCGGAGCCGTTGTCGGTGCCGGCGACGGGCCCCTGGCGTTGCTGGATGACGTGGGTCAACTCGTGGGCGAGGGTGTGCCTGTCGGTGCCGCCGGCGCCGATGACGACATGGTTGCCGGACGTGTAGGCGCGGGCACCGACCTCGGCCGCCGAGGCCGCGGCCGCGGAACCGTCGTGGATGCGCACGTCCGAGAAGTCCGCGCCCAGCCGGGCCTCCATGTCGGTGCGGGTCGCGTCGTCCATGGCCCTGCCGGGGGTGCGGAGCACCTCGTGAACGGTGGACCGCTGCACGGGCGCCGTTTCCGTGGTTCCGGCCTGCCGAGCGGCCTGGTGGCCGCAGCCGGGACCGTGCTGGTGTCGCTCGGGCCGCGGCTGGACCCAGGGATGGCCGGCCTCTCGGAGCATCTGGACGATGGCGGCGTTTCCGGCCGTGGCCTGCAGGGCCCACAGTCCCTCCTGCTGCGCCTGCGGGGCGCCCGCCTGCTTCGCGGCGGGTGCCCGGCGGGAGCCGGTGGACTTCTCCAGGTTCTCGTGATCACTCAAGGCCCGCTCCGTAGCAGCTGAGAATGGCGACTCTTCCTGGATACACGGCCGGCAGCGCCGGATTCCAGGCCCACGAGGGCAAAGCGGGGTGACCCGGGAGAGGTTCGCGGGGGCGACGTCCCTCGCCGGCTGAGGCTGCGGCGAGGACGGCCGTCAGGGCCGCCGGGCGGCCTCCCGGGCAGCAGAAGGGGCGCGCCCGGAAGAATCCGGGCGCGCCCCGCGGCGTCACCGCACGACCGTTAGCGGTCGAAGCGCTCGCTCGCCTCGTCCTGGGCGCGCTGGGCGGTGCCCTTCGCGCGGTCGCGGCCCTGCTGGGTCGCGTCCTTGGCCCGGCCCTGGCCCTGGCCCTTGCGGTCCTTCGCCTGGTCCTGCGCCTGGCCGGCGAGGTTCTTGGCCTTGTCCTTGAACTGGTCGGCGATCGCCATGCTGTTCACTCCTATGTGATGCGTGGGGGTTCGGCCCCGGTGGGGCCTCGACCAGATTCACACGGCCGGCCACGCTCCGCATGTCGATCACTCACGCTGCGTACGCGCCGCCCGTTCGTCCTGGTCGGCGGCGCCTCCGGCGCCCACGAGGCCCCTGCTCCGGCCCTCCATGAGCGGGCCGAAGCGGCGCATCTCGCGCTGGCCGACGACGCCGATGAGGGTCGGCAGGTAGCCGCGTACGGACTGCATGCCGCGCAGCCACCACTGGGCGTAGACGTGGGCGGAGCGGCGCTCGATGCCGGCGACGATGCGGTCGACGGCGGGGCCGAGGGGGTAGGTGCGGTTCGTGGGCCACGGGAGCCGCTTGCGGAGGTCGCGCATGACGTCGTCCTCGTCGGCGCCGCGCACCATGTCGGTGTCGGTCCAGGAGAGGTAGCCGACGCCGACCTTCACGCCCTTGTAGCCGACTTCGGCGCGCAGGCTGTGCGCGAACGCCTCGACGCCCGACTTGGACGCGCAGTAGGCGCTCATCATCGGGGCCGGGGTCATCGCGGCGAGGGACGCGATCTGGAGGAAGTAGCCCCGGCTCTCCATGAGGACGGGCAGGAAGGCGCGAGCGGTCACCGCGCCGCCGATGAGGTTGACCTCGATGACCCGGCGCCAGGCGACGGGGTCGGAGTCCACGAGGGGGCCGCCGGTGGCGACGCCCGCGTTGGCGACGACGATGTCGACCTTGCCGAAGCGCGCCTTGACGTCCCTCGCGACGCGGGCCATGGCCTCGTGGTCGGTGACGTCGGCGTGCCAGTGGTCGCTCTCGCCGTGGAGGCGTGCGGAGACCTTCTTCAGCTCGTCGGGTTCGAGGCCGACGAGGGCGAGGATCGCGCCCCGCGCGGAGAGCTTGCGGGCGAGGAGTTCGCCGACGCCGCGTGCCGCGCCGGTGACGACGACGACCTGTCCTTCGAGATTTCCCGTGCCGCTCATGCGACCTCCTCCTTGCCCTGGGTCTTCTCCTCCACGTGTCCGACGTCTGTCGTACCCCGTGTGTTCCGGTCCGGCAGCGCGGGGAGGTAGGCGGTCACCAGTTCCCGTATCTTCGCCGTGACCACCTCCGGCGCCTCCACGGGCGTCATGTGCCCCATGCCCGTCAGCTCGGTGAGGCCGAGGCAGTCGGGCAGGGCCGCCGCGAGGGCGCGGGCGTGGACGGGCGGCGTGAGCCGGTCCTCCGTGCCCGCGATGATCGCGGTGGGCACGCGCAACTCCCGTACGCCCTCGTCGAGATCGAGGTCCGCGAGGACGTGCCCCCAGGCGACCCGGGGGATGCGGGGGCAGGCGTGCACGATGCGGGCGCAGGTGTCGACCCGGTCGGGGGCCGAACCGGCGCCCATCGTCCCGTACTTCAGTATCCGTCGCGACACCGGTGTGACCGGTCCGAGCGGGGCGCGCGCGCCGAGGATGGCCCGGGTGAGGCGGGTGCGTACGGCTCCGGCGCGCATCGGCACGACGAGCGACTCCGCGAGGAGCCGGGAGCTGCCGGTGCTGCACAGCAGGACGGCGACGGCGTGCTCGCGCAGCTTGGGACGGCGGGAGGCGGACATGATGGTCATACCGCCCATGGAGTGCCCGGCGAGGACGGCCTTCTCACCGGGGGCGAGGGTCGCGGCGAGGACCGCTTCGAGGTCGTCGGCGAGGGCGTCGGTGGTGTAGCCGTCGCGGGCGGCGGCGGGCGAGGTGCCGTGGCCGCGCTGGTCGTAGGCGATGACGCGGTGGTCGACGGCCAGGTCCCGTATCTGGGCGTCCCAGAAGCTGGTGTTGCAGGTCCAGCCGTGGGAGAGGACGACGGCGGGCGCGCCCTGCGGGCCGTGGATCTCGACGTGGATCCGGGAGCCGTCGGCGGAGACGGCGAGGAGTTCGCGGGCGGCCCGGGGGCGGCGGCCGGCGGCGGGCAGGGGGCGGCTCATCGGACGGCCTCCTCGGAGACGGTGTCGCCGGAGGTGCGCTGGGCGGGGACGGACGGGCGCAGGACCTGGTACTCGGCCAGGTAGACGGTCCGGGTGGCCTTGCGGAACTCGGCGGTGGTGCCGGGCCAGACGGTGGTGTTGCGGCCGTTGGCGTCCAGGTACCAGCTGTTGCAGCCGCCGGTGTTCCAGACGGTGCGCTTCATGCGGTCCTGGACGCGGCGGTTCCAGGTGTTGACGGCGGAGGGGCGGGCGTCGAGGGCCGCCTTGCCGCCGAGGAGGTCCAGCTGGCGCAGGTAGTCGGCCATGTAGTTCAGCTGGGACTCGATCATGAGGATCATCGAGGAGTTCCCGAGCCCGGTGTTGGGGCCGATGATCGTCATCCAGTTGGGGAAGCCGGCCGCGCTGGCGCCGCGCAGGGCCTGCATGCCGTCCTTCCAGGACTCGGTGAGTGTGATCCCCTCGGCGCCGACGACGCGTTCGGCGATCGGCATGTCGGTGACGTGGAAGCCGGTGCCGAAGATGATCGCGTCGACCTCGGCCTCCGTGCCGTCGGACGCGACGACCGTGCTGCCGCGGACCTCGGCGAGGCCGGAGGCGACGACGTCGACATTGGGCTGGGCCAGAGCGGGGTAGTACGTGCTCGACAGCAGGATGCGTTTGCAGCCGATGCGGTACGAGGGGGTCAGCTTGGCGCGCAGGGCCGGGTCCTTGATGGCACGGGCCATGTTGGACTTCGCTATGCGCTCGACCAGGCCGAGCTGGTCGGGGTGCTTGGTGAAGGCGCTGACCTGCAACTCCCGGATGCCCCAGAGGAGTCCGCGGCGGGCGGTGCCGGTGGCGGGCAGGGCGCGGTGGAGCGTGCGCTCGATGCCGCTGATCTTCCGGTCCATGCGGGGCATGACCCAGGGCGGGGTGCGCTGGAAGAGGGTGAGCCTGCCGACCTTCGGCTGGATCGCGGGCACGATCTGGATGGCGGAGGCGCCGGTGCCGATCATCGCGACGCGCTTGCCGGTGAGGTCGGCGTCGTGGTCCCAGCGGGCGGAGTGGAAGACCTTGCCGGGGAAGTCGGCGAGCCCCGGGATGTCGGGCATCTTCGGGTCGGAGAGCGGTCCGGTCGCGGAGACGACGACGTCGGCCACGAGGGTGGTCCCGTTGGCGCTGTCGATGACCCAGTGCAGCTCGTCGTTGTCCCAGCGCATCTGCTTCACCTCGTGGTCGAGGCGCAGGTGGGCGCGGAGCCCGAAGGTGTCGGCGACGTGCTCCAGGTAGGCGCGGATGTGCTCCTGCCCGGAGAAGGTGCGCGGCCACTCGGGGTTGGGGGCGAAGGAGAAGGAGTAGAGGTGGGACGGTACGTCGCAGGCGCAGCCGGGGTAGCTGTTGTCGCGCCAGGTGCCGCCGACGGAACCGGCGCGCTCCAGGATCACGAAATCGGTGATGCCTTCGCGTCGCAGCCGGACCGCGGCGCCGAGGCCCCCGAATCCGGATCCGATCACCGCCACGCGTACATGCTCGTGCTGGGCCATGCTGCCGCCTCCCGCGGTACGTCACACGACTCTGCCAGCAATCACTGGCATGGTTGGGAGGGTAGAGCAGCGGAGTACCGATGGGTAGGGGGTGTACGGGGAAAGTTACCGGCGGTACAACTTGCGGCTCGGACGCGTTTTTCTCGCCAGGGAGGCGGATAAGGTGCGGGGGTGGCAGAAGGACGCGAGCGTCGCGAGTACCGCATGGAGGAGCTGGCCAAGGAGGCCGGCATACCCGTGCGGACCGTGCGCTTCTACCGTGAGCGCGGCCTGATCTCGCCGCCCCGCCGCGAGGGCCGCATCGCCTGGTACGACGACCACCACCTGGCCCGCCTGCGCACGATCACGGGCCTCCTGGAGCGCGGCCACACGCTGACCGGCATCGCCGATCTCGCCCGTACGTTCGAGAGCGGCCGTGATGTCGCGGAGGTGCTGGGCCTGGGCGAACCGTCCGAGGAGACCCCGGTCCGCCTGACGCCCGAACAGCTGGCGGACTACTTCGAGGGCGAGTCCACGCCGGAGAACCTGGCGCTGGCGATGGAGCTGGGCTACCTGGGGACGGACGGCGAGGAGATCGTCCACATCAGCCGCCGCCTGCTGGACGTCTCGGCGGAGCTGGTACGGGAAGGCGTGCCGCTCGCCACGGTGCTCTCGACGGGCCGCCACGTCCGCGCGCACGCGGAGGCGCTGGCGGACCTGTTCGTGTCGGTGCTCCAGGAGTACGGCGCGGAGACGGACCCGGAACCGCCCCAACTCCGGCCGCTGGCCCGCGCGGTGGTGGACGCGGAACTGTCGATGGCGCTGGACCGGCGGCTGCGGCGGAAGCCGGAGGCGCCGGAGGCTTAGGGCCTGTCCGGCGGATCATGGCCGGGGTCGCCGCGCCCCGCCCCTACTGCTCGTACACCACCGTCACCGGCGCGTGGTCGCTCCACCGTTCGCCGTGCGTGGCCGCCCGCTCGACCCACGCCTTCACCGCGCGGCCGGCGAGGCCGGGGGTCGCGACCTGGTAGTCGATGCGCCAGCCGGTGTCGTTGTCGAACGCGCGCCCCCGGTACGACCACCACGAGTACGGGCCTTCGACGTCCGGGTGCAGGGCGCGCACGACGTCGACGTACGCCGCCTCCGCGAAGACCCGGGTCAGCCACGCGCGCTCCTCGGGGAGGAAGCCGGAACTCTTGCGGTTGGCGCGCCAGTTCTTGAGGTCGGCCTCCTGGTGGGCGATGTTCCAGTCGCCGCAGACGACGACCTCGCGGCCCTCGGCGGCGGCTCGCGCCTTCAGTCCGACGAGGTAGGGCAGGAAGGCGGCCATGAAGCGCTCCTTCTCGTCCTGGCGCTCGGTGCCGACCTCGCCGGAGGGCAGGTAGAGGCTCGCGACCGTGACGCCGGGCAGGTCGATCTCGACGTACCGCCCGCTCGTGTCGAACTCCTCGCACCCGGCGGGCCCGTGACCGCCGAAACCGATCTGCACCCGCTCGGGGGCGCGCCGGGAGTAGAGGGAGACCCCGGCCCGGCCCTTGGCGGCGGCCGGCGCGTGGACGGTGTGCCAGCCCTCGGGGTCGCGCACGTCCGCGGGCAGCTGCTCGGGCTCGGCGCGCACCTCCTGGAGACAGATCACGTCGGCGTCGGTCTGCGCCAGCCACTCGACGAAGCCCTTCTTGGCGGCGGCGCGGAGTCCGTTTACATTCACGGAGGTCACGGTGAGCATTCCGGCACGATACCGGCCAACGATGCCGCATACATGTACGATGCCTCGCATGGATATCCACGTCCGGGCCTTCGATCACCCCGATGCCGTCAAACTCAACGACCGCGTGCAGCTCGAGTACGCCGAGCTCTACGGCGACGAGGGCGATGTCACACCCCTGGACCCCACGATGTTCGACCCACCCCACGGCCTGTACCTGATCGCGTACGACGCGTCGGACCAGCCCGTCGCCACGGGCGGCTGGCGCTCCCAGGAACGCAACGACGAGGGTTACTCGGACGGCGACGCCGAGCTGAAGCGGATGTACGTCATACCGGAGGGCCGCGGCCAGGGCCTCGCCCGCCGCATCCTGGCCGCCCTGGAGGCGGACGCCCGCGCCGCGGGCCGCACCCGCATGGTCCTGGAGACCGGCGACCGCCAGCCGGAGGCCATCGCCCTCTACCTCTCCAGCGGCTACGCCCCGTGCGAGAAGTTCGGCCACTACCGCACGTACGACAGCAGCCGCTGCTTCGCGAAGCCGCTGCGCGAGGACGGCGCTGCCTGACGCGGCGCGCGCTCAAGGAGCGGTGAGGGCGATCTCGTCCCCGGCGGACGCCGTGACCACCAGGACGAGGTCGGCGCCCAGCGCACTCAGGTAGCGGCGGAGCTGCCGCTGACCGACCTCCCGTACCGGCAGACCCTCCAAGCGGGATACGTTGGGCCGCGCCGTCCCCATACGCGCCGCCACCTCGGCCTGCGCCAGGCCGGCACGCTCCCTCGGCTCAGCGAGTCCCACGCGTCGCCGGCCTTCCCGTAGCGACGGAAGGCGCCGGTCTCGATGGACCAGGCGCCCAGCCTGACGGTGTCTCCGAAGATGTACTGTTCCCGGCTCTGGTACGCGCCCCGACATCGGCAAGCCGGGCATCACGGACGACGGCCCGGACAACCGCCGGGCGCCGGCCGTGCCGCCTTACCTGAACAGCTTGCGAGCGGCCTTCAGGCGAGCAGCGAGTCCGCGAGGGCCGTGGCCGTCTCCTCGTCCAGGGGCGCGTGGCCGAGCAGGAAGCGGTACCAGAAGACGCCGTAGACCTGGTCGACCATCAGATCGAGGTCGCGTCCGGCCTCCAGCTCGCCGCGCTCCTGCCCGCCTTCCAGCACCGCGCGCAGGGCGGCGCGGCGGGTCTCCGTGAATTCCCGCATGAGGACGGCGAGCTGGGGGTCGCGGGCCGCCTCCCTGACCAGCGTCCGCAGCGCCGGTCCGACGGGGGGCTTCTGGGCCCCCGCGAAGGTTGCGGCGACGACGGCCCGGAGGTCGTCGCGCAGGCCACCGCGGTCCGGCGCGGGCACCGCCCGCTGGGCCTGCTCCGCGAGAGCCTCCAGGAGCACGGCCCCCTTCGAAGGCCACCACCGGTAGAGCGTCTGCTTTCCCACACCGGCCTCCCGCGCGATGGTCTCCACGGTGACGGGGGCACCTTTCGCCTCCCCCAGCAGCCGCAGCGAGGCGTCGAGAATCGCCCGCCGCGCCGCCTCGTTGCGCCGCCGCCCCGTGTGGGGCCGAGCACCGCCCGCGTCCGTGTCCGGTCCGGATTCCGTGTCCGCCATGGCGCACATCCTTTCCCAGTTCCTGAGCCGAAGCCACTTGACGAGACCGAGAGTCTCGACAACACTTACTTTATCGAGACCGGCAGTCTCGTCAACACGTACAGAAGGCCACACATGAACGACGACCGCGCCCAGCGCTTATGGAGGACCACCGCCATGACCACGGACCACACCCCCGCCGCCGCAACCACCACCGAGGGCACCGTCGAGACTCCGTCCCGCATCGTCGTCATGGGCGGCAGCTCCGGCATCGGCGAGGCCACGGCCGCGCTCTTCGCCGCGACGGGGGCGGAGGTGACCATCACGGGGCGCTCGCAGAGCCGCCTGGACGAGGCCGCCGCCCGTATAGGCGGCAAGACGGCCACCCACCGGATGGACGCCACCTCCCAGGAGGACATCGCGGCCTTCTTCGCCTCGTCCGGCCCCATCAACCACCTGGTCATCGCCGTCAGCGGCGCCGCGGGCAGCGGCCCCTTCACCGAGCTGGACCTCACGGACCTCGCCACCGGCTTCGACGCCAAGTTCTGGCCCCAGGTCCGCATCCTGCAGGCCGCGCTCCCCCGCCTCGACCGCCCGCACGGCTCCGTCACTCTGATCACGGCCGCCTCTGCCCGCGCCGCCTTCCCGGGCACGTCCGGCCTCGCCGCGATCAACGGCGCTCTGGAGGCGATGATCCCGCCGCTCGCGGTGGAACTGGCCCCGCTCCGCGTCAACGCCGTCTCCCCCGGCGTGATCGACACCCCGTGGTGGGACCGCGTCCCGGCCGCGCAGCGCGCCGAACTCTTCGACGGCCTCGCGAGGACGACCCCGGCGGGCCGGGTCGGCCGCGCGGCCGATGTGGCGCAGGCCATCCACTCCCTCGCGACGAACGGTTTCATCACCGGCGTCGTCCTCGACTGCACGGGCGGCGCGAACCTCGCCATGGGCGCCGGGGCTTGAAGCACAGGTCGCCGCGGTTTCACGAGTTCACCCTCAAGCGGCCCGTGTCCGTCTACCGAAGCACCAACGCGTGGGGCGAGAAACAGGCCGCTCCCCTCCCCGGCCGGGTCGGCACCTCGCACAGGACGCCGTCCTGGGACACCGGATCGGCGTAGACCGGACGATCACCGGGGCATGAGCACCGACATGCGCACGCCCGACCGCGAGGCCGTCACCCGCACCGGGCGTGTCGTTTTCCGTCAACCACGCCTTCGGGGGCGTTCGCCTACCAGGGCCGTCCTTCGGGTGAGGAACGCGACGCGGATCACCGGCAGCATGCACAACGTCTGCGTCACCGCGTACCAGGGCGGGCACACGCCCGGGATCAGGTCGACGCCGATGATGGCGATGGGCATGATCACCGCCAAGGTGCGCACGCGCTCGAAGGCGCGGCGGGAACCGCCGGCGGCCGCGGCCGTGATGCGGAGGAGTACGTACGCGATCACCGGCAGCAGGACCGCGCGGACCCACATGAAGGTGTTCACCGTGTGGCCGGTGGCGGCCACCACGACGACCGCTCCGAGGGCGGTGGCGGTGAGTGCGCCGTAGAGCGTGACACTCCGGCGCGCCGATGCGAGGGCGCGCAGGGCCTCGGGCTGAAGGTTCGTGTTCGTGGTCATGGTGACGACGCTACGAATCACCGATCCGGCGCGGTATGCGTCTGGGCGCACAACGGGGTGGGTCCAGACCCACTCCTCGCCCGGACCCGGCCTCGGCGCCCCCCGCGCGGTGCAGAGTGGGGGGCATCAGGGAGGACGCGGAGAGGCAGCGGGCGATGAGAGTGCTGGGGTCGTGGGCGGCCGGGGTAGGGATCGGGTTCGTACGGGCGTGCGCCGTCGCCGCCGTCACACTGCTGGTCCCGGCCGTGTGGGCGGGCGCGGTGGCATGGGGCGTGGGGTGGGGCGCGTCGAACCCCTGGTCGTGGGTGGGGCCGTTGGTGCTGGTGTGCGTGGGCACGCTCGCCCTGGCGCGGCCCGTGTGCCGGGCGGTCCGCGTGCTGGTCGCCCGCTGGTCCAGGACCGAGATCCCGTCCGGCTACCGGAACGCCCCGCCGGTGACGCGCATGGCCACGGGCTTCTGGTGGAACGGCTTCGACTACCACCGCACCCGGCGGGACGCCCTCATGGACCAGCGGTGGCGGCTGCGCTGGAAGGACCCGGCCAACTGGCGCGACCTGCGGTTCACGGTGATCGCCCCGTTCACGGCGGGGCTCGTGGCGTGCGTCCCGCCCGCGGGGGCCGTGTGGGGCGCCGTCGGTCTGGGTACGGGCAGGCCGGCCGGGCTCCTCGGCCTCCTCGTGGCCGTCGCCTCTTCCCCGTACGCCTGGCGGGCACTCACCCCGGCAGCGGTCCGTTTCCTGCGGCCGTCCGCCCGGATGGCGCTCGCGGACCGGGTGGACGAACTCACCGGGCAGCGGGCCGATGCGACGGTGGCCCAGGCCGCCGAGATCCGCCGGATCGAACGGGATCTGCACGACGGGGCGCAGGCCCGGCTCGTCGCGCTCGGGATGTCCCTGGCGACGGTGGAGAAGCTGCTGGAGACCGACCCGGACAAGGCCAGGGCGCTGATGCGCGAGGCGCGGGCGGGCGCCACCGCCTCGCTGGCCGAGCTGCGCGACCTGGTGCACGGGATCAACCCGCCCGTGCTCAACGACCGGGGCCTCGTCGACGCCGTACGCGCTCTCGCCCTGGACAGCCCTCTCGAAACGGAGGTCGTCGCGGACGTGCCGAGGCGGCCGGACGCGCCCGTCGAGTCGGCCGTCTACTTCGGCATCGCCGAGCTGCTGACGAACGCGGTCAAGCACGCCCGTGCGACGCGGATGCGGATCACCCTCGCCCAGGACGAGACGGGCCTGGTCGTGGAGGCGGAGGACGACGGGCGCGGCGGCGCGGCCGTCCGGGACGGCGGCGGGCTCGCGGGGCTGCGGCGGCGCCTCGCGGTGTTCGACGCAAGCCTGGAGATCACCAGTCCGGCCGGCGGGCCGACCCGTGCGAGGATCATGGTGCCATGCGCATCGTTGTAGCCGAGGACCTGTATCTCCTGCGGGACGGCATGGTCCGTCTCATCGAGGCGTACGGCCACGAGGTGGTGGGTACGGCCACGACCGGGCCGGAGACGCTGGCCGCCCTGCGCGAGTTCCGCCCGGACGTGGCCGTGGTGGACGTCCGCATGCCGCCGACGCAAACCGACGAGGGCCTGCGCGCGGCCCTCGCCGCCCGCGCCGAGATGCCGGCGCTTCCGGTGCTGATCCTGTCCCAGTACGTGGAGCAGCTGTACGCCCGCGAGCTGCTGGCCGACGGGTCGGGCGGCGTCGGCTACTTCCTGAAGGAGAGCGTGTTCGACGCGGACCAGTTCATCGACGCGCTGGAACGGGTCGCGGCCGGCGGCACGGCCATGGACCCGGCGGTCATCGCGAAGCTCCTGTCCAGCGGCTCCTCGCACCGCCGCCTGGACGGACTCACCGAACGCGAGCACGCGGTCCTGGCCCTGATGGCCGAGGGCCTCTCCAACCAGGCCATCGCGGCCCGCCTGTTCCTCAGCGACAGCGCGATCAGCACATACACGACGTCCCTGTTCGGCAAACTGGGCATCACGGACGACGGCTCGAACAACCGCCGCGTACTGGCGGTGCTGGCGTTTCTGCACAGGACCTAAGGTCTGTCCGGCCCCTCCTCGCGCGCCAGGAACGCGGTTCCGGTCCACATCGCCGGGTCCGACGGCTCCAGGGGCAGCGGGGGGTGAGGGTAGGCGGTATGGCCGTCGGTGGGGGAGCAGGCGGAGAAGGGGCCGGTGTCCGCGTCGAGCAGGGCGCTGAGGTGCGGGTCGCAGTGGTAGAGCCACCAGGTCGACATGCCGAGGTTCTCGTCCAGTCGCAGGTGCTCCCAGGCCCGCCACACGGCGTCCAGGCGCGAGATCGCCTCCGCGTGTTTCCACCAGGCGGGGCACCAGGTCAGTGTGGTGCCGTTGATGCGGCGGCGGATCATCTGCGCGAGGTGGTCGGTGACGAATGCGTCGAGGGAGGCGAAGACGGGCTCCTCGCCGTCCGGCTCCTCGCTCTCCGCCACGTCGGCGTCCATCCAGATGTCGGTCACGGGCGGGCTCCGGGGTCGTATTCCTTGAGCGAGGCGCGTACGTCCTGGGCGTACTGGCCCTCCCACCACGGGATGGTCGCGACCAGGACGGGTGGTGCGCCGGAGGCCAGCACCAGGGCGCGGCCGGGCGGCATGGCGCCGAGATCGGCCACGTCCAGAACGCGTTCCCGGCGCGGGGAGTGGTTGGTCGAGCGGTTGGAGAACAGCCCGGTGCCGGACTGCGCGGGCTGGTAGGAGACCGCCACGGTCTCGGCTTCGAACTCCCCGGCCAGCTGTGAGAGGTCGCCGAGGAAGCGGGTGTCGGAGACACCGCCCCCGTAGAGCCGGATGTTCGCCGCCGACCAGAGCTTCTCCATGCCCTTCTCGCCCCAGACCTCGATCCCCTGGGCCCAGGACTGCAGGATCGTCATGAGGATGATGCCGCGTGAGCCGTAGTGGGAGTACAGGTCGGGCAGGTCCGCCCATCGGCAGACGTTGGCCGCCTCGTCCAGCACGCCGAGCAGGGGGACGGTCAGCCGGCCACCGGGCTGCACCGTCGCGGCTTCCTCGGCCGCCTCCACGACGGCGACGGTCAGGGCGGTCACCAGGGGACCCGCGGAGTCCTTGCCCTCCCGGGAGAGGGAGTACAGGGTGCCGGTGCCCTCGGCGATGAAGTCCGCCGGCACGAACTCACGGCGTTTGGACATGGACCGGCCCTGCGTGATCCAGGGATGGACGGCGGGGTTCACCAGGCAGGAGGCCATCTGCATGGCGGTGCCGTAGATACCGCCGCGCTGCTTCTCCGGCGCGGTCACGACGCCTTCGACGGAATCGGCGGGCAGTTCGTGGCCGTGTGTACGCAGGATCCGGACGGGGGTGTCGTCCTTCGGCTTGGTCAGCCACTGATAGACCTGGGTGATGGGGGCCTTGGACTCGGCGGCTGCCAGGAGCAGGTTCGCCAGGAGGTCCTGTCCGGCCGGTTCGAAGAACGCGTCGGTGCTGGCCCCCTGCTCGCGCGAGCCCAGCGCGAAGTGGCCGGCCAGCTTCCGGGCGCGCGAGACGTCCGTGACGTACCCCAAGGGGTTCCACCACCACGAGGGGGGCTCCCCCGCCCGGCCCTGCGGGTCGAACACCCAGACCTCGCCCCTCGCGCCCCGGGGTCCGCGGGTGGCGTCGACGACGTCGCGCTTGTTGGAGGTGACGAGTACGGAGCCGGGCGCGTCGAGGATCGCGGGGATCGCCCGCCGGGTGGTCTTGCCGGTGCGGGGACCCCAGATGTCGATGTGCATGTCCTCGAAGGACCCGTACAGCGGGCGTGCGCCGTTCACGGTCCTCCCGATGAACACACCGGGTGTCGCGGACTTCGTTCCCAGGCGGGCCGCGGTGGCCGCGGCACCCTTCGCGCTGAGCTTGTCGAGGTCCTTCCCCCGGGCCAGATGGCGGGCCGCGCGGTCGATGGCGGGCCGGGAGTCGCTCCTCAGGCGGGCTCGGACGACGAGCGCGGCGGCCGCGAGGACCGCGATGCCCTCGCCCACCGCGACGATCGTGGCCGACGTCCCGGGCCATGACGACGTGCCGCCGGGCAGCCCGATGACGTAGACGAACGGGTTGGCGGCGGGCGCGGGCCCGCCGTCGAGCGCGGCCCCCGCCTGGGCGGCGCCCCAACAGCCCAGCACGGCGAGGGCGGCGGTGAACACCAGCCCCAGGAAGAGGAAGGGGCCCGCCTCCGAGCCGGCCCCCCGCTTGCCCTCGGTGGCCGTCATGTGGAGGCCCACCTGCGGTTCGTGTCGTTGACGGCGAGTTCGGCACGGGTCAGCTCCACCTGGAGCGGGATGCCCGGCCGGCCACCGACCTTGATGAGGAACTTGCCCCGCCCCGGCGGGGGCGCCTCACGGCCGGCGCCCGCGTCCCAGGCGGGTGGCGTCGACCATCCGCTGATCATTTCCTGTTCGACGCCCGACATGGCGACCACCTGGTTCAGCTGGGGCATCTCGGCCCCGGGAAGCCCTCCGCAGATCACCATGCCGGCGCGTTCCACGAAGCCCTTGGCCTTCATCCGGTCCTCCTCCGCGGACAGTGCGAGCAGGTCGGACATGGTGTGGGTGATCATCGCCATGCCGACGCCGCGCTGTCGGTTGAGGCGGGTCAACGCGTCGACCCGGTCGACCAGGCCTCGGCCGGCCCGCAGCACCCGCCACAGCTCGTCGAGGATGACGAAGTAGTGGCGCTGGGGTTCGAGACCGGCGTCGGCGAGCGCCTGGGAAGCCGCCACGGCACTGAACCCGTACGTCCAGCAGGACAGCAACGCCGCAGCCTGAAGCAGGACTTCGGAGTCGTCGATGGAGGAGACGTCGAAGCACACGGGCCGGTCCGTGTGCATGGGGACCGAGGTGGGGTGCGCGAACATGTCGCCGAGGCGCCCCTGTCCGAGGAGACCCGTCAGAGAGGACTCCAGCGACTCCGTGATGTCCCGGTAACGGCCGAGGCTCCCCCGGTCCAGGGCGACGGACCTGACGAGTTCCGGCGCCTCGTGCACGACGCGCAGCAGGTCGGCCATGACGGGGGTGCCACCGTGCCTGTCGTCGAGGACCGTCAGGGCGGCGGCGATGATCGTCTCCTCCCGGTCGCTCGGCGGTTCGCCACGGGAGATCGTCAGCAGCGCGGACACGGCGTTCAGCCGGCGCCCGTGCGCGTCGGCGATGAGCGCGCGCTTCGCCTCACCGGTCAGCCGGGCGGCGGCGTCCGCGGCGATCGAGGTGTCGAGCGGGTTGAGGTAGCCCCGGCCGCGGCCCAGCGTGATGACCTGCCCGCCGAGCGCGTCGACCAGGTCCGCGTAGTCGGGCTTGAGGTCGCCGAAGACCATGGGGTAGGTGCCGTACCCGGCAAGGCCGAGCGCCATGCGGCGTACCACCGTCGACTTGCCCAGTCCCGGCTTCCCGAGCACGAACGCGGACGGGTTGAGCAGCAGATTGGCGCGCTGGAACCAGGAGATCGGATCGCAGCACACGGCCGCGCCGGAGATCAGGTCGCGCCCCAGGGGCACGCCGACCATGGGGGTCCCCGAACCGGCCGCGAACGGCCACATGCCGCACACCTGCACCGTGGTGCCCCGCCACTCGGGGGCGGCCTCCACATACGCGGCGCTCCCCCCGCCCCTGCCCGGCCAGCCGCGCGAGCCGGGGCCCGGAGGCCGTGGCGCGGCCGGGGTCTTCTTCTTCGCCAACGTTCTTCTCCCCTTGCGGCTTACGGCTTACGGCTTACGGCTACATGGCGTCGCGTACGGCTTGGGGTACGCGCAGGTGGTGCGGCACCACGATGCCGATGGGCAGGGCCGCCGCGAACGCGGATGCCTGTGAACCGTGCACCCGGCGCAGCGCGACCCTGGCGGGCGCGGACAGGTTGTCGACGGCTGCCGCCGCGCGCTCCAGGTCCTCCCGGTCCAGGACGGTCGCGGTGACCAGCATCCCGAACCGCACGACGCCGGCGCCGGTCGCCTCCTCCCGGGCCGCCTGCTCGGCGGCGCGGACACCGACGGAGTCCCTGGCGTTCTCGACCTTGGCCTGCTGGGCCTTGAACAAGGCGTCCTTGTGGTCGCGTTCGACGACCCGGGCGGCGGTGGCCGGGTCGTGCGGGCGGTAGAGGAGGGTGACGCGCTTCCGGCTGATGTCGGGGTGGGGCAGCAGCAGCGAGGTCAGTACGGAGGAGAAGACCTCGCCCCGCGGGGCCTCGCTCATCGACCAGGTGATGGAGTGGGCGCCGTCGTGCCGGTAGTGGTCCCAGGACTCCTCCGCGCCGATGGGCCCCGCGTCGTTCCAGGTGATGCCGGTGCCCCCGTTGCCGCGCGCCTCCTCGACCAGGACGGCGACCGAGGGGTCGTACGCCACCCGGACCGCGTCGGTGAGGTCGGCGGCGCTCATCGGGCGTGCCGGTCCCGCCCCGGTCATCGCGAGGTTGGCGGCCAGCCCGGGCAGGCGCAGGCCGATGACCTCGGCCATCCCGGCCGCGTCGCGCCGCTTCTGTCCGGGGCGGGCCGCGCCGGAGTAGGTGAGGGCGATGCGGGTGGACAGGGTCGCCGAGCCCGCCGGGTACGTGCGCATGACCTCGTGCAGGACCTGCTGCGCGAGTTCGGGCGCGGCCGGGTCCATGTTCTCCGTGATCTCGCGTTCGAGGCGGGTGCCCGGGTCGGGGGCGGCCTCGATCGTCACCGAGCAGGCGACGAGCCCGGGTTCGTACGCGAGGGAAGCCAGCCATTGGCCCCAGTGCGCCACCCAGGTGTCGACCTGCTCCTCGTCCACGAGGGAGGCGCCGTCGGCGTCGCACTGCAGTACGGCGGTGTGGTGGTTGGTCAGGGGCACGCTCAACAGGGCGAAGGGGTTCCCGTGGGCGTCGACGCTTTCGGTGAGGGTGGACGTGGCCGCGAGGCCGGGGAGTTGGCACGTTCCGTAGGCGGTGCGGCCCAGCGGCCCCGAGCGGTAGATGTTCTTCCCCGACGACTTTCCGCGCGCGAACGCGAACCGTGCGGTGACCCGCTGCAGTCCATTGCGACCGTGCCGGTCGCGCAGCAGCAGGGGCGCCAGGGACAGCACGACGACCACCCCGAGGCCGACGGCGAGCCAGACCGAGATGAGCATGGCCAGGACGACCATGATCATTCCGCCGAGCAGCACCATGGTCCCCGCCATGCCGAGGCCGTGGATGCCGGGCGAGGTGGGCTTGCGCCAGTTCCCGTAGGTACGCGGTCCGCTGATCTCACTTGCTGCCATCGGGGCCTCTGTTCGCTGAGTTTTCCACGGCCTTGTCGGCCGCTCCCTTCGCGCTCTTGGCCGCGGCCGCGGTGACCGCGACCGCGATGCCGACGGGGCCTCCCGCGGCGGATGCCTTCATGGCGACCCCGCCCGTCGCCTTCGCTGTCGTGGTCATGGAGCCGGTCTTGGCGAGGTTGCCGGACATGCCCGGCGCGGTCCGGGCGCCCATGGGCGCCTGCGGGCCGCTCGGAGGCGGAGGGCCGGAGGAGGAATTGCGCATCTGTCCGACCCGCTTGGCGCCGCCGGCCACGGCCCGGCCCATGCCGGCCGCGGCCCCGCCCCCGGAACCACCGGAGCCGGCCGCCTGTACCAGCGGGGTCGTGAAGCGCATCAGGGCGGGCAGGGCGACAAGGGCCAGGATCATCAGCATGATGCCGCAGATCGACATCAGCATGGTGCCGGAGTCGGCCTCACCGTCGCCGACGATGGCCGTCATCCGGATCGCGGTCGCGTACACGATCGCCGCCGCGGGCTTGTAGAGGATGAAGGCGATCAGCCAGCCCAGCGACTTGCGGAACCACGCCTGCCCGGCAGGGGTCGACGACGCGGCGGCGCTCAGCGGCAACGTGCCGACGAGCAGCACCAGCATGGCCGTACGCACCATCATGAGGCCGACCTGGGCCACGCAGGCCAGGGTGGCGATCAACGCGAGGATCAACGCGATGACGGGGCCGTTGAAGCCCACCATCATGGAGAGACCGAGCCATCCGACGACGGCCTCGCCGAACTCCTTGCCGCCGTACGCCTCCGTGATGATCCAGGTGGAGAAGGAGTCCGAAGCCTGGGCGAGGAGATTGAACCCGCCCACGCTCGCCGCTGTGACGACGGTCAGGGTCAGCATCCCCTTGGCCGCTTCGACGGCGGCGTCACCACGCCGGGTGACGGCCATCCTTCCCGCGGCGACGAGCAGGCACAGAACGGCTATCCATGTCGTGATCCACCCCGTATGGAGCCAGATCCATCCGACCGGATCGCCCTTGACCCCGTTCCCGTTGCCTTCGAGGCTGGGCGTGGGGATGTGCACCCACCACGTCATCACGGTCCCGACGAGCTTCCCGAGCCCCTCGGTGAGCCAGTTGACGATGCCCGTGAACGCGCTCGCACCGACGTCGGACGCCTTGTCGGCGGCGCAGTCGCCCCAGTTCATGGGGTTCCAGCAGCTACCCACGAGCCCTCACCCCCGGGGAAACAGCAGGTAGCCGTCGATGGTGTCCTTGGGGGCGGCGAGTTCCGTCTGCCCGCCGTCCGGCGCCATCTTCTGCTTCCAGTCCCCTTGGTGCCAGCGCGCGGTCAGAGGCATCGACAGGACCTTGCCGCCCGGTGTCTGGAAGGCGAGATCCACGACGGCCGTGTCCGCCGAGTAGGAGACCAGCTTGTAGCCGGACAGCTGGGGCAGGCCGAACTCGGGCGGGTAGTCGGAGGTCCAGTCGCTGCGGTTCGCCGCCACCGACTGCTCGTACACCGCCTTGGTCTCGTCCGGGTACACCTGCTGCTCGACGACGTCCCGCCAGCCGGGGCCGTTGGCCGAGCGGACGGAGATGTTCGCGAGTGCGAGCAGTGCTCCGCGCGGGGTGTGGGCGAAGCAACGGGCGACCTGGCCGTCGGTGACGGCCGGCCCCGACTGCTGCGAGAGGGGGAGATTGAGCGGGCCGAGCTTCTTCCAGCTCAGGCCGATCGAGCGCAGGTCGGCGATGCCGCCCTCCGAGGTGTCGGTGTCCTTCAGCGCGGGACAGGACGACGCGGCGGAGGAGGCGGTGGCCTTCGGGGCGGGGGAGGCCGGGGACGCGGGCGCGCCGGACGCGGTGGCCGCCGGACGTGCGTCGTCCTCGGTCTTCCCGTCCGGTGCGCTGGTCAGCACGACGACGACGCCGAGCACCACGATCAGGCCGATGCCCACGGCCGAGGCGATGAAGCCCGGCTTCGCGAATGGGCTCCGCTCCCTCTCCGGTGTCTCGTCGCCCGCCTGCTCGGAACTGCCCACGCCTCTTCCCCCCTGGTCCTGTTGATCACATGCGCGCGAGGCCGCGGGGCCTCAGACCACCAAGGCGTTGACCAGGGCGGACGCGGCGCCGACCAGGATGCACGCGCCCAGGACGTAGGCGAGGCCCGTGGCATGCTCGCCGCCCTGTCCGCGCTGGTGGGAGATCGCCATCCGGCCCGCGACGACGAGGACTCCCATGACGCACAGTCCCAGGACGATCCAGGCCACCCAGCCGAGGATGGACTTGAGCTTGCTCGCGCCGGGAGGCTCCGCTCCCTGGCCAGGGTTGACCACTTCGACAAGGTGGGCGGGAGCGGCGTTCACCGCGTCTCCCGCCGCGATCAAGACGTCATGCAGCATGAGAGCCCCCGGTTTCCAGCCTCCGCGGATGACATCGCCGAGGCGCATGTGGCAGAGCGCATCACTCCGCCGCGGCCGATCATAGATGCGAATCGAAAACATGTCTTCCGAACAAAGAACATTCATGAACTAGGCTGCACCCGCGCGGCGTTGCCATCGGGAATGTGCTGGGGAGCGATCCGCGAAGGCCGGGGATCCACCGCGGTGCACTCGGTGATCAGGTAGTTCGGACGTACGGGGGCGTCGGTTCGCATGCGGTCGTCGGCAAGTACGGGCATCGGGTGCCTGGCGGGATTCGTGGCGTGCCTGCTCGGGTCGTTCTTCCTGCTGCCCGTCATCGTGTTCGGGGGCGGGAACCCGGAGGACCAGGCGCCGCCCGCAGACCTCAACACCGGTGCGGTGCCCGCCCTTTACCTCCCCTGGGTACTCAAGGCGGGTGACATGTGCAAGGAGATCCCCGCCCCGCTGATAGCCGCTCAGATCGAGCAGGAGTCGGGCTGGAACCCCGACGCGGTGAGCCCCGCGGGAGCCCAGGGCATCTCCCAGTTCATGCCCGGCACCTGGCCCTCCTGGGGACGGGACGACGACAAGAACGGCGAGGCCGACCCCTTCGACGCGGGCGACGCGATCATGGCGCAGGGGCGATACGACTGCTCACACGCGAAACTGATGGCCGGTTACCTGAAGAAGGGCCTGGTCAAGGGGCCGTTGATCGAGCTGGTCCTCGCCGCGTACAACGCCGGGGCGGGGGCGGTACTGGACGCCGGAGGAGTACCGGACAACGGGGAGACCCCGCACTACGTCGACGTCATCACCGCGTTGATCGCCAAGTACACCAAGGCCCTGAAGGACGGCGGGACCGTACCCGCGGGGCAGCGTCTGGCCTCGCCGCTGCGGGAGAAGGCCCTGATCACCTCCCCGTACGGAGGGAAGCGGCCGAGCAGCGCCTACGGCTACCACACCGGGATCGACTTCGGCGTCGGGCTGGGGACCCCCATCCACGCCGCGGGCGACGGCACGGTGACCTTCGCCGGCTGGAACTCCGCCTACGGCAACAGGATCGTCATCCAGCACGCGAAGCGGGGCGGCAAGACCGTGGAGACCACCTACAACCACCTGTTCACGCTGAAGGTCGCCAAGGGCGACACCGTGAGCGTGGGCCAGGTGATCGCGGCATCGGGAAGCACCGGCAACTCCACCGGACCGCACCTGCACTTCGAGGTGAAGTACGGCGGAGAATTCACCGACCCCGGCCCCTGGATCGGACTGGACTGACATGCCCCGACTCCGCACGACCGCCGTCGCCCTCGCCTTCGCCGGGACGCTGGCCCTGACGCTCGCGGGATGCGCCTCCGGCGAGGACGACGCCCCGGCCCCCACGTCGTCGGCCGGCTCTTCGGCACCCGCCGCGAAGGTCCCCGCCGCCTCCTCGCGACCGCTCGACGCGGACGCCCACGTCCCCCGCGTCCGGCGGATCGACGAGCGGGACGCGAGCGCCGTGGCCCTGGCCTGGGCCGAGCTCTCCTACGGATACGACACCGCGTACGACGCGCACCCGCATGCCGCGCGACTGCGCGCCGCCCGGTACCTGACTCCGGAGAAGGCGGCCCTGGCGAAGTCGTACTCCCCCACCTCGGGCCCGGGCGCCCAGTGGAACGCCTGGGCCTCCCACCGCGCCTGGACCGAGGCGCACGCCGCCCTGGCCGATGCGGACGAGGACGCGGAACCGGACACCGGCACCCGCGCGTACCGCGTCGTCTCCGTCGACGGCACGGCGCGCGGACGCGACGGCTGGGAGGGCACGGGTCCGCGTCTGCACGCCTACCTCACGCTGACCCGGACCGGCCGGGAGGCGCCTTGGCGCATCCGGGAAACCACTGTCGTCGATGCCGTCGCCCCGCCGTCGAACCAGCCCTGACGCCCGTCCGAGACCGACCGAGAAGGAGTTCCCGTGCCCGACACGGACCCACGGCAGATCCCCGGCTGGCCGCTGGTCGACGTCCTGCTCGCCCCGGAGGGGACGGCGGCCGTCAACGGCGCCGCCGTACCCGTTCCGGCCGGGCAGGACCCGCGCGCCGCGGCTCTCACCCGGGCGGCCGAGACCGCGGCCCGCCTCGGCCGCCCCGTCCGCACCCGACTGACGGACGCCGACGGCGCCGAGTGGCTCCTCGCGGTCTCCCCCGACGGCACCGAGGCGGTCCTCACCGCTCCGCAGCAGAGGCCCCGGTCGCGCAAGGAGAAGCGGCGGGCGAAGGCCGGGCCCCGGGCGGCCCGCGGCACACCCCGCGCCACCGGGACGGCCACCGCCCCGCCCACCGCCGTAACGCCCACCGCCCCGCCCACCGTCGTAACGCCCGCCACCGGGCCGGCGGACATCCGGAGCCGCATCACCGCGGCCGTCGACGCGCTGAACTGGCCCGAGGCGTTGCGGCTGTGCGCCGAACTCGTGCACGCGGCGACACCGGTGACGGCCGACTCGGCCCTGGAGATACAGGCGCGGATCACCGGGCTCTCCGGCGACCGCGAGACCGCGTACGCCCGCTTCCGCGACCTGGCCGACCTGCGCCTCGCCGCCCTCGGCCCGACGCACCCGGACACCGCGGCGGCTGCCGAGGCCGCCCAGGGGCAGTGGGCCGGGCTGGCCCCCGACCGGGCCGCCCGTCTCGGCGACGACATCTTCGCCCTGCGGACCCGCGTACCGGGCCCGGACGGCCAGGCGGCGGGACGCGCTCGCCGTCACCTGCTCGGACTCCACGCCCGCCGCGCGGGCGGCGGACGGGGGGCCGGGTGAGGGCGCGACGACGCGGACGGCCGTACGGAAAAGGCTTGTTCACGCTTAACGATTGAGCGTGATACCGGGCGAAAGGTACGTTGCCGCGAGCGATGTTCGAAAAATGGGAACCATCCAGGCCAGTAGGCGTCCTAGGCTGATGACGGACGGTCAAGAAGTGTTCAGGATCGGGGGTTTCTGTGCATGAGCAACGAGTCGCACGTGCCGCACACCGCGGCGGGCGACCGGGCCGGACCAGCCTCGCCGCCGTCGCGGCGGCGGTCGTGGGACTGCTGGGCGCCGGCCTGACGGCGTGCTCCGGCTCCGGCGACTCCGCGGAGGAGGCCGGGCCGGCCACGAAGTCCCCGGTGCACACGTCCGCTTCACCCTCCGCCTCCGCCGAGGACCAGGCACGAAAGCAGGTCACCGAGGTGGTCCGGCGCATGCGCGAGGAGGAGACGAAGGCCCACGCCGACCCGGGCAAGGTCACCGACACGAAGCTGACGGACTACGCCACGGACAAGGCCCTCGCCAGCATCAACAACCAGCTCTTCCAGTACGAGCAGCTCGGCCTGGTCCTCAAGGGAAGCCCCGAGAGCTCCTTCACCGTGACGGCGGTCAACCTGGCGGGCAAGCCCAAGAGCGCCACAGTGGAGGAGTGCCTCGACACCACGACGTGGAAGCCCGTGAAGAAGAGCACCGGCAAGGACGTGTCCACGAAGGGACAGCCCCGGCGGTACGTCATGACGTACCGGGTCGAGATCTTCGGCAAGAAGGCGCAGTGGATGGTCACGGACCTGAGCAGAGACAAGGGGCGGTCATGCTGAATCGATCACGTCTGGCACTTCTGCTGTGCGGCACGGCGTTCAGCGGCATGCTCGTCATCGCCGGACCGGCTGCCGCCGATCCCACTCCCGCCCCGCGGCCGACCGGCGGCGTCCAGAACTGCGCTCCTGACCTGGACATCTGCGTAGGCGCGGGAACCGGAACCGGCACCGGCGGCGGCCACGAAGGCGGCGGCGGGACCACAGGGGGCTCCCACGGCGGCAAGAAGCCCACCTGCGAGATCGGCGGCCAGGAAGTCCCGTGCAAGCACCCCGCGTGGGGCACGTTCTCGGGAGGCTGCTACTACAAGCTGGCGGACCCCCAGCCCGAGGCCGGCTCCGAGTACTGGGACGGCCACAAGCCGGGTGACGGCGCCATCTACATGAAGTCGTGCCCGCCCTCGGGCATCGCCAACGGCGCCGCGGGCCCCATCCTCCAGGGACTGGTGTGGATGGAGGACGCGCCGGGCGACCAGGTGGACCCCGCGGTCCTCGCCCAGCAGGCCATGGACCGGATGACCCTGCGCGGCCCCGACATCGGCATGGCGCCCGAACCGGGCAGCACCGGAGTCGTCGGCATGCCCGTATGGATGTGGACCGAGGTCGGCGCGGAGACCTGGGGGCCGAACAGGGCCAGCGCCTCCGTGCCCGGGCTCACCGTCACCGCCACCGCCCGTGCCGAGAAGGTCGTCTGGAACATGGGCGACGGCACGAGCGTGACGTGCACCTCGGCGGGGACCCCGTACACGAAGGCGTACGGCAGGAAGAAGTCGCCGGACTGCGGTCACACGTACCGCACCACCAGCGCACGGCAGAGCGGCCAGAAGTTCGCCGTCACCGCAACCACCACATGGAACGTGCACTGGGAGGGCGGAGGCCAGTCCGGCGATCTCACCGCCACCCGGAGCTCTCGGACCACCGCGCGGATCGGCGAGGTCCAGGTCGTTGGCGACTGACCTCGCGGGCCCTCGCACTTTGGGGAAGGACATATCCACGTGAGCACCACCGGGACCGCACCGGCCGCCGCCCAAGGGGCGTCGTCGGGCCCCACCCCCCCGACGCCGCCACGCACGCTGGCGACCCGGCGTCGCAGGCCGGCCCTGATCGGACTGTCCGTCGCGCTGATCGCGGCCGGCGGTCTCGCGGGCGCGTTCACCGTGCTCAACAGCGGCGAGCGCACGCCCGTACTCATGGTCGCCAAGGCAGTTCCCTACGGCACGGTCGTCACCGAGGGGGACCTGACCGTCGTCTCCGTCGGACTCGACCCGGCGCTCAAGCCGGTCAAGGCCGCCGACCGGGACGAGATCGTCGGCAAACGGGCCGCCACCGACCTGATGGCGGGCTCCCTCGTGACCGGCGGGTCCGTCACCGACAAACCCCTGCTCACCGAGAACCAGCAGCTGGTGGGGCTCCGCCTGAAGCCCGGGCAGCTCCCCAGCTCCCCGCTCTCGCCCGGCCGCAGTGTCCTCGTCGTCTCCACCCCGGACGCCGCCGCGAACGCGGACCCGGACGGAAAGAAGGAGGACGAGATACCGAAGACCCTGCCCGCCCAGGTCATCCGGGTCGGTGAGCCGGACACCAACGGCAACCTGACCGTGGATGTCGCCGTCGCGGCGACCGACGGCGCGGTGCTGGCCGCCCGGGCCGCCTCCGGGGACATCGCCGTCGTCGTCCAGCCGAAGAAGGCATCCGACTGATGGCGGTCGTCGCGATAGCCGGGTGCCCCGGGGCACCCGGCGCCACCACCACGGCACTCGCCCTGCTGCTGACCTGGCCGCTCGAACAGGGGCGGCGGGTCATCCTCGCCGAGTGCGACCCCGACGGCGGGGCGGTACTGGCCGGAGCACTGGCCGGACGCACCCCGGGACCGTACGGACTGCGCAACATCGCCGTGGCCGACCGCCAGGGACAGCTCGGCGAGATGTTCTGGCGGCAGCTGATCGACCTGTCCGACAAGGGCACGGACCGCCTGCTGCTGCCCGGCCTCACGGATCCGGCGCAGGCTCCCAGCCTCGCCTACACCTGGGACCGTCTCGCCGCGATGTTCGCCGGCATCGAGCAGAGCTCGATCTCGCACGACGTCGTCGTCGACCTCGGCCGCAACGGCGCGTTCGGCCCCTCAGCCGTCCTCGCCCGCAAGGCGGACGCGGTCCTCATGGTCGTACGCCCCACCCTGCGCGGCGTCCACGCGGCGCTGCCGCGGATCACAGCGCTGCGCAACGATCTGCAGGAGTCGGGAACGGGGGCCGACGCGCTCGGCGTCGTCCTCGTCGATTCCGGCCCCTACACCGCGCACGAGGTGTCCAGGCAACTCGGCTCGCCCGTGGTGATGTCGCTGCCGCACTCCCCGCAGGCCGCCGCCGTACTGTCCGACGGACGCGACGGAGGGCGCCGTTTCGCCCGGTCCGACCTGCTGCGGTCCGCGCGCGGCGGGGCGGAGCGGATACGGGAGCTGGTCGCCGGGCGGCGTGCCCGCCTGATGCCGGGGGAGCACAGCGATGTACGGTAGACCGCTTCATCCCGACCCGTCGGTCCGGACCCAGGACCACGCGGTCGCCACGGCCGGAACACCGCCCCGTCAGGTCGGGCCGCCGCAGACCCCGGGGCAGCGGCACGGCGTGCCGGTTCCGGGAACGCCGGAGCCCGTGGCGCGGGAGAACGTCGACTACGCGGTGGCCACGCGCCTGAAGAAGACGGTCGCCGACCGGCTGACCGAGGAGATCAAGCGCTCCCCCGGCATGAGCGTCGCCGCCCAGCAGCAGCGCGGGCGAGCGCTCATCAACGAGACGGTGGCGGTCTGGTCCGACGCCACGGCCGTCGAGCGGGGCATCGCCACCAGCCCCGCCGAGGACCGCAGGCTCGCCGAGGCCGTGTACGACCTGCTGTTCCGTGCGGGACGTCTGCAGAAGTACCTGGACGACCCCAGGATCGAGAACATCCTGGTCAACGGGCACGACGAGGTGTGGGTCGACTACGGCGACGCCCAGCGGGTCGCCGTGCCCCCGGTGGCCGAGTCCGACGAGGACCTGCGCGAGCTGCTGCGCGACCTCGCCCGCCGGAACGGGCAGAGCGAGCGGACCCTGTCCACGTCGAACCCGTTCCTGGCCCTGCGGCTGGAGGACGGATCGCGCCTCCAGGCGATCACCGAGGTCACGCCGCGTACGTACGTCACCGTGCGGCGCCACCGCGTCCGCGACATCGACCTGATGGGGCTGGTCGAGCTCGGCTCCATCGACACCACCCTCGCGGCGTTCCTCGGCGCGCTGATCCGCGCCAAGAAGAACGTGATGATCGTCGGTACCCAGGGCGTGGGGAAGACCAGCCTGCTGCGGGCGATGGCCCGGGAGATCCCGCCGGACGAGCGCATCGGCACCATGGAGACGGAGTTCGAGCTCTTCCTCCACGAGAACGGGCACCACCGGCAGATCGTCCCGATGGAGTCCCGCGAGGGGAACGGCGAGCGGGTCGACGGGCACAGCGTCGGCGAGATCACCGTCGGCGACCTGATCTACCCCGCCCTGCGCATGACCCTGTCCCGGATGGTCGTCGGAGAGGTCCGCGGCCCCGAAGTCGTCCCCATGCTGCGGGTGATGACCAACGGTGAGGGCGGCTCCCTGTGCACGCTGCACGCGCGCGAACCGCACATGGTCTTCGACCGGATCGCCGAGCTGTACATGGAGTACGGCGGCAACATGACCGAGTCGCTCGCCTACAAGCAGGCCGCCAACGGGATCAACTTCATCGTCTTCGTGAAGATGGTCGACGAGACGGCGATCGGCGGCCGGCGCCACCGGTTCGTCTCCCATGTCCAGGAGGTCACGGGCACCGGTGAGAACGGCCGGCCCGCCACCAACACGGTCTTCGGCCCCCGGCCGGAGATGGGCGAACCCCGTGCCGTGCCGCTCATGCACCCGAGCTGCCTGCCCGACCTGATGCGTGTCGGTTTCCCGGGCCATCTCCTCGACCTGCCGCTCGGTTCGTGGCAGACGCCGCTGGAACTGAAGGTGATGGCGGTATGACGAACCTGCTGATCGGCCTGTTCGCGGGCCTCGCCCTCAGTGGTGGCCTGGTGGCCCTGACCGCCGGGCTCATCGGCACCACCGCTCCCCGGACGCCCGGCCCCCTCGGCCGGTGGCGGGCCGCCGCGAACAGCAACCAGGCGGAGGCGCGACTCCGCGCCCGCGCCCGGGCCAGGGCGGTGGTGTCCGCCGCCCTCGGCCTGGTGCTGTGGATCGTCACGGGCTGGTTCGCGCTCTGGCCCCTCACGGTGGCCCTCGTGGTGGGCCTGCCCTGGCTGCTCTCGCCGGCCAAGGCGACCCAGATCCGTATCGAGCAGCTGGACGCGCTGGCGGAGTGGACCCGCAGGCTCTCCGACGTACTGCTCCTGGGAACGGGTCTGGAGCAGGCCATCATCACCAGCCGTAAGACGGCACCGGCCGTGCTGAAGGACGAGATCGCCGAACTGTCCGCCCGGATGCTGTCGGGCTGGCGTCCCGAGGACGCCTTGCGCGCCTTCGCCGACGCGCTCGGCGACGCGACCGCCGACAAGATCGCCGCCGCCCTGATCCTCCGCAGCTCGGAGCGGGGCCCCGGCCTGGCCGCCTCGCTCACCGACCTCGCCGACTCCGTACGCGAAGAGGTCCGCCAGCGCAGGCAGATCGAGGCGGACCGGGCCAAGCCCCGGACGACGGTGCGCTGGATGACGTTCATGACGCTCGGAGTTGCGGGTGCGGGCGCCTTCAGCACCGACTACGTGGCCCCTTACGGCACCTTCCTCGGCCAGCTGGTCCTGACGCTGCTGCTGCTCGGATTCGGCGGCACGCTCGCCTGGATGCGTTCCCTGGCCTCCTACCGGCCCACCCCCCGCTTCCTCGAAGCCGACCGGCGCAGCCGGGTTCCCCTGCCGGAGGCGCGATGAACATCTCCCCCCTCGCCGTCATCAGCGGGGCCGCCGTCGGCGGTGGTCTGGCCCTGTTCGTGCGGGCCGTGGCCCGGCCCCAGCCCGACCTCGCCGGCACCCTTCAGCGGCTCCACGAGGCGGGGCCGCTGCCCGAGGACCGCGAGACGCTGACGCAGGACGAGCGCTGGGGCGCCTGGCTGCATCAGAACCTGCTGCGGGTACCGGGCGTACGCGTCCCGTACGCCGACCTCGCCCTCGTCGGCCAGAGCCCGGCCAGGTTCCTGCTCACCAAGACCGCGCTCGCGCTGACCGGGCTGTTGCTGCCCGCCTTCTTCTTCACGGTCTGGGCGGTGCTGGGGCTCACCCCGCCCCTTCTCGTTCCCGGCGTGGTGTGCCTGGGGCTGGCCGCGCTGCTGTGGTTCGCCCCCGACCTGGCCCTGCGGGACACCGCCCGGCGGGCCAGGGACGAGTTCCGGCAGGCGGTCGCGGCCTACCTGGATCTCGTCGCGCTGGAGCGGGCCGGGGACGCCGGGCCGAGCGAGGCGCTGGAGAGGGCGGCGGCGATCGGGCGCGGCTGGGCGTTCCGGCGCCTTCAGGACGCCCTGTTGCAGGCCCGTATCGACAAGGTCGCCCCGTGGGACACCCTCAAGTCGCTCAGTGCGGAACTCCAACTCCCGGTACTCGAGGATGTCGCCGACATCATGCGCCTGTCCGCACACGACGGGGCCGCCGTCTACACCACCCTGCGGGCCAGGGCGAAGTCCCTGCGGACCGAGCTGATGAGCAAGGACGCGGAGGAGGCGAACACCGCCAGCGAGCAGATGACCGCGCCCGGTGCGCTGCTCGCCGTCCTGCTGATGCTGCTCATCGGGTTCCCCGCCGTCATCCGCATCCTGACCGGCTGAGCACCCGGCCGTCGCACCGAAGTCCAGAGAAACGGGAGAAGACATGAAGATACGAGTCCGCGAGAGCATCCCCCTGTTGGTGGTGTTCGATGTGCTGGCCGCACGGCTGAAGGAGGCGCGCGAACGTTCCGACCGGGGTGACGTCAGCATCTCCACCATCATCATCTGGGTCGCCGTCATCGGGGTCGCGGCCGGGATCGCCACCATCATCGGCGTCACGCTGTACAACAAGTACTCGGCCAAGCTCTCGGGACTGTGAGCCAGGGAACCGCCGGCCCGGCGAGCGGCTTCCCGGCGCCGGGAAGCCGCTTCAGGTCATGGGCGAACCGCGGGCCCCTCGCCGCGCGGCAGCGGGACCGGGGCGATGCCTCCATCGAGATGTCGATCATCCTGCCGGTCGTCATCCTGCTCACGATGATGATCGTGCAGGCGTGCGTGGCGTACTACGCCAAGCAGATCGCGCTCACGGCCGCCCGCGAAGGGGTCCAGGCCGCCACCGCGTACGAGTCCACCGACGCGGCGGGGGCCGGACGCGCACGGGACGTCCTGACCCGGGTGGCCGGCGATTCGCTGCTCGGCCCCCGTGTCTCGACCGCGGGCAGTACGCGGGAGCGCGCGACGGTCACCGTCACGGGCCGGGCGCCGTCCGTGCTGCCCGGATTCGACGGCATCCGGATCACCCAGAGCGCCTCGGCCCCGCGCGAACGCTGGACGGTGAAACCATGACCGGCCACCGGGCGCGCCACGTCCGGCGTGTCTGCCGCGACGACCGGGGCAGCACCGCGATCGAGGCGGCCCTCATCACTCCGCCGCTGATCCTCTTCCTGCTCCTGGCCATCGCCGCCGGGCGCATCGTGATGGCGGGTCAGGTCGTCGACGCCGCCGCGGAGGACGCGGCCCGCCAGGCGTCGATCTCCCGGGTTCCGGGTGAGGCGCGTGAGAGCGCGCTGTCCGCCGCCCGGGCCACGCTCACCGGCCAGGGCCTGCACTGCTCGTCCACGCACGTCGGACTGGACACCTCCGGCCTGGGCGCCGGGACCGGAGAGGCGGGCACCGTGACGGCGACGGTGACCTGCCGCGTGGACCTGGCCGACCTCGCCCTGCCCGGGGTGCCGGGCACCCGCACCATGACCTCCAGCTTCACCAGTGCCGTGAACCGTTACGTGGAGCGCTGATGAACCACAGCCGTCACCGCGTGCTCGCGCGGCTGCGCCGGGACACCGGCAGCGTCTCGCTCTACGCCGCCATCGTCGTCGTCGGCATGCTCGTCATGATCGGCATCGCGGTCGACGGCGGCGGCAAGATGCGGGCCACCGAACGTGCCGACGCCATCGCCCAGGAAGCCGCCCGCACCGGCGGTCAGGAGATCGACGCCGGGCGGGCCATCACCGGTGAGGCCGTCGTCGCCGATGCCGGTGCCGCGCGGGCGGCGGCCCTCGACTATCTCGCCGCCGCCGGCGCACGCGGCTCGGTCGCCGTCTCCGAAGACGGCAAGAAGCTCACCGTCACCGTCACCGGCGCCTACCGCACCCGCTTCCTGCCCGTGCTCGGCGTCACCGAGATGCCCGTGACCGGGCACGCCTCCGCCGTCCTCGTCCACGGCGTCCAAGCCCCGGAGGGCTGATGACCGCCCGTCGTACCTCGCTTCCGGCCGACCTGCTGCGCTCGCTGCTCAGCCTCGTCGGCCTCCTCGTCCTGCTGGCCGGGCTTCCCCTCGTCCTGTACGTCGCCGGACGACAGCTCGTCCCGCTCGGCCTGGACGGCCTCGCCTCCCCCGCGGACCTGCTCTCCCGTCAGGACACCGGCGGTGTGGCGCTGCTCGTCCTGACCGGCATCGGGTGGGCGGGGTGGGCGAGCTTCGCCGTCGCCGTCGTGCTCGAAGTCCCCGCGCAGCTGCGCGGCCGCTCGGCACCCCGTCTCCGGGGGCTGCGGATGAGCCAGCGGATGGCGGGAGCGCTGGTCGGTGGGGTGCTCGTCCTGCTGCCCACCGCCGGCGGCGCGATGGCCGCCCAGGCGGCGCCCGGCACCGTGGCGTCGACGTCCGTGAGCGCCTCGTCCGTCCCCGGCGGCCAGCGGAGCACGCAGGCGGCGGTGACGCGTACGGAAGCGAAGACCTCCCACCCGACGTACACCGTGCGCGACACCCGCCCGGCCGACAGCCTGTGGAGCATCGCCCAGGAGCGGCTGGGCGACGGTGAGCGCTGGACGGAGATCGCCGCGCTCAACGAGGGCCGCACCATGACGGACGGCCGTACGTTCCGTGCCGCCGACCCCATCCAGCCGGGCTGGGTCCTCAACCTCCCGGGCAAGGGCGGCGGTTCCGCCCGGGCGGCCGGAAAGAACGTCACCGTGCACCCGGGGGACACGCTGTCGCGGATCGCCGAGGAGCAGCTGGGGGACGCGGAGCGGTACGCCGAGATCGTCAGGGCGAACACCGGGCGCGCGATGGACGAGGCGGGGCACCGGCTCACCGACCCGGACCTGATCCTGCCCGGCTGGAAGGTCGCCCTTCCCGCCCAGCGCGCCACGCCTCCGGCCGGCGCCGGGCCCGCCGACTCGGCCCCGGCCGAGCCCACACCGCAGGAGGACCGGGACGCGGGCGGTCACGGCGACGACAGGCCCGAAGCCAAGCCCACGCACGAGACCACCACACCGGCCCCCGAGACCAAGCCCACGCACGAGACCACCACACCGGCCCCCGAGACCAAGCCCACGCACGAGACCACCACTCCGACCCCGGAGGCCAAGCCCACGGGGGAGGCGTCCGGTGCGGCCGAGTCGCCCTCGCCGAGAGCGTCCGCGACTCCCTCTTCTCCCGCGGTCCCGGAAAGCCCCACCCCGAGCCGGGACGCGCAGCCCTCCGCGGCCGGCTCCGCCGCACAGACCGCGTCCGCGTCCTCCTCCGTCGACGTGGCGGCACTCGCGACCTGGGGCGGACTGCTCGCGGCCGGACTCATCTCCGCGCTCACCGTCAAGCGCCTGCTCCAGCAGCGCAAGCGACGCGGCGGTGAGCGGATAGCGCTGCCCCGGACCGCGTCCTCGTTCCCGGACCCGCGAGCGGACGCGGGGCAGGATCCCCTGCTCCTGCGCCTCGCCGAGGTGGAGCGCCGCATGCGTGCCACCGAAGCGCCCGAGGGCGTCGATCTGATCGACCGCGCCCTGCGCACCCTCGCCCACCACGCGACGGCCGAGGGGCGCGGTCTGCCGGACCTGGCCGCCGTGCGCCTGACGCCGGCCACCCTCGAACTCTGGCTGAACGCCCCCTCACCGCCCCTGCCCCCGTTCACCGCCACCGGCCCGGCCCACTGGACCCTGGCGGCGGACGGCTCCGGCCTGCTCACCGCGGACGCCTGCCGCGAGGTGTGCGCCCCCTACCCCGCACTCGTGACGCTCGGCCGCGACGAGGACGACGCGCTGATCCTCGCGGACCTGGAAGCCCTCGGTGTCCTGCTCCTCCCGTCCGACCCCGAGGCGTCCCGGCCCGTCCTTCGTGCCCTGGCGATCGAGCTGGCCACCGCGTCCTGGAGCGATGACCTCGGCGTCCTGCTGAGTGGCCTCGGGTCCGGGCTCCTGGCCATCGAGGAAGGGCTCGGCCGGCTCACCGAGACGGACGATCCGGCGGCCGCGGTCAGCGAAGTGAGCGCCTGGGGGCGGACCGTGCGCACCGCCCTGGCCGACACCGGGGCCGAATCGGTCCGCGTGGCCCGCAGCCGCCCCACCGGCGCGGAGGCGTGGACCCCTCGCATCGCGCTCTGCGCGGGGCCTCTGCCGGCCGAGGTGCTCGAAGCCGCCCGGGACCTGCTCGACGCCCCGGCCTGTGCCGCGCTGATCACGGCCGCCGACGCGGCCGCGCTGCCCGGGGCCACCGTGCTGCCCGGCCCCGACGGGGGCACCGTGCGGCTCGCCGGCCGCCCCGTGCGCCTGGTCCCCCAGCACATCGGCGACGCCGACTACGACGCGTTGCTCAGGATCTTCGGGATCGCCGCGGCTCCCGCCACCGCCCCGCCTCCGCCGCCGGACCCGGAACCGGTCCGGGACTACGAGCTGGCGGCCCCGTCCCCGCACACCGCGACGGTCCAGGTTCCGGCGCAGGTGCCGGACCAGGCCCCGGCCCCGGACGACGCGGCGGACGTGGAGGTCCCCGGGCCGTACACCGTGGGCGTCGATCTCCTGGGCTCCCCCGCGGTGACCGGGGTGCGGCAGGAGATCGCCCCCACCGCGGCCGGCCGTCTCACGGAGATCGCCGCCTGGATCGCCCTCCACCCCGGCGCCGACACCACCGCGCTCACGGAGGACATCTGGCCCGGCGGGGTGTCGGCGGCCTTCCGGACCGCCCAGCTGTCCGCCCTCCGCCGCTGGCTCGGTACCGACTTCCAGAGCGGCGACGTCTACCGGTTCGGCGCGGACACCGGGACGGACTGGCAGCGCTTCCAGGCGCTCGCCCTGCGGGGACGGCTCAAGGGCGCGGACGGGGCCGGCGACCTGGGCGCGGCGCTGGACCTCGTACGGGGCCGTCCCTTCGACGGGATTCCGCCACGCCGTTACGTCTGGGCCGAGTATCTGCGCCAGGACATGATCACCGCCGTGGTGGACACCGCGGCGCTCCTCGCCGAGCTCCTCCTCTCGGCCGGGGAGCACGTGGCCGCACGGGAGGCGGCCGACAAGGGTTTGCTCGTCGAGCCGGCGGCGGAGCGGCTTCACCGCCTCGCGATCCGGGCGGCGGACCTCGCCGGCGACGGCGAGGCCGTGGAGCGGTACGCCCGCCGCATCGACGAACTGACCGACCGGCTCGGCACCGCGATGCAGCCGGAGACGGCCGAGCTCCTCGACCGGGTGGCCCTGCGCCCCTCCCGGGGGTAGCACCGCTACCGGGCCCGGGCGTTCCGGCACCGCGGGTTCCCCCGCGCCACCGGAACGCCCGGGGCGGTGCGGCTACCCGCGGCCTTCCCCGCCGTCCCGGCCGGACGGCCCCGCGCCCGGCCGCGTGGGCGGGTGCGGCACCGCCGCGTCCGCCGTCCCGGGTGATGTCGCGCCGGCCGTGTCACCGACGGCGGGACCGCGGAGCGCGGTCCCGGCGGCCGACGGACCCCGCCTCCGCCCCGCCATGGCCTGCCGGATCGCGTCCACGCCCTCGCCGTCGCTCCGTACCGCACCCTGCGAGCGGTTCTGCTGGACGGGGAGCCTTCCCGCCAGGGCTTGGGCCACGTGCCTGCTCGTGGTGGGCGAACCGTCCGGAGCGACGCTGCCCATCCTGCGGAGGACCTCGTTGGCCGCTGTCACTTCCTTGATGGACGCGGCCAGCTTCCCCTGCTCCTCGGCCGTCAGCCGCACCAGTCTCAGGTCGTGCACACCGCGCGCCTTGAAGCCCTCGGCCCCGAGAATCTGACCGACAACCTCGGTGACCGCTTTCCCCCTGTCCTCGGGGGCAGTTCCGTATGCGGCGGAGATGTCACCCCGCGCGACCATCCCGTCCGCCGCCCGGTCCGGCGGCGGGGGGAGGTCGTATCCCGCGCTCTCGTACGTACGCCGGACTTCGCCGTCCGTGGGGTGGACCAGGCCGTTGAGCGCATGGGTGATCGCCCCGTACCTTCGCGACGCGAGCTCCCAGTCGGTCGTCTCGACGTCGGCCCACCGGTTGATCTGGTCCGCGTAGTACTCGCTGGTGCGCCAGGCTTCCTCGCTCCAGGCCGGGTCGAACGCCCGGGACATACCGGTCAGCTCGCCGCTCTCGACGAGCGTGCCGATCCGGTCGATGCCCACCGAGATGTATCCCGGGTAGTAGACGGTGACCGGCTCCGCTTCCACGTCCTCCGGTTCGGCCAGGGCAGGGCCGAACTCGACGCGGCGCACGGTCGGCAGCGGCGGGGCGTACACCTCCCCCGACCGTTCGAACAGCTTGACGGAACGCCCGGACTCATAGAACTTCCGGCCGCCGTCCGCCTCTTCGGCGACACGGCTCTCACCGAACGACCACTTCGCCCAGTAGAGCTGCCAGCGCGTCCCCTTGTCCGCGACGTGTTCCTGCGCCTGGAAATAGACCGTCGGCACCCCGAGGCAGATCGCGCTCTCGAGCGCCCCGCTCTCGATCCCCACCTGGACGACGTCGGCATCCGTGTTGAGGTAATGAAGAAAGAGCGCCTGCTCACCATGTGTGAGCGCTGTACCGCCGTTCTTGTCCGCGGCCCAGAAACGGATCAGGGACTCGGTGTCGACACCGTCGAGCACCCCTTCCCGCTCGAAGGCGGCAAGGAGCTCCGGCCGCCCCTTGAAGAGGTTGTCGCCGATGAGAAGGATCTTCCGGTCCGGTTCCGTGGCGCGCAGCGTTTCGATGGCCTGCTTGAGGATCTCAGGCTTCGTGTCCATGAAGGCGGCGTTGTCGCGGTTGTCCCGCACCCACAGCAGAGCGTATTTCGGCGCAGCCCCCGAAGCGGGCTCGAATCCGTCTCCCGACATGACCCGCTCCGCCACGGCCCGCGCCCGCGCTTCGCGCCGCGCACCGAACTCGCCCGTTCCCCTCGTACTGGCGACGATGGACTCCCGCGCGTCGAGCGGAGACTCGCGGATGACGGGGAGCGCGTGGATGTGCGAACGTCTGAATTTCGTCTGCCGGTAATTCACCTCGTACGGCTGGTCGTCGTAGGAGAGGCGGATCCTGTGCGGCTCGATACTGTATTCGTTGATGAACCGGCGCCGCGTCGCCAGAGCCTCACGCAGCGAGTCCACGTACACATCGGAAAGATCGTGCAGGAATTCGGTGTCGTTCTCCGCCACCGGGCTCTTCCCGCGCTGAGAGCGCCACACGGCCACGGCGTTTCCCTGGTCCCGCGTCACCCCCTCCGGAAGCACGCCCAGATACGTGATGCTCTGGTCCTCCGCTTCCAACAGCAGGCGCTTGACCCGCCCTTCGGGCTCGTACGTCACTTCGAGGGTGGTCTCGGAGTCCAGGATGAGGGCCGCGGAGTGGATGTACAGCTCCCCCCGCTGCCACTCGTACATGCGGAGGTTCTTGCGGTCCAGTTCCCCGCCCACGTACGACGGCTCGTACGCCGCCCCGCGGAACACCTGCTCCCGCAAACGCGTCAGAGCGCCCTGCGGATCGGCGACCACCTGCTCCCGAGTGCGGCGGGAGAAATCCTCGAACGTCCGCTCCAGGGCGTCCCACTCGGCGATCCTCTCCGCCGAGGCCAGGTACGGCGAAGGAATGCCTCGTCCGGACGCGGCGATTTCGGAGACCGGCAGCTCCGTGAAGAGAGTGGCGTCATCGCGTAAACCCCGGGGAGTCACCGGCTCACCCGAGGACTGGTCGTTCGCCATGGCGTCGCACTCCCCCACTCCGCGCCCCACCGGGCCGTGCCGCCACCGCGAGCGCGTAAAGATACCGGTCAACTTGCGTAGTTTGATGCCTGGTTACCGGACAGATAACCGAACCTGCTTATGGGTCAGGCAACTTGACGCATCGTACACCTGACCGATGTATCGTTGACGCGGAACGTCAGGAAAGAGAAAGGGGCGGCCTCCCGGATGGCGAACCAGCCGTCCCGCCGCCGTGAGCCGCCTATATCCTGCCTGGACGGCACGTCGCCGCCCGCCTCTTCGGCTCCGGCCCGACGGGTCGGAGGACTCGCCCGTCGTGATTGCCAGCCCCTCGCTGACGGAAGGAAGACCGAAGCATGCCGCCCATTCCAGCTGCCTCGTCCCACGCATCAGCCCGCAGTATCCGGTACGAGGTCGTCGGGCGACAGCCGGCGGAGGGACACCCGGAGCGCTTCGTCCTCGACCTGTCCGCCGAGGGCCACGCCCGGCTCGACCAGGAACACGGCCCCGTCCGGCGGTCATGGTCCGCGCGTACGGAGGCCGTCGTGTGGACACGCCTGCTGAAGGCCGTCGAGGACATGCCGGCCGGCGGCCCCGCCCAGGAGCCTTCCGCCGGGGAACCGGTCCACCGCCGCCTTCAGATCCTCGACGCGTCGCAGACGCGGACGGTGGCATGGGACGGAAGGACCGCTTCTCTGCGGGCCGCCGCGCTCCTGGACTCGCTCGTCGCCCAGATAAGCGGTCCGGATTCGGATCTCGTCGCCAACACCCTTCCCCCGCTGGTCCACCGGCTCACCGGCGAACCGGCCGACGATCCGCGCGGCCACGAACCCACTGCCGTCTTCGGACAGGTCGGCGGACAGGCCGCGTTCGCGATCGCGCGACCCGGCGGCGGCTTCGGCCTGTACGCGGTCGACCCCCTGAAGCGACTCGCGGAGACCGCCGACCAGGGGCAGCTGCACCGGGCCCTGGTGCTGGGGTCGGACGGGACACGGGACCTCTTGGTGACCAGCGGCCAGGACAACGCCCTGTGGGCCTGGGACCTCACGGGCTCCGACGGCCTGGTGCACGCCCGAGTGGGCCACAGCGGGCCCGTCGGGGCCGTGGCCTTCCCGGCGGACCCGAAGGGCGAACTGGTCTACTCGGCCGGCGCGGACGGCAATGTCTGGGCGTGGGGCTCCGAGGACGGCAAGGAGGTAGGCGCGCTGACCGGCCACGAGCACACGGTCAACGCACTCGCCGGCGCCCGGGTGGAGGGCCTCGACCTCCTCGTTTCCGGCGGCGACGACGGGACGGTCCGCGTCCGGGACACCGCCACCGGTGGGTCGATGGGATCGATCACGCCCGGAGCCGAGTGGATCAACGCCGTGGCGTTCACCGGTTCGGAGGGACGGGGCCTGGTCGCGGCCGCCGGCTCCGACCATGCGATCAGGGTGTGGGACCTGGCGGCCGACAAACCGACCAAGCGGCTGAGCGGCCACACCGCGGCGGTCACCGGGCTCGCCTTCCTCGACGTCGAGGGCCGTGCGGTGCTCGCCTCGTGCGCGTACGACGGCACCATCCGGACCTGGGACGCGGAAACCGGAGACGCTCTGGGCACATGGCCCGCGCAGGACGCCTGGCCGGCCGCCCTGGCGGCGGCGCCTTCACCCGGTGGACCGCTCCTCCTGTCCGGCGGCGCGACCGGCACCGTACGCGTCTGGGACGCGAACGGCACGGAGGTGCGCGCGCTGGCGACGGACCACGGCCCCGTCCAGGCGCTCGCGCTGGCCGTGACCGACGGAGTACCGCTGGCGGCCGTCGGAAGCCTCGACGGCTCCCTCGGCCTCTGGGACGTCTCCACCGGTTCCGTACGCCGGGTACTCGCCCCGGACGACGGCCCCCTCACCTCGGTCTGCTTCAGCCCTACGGCCGACAGGGTCGTCTGCGGGACCTCGCGAGGGACGGTGCGCGTCCACGGAACGGACGACGGCGCGCTCCACCTCGTACCGACACCCCACACCGACACCGTGGCCGCCCTTGCCTTCCTCCCGGTGGCCGGTGGTCTCGTGGCCTCCGCCGGAGCCGACAGGACCGTACGCACCTGGGAGGCGGCCACCGGAACTCCGCGGCTGCGCCTGCGCGGCCACGAGGCGCCCGTGACCCTGCTGGCGGCCGGGCAGGCGGGACCGGACCCCGTGCTCGCCTCCGCCGACGAGGACGGGGCCCTCCTGGTGTGGGACGCGCTCTCCGGCCGGCGCCTCCTCGACCTCCGCACCGCCCGGCCGTTGACCGCTCTCACCTTCGGCACGGTCGACGGCGTGGACATCCTGGTGGGCGCGGAGCACGACGGTCCGGTCCGGGTCTGGGAGCCGGCGTCGGGCGAGGAACTGGTGGCGGTCGACCACGACGGCAGCGAAGTCACTGTGCTCGCCGTCCGCGCGTTCGACGAGATCACCGTGCTCCTGATCGGTACGCGGGACGGCGAGGTCCGCACCCGGCGGCTCCCGGACGGTGCCGACATGGGCGCGGCGGACGTGACCCTGATCCCGCTGGCCCTCTCCTTCGCCCCGCCCGAGACCCTGCTCGTCGCGGGAGTCGACGGCCTCACCACCGTCCCCTTCACCGCGGAGGTCGTGGGGCACGGGGCGGGCTGAGCCGTCCGGGGGCAGGTGGCGGTGGTCCTTCGGTCCACCGCCACCTGCCCGCTCGATACGAGGTCAGCCGATGTCGGCGCCGGCGCTCCGGCCGCGGTCCACAGCGGGCAGCGGGCGCGGGATCTCGCCCGCGCGCACCCGGCTCCGCCTGCGCGCCACCGCGGGGGAAAGGCGTGTCGCCCCGGCGACCGCGACCGCCTCGGCGGCCTCCGCGTCCACGGTCGCGGAGGGCCCCGCGCTCGGCCTTCCCGGCGCCGGACGGCTCACCGCCGGGGACGCGGCGGGCGAAGGAGGCTCGGCTTCCGTGCCGGGGGACGAGCCCGCCGCCAGTTCGCCGAGGCGTGCATCGGTGAGGGAGGCGGGAGCGTCCCCCCACCGCTCGGCGTATGCCTCCCGCAGTCCTTCGGGCACGGGCCGGATGCCCAGCTCCTCCGCCTGCGCGTCCGCCCGCTCCTCCAGCTGCCCGGCCCCCCGGCCGGCCGCCGCGGCCATCGTGTGGTGCAGGTCCGCCCGCCCGTCGAGGACCAGGGCTTCATTGCGCCAGCGTTCGGCCTGGGCGGGATCCGCGCCGGGCAGCTCGTCCCGTTCGTCGGCGAGCCTCTTGAGCCGGGCGGACTCGGTCGCGGCGTCGAAGGCGTGCTCGTAATGACGGCGGGCCTCCTGGAGCGCCCTGGCCGCCTGCTCCGAGTACGTCGCGGCAGGGGCGACGGACTCGGCGCCGCCCAGCAGTTCGGCCACCGTCTCCGCCGACGTGTCGTGCTCCAGGTCGAGGCCGTGCCTGGCGAACAGCTCGTCCCGCAGGGCCCCGGAGGTCCGCTGCTTGGCCGGACTGGGCGGCCACCTGTCCACCTGGTCCCACACCCCCGCGACCTCGGAGGCGCTCGCCGTGGCCCACCACTCCTCCGTGCTCAGCCTGGCCCGGAGTTCGGCTCCCTGGTACACGCGGCGGGGATCCTCGCCGCGCATCTCGGCCGTAACGGCCTGAGCCTGTACGTTCAGCCTCTTCCACGTCTCGCGCAGCCCGGCTCGCTCGTCGCCGCCGTCCGCGAGCAGCCGGCCCGCCTCCTCCGTACGGATCATCTCCGCGAGAACCGCGTGATGGACCTCTTCGAGGCTCCCCGCTTCCGCCCCCGAGACGAGGCGCCGCTGTCGGCGCGTCTCCGCGTCGATCACCGCGTCCGCCCGGTCACCGGTGACCCTGGCCGTCGCGTCACCCCCCGCGGGGCTCCCGTCGTTGGCGACGGTCTCGATCACGATGCCGCCGTCGGGCGTCCGCCCCTGGCCGTCGCACCACTGCCGCAGTTCGCGCGCGGCGGCGGCCTCCGTCTGCTCCCCGGGCGCCGTACGCAACTCGCCCCGGTGCATGATGTGCTCGGGATCGGCCGGGTCACGGATGACGTACAGGGTGGAGGTCTCGCCCCAGCGCTCGGCGTCCTCGCGCGCCGTGCCGGCCTCCTCCCGCAGGCCGGGCGAGCCGAGGGCGAGCGCCTTGGACAGGTCGGGCACGCTCAGCCGCACGTCCGCCGGCCTCAGCCCGTAGCGCTCGTCGAGCTGCCGGCGCAGGTGCTCCAGGGTCGCGGCCGCGGCGGGGTCCGAGGGCGCCCACTCATGGGCAGCTTGCCAGGCACGCCCGATGTCACGGGGCTGGGGGTCTTTCCAGAAGTCCTCGTCCCAGGCGCCCCTCAGCACGGGCTCGGCCCGCTGCCGGTCCTCCCAGACCGACCGGGCCGCCTCCTGCCTCTCGCGCTCCCACGTCCGCTGCCGGTGCCGCGAGACCTCCACCGCGACGATCTCCGCGATGGTCAGGGCCACCCGGACGCCCTCGGACCACAGATCGCCCGCGGCGCCGGTGATCTCGTTCGTGGTGCGCTCGTTCTCCTGCCCGTCCATCTCCCCCGGAGCGAACACCGTGATCCCCGATCATCCAGCCGACAGAGCCTGTGGCCGCGATCGTCCCACGCCCCGGCCGGCAGCAGGCAGCAAATCGGACCACTCCGCGCAACGGCGCCGGGCCACCCGGCGGCAGCGGGCCCGGAACGACGAAATCCCGTCCAGCCAGAGGCTGGACGGGATTTCCTTGTGCAGTGGACCTGTGGGGATTTGAACCCCAGACCCCCTCGATGCGAACGAGGTGCGCTACCAGACTGCGCCACAGGCCCTTGCGACGTGTGAAACTCTAGCACCCTCCAGGGGGTGCTCGGAAATCCGTTCCGCGCTGGTCAGCCGTGGCGTGGCTCACGGCCGTCCGGCGCGGTGTCACTCGTTGGCCGCGCGGGGGCGGTCGCCGTCCTCGTACTGGTCGAAGAGCGGTGTGCGGCCCCGGTCGCGGGAGCGGCGGGACTGCGGGGAGCGCCGGCGCGGCGCCGGGTCGACCGGGTGCGCCGCGGGGTCCGGCTGGGCGGGCTCGGCGGCGCTGGAGCGCGCCGCGCTCCAGGTCTCCGGGTCCCCGACCTCGACCCCGCCCGTGGCGCGCGGGGCGACCGGGGCGGTGACGTAGGTGGGCAGGGGCACCGGGACCGGCTCCCAGCTGTCGCCCTGGACCCGGCCGCGCTCGCGCTGCTGGTCCACCCACTCCGCGTGGTCCGTCTGCTCGACCAGGGCGCGGCGGCCGGCCTCCTGCGGGGAGACCGTGGGCGTCGGCTCGGGGACCGGGTGGCGCGGCTCGGAGTCCTCGTCGGCCTCGGCCGGCGCCGTGGCGGCGGGCTGGTGGCGGCGGGGGCGGTTCTCGCGGAGCCGCTGGGCCGCCACCTCGGCGCGCTGCTGGTCCATGGTGAAGGCGAACCGGCGCCGCTCGTGCGCCCTCAGGTGGGCGATGTACGCGCTGAGGAGCACCGCCGGGACCGCGGGCGCCCACAGGAAGCGCAGGCCGCCGACCGCGGCGACGATCGCGCCGAGCGTGAAGGCGAGGAAGAGGATCACGGTGGTGCGCCGGCGGCGCGCGAGGACCTGGTGGCGCTGCGCGCGCCGGGCGCGTTCCGCGTCGATGCCGCCGGGGCGCGCGCGCCGGGCGGCGGCGGGCTCGGCACCGCGCCGCTTGCGGGGGGCGCGCTCCGGCGTACCGGCCGGGTCGTGCATCCGGGCCTCGGTGTGCGCCGGGGGCGCGGCGAAGGCCCGGACGTCGACGGAGTCCATTCGGTCCGTGCTCACGTCCGGGTCGGCGTCGGGTGCCGCCTCGTCCCCGGTGCGTTCCTGGAGCCCCTTGGCATACCGGCGCTCCATCGCCGCCCGGCCGGACAGCAGCCGGATGGCGGTGCTGAAGCGCTCCGTCGGACGCTCTTCGTTCAGTTCGTCCTGCCTGCGGAGCCACATCGGCACCAAGTAGGCGGCCCAGGCCCCGACGATGACTGCGTAGATGAGGCCGCTGCTGCTCACATCTCACACCGTAGAGGGGTTTGCGCGGAGGCATCCGCCAATTGGCGCGGTGTGTCGCACGATCCGGCCGATATCACGGACTTCTTCACGAGGGTCCGGATCAGCCGATCGAGAGCAATTCGAACATATTTTTTATTTATGCGGGAGGCTCCGGCTGATCCGTACGGGGAACGGGCCGCGAGCGGTGCCACCTCCGCAGCAGCCCGTCCGGCACTTCCTCCGCCGTGAGCGCGTAGATCAGGTGGTCGCGCCACGCCCCGTCGATGTGCAGATATCGCGGACGCAGCCCCTCCTCGCGGAATCCGAGTTTCTCCACGACCCGCCGGCTGGGCCCGTTCTCGGGCCGGATGCACACCTCGATGCGGTGGAGTCCCACCACCTGGAAGCAGTGGTCGACGGCGAGCGCGACGGCGGTGGGCATCACCCCGCGCCCGGCCACCTCCCGGTCCACCCAGTAGCCGACGTGCCCCGAGCACATCGAGCCCCAGGTGATCCCGGCGACGGTCAGCTGCCCGACCAGCCGGCCCCGGTACTCGATGGCGAACGGCAGCATCCGGCCGGCGTTCGCCTCGGAGCGCAGGTGGCGGATCATCTGGCGGTACGTGGGCCGCTGGGCGACCGGTCCGCCGGGCGCGGGCGGCGGGACCGTCGCCTCCCACGGGCGCAGCCAGTCCCGGTTGCGCCGGTTGACCTCGCGCCAGTCGCGCTGGTCGCGCAGCTTGATGGGCCGGAGGGCGACATCGCCGTCCACCAGGATCACCGGCCAGGTCGGGACGTTCAGCTCGGGCTCCCGGGTCGGGGGTGGTCGCCGCCGCGCAGCTGGTCCACGGCGTGCACCAGGAGCCGTTCGAGGACGGCAAGCCCGTCGCGCACCCCGCCGGTCGAGCCGGGGAGGTTGACGATCAGGGTGCGGCCGGCCACGCCCGCCAGGCCGCGTGAGAGCGCGGCGGTGGGGACCTTGTCGCGGCCCTCGGCCCGGATCGCCTCGGGGATGCCGGGCACCTCGTGGTCCAGGACGCGGCGGGTCGCCTCGGGGGTGCGGTCGGTGGGCGAGATGCCCGTGCCGCCGGTGGTGACGACCACGTCGTACGCGGCGGCCACCGCGGTCCGCAGCGCCCGCTCGACCGGGTCGCCGTCGGGCACGACCTCCGGGCCGTCGACGGTGAAGCCGAGCCCCGCCAGCGCCTCGGCGATCAGCGGCCCGCCCTTGTCCGCGTAGACCCCGGCGGACGCGCGGTTCGACGCGGTCACGACGAGGGCGCGGTAGGGGGCCGGGGCGCCGGGGGCGCTCACGCGCCGGTCCCGGGTGCCTGGGCGCGTACGTAGTCGCCGGACTTGCCGCCCGACTTCGCCTCGACCCGGATGTCCGTGATGACCGCGGCCTTGTCGACCGCCTTGACCATGTCCACGACGGTGAGCGCGGCGACCGACACGGCGGTCAGGGCCTCCATCTCGACGCCCGTGCGGTCGGTGGTCTTCACCGTGGCGGTGATCTCCACGGCGTCGTCGGCCACGCTCAGCTCGACGCCCACCCCGGAGACGGCCAGCGGGTGGCAGAGGGGGATCAGGTCCGGGGTGCGCTTGGCGCCCATGATCCCGGCGATCCTCGCGGTGGCGAGGGCGTCGCCCTTGGGGACCCCCTCACCCCGGAGCAGTTCGATCACACGCGGCGACACGAGGACCCGGCCGCTGGCGCGGGCGACGCGCGCGGTGACGTCCTTCCCGGAGACGTCGACCATGCGGGCGGCACCCGCCTCGTCGATGTGCGTCAGCCTGTTCTGCGTACTCAACTCACTCCGCCTAGCGGTAGGGCGCCGGATTCCCCGGGCCGCACCGGGGCGCGGTCCGGGGGCCGGGGGGTGTCCCCCGGACGGCACAGCGCCAGATACCGTACCGCCACCGGGGCGCGGTCAGCGGAGCAGGATCACCTCGGTGTCGGAGCCGGGCTCGGCGGAGGTGACGTCCTCGCGGAGCACGATCAGGGCGTCGGCCTGGGCGAGCGCGGCGATCAGATGCGAGCCGGAGCCGCCGACGGGCGTGACGGTGCCGGCCTCGGCGTCGTACGTCCCGCGCAGGAACTGGCGCTTCCCGGCGGGTGAGGACAGGGCCTTGTCCGCGACGAGCACGGCCCGCGCCGTCGGGCGGTCCACCGCGGGCAGGCCCATCAGGGCGCGGATCGCGGGGCGGACGAACAGCTCGAAGGAGACGTAGCTGGAGACCGGGTTCCCGGGGAGGGCGAGCAGGGGGGTGTGCTCGGGGCCGATGGCGCCGAAGCCCTGCGGTTTGCCCGGCTGCATGGCGAGCTTGCGGAAGTCCACGCCGCCGCCCGGCCCGTCCTCGTCGCCGACGGAGGACAGGGCCTCCTTCACCACGTCGTACGCGCCGACGCTGACGCCGCCCGTGGTGACGACGAGGTCGGCGCGGATCAGCTGGTCCTCGATGGCGGCGCGCAGGGTCTCGGCGTCGTCGGCGACCGCACCGACGCGGTAGGCGATGGCCCCGGCGTCCCGGGCGGCGGCGGTGAGCGCGAAGCTGTTGGAGTCGTAGATCTGCCCGCCGGTCAGCTCGCCGCCGGGCTGCACGAGTTCGCTGCCGGTGGACAGGACGACGACGCGGGGGCGGGGCCGCACCGTGACGGTGGAGCGGCCGATCGCGGCGAGCAGGCCGATCTGGGGCGGCCCGATCACCGTGCCCGCCTTGAGCGCGAGGTCGCCGGGGCGCACATCGCTGCCCCGCTCCCGGACATGGGCGCGGGCCTCGGCGGGGCGGTGGACGCGGACCTCTCCGCCGGCGCCCTCCGGGGCGTCGCTGTGGGCGCGCATCGCCGCGGCGGGGCCCTCGCCCGTACCGCCGTCGGTCCACTCGACGGGGACGACGGCCTCGGCGCCCTCCGGGAGCGGGGCGCCGGTCATGATGCGGGCGGCCTCACCCGCGCCGACGCGCCGGCCGGGGCCGAGTCCGTCGTCACCGGCCGCGACGTCCCCGATGACGGTGAGGACGGCGGGGAACTCCTCGGTGGCACCCTCGACATCGGCGACGCGGACCGCGTAACCGTCCATCGAGCTGTTGTCGAAGGGCGGCAGGGCGACCTCCACCACGACGTCCTCGACCAGGACGCAGCCCTGGGCATCGGGCAGTTGCAGCTCGATGGGTTCGAGCGGCTTCACCGCGGCGAGGATGTCTTCCAGGTGCTCGTCCACCGACCAGATCGTGCTGCTCAACGTGCTACATCTCCTCGGTGACGTACCGGCGGAGCCAGCTGCGGAACTCCGGCCCCAGATCCTCACGTTCGCACGCGAGTCTGACAATGGCACGCAGATAGTCGCTGCGGTCGCCGGTGTCGTAGCGCCGGCCCTTGAAGACGACGCCGTGCACGGGCCCGCCGGCCTTCTCGTCCTCGGCGAGCAGTTGCAGGGCGTCGGTCAGCTGGATCTCGTTGCCCCGGCCCGGCTCGGTGCGGCGCAGTATCCCGAACACGGCGGGGTCCAGGACATAGCGGCCGATGATCGCGAGGTTGCTGGGCGCGTCGGCGGGTTCCGGCTTCTCGACCAGGCCGGTGACGCGTACGACGTCCGTCTCGGCGGTGGGCTCCACGGCCGCGCAGCCGTACTGGTGGATCAACTCGGGCGGGACCTCCATGAGCGCGATGACGCTGCCGCCCTCGCGCTCCTGGATCTCGGTCATCCGGGACAGCAGCGGGTCGCGGGGGTCGATCAGGTCGTCGCCCAGGAGCACCGCGAACGGCTCGTCGCCGACGTGCGGCGCGGCGCACAGGACGGCGTGGCCCAGCCCGCGGGGGTCGCCCTGGCGGACGTAGTGCATGGTGGCGAGGTCGGTGGACTCGCGGACCTTGCGCAGCCGGTCGGCGTCGCCCTTGCGGGTCAGGGCGCCCTCCAGCTCGTAGTTCCGGTCGAAGTGGTCCTCCAGGGGACGCTTGTTGCGGCCGGTGACCATCAGCACGTCGTGCAGTCCGGCGGCCACCGCTTCCTCGACGACGTACTGGATGGCAGGCTTGTCGACGACAGGCAGCATCTCCTTGGGAGTGGCCTTCGTAGCCGGAAGGAAGCGGGTCCCGAGGCCCGCCGCCGGGATGACGGCCTTGCTGATCCTGGAGCTCGACTGGGTCATGCGCTGAACTTTAACGGGGCCACATGGGCGGTAGATGAGGCTCCGGTTAACTTTGTCCTCATATGGACCTGTCCGAGAGGCCGGTGGGTGTCCGTTGAACACCGACATGTCCGCAAAGGCCGTACTGCGGCGCGATCTGCTCGCCGCGCGGCGCCTCCTGACGGACCAGGACGTCGGACGGGCCGCCTCGGTTCTCGCCCGCCACGCGCTCGGACTGCCGGAGCTGGCCGGGGCCCGTACCGTCGCCGCGTACGTCTCGGTGGGGCGCGAGCCGGGCACCCGCGCGCTGCTGGACGCGCTGCGCGCGCGGGGCGTACGGGTGCTGCTGCCGGTGCTCCTCCCCGACAACGACCTGGACTGGGCGGCGTACGAGGGCGCGGAAGGGCTCGCGAGGGCGGGGCGCGGGCTGCTCGAACCCACCGGCGAGCGGCTGGGCCCCGACGCCGTCCTGGAGGCGGACGCGGTACTGCTGCCCGGGCTCGCGGTGGACGCGCGCGGCATGCGCCTGGGGCGCGGCGGCGGCAGCTACGACCGGGTGCTGGCCCGCCTGACGGCCGCCGGGGCCGTGCCCGCGCTCATCGTCCTGCTGTACGCGAACGAGGTGACCGCACAGGTGCCGGCGGAGCCGCACGACTTCCCCGTGAACGCGGTGGTCACACCCGAAGGCCCCCGGCGCTTCAGCGCGAGCTGAGTCACCGGGGGCCCCGAGGGGCGCTCACGCGCTTACGGCTTCAGGGTCAGCGTGTCCGTCGTCGTCCCGGCCACGGCGTTCGTGCCGTAGGCCCAGGGCAGCAGTTCCCCGTTGACCCACTTGTCGGTCTGGTCGGTGTAGTGCGCGCTGAACGCGTGCCCGGAGGCGCCGGTGAGGTTGATCCAGCGGGACTTGTCCCAGTCGGCCACGTTGACGACCATCCGCATCGACGGCACCCAGACCACCTCGTAGCCGCCGGCCGCGTTCCAGCCGGTGGCGTCCACGGCGGCCTCGCCGCCGCCGAGGTTCCAGGGGCCCCGGTTCAGGAGCCGCTGGAGGAGTCCGGGGCCCTCGGTGCCCAGGGTCTGGTTCTTGAGGGTCAGCTGGTGGAGCCGGCCCCAGTTCCAGGTGGTGATGTCCTTGCCCAGCTTGGCCGTCAGCTCCCAGCGGGCGTCCTCCATGGCGCGGGCGAACAGCTCGTCGCGGGTCGCGGTCGCCTTGTCCTTGCGGCTCTTGGGCGACTTCCACCACTTGCTGTCCGGCTTGTCCATGAGGTTCGCGACGACCTGGTACCAGCGGTCGCCGCCGTCCGGCTGCGCGGAGTCCGGGGAGCGCTGGCCGCACTCGCGTACCAGCCGGTCCTGCTCGTCGGCCGGGCCCGAGTTCTTCGGCGGCGGCACGTTCAGGCACTCGCCCTCGACGCGCATCTCCTTGGGCAGCTTGTCGCCGAAGGCGAGCTTGAGGATGTTGCGCCAGACGCCGTTGAAGTACGCGGCGGCGGCCGAGTCGGCCTCCTGGGTGTAGTCCCAGCCCTCCAGGAGCTTCTGCGCCTGGCGGACGTCCTTGTCGGCGATGTTGATCTTCAGCAGTTCGGGCACCAGCAGCGCGGCGATCTCGCTGGTGTTGTCCATCTGCATCTTCTGCATGTCTTCGGTCGAGATCTTGCCGCCACCCTTGATCTTCGACTGGATGAGGTCGTTGATCCGCTGGCTGCGGCTGCCGTAGCCCCAGTCCTTGGTGAGCAGGTACGGGTACGTGTCCTCGTCGATCACGGCCTGGTTGGCCGTGACGATGTAGCCGCGCTTCGGGTTGTACTCGTAGGGCAGCTCGGCGAACGGGATCGGGTCCTTCTTCCAGCCGTACGCCGAGGACCAGCCGGGGCTGGGCGTCGTGCCGTCGCCCTGCTTGCGGACCGGGATCCTGCCGGGGGCCTGGTAGCCGATGTTGCCCTTGGTGTCGGCGTAGATCAGGTTCTGCGAGGGAACCTCGAAGTGCTCGGACGCCTTGCGGAAGCCGGCGAAGTCCTTGGCGCGGTTCAGCTCGAACACGGCGTCCATGGAGTGGCCGGGCTCCAGCGCGGTCCACTTCAGCGCGACGGCGTAACCGTCGGCGCGGTCCGGCGCGGAGTTGGTGACGGGGGCCTTCTGGCCGACCTTCTCCAGCTCGCTGCTGCGGTCGGAGACCAGCGGGCCGTTGTTGGTCTCGCGGACCGTGATGTGCCGGTCCTTGCCGCCCGCGACCTTGATGGTCTCCTCGCGGGTGGTGAAGGGCTTGGTCCTGCCGTCGTACAGGTAGCCGTCGGAGGTGACCTTCTCCAGGAAGAGGTCGGTGACGTCGGCGCCGAGGTTGGTGAAGCCCCAGGCGATGTCCTGGTTGTGGCCGATGATCACACCGGGCATGCCGGAGAAGGTGTAGCCGGCGGTGTCGTACTTGCAGGTTTCGGAGACCTGCCGGCAGTGAAGGCCCATCTGGTACCAGAGGGACGGCAGCATCGGCGCGAGGTGCGGATCGTTGGCGAGCAGCGGCTTGTTGGTCGTCGTGTACTTGCCCGAGACCACCCAGGAGTTCGAGCCGATGCCGGTGCCGTTCGGGCCGAGCAGGGCGGGGATCTCGTCCAGGGTGTCGGAGAGCGCGCCGAGCTGCGTGTTCAGGCCCTGGGCCGCGCCCGCCACGGTGCCGGTGCCGCTGCCCTCGGAGTCCGTGGCCTTCGGGTCGAACGTGCCGGTGACCGAGGAGACGCCGCCCTCGGTGACGATCGGCTCGTGCTTGTCGTACGGGTACTCCGGGTAGAGCTGCTCGATCTCGTCGGCGTCGAGCCGGCTCGTCATCAGCGAGCGGTCGATCTCGTCCTGCATGTTGCCGCGCAGGTCCCAGGCCATGGCCTTGAGCCAGGCGACCGAGTCGACCGGGGTCCACTCCGTCGGCTTGTAGTCGTTGGTGAGGCCGAGCGCGGCGTACTCGACGGAGATGTCCTTGCCGTCGCGCCCCTTCAGGTAGGCGTTCACGCCGTCCGCGTACGCCTGGAGGTTCTTCTTGGTCTCGTCGGACAGGACGGTGTCGTACTCCTCCTGCGCGACCTTGCGCCAGCCCAGCGTCCGCAGGAAGGAGTCCGTCTCGACCTGCCCGGAGCCGAACATCTCGGAGAGCCGGCCGGCCGTCAGGTGGCGGCGTACGTCCATTTCCCAGAAGCGGTCCTGCGCCTGCACGAAGCCCTGGGCGCGGAACAGGTCGGCGTCCGAGTCCGCGTAGATCTGCGGGATCCCGTAGCCGTCGCGCTTGACGTCGACGTTGCCGGAGAGGCCGTCGAGGTGGACGGTCCCGCTGGTCTGCGGGTAGGAGGCGCGCACGGTGGACACGGACCAGTACGTCCCGTAACCGATGCCCGCGACCAGCGCCAGCACCAGGACGATCACGAGCAGGCGGGCGCGGCGCCCCTTCTTCTTCTTGCGCGGCCCGCCACCGGCGGTACCGGTGGATCCGGAAGAGGCGGTTGTTGTGGCGGGCATCGCTGTCCTTCGAGGGCAGGGCGGTCCTGGGAGTGCAGGAGCAACCATAGGCGCAGCGCGTCACCCACTCGGACGCGGTATCAGGATGGCTCGAATTGCGTAGCGATCGTACGAATACTCGAACGCATCAAGAAAACGTTAAAGATTAGGTAAGGTAACGAAGTACCGGCCGCCGGAAGACGATCCGGCAGGCGTACGCAGGGAAAGGACCGGCCACTGACTGTCCACTCGCTCAACGAACTCCTGCTCGCCTGCTCGCTCGTCCTGCTCGTCGCCGTCGTGGCGGTACGCCTCTCGTCCCGCAGCGGGCTCCCCAGCCTGCTCCTGTACCTGGGCATCGGCATCGCCCTGGGCCAGGACGGCTTCTTCGACGTCAAGTTCGACAACGCGGAACTGACGCAGGTCATCGGCTACGCGGCGCTCGTCGTGATCCTCGCCGAGGGCGGCCTCGGCACGAAGTGGAAAGAGGTCAGACCCGCGCTCCCGGCGGCCGCGATGCTGTCGCTGGTCGGGGTGGCGATCAGCGTGGGCGTGACCGCGGCCGGGGCGCACTACCTGGTCGGCCTGGAGTGGCGGCAGGCGCTCATCATCGGCGCGGTCGTCTCCTCGACGGACGCCGCGGCGGTCTTCTCCGTGCTGCGCAAGGTCCCGCTGCCCGCCCGCGTCACCGGCGTCCTGGAAGCCGAGTCCGGCTTCAACGACGCCCCCGTGGTCATCCTCGTCGTCGCCTTCTCGACCATCGGCGAGGTCGACAGCTGGTACGTACTGATCGGCGAGATAGCCCTGGAGCTGGCCATCGGCGCCGCCGTCGGCATCGCCGTGGGCTGGCTCGGCTCGTACGGGCTGCGCCATGTGGCGCTCCCCGCCTCCGGCCTCTACCCGATCGCCGTCATGGCCATCGCGGTGTCCGCGTACGCGGCCGGCGCCATGCTCCACGGCAGCGGGTTCCTCGCCGTCTACCTGGCATCGATGATCCTCGGCAACGCCAAGCTGCCGCACTGGCCGGCGACCCGGGGCTTCGCGGACGGGCTCGGCTGGCTGGCCCAGATCGGCATGTTCGTCCTGCTCGGCCTGCTGGTCACCCCGCACGACCTGCTGGACGACTTCTGGCCCGCCGTCGTCGTGGGCCTGGTGCTGACCGTGGTGGCACGGCCGCTGGAGGTCTTCATCTCGCTGGTGCCGTTCCGGTTGCCCTGGCAGGAGAAGGCCCTCATGTCGTGGGCCGGGCTGCGCGGCGCCGTACCCATCATCCTGGCGACCATTCCCATGGTGTCCGGAATCGAGGGCTCCACCCGGGTCTTCAACATCGTCTTCGTCCTGGTCATCGTCTACACCCTCATCCAGGGCCCCACCCTCCCCTGGCTCGCCAAGGCCCTCGACATCAAGGACGACCCGTCCGAGGCTTCCGACCTGGGCATCGAATCGGCGCCCCTGGAACGGCTGCGCGGTCACCTGCTGTCCGTGGCCATCCCCGCGAAGTCGAAGATGCACGGCGTCGAGGTCGGGGAGCTCCGCATGCCCGCGGGCGCCGCGGTCACCCTCGTGGTGCGCGACGACAAGAGCTTCGTACCCGCCCCGTCCACGGTGCTCAGGCGCGGCGACGAACTGCTCGTCGTGGCCACCGACCCGGTGCGCGACGCGGCCGAGGCACGGCTGCGCGCGGTCGCCGAGGGCGGCAAGCTGGCCGGCTGGCTCAAGCAGGGCACCGCCGAACAGGAAGGGCACAAGCGCAACGCGAGGGCACATCACTGAGCGCCCACGCACCGCGTTCACAGGCGGCGAGGGGTGGAGCGCCCACAATCACAGGGCCTCCGCCCTTCCTGCCTGTAGCATGAAGGAAACCTAGAACCACCGATTGATCGACCAACTCTGCCTGACGCAGAGCTGGCGCGACCGTATGGCGGTCGTGGCGTCCTCCGTACCGGCTGTGCCCCGCACACCGGCCGCGAGCGCCCGGCATCTACCGCAGTTCCGCGCGAAGAGGACAGCTCTCGGCAGCCCCGCCCGGGCCCGCACTCCTGTGCCGGCCGCCCCGGGGGCACGGCCACCAGGCGGCAGAAAGGCAAGGACCGTGGCGTCCACGGTCTCCGAACGCCCCGGATACGGGCAGCTGCTGCGCACCCCCGGGGCGTGGACCTTCCTCCTTCCCGGCTTCGCCGCACGGCAGCCCTTCGCGATGCTGACCATCGGCATCGTGCTGCTGGTCCAGCACACCACCGGCTCGTACGGCAGCGCCGGCGCCGTCGCGGCCGTCACCGGGGTCTCCATGGCCCTGTTCGCCCCGCAGACGGGCAAGCTCGCCGACCGGTTCGGCCAGCGGGCCGTGCTGCTGCCCGGCGTTCTGGTCCACGCCGCCTCCGTCTCGGTCCTGGTGACGCTGGCCCTGGCGGACGCGCCCCTGTGGGCCCTGTTCGCCGCGGCCGCCCCGACCGGCGCGTCCGTCCCGCAGATCGGCCCCATGGTGCGGGCCCGCTGGGCGGCGATGCTCGGCGCGGCACCGGGCCGCGAGGCGTCCCCGCTGCTGGCGACGGCCGCCGCGTTCGAGTCGGTGACGGACGAGTTCACCTTCGTCATCGGACCGGTCATCGCCACCGCGCTCTGCACGGGCGTGCACCCGGCGGCCGGCCTGATCGCGGAGGCCGCGCTCACCCTGGTCGGCGGTCTGCTCTTCGCCGCGCGGCGCGCCACGCAGCCGCCGGTCCGCGACCGCGCCCTGCCCGGCGCCGAGCGGCACGCCTCGGCCCTGTCCATCCCCGGCGTACGCGTGCTGGCGGTGGCCTTCCTCGGCATCGGCTCGGTCTTCGGCGGCATGCAGGTCTCGTTGACCGCGTTCGCCGAGGAGATCGGCAACCCGGGCGCCAACGGCGTGCTGTACGGGATCTTCGCCGCCGGCAACATGCTCGCCGGGATCGCCTGCGGAGCCGTCGCCTGGAAGTCCGGTCCCCGCCGCCGCCTGCTCGTCGGCTACACGGCGCTGGCGCTGACCGCGTCGGGCCTGTGGGCGGTGCACTCCGCGCCGCTGCTCGCCGGGCTCGGCCTGCTGGTCGGGCTCTGCATCGCTCCCGCCCTGATCAACGGCTACACGCTGGTCGAGGCGCTGGTGCCGGGCTCGGCGCGGACGGAGGCGTTCACCTGGCTGACGGGCGCGGTCGCGCTGGGCCAGGCGGCGGCGGTGACGGTGGCCGGCCGGCTCGCGGACGGACACGGCGCGAGCGCCGGTTTCCTGGTCCCGCTGGTGGGTACGGTGCTCGCCCTGGCGACCCTGCTGACGCTGCGTTCGAGGCTTCTGCCGGTCGGTGCGGGGCGGACCGTCGCGCGTGGTATCGGTCACCGCGGGCCGGTCACGGTGGACTGATCCAGCGGAATACGTCACTATGGAGCGTCGTTAGCACTCATCGAGTCAGAGTGCCAGGAGGAACAAAGTGCCGACCTACCAGTACCAGTGCACCGAGTGTGGCGAGGGCCTCGAAGCGGTGCAGAAGTTCACCGATGACGCCCTCACGGTGTGCCCGAACTGCGACGGACGCCTGAAGAAGGTGTTCTCGGCGGTCGGCATCGTCTTCAAGGGCTCCGGCTTCTACCGGAACGACAGCCGCGGCTCCTCGTCGAGCAGCACGCCGGCTTCCTCCGCCGCGAAGACCTCCGGCTCCGGATCGTCGTCCTCCGCCCCTTCGACGTCCTCGGACTCGAAGTCCTCGACCGCCCCGGCGTCCACGTCGTCGGCCTCCTCGTCCGCTTCATCGACGAGCGGTTCATCGGCCGCCTGAGCAGCCGGCTCCACAGCTTTCGCGAAGACCCCGCCGACCCGTTCGGCGGGGTCTTCGCGCGCCCGCGCCCGCCGGACGGCGCTTCGCGGACACGGCCTAGGGTGACCGCATGGCGAACGCAGAGATCGGCGTGATCGGCGGCTCGGGGCTGTACTCCTTCCTGGAGGACGTCACCGAGGTCCGCGTGGAAACCCCTTACGGAGACCCCAGCGACTCCGTCTTCATCGGCGAGACCGGCGGCCGCCGGGTCGCCTTCCTCCCCCGGCACGGCCGGGGCCACCACGTGCCCCCGCACCGCATCAACTACCGCGCCAACCTGTGGGCGCTGCGCTCGGTCGGCGTGCGCCAGGTGCTCGCCCCGTGCGCGGTGGGCGGGCTGCGCCCGGAGTACGGGCCGGGCACCCTGATCGTGCCGGACCAGCTGGTGGACCGGACGAAGACCCGTGTGCAGACCTATTACGACGGTGAGACCCGGGCCGACGGGGTCCTGCCGAACGTGGTGCACCTGGGCTTCGCCGACCCGTACTGCCCCGAGGGCCGCAAGGTGGCGCTGGCCGCCGCGCGGGGCCGGGACTGGGAGGCGGTGGACGGCGGCACGCTGGTGGTGGTCGAGGGGCCGCGCTTCTCGACCCGCGCCGAATCTCGCTGGCACGCGGCGATGGGCTGGTCCGTGGTCGGCATGACCGGCCACCCCGAGGCGGTGCTCGCCCGCGAACTGGGCCTCTGCTACACCACGATGACCCTGGTCACGGACCTGGACGCGGGCGCGGAGGCCGGTGAGGGCGTCTCCCACGAGGAGGTGCTGAAGGTCTTCGCCGCCAATGTGGACCGGCTGCGCTCGGTCCTCTTCGACGCGGTGGCGGCGCTGCCGGTGACGGAGGACCGGGACTGCCCGTGCGGGCATGCGCTGGACGGGTTCGAGACGGGGATCGCGCTGCCGTAGGCGGGGTTCCGGCTGCCTTCGTTCCCGCCTGCGGGTGACGGAGTTTTCCCCATGCGGTTGACGGTCCACAGGCTCCGGCGGGAATCGGGGAGCTGGTGGATCGTGGGGATCGTCCGGCGCCGGGACCTCGGGGTTCCGGCGGCCGGACCCGACCCATCGGCCCCTGACGCAGGCGGTGTTCGCAATGCGCTCGTCCGGTTCCCACCCCTCCCCCCAGGCCGCTTCCGCCGCCCCGTACACGGGCGCGCCGCCGGGGCCGTTGCCCGCGCCGCCGCCGTGCGGGGTGCCCGCGTTCCCGCCGCTGCGGGTGCGTGGGAGTGCCGGTCAGCGGCTGCGCCGTGCGGTGTGGCGGCAGCGCCGGTCGATGGCGGCGGGCCTGGCGCTGACGGCGGCCGCGCTGGCCGTCTCCGGACTGGCCGGGGGCGGCGCCGGCGGGCAGGGCGCTGATACGGCGCGGGCCGCGTCCCGGGAGCGGGCTTCGCCTCCGGTACGCCTGGTGTCGGCGCCGGTGCGGATCGCGGACGCGGAGACGGTGCGGCTGCTGCGGCCGGGCGACCGGGTGGACGTCGTCGCGTCGGGAGGCCCCGGGGCGGCGGAGGCCCGGGTGGTGGCCAGGGGTGCGCGCGTGGAGCGGGTGCCGCGGGCGGACGCCGGGGGCCTGCCGGGCGAAGGGGCGCTGGTCGTGCTGGCGGTGCCCAGGGCGACGGCGGCCGGGCTCGCCGGGGCGGGGATCTCCGGCGGTTTCGCGGTGGTCCTGTGCTGAGGCGTGCGGCCCTGACCGTACGGTGCCGGCTGACCGCCCCGCGCGAGGTGTGGCGTCAGATGTGGTGCGGGGGCTTCTCGTCGAGGAAGCGCGCCAGGTCCGCGGCACTGCCGCCGGACGGGGCCCGCTCGCCCCACCCCCGGTCCGTGTCGTCCGCGGACTGCTGGTCCAGCGGATCGTCGAAGATCAGCGCCGGCGTGGGCCTGGGCCGGTCCGGCGTGGTGGGCTCCGCGTCGCGCGGTCCGGGGGCGGGGGCGGTACTCATGCTTCCAGGGTACGGCCGCCCCGCCCCGGCCGGCCGGTCAGCGGTCCTTGGGGTCGAGCAGCCAGAGCCCGAGGACGACGAGGAACGACAGGCAGAGGAAGCCGGCGCCCCACCACGCGGTGCCGGAGTTGCCCTCCATCCACTCGTCCACGATGACCGTCAGGCCCCACAGCTGCCCGATGACGACGGACATGGCCAGCACGAGGCGGGCGGTGAGCTTGGAGGACCGCTCGGGTTCCTGGTCGGTGCCGGCACCGGGCCCGGGCCCGGTGTGACGGACGCGGGGGTCGCCGTAGCCGCTGGTGGGCCGGATCTGCGGATAGCGCTCGCGGACGGGCCGGTTGAGCTCGGCCCGCGCGCTGCCGGGGTGGTAGGCGGGGTAGTGCGGGCCGGGGTGCCTCGGAGGGCCTGGGGTCTGCGGGTCGGGGGCGGGCTGCGGGCCCGGGGTCCCGGGGGGCCGGCGGTCGTCGTCGCTCATGACGGGCTCCCGGTGGTGTCGGACGCGCCGGTTCCGGTACGCGTGCGGGACGGGCCGGGGGCGACCGGTCCGGGGGCCACGGTGCGGGCGGTTCCGCCGGGGGCGGCAGGCGCCTCGGCACCGTCGCGGACGCCGGGGCAGCCGAGGCGGGAGGCCAGGTCGGGGCGTTCCTCGCCGAACTGGCGGCACAGCCCGTGCTCGATGCTCTCGCCGGAGCGGGTGGTGCCTACGGCCCAGACGCTGCCGTCGGACTCCTCGGTGAGCACGACCTTGGGCAGCCCCCGGGGCGGCGGCCCGGCGGTGACCTCGCCACTGCGGGCGTCGAAGACGCCTTCGTGGCAGGGGCAGTACAGCTCGCCCTCGGTGCCCCGGTCCTTGCGCCAGAGCACGCCGCAGGCGAGGTGGGTGCAGATGGCGGAGTAGCCGACGAGGGTGCCGTCGTTGAGCCGGACGGCGACCGCGCGGTCCTCCTCGTCGGGGTAGTCGAAGGCGATGGACTCGCCGGGAAGGAGCTGGGCGGCGATCTTCTTGGGGGCGGGGGCCTTGCCGTCGTCGGGGTCGCCGTGGCGGGGCAGGATGCCGCCGGCGACGCCGAGGCCGCCGATGGCGAGCCCGCCGGACACGGTGGCGACGATGCGCAGGTAGTCGCGCCGGGTGGTGAGGGCGTCGGCGGCGATCCGGTCGTGCAGGGCCTCGCGGGGGTCGCCGGAGGCCGGCTGTCCGGGGGCGGCGGGGGGTGTGCTGCCGGAGTCGCGGGGCGGGGGCTGCTTCGGGTCGCCGGGGGGCGGGTAGCCGGTCTCGGTCACCGTCGGACGTCCTTCCCGTTGATCTCCACGACGGGCAGGCCGCCGGGGACCGGCCACTGGACCCGGTCGGCGGGCACGACCATCGCGACCCCGGTGCGTACCTCGCTCTCGCCGAAGACGAAGGAGTCGGCGACCTGGACACCGGGGCGTTCGGCCTGGAGTTCCTCGGCCGTGCCGTAGAAGAGCGCTCCGGTCGGGCAGACGGTGGCGCACATGGGGGCGAGACCGTAGGCGGTGCGGTCGTAGCAGAGGTTGCACTTCATCTGCAGCTTCGCCTGGAGGTCGATCTTCGGTACGCCGAAGGGGCAGGCGTTGACGCAGTTGGCGCAGCCGATGCAGCGGGTGGTGTCGGCCTGCTGCACGACGCCGTCGGCGGTCACCAGGATCGCGTCGGCGGGGCACACCTCGGCGCACGGGGCGACGGGGTCCTCGCAATGCATGCAGACGGTCGGAAGGGAGGCGACGGACTGGCCCTCGTCGGTGTAGTCGAGGTGGATCATGGACTTGCCGCGGTGCGAGTCGCATTCGCGGCAGGCGGAGACGCACGCCTGGCAGCCGATGCAACGGCCCGGGTCGATGAAGATCGTTCGTCCCATCATGCGGGCATCAGCTCCTCTCCGAGGTGCCGCGGCCCTGCGGGGACGTGGGCGGCAGCGGGTCGGTGCGGGAGACCTGGGCCTCCGGATAGGCGACATGCCCGGGGGCGACCGGGGGCGCGGGGACCTCGTCGATCCGCTCGGCGTGCTCGATGCGGCAGGCGCACACCTTGTACTCGGGGATCTTGGAGCGGGGGTCGAGGGCGTCGATGGTGAGCGCGTTGGCGGCGGTGGGGACCGGCCAGTGGTACGGGATGAAGACGGTGTCGGGGCGGATCGCCTCGGTGACCAGGGCGGGGAAGACCTCGCTGCCGCGCCGGGTGACGACGCGGACGGGTTCGCCGTTGCGGAAGCCGTGGGAGGGGTGGACCTCGGCCCAGGGGCGGGGGGTCTGTTCGACCAGGCCGCCGAGCCTGCGGGTCTGGTTGCCGGAGAGGAAGTGGGCGACGGTGCGTCCGGTGGTGAGCGTCATGGGGTGCTCGTCGTCGTACGGGTCCATCGGCGGGTGCCACTCGACCACTTGGAGGTGGATCTTGCCGTCGGGGTGGTAGGTCTTGCCGTCCTCGAAGAGCCGGGGGGTTCCGGGGTGGTCGGTGGACGGGCAGGGCCAGGAGATGCCGCCGGTCTCCTCCAGCCGTTCGTAGGTGATGCCGTAGTAGTCGTTGACGGTGCCGGCGGAGGCGATCCGCAGCTCGTCGAAGACCTGGCGCGAGTTGTCGAAGGCGAACTTGTCGCCGGCGCCGAGCCGGCGGGCGAGCTCACACATGACCCAGGTGTCCGTGCGGACGCCCGGGGGCGGGTCCTGGGCCTTGTTGTGCTTGACCACCCGGGCCTCGGCGTTGGCCATGACGCCGTCGTCCTCGGCCCAGGTGGTGACGGGGAAGACGACGTGCGCGTTGGCGGCGGTCTCGGAAAGGAAGAAGTCGAATTGGGCGTGGAACTCGGTGGCGTCGTACCCCTCCTTGACCACCCGGTAGTTGGGCAGGGAGACGAAGGGGTTGTTGCAGATGCCGATCAGGCCGCGGATCTCGCGGCGCTGCATCTGCCAGACCATTTCCATCATCGAGGTACCGGCGGGCGGGAGTTCGGACTCCTCGATGCCCCAGATCTCGCAGATCTGCCGGCGGTGCTCCGCGTTGCTGATGGAGCGTCCGCCGGGGAGGAGGTCGGACTTCTGGCCGTGCTCGCGGCCGCCTTGCCCGTTGCCCTGGCCGGTGATGGTGCCGTAGCCGGCGCCGGGCTTGCCGATGTGTCCGGTGGCGGTGCAGAGGTTGATCACGGTGAGGCAGTTCTCGACGCCCTGCGAGTGGTGTTCGATGCCCCGGGCGTGCCAGGCCATGGCCTTGGGGGCGCGGGCGAAGGTGCGGGCGACCTGGACGATCTGTTCGGCGGGGATGCCGCAGATCTCGGCGGCGCGGGACGGCGGGTACTCGGCGACCTTGGCCTTGACCTCCTCCCAGCCGGTGGCGTGGGCGGCGAGGTACGCCTCGTCGGTGAGGCCCTCTTCGATGACGACGTTCAGTACGGAGTTGAAGAACGCCGAGTCGGTGCCGGGCTTGAGGGCGACGTGGATGTCGGCGGTCCGGGCGATGGCGGTCTCGCGGGGGTCGACCACGATGAGGCTGGCGCCCCGGTCCCGGGCGCCCCACACGTACTGGGTCATGACGGGAAAGCACTCACCGACGTTGGAGCCGGCGATGAGCAGGCAGTCGGCGAGGAGGATGTCGGAGAAGGGGTTGCCAGCCCGGTCGATGTTGAAGGCGAGTTTGTTGGCGCCGGCCGCGCTGACCATGCAGAGCCGGCCGTTGTAGTCGACGTGCCGGGTCTTGAGGGCGACCCGGGCGAACTTGCCGACCAGGTAGGTCTTCTCGGAGAACAGGCTCGCTCCGCCCAGCAGCCCGAAGGCGTCGTTCCCGTACGTCTGCTGGATGCGCCGGATCTCGGCGACGGTGAAGTCGAGCGCCTCGTCCCAGGAGACCTCGCGGAAGTCCTCGTCGCGGGAGCGGCGCATGAGGGGGGCGGTGAGCCGGTCGGGGTGGTTGATCTGCTGGTAGGCGTTGATGCCCTTGGGACACAGGCGCATGCGGTTGATGTCGTGGTTGCGGGGCTCGACGCCGAAGACCTTGCCGCCGCGGTCGACGCGCAGATACATGCCGCACTGGACGCCGCAGAAGCAGCAGTGGGTGGGGACGAGGGTCTCGCCGTTCTGGTCGGCGTGCCAGCGGTCGGCGGGGATGCCGCCCGCGTCGCGGAAGGCGCGGGTGCCCGGCGGGGCGAGGGAGGGATCGATGGGGACGACCGCATGCGGTTCGGGTGTGCGCGAGTCCGCGGTCATTTGAAGCCCTTCTTCACCTGGGAGAGATAGGCGCTGCCTCGCAGCACCCTCTTGCAGCGCGGGCAGTATTCGGCCCACTCGTCGAACCCGAGGCTGAGATCGCGCATGGTGCCGCGGAGGTTGTCGACGTACGGGGTGGTGTCGATGGGTTCCTCGCAGCGGCGGCAGGCGAAGACCTCCTCGTCCTGCCGGCCGGTGTACTTGAACAGCTGCATGCCGACGGCGGCGGGGCGCTGGACGATGTGGAAGAACTTCCCGAACGGGATGTAGATGAGGGTGAAGACCACCGCGACCATGTGGAGGATCGCCAGGAACTCGTAGCCGCCGCCGTGCAGGAAGATCGAGGAGAAGGTGAGCAGCAGGCCGGTCACGGAGATGACGATGAGCGCGATCAGCGGCACCAGGTCGTAGGCGAACCGCTGACCCGTGACGGCCGCCCGGTCCTTCATCCGCCGCCACAGGAAGTAGGAGGCGCCGGGGATGACGAGGACGGCGGCGATGTCCAGGCCGTGGAACATCAGCCAGCCGAGGAAGTCGAGGGAGTCGAACCCGATGATCTTGAAGCCCCAGATACGCATCTCGTAGCCGGGTCCGGAGCCGGTGCCCGAGGTGAAGGTGAACCAGCCCCAGGTCAGCGGGAAGGTGATCAGCGCGGCGAGGACACAGCCCCAGAAGATCAGCTGGTGGGCGGCCCAGCGGGCGTGCGAGCGGGCGCCGAGGAACTTCTGGAAGCCGAGGTAGGTGGCGATCATCTTCGGCAGCGCGGTGGGCGCGCGGCGGAAGTTGGCCATCGAGAAGAGGCTCCCCCAGCCCTTCTTGAACAGCCGCTTGGCGCCGGGGGCGGAGACCCAGACCGTGTACCGGTACGCGACGCCGAAGGCCAGGAACACCGTGGCCACGGCGTACGGCAGCAGTGCGGAGTCGAAGTGCTCCAGGAACCGGCTGCCGAGCACGATGGCCACGACGAGCAGAAGGGAGACGATGACGCCGGCCGCGGTCGCCCGCGCGGTGACGGACCTGGGAACGAGCCCCCCGGCCCGCCCGGACCCACGCGGTGCCGGCGCGCCGCCCGCACCGTCGACGGCTCCGGTACGGCCCCCGGGGGCGGGCTGCGCGGCTGCGCCTGCGGCTTCAGGTGGCTCTGTCACGGTGCCACGGTAGGGCGGTGTGGGACGTTTGGTCCTGTTTTGTGAGCCCAAGAGGGTGGGCGAGTCGCGGGTGGGATGGGGGCGTGGGTGGGGTGGGGGCGGGGGGCGGGGGGGCGGGGGGGGGGAGCCCCCCAGGGCGTAAGGGGTCTTCGGCGGTACCTTGACCGCTCGCCCCTCCACTCCCGCCCCGCGAAGGAGCACCGGATGTCCCGTCAGGACTCCCTCACCGATGTGCACGGGCTGCGCGTCGGCCACGCCCAGGTCCCCGGGAAGGGCGCCCTCACCGGGACCACCGTGGTGCTCGCGCCCGAGGGCGGGGTGGTCGCCGCCGTCGATGTGCGCGGGGGCGGGCCGGGCACGCGGGAGACGGACGCGCTGGATCCGCGCAACCTGGTCCAGCGCATCGACGCGGTCGTGCTCACCGGCGGCAGCGCGTACGGGCTCGACGCGGCGTCCGGGGTGATGGCCTGGCTGGAGGAGCGGGGGCGCGGGGTGCGGGTGGGCGCCGATCCGGCCCAGGTGGTCCCCGTGGTCCCGGCGGCCTGCGTCTTCGACCTGGGGCGGGGCGGCGACTGGCGGGCCAGGCCGGACGCGGCGACGGGCCGGGCGGCCGTGGAGGAGGCCGCCCGGGCCGAGGAGGGCGCGGCGGTCGCCGAGGGGTGCGTCGGCGCGGGCACGGGGGCGGTCGCCGGGCAGCTCAAGGGCGGGGTGGGGACCGCGAGCGTCCTCCTGCCGTCCGGGCTCACCGTCGGCGCGCTCGTCGTGGTCAACGCGGCGGGCTCGGTGCTCGATCCCCGTACGGGGACGCTGTTCGGGGAGTACGGCGGCGAGGAGCCGGCCGTCGCCCCGCCCGCCGGCGTCCACGAGGCGGCGCGACGGCGCCTGGCGCAGGCGTACGGCACCGCCGCGCGCCCCCCGCTCAACACCACGCTCGCCGTCGTCGCCACGGACGCCGGGCTGACCCGCGCGCAGGCGCAGAAGCTGGCGGGCACCGCGCACGACGGCTTGGCGCGCGCCATCCGGCCCGTGCACCTGATGACCGACGGGGACACCGTGTTCGCCCTCGCCACCGGCCGGCGGGACCTGGACGCGGAGGACCCCGTCGCGCTCAACCCGCTGCTCGCGGCGGGCGCGGAGGCGGTGACCCGGGCCATCGTGAAGGCGGTCCGGGCGGCGAAGGGCGTCCGGGGCCGCGACGGCGGGCACACCTTCCCCTCGTACCGGGACCTCTACGGCCCGCCGCCCATGTGAGGAAGCCCGGCCGGCGCACGGAAGCCCGGCCCGCGTGAGGAAGCCCGGCCGGCGCACGGAAGCCCGGCCCGCGTGCGGAAGTCCGGGACGGGTGCGCGGAACCTTCCGTGCGCCCCGTGCGTTTTTCTGAACCCCGGTCCCGATGTCAGCCCCAGGGGCTACGTTATGCACGCACCAAGTCACACGCGGCGACGGCCTGGAGACAGCACCTTGAGCGATCCGTATGAGACGACCGAGCAGCACCTCGAGCGAATCCTGCGTCGGGCTCTCAATTCGTTCGACCTCCCCGACAGCACGGTGGAGCGGCTGGGGTCCGCGCTGGCCCACAGCAGCTCCCTGTACTCCTCGCACCACAGCGCCACCCTGCACCGCGAGACCTACCGCCACACGTACCTGCTGAGCGACGGCTCCGCGCTGACCCTGTGGGAGCTGGTGCACAGCGGTCCGCGCGGGGACGGCCGTCCCGACAGCCGGCAGCACGAGCTGTACGACGACGAGGCCGACGCCCACATCGCCGCCGCCCGGCTGACCGGCAGCCTGTGGGACGTTCCCGACTTCGGCGACGAGGAGGGTGCCCAGGCCGACCTGGAGCTCATGTCGGCGCTGCTGGCCGCTCCCCCCGCCCCGCTCCCCCGGATGTACGCGCCGGACAACTCGGCGGACCACGCCCGCCGCGTACTGCGCCGCGCGGAGAACGGCGACGTGCCCGGTGAGGAGACCGCCCGGCTGCTGCGTGCCGCCTTCGCGCACCACATCACGCAGGTCTTCGGCCGCCAGTGCCGGGTGGAGGGCCGGGACGCAGGCTTCACGCTGTACGAGCACGCGTTCCTGCTCCTCGACGGCAGCGAGACGAGCCTGTGGGAGGTCGAGCACACGGCGACGCCGGACGGCCGCCACATGTGCGAGGTGTACGGGGACGAGGAGACGGCGCGCTGCGCGATGGAAGCGCGTACGCGCATCTGCTGACCCGCCCCGCCGCACGCCGTCGCCCGCGTCCCTCGGAGGGGTGCGGGCGCCGGTGTCCCTGCCGCGTACGCCGTCGGATCAGTGCGTGAGCACCGGCTCCTTGGCGGGCTCGGCCGCGACGGGCTCGTCCTCCGCCGCGCCCTCGACGTGCTGCTTCGGCCTGGCCGGCAGGGCGAACATCACCCCGAAGATCAGGACCAGCACACCGGCCACCCACCACAGCGACTGCTCGAAGGCGTCCGCGAACGCCGGGCCGACCTGCTCCGGGGTGAGCCGGTCGCCGATCGCCCCGTAGAAGACGACGGAGACGAGCCCGAGGCCGAGCGCGTTGCCCATCTGCTGCACGGTGTTGAAGAGGCCGGAGGCGGAACCGGAGTGCTCCTTGGGCACCTCGGACAGCACCGCGTCGGCCAGCGGCGCGACGATCAGGCCCATGCCGACGCCCATCACCACGAGTGGCAGTGCCATCTGCCAGGACGTGATGTCCATGCCGTAGTGGTCCGACTCCCAGATGTAGAGCAGCAGGCCGGCTGCCATCAGGAGCGCGCCCGTCTGGAGGACCTTGCGGCCGAAGCGGGGCACGAGCTTCTGTACGGAGAGGCCGGCGGCGACCGAGACGGAGAGGGAGAACGGCACTCCGGTCAGGCCGGCCCGCAGCGCGCTCCAGCCGAGGCCCATCTGCATGTACAGGGTCCAGACCAGGAAGAAGATGCCGAGGCCGATGCCGAAGGTCAGCTGCACGGCGATCCCGGCGGCGAAGCTCCGGACCCGGAACAGCGACAGCTCGATCAGCGGCGACCCGTCCCGGCCGGCCTTGGCGCGCTCGAACAGCACGAGGACGAGGAAGACGAGGACGCTCCCGGCCATCGACAGGTAGCCCCACAGCGGCCAGCCCAGCTCGCGGCCGCGCGTCAGCGGGTAGATCAGCATCAGCATGCCGAGCGTGACGAGCAGGACGCCGACCAGGTCGAGGCGCAGCGCCCGGGGCGACTTCGACTCGGTGATGAACTTCCTGCCCAGGACCAGGCCGAGGATGCCGACGGGCAGGTTGATCAGGAAGATCGGGCGCCATTGCAGACCCGCGATGTTCCACTCGGTCAGCAGCGCGCCCAGCAGGGGTCCGGAGACCGCGCCGAGGCCGACGATCGCGCCGAAGAGGCCGAAGACCTTGCCGCGCTCGTGGGCGGGGAAGGTGGCGTGGACGATCGACAGCACCTGGGGCACCATCAGGGCGGCCGTCGCACCCTGGAGGAAGCGGGAGGCGACGAGCATCTCCGGGTTCGCGGCGAAGCCGCAGAGCGCGGAGGCGAGGGTGAAGCCTCCTATGCCGACCAGGAAGAGCCGCTTGCGGCCGTAGATGTCACCGAGCCGGCCGCCGGTGATGAGCCCGGCGGCGAAGGCCAGGGCGTATCCGGCGACGATCCACTGGATCGAGCTGAACGAGGCGCCGGTGTCCTGCTTGATGCTGGGGATGGCGATGTTGACGATCGTGACGTCGACCAGGTCCATGAAGGCCGCGGTCATCACGATGGCCAGGGCGAACCACCGGCGGCGGTCCGAAGGTGCCGCGGGAGACGGCAGTGGTGCGGAGGAAGTCATGGGAAGAACCTAAACAGCCAATAGGACAGTTTGTGACCCATTGGGCGCGCATCCTGGGTGGCATGACCGATACCCCGGCACGACTGCTGAATCTGCTGTCCCTGCTCCAGACACCGCGCGAGTGGCCGGGCAGCGAGCTCGCCGAGCGGCTGGCCGTCAGCCCGCGCACGATCCGCCGCGACATCGACCGCCTGCGCGACCTGGGCTATCCGGTCGAGGCGTCGCGCGGTTCGGTGGGCGGCTACCGGCTGGTGGCGGGCACCGCCATGCCGCCGCTGCTCCTGGACGACGAGGAGGCGGTCGCCATCGCGGTGGGGCTGCGGGCCGGCGCCGGCCACGCCATCGAGGGCGTGGACGAGGCGTCCGTACGGGCGCTGGCCAAGCTGGAGCAGGTGCTGCCGTCCCGGCTGCGCCACCGGGTCTCCACCCTCCAGAACGCGACGGTCCCGCTGGCCCGGGGCGACGGTTCGACCATCGACCCGCAGACCCTGACCGTGATGGCCTCGGCGGTCACCGGCCGGGAGCGGCTGCGCTTCGCGTACCGGGCGGGCGACGGCGCCGAGTCGCGGCGGCAGGTCGAGCCGTACCGGCTGGTGAGCACGGGCTGGCGCTGGTATCTGGTGGCGTACGACCTGGGGCGCGAGGCGTGGCGGACTTTCCGGGTGGACCGGGTCAGCGAGCCGTTCCCGACCGGGGCCCGGTTCGCGCCGAGGGAGTTGCCCGAGGGGGACGCGGCGGAGTTCCTGTCGAGCTCGATGGCGCGCCGCCAGCCCGAGATCGAGGTGGAGGTGAGCTTCGCGGCGCCGCCGGAGTTCGTCGCGTCGCGGCTGCGCGGCCGGATGGGCCCGCTGGAACCGGAGGGCGAGGGCGGCTGCCGGCTGCGGACCGTGCTGCGGGATCAGCTGGAGTGGGTGGCGGTGCGGCTGGCGATGGTGGACTGCGAGTTCACCGTGCACGAGCCGCCGCAGCTGGTGGCGTGCCTGGCGGATCTGGGCGGCCGGCTCAGCCGCGCGGGGTCCGGCGGAGCGCGGAGAACGCCGCCCGGAAATGAATGAGCCCCGGCGCCAGGGGGGGTGGGCGCCGGGACTCAGCTTCAGGGGGCCGGGTGAAGCGGCCCAATTCGGAGGTTACTGGACTCTGGCTCAGGCTGCAGCGTCAAAACCCGTGTCGTGAGCCATTCGCTTCAATTCGAGGAGCGCGTGCTTCTCGATCTGGCGGATGCGCTCGCGGGTGAGGCCGTGTTCCTTGCCGACCTCGGTGAGCGTGCGCTCGCGGCCGTCCTCGATGCCGTACCGCATGCGGATGATCGACGCGGTCCGGTTGTCCAGCTTGCCGATCAGCTCCTCCAGCTCCTCGCTGCGCAGCAGCGTGAGCACGGACTGTTCGGGCGAGATGGCGGAGGTGTCCTCCAGGAGGTCGCCGAACTGCGTGTCGCCCTCGTCGTCCACGGACATGTTGAGGCTGACCGGATCGCGGGCCCAGTCCAGGACGTCACCGACGCGCCCCGGGGTGGAGCCCAGCTCGGCGGCGATCTCGGCGTGCTCCGGGTCGCGGCCGTTCTCCCGGTTGAACTCGCGCTGCACCCGGCGGATGCGGCCCAGCTCCTCCACCAGGTGGACGGGGAGCCGGATCGTGCGCGACTGGTCCGCTATGGAGCGCGTGATGGCCTGGCGGATCCACCAGGTGGCGTACGTGGAGAACTTGAAGCCCTTGGCGTAGTCGAACTTCTCGACCGCGCGCACCAGGCCCGCGTTGCCCTCCTGGATCAGGTCGAGCAGGGGGAGCCCGGCTCGCGGGTAGCGGCGGGCGACGGCGACCACCAGACGGAGGTTGGAGCGGATGAATACGTCCTTGGCGCGCTCGCCCTCGGCGACCAGCGCCTCCAGCTCCTCGCGCGAGGCGCCGCCCGCGTCGCTCTCCACTTCGCCGTCGAGGATCTGGCGCGCGTAGACACCGGCCTCGACCGCCTGGGAGAGATCGACTTCCTTGGCGGCGTCGAGCAGCGGCGTACGCGCTATCTCGTCCAGGTACATGCCGACCAGGTCGCGATCGGCGATGTCTCCGCCCACGGCGCGAACACTGCTCGCCCGGTTGGTCCCGCCGGTGGCGGACGAACGACGGGCGACGGCACGGGTTGCCATGCGTGCTCCCTTGCTGAGTAGGTCGCGACACCCTCTCGGGTGCCCTGCATCCGATGGAAACAACGACTGGAATCCGGACAGAATTCCCATGCCTGGCATTCAATTTCGCGATCATGCAGTACCCTGTTCCGCCACCGGAGCGGGTCCGTGCTGCGGCCAGGTACGTCCGTGCAGGTCAGGCCGGGTGCCCGGGTCGTTTCGGGGCCCTCGACACCCCCCGTACCCCGGAAGACGCCGGGTACGGGTCACCGGTTGCCCGGACCTCTGTCCCCGGTGCCGGTCCATCGGCCCCGGTCCGCAGACCTAGGCCCCATGCCCGGGACCTTGGGACCGCAGTCCGTTCCCGCGCGCACACGGGGCACATAGCGTCGATGTCATGAACGAGACGACGCAGCGCACCGACCCCGATACCACCGGCACCCTCGACGAGGCCCTGGAGCGGTTGCACTCCTCCGGCCCCGAGCGCGACGGCTGGCTGTCCAACCACGCGCCCATGGCCGTGGAGGCCCTGGTCCGCAACGGTCAGGCGGCCACCGTGCACCGCTGGCTCGACCACTACCGGGCGAACCTGGAGGACATGCCGGACCGTTTCGCCGAGGTCACCCCGGCGAACTGGCAGGAGGCCCTGGGCGACCCCCGCCGCATCGCCGACTGGGCGGCGTACTTCGAGCGGGAGACCGCCGCCCGCCCCTGGCGCGACGTGCTCGCCGAGTGGTGGCCCCGGCTGCTCCCGGGCATCGCGGGCGGCGCCACGCACCCGGTGATCCGGGTCGGCCACAGCGTGCGCACCCTGCTGACGAGCGAGGAGACCGGCCCCCGCGTCAGGGAGCTGGCCCACGCGCTCGGCTACTGGGCCGCCCGCCACCAGCCGCTGCCCCCGCTCACCCCGCTCACCCCGGTCCGGGCCGCCGGCGCCGCGCTGGACGCCGTGCCCCGGGTGTCCGACCAGACCGGCGGCATCCAGGCCCGGCTGGCCCGGATCACGGCGTTCCCGCAGTGGCGGGGCGCGGCCGCCGCCGGGGCGGACGAGGCGCGCGCCGGGCTGGAGGAGCTGGTGGAGGCCGCCGTCCACCGCTACGCGCGCTACGGGCACGGTGCGCCGATCATGCTGGTGCACGCGGCGACCGCGCCCAACGCCGTACTGCGGACGCTGCCGGCGCTGCCGCGCGAGCTGTGGGCGCCGAGCACGGGGGCCGCGTGGGCGGCGAGCGCGGCGGTGACCGCCGCGTACTCCCCCGCCGAGGCCGCCGTCCTCCCGGCCGGGCACGGGGCGTCGCTCACGCCCGAGGAGGTGTTCGCGCGGGCGGCGGCGCACGGCGACGACCACACCATCAAGTTCGCGGACACCGCGCTGGACGTGGGGGGCGCGCCGGCTCTGGCGGCGGCGCTGCGCGCGGTGGAGCTGAACCCGCCGGCGCTGTGACGGCACTCCTCGTAGGCGCCGTTGACGGCACTTCCCCGTAACAGCGCTCCTATCCGTACTGCACCGAGCGCTTCGCCAGTCCCATCCAGAAGCCGTCGATCACGCTGCGCCCCTGGCCGAGTTCCTGCTCGGCGGCGCCGAGGGTGACGAAGAGCGGGGCGAAGTGCTCGGTGCGCGGGTGCGCCAGGCGGCCCGCCGGGGACTTGTGCTCGAAGTCCAGGAGTGCGTCGATGTCCTGCGCCCGGAGTGCGCGGTCGCCCCAGTCGTCGAACTCCGCCGACCAACCGGGGACGCCGCCGCCGGTGTGGCGCAGGGCGGCGAGGTTGTGCGTGAAGAAGCCGCTGCCGATGATCAGGACGCCCTCGTCGCGCAGCGGTGCCAGCTTGCGTCCGATGTCCATCAGCTTCTGCGGGTCGAGCGTCGGCAGGGAGATCTGGAGCACCGGGACGCCGGCGTCCGGGAACATCTCGACCAGCGGTACGTACGCGCCGTGGTCGAGGCCGCGGTCCGGGATGTCCTGGACCGGCGTACCGGCGCCGCGCAGCAGTTTGCGGACGCTCTCGGCCAGCTTCGGGGCGCCGGGGGCGGCGTACCGCACCTGGTAGTAGTGCTCGGGGAAGCCCCAGAAGTCGTACACCAGGGGAAGCGTCTCGGTGGCGCCGAGCGCGAGCGGGGCCTCCTCCCAGTGCGCGGACACCATGAGGACGGCGGCGGGTCGCGGCAGCTGCGCCGACCAGGCGGCCAGCTCGCCGGGCCAGACGGGGTCGTCGGCGAGCGGCGGGGCTCCGTGGGAGAGGTAGAGGGCGGGCATGCGCTCCGCGGTGATGGTCATGACACTCCCCAACTGCGGCTACTCAAGGTAATTCTTCTGTAGAGGGCTTCGGCAGGAAAGATTCTTTAATCTTCAAGCTCCTACCTTGAGAGACCTTAGCCCTATCTAGTTCAACTTTCAAGAAAAGGTCGTACAGTGGAGTACATGACCACGGCATCAACGGGTGCGCCGCTCTGGCTCACCGAGGAAGAACAATGCGTCTGGCGCGCGTATCTGCACGCCACCACGCTGCTGGAGGATCACCTCGACCGCCAGTTGCAGGCCGATGCCGGCATGCCGCACATCTACTACGGCCTGCTCGTCCAGCTCTCCCAGGCACCCCGGCACCGCATGCGGATGACCGAACTCGCCAGGAACGCCAAGATCACCCGCTCCCGCCTCTCCCACGCGGTCGCCCGGCTGGAGAAGAGCGGCTGGGTGCGCCGCGAGGACTGCCCCTCCGACAAGCGCGGCCAGAACGCCGTCCTCACCGACGAGGGCCACGCGATGCTGCGCCGCTCCGCCCCCGGCCACGTCAAGGCCGTCCGCCAGGCGATGTTCGACCGCCTCACGCCCGAGCAGGTGCACGCGCTGGGCGAGATCATGCAGGTCCTGGCGGCCGGGCTCCAGCCGGAGGGCGGGGACGCCGACCTCCCCTGGCTCCGCTGAGCCCCCCGACGCACTTCTGCCCCGGTCCTCCCGCACGAGGGAACCGGGGCAGAAACGTATCCACAGAGGCGGCGACGGGTCAGTGGGCGACGACCGGGACCCTGATCCCGTCCTCGGCACCCTCCGCGTCACCGGAAGCGGAGCCTCCGGAGATCCCCGCGGAGACCGGACGGCCCGCGTTGACGAAGGTCAGCGCGATCGCGGCGGCCACCACCAGGATGCCGACGGCCCACCAGATGGCCCCGGTGAAGCCGTGCACCATCGACTGGAGCTTCAGCAGCTCGGGGTTCTTGGCGCCGAGCGCGGCGTGCGAGGTGGCGTACGCCGTCGCGGCCGAGGCGGCGATCGTGTTCAGCAGGGCCGTGCCGATCGCACCGCCGACCTGCTGCGAGGTGTTGACCATCGCCGAGGCGACGCCCGCGTCACGCGCTTCGACACCGTGCGTGGCCAGCGACATCGCCGGCATGAACGCCGTGCCCATGCCCAGACCCAGCAGCAGCTGGCCGGGCAGGATGACCGCCGCGTACGAGGAGTCGATGTCCAGCCGGGTGAGCAGCAGCATGCCGACGGCGGCGGTCAGGAAGCCGGGGCCCATCAGCGTGCGGGCCGGGACCCGGGTCATCAGCCGGGCGCCGATCTGCGTGGAACCGGTGATCATGCCCGCGATCATCGGCATGAAGGCGAAGCCGGTCTTGATCGGCGAGTAGCCCTTGACGACCTGGAGGTAGTAGGTCAGGAAGAGGAACAGGCCGAACATCGCGATGACGGCGAGGCCCAGCGAGAGGTAGACGCCACCGCGGTTGCGGTCCATCACGACGCGCAGCGGGAGCAGCGGCGACTTGACCTTGGCCTCGGTCAGGACGAAGGACAGCAGCAGGACACCGGCGGCGACGAACGACCCGACGGTCAGCGCGTCCGACCAGCCCGCGGACTCGGCGCGGGTGAACCCGTACACCAGCGAGACCAGACCCAGTGCGGACAGGACGACGCCCGGGATGTCGAGCGGCGAGCGGTTGCGGCTGCCGGCGGGCTCGCGGATGACGAAGTAGGCACCGGCGGCGGCCACGATCGCGAAGGGGATGTTGACGAAGAAGGTCCAGCGCCAGTTCAGCGTCTGGGTGAGGAAGCCGCCGAGGATCAGGCCGACGGCGCCACCGCCACCGGCGATCGCCCCGTAGATGCCGAACGCCTTGGCGCGCTCCTTGGCGTCGGTGAACATCACCGCGAGCAGCGAGAGCGCGGCCGGCGCGAGCAGCGCGCCGAAGACGCCCTGGAGGGCGCGGGAACCGAACAGCATGCCCTGGTTCTGCGCCGCGCCGCCGAGCGCGGAGGCCAGGGCGAAGCCGATCAGCCCGACGACGAAGGTGCGCTTGCGGCCCCAGAGGTCGGCGATGCGTCCGCCGAAGAGCAGCAGCCCGCCGAAGGCGAGGGCGTAGGCGGTGATGACCCACTGCTTGTTGGCGTCGGTGATGCCGAGGGCGGTCTGGGCGTGCGGCAGCGCGATGTTCACGATCGTGGCGTCGAGCACCACCATCAACTGCGCGAGCGCGATGAAGGCGAGGGCCTTCCAGCGACTGGGGTCGGGGAGTCGGACATCAGCTGTTTTTGACATGGGAGTAGCCACCTAGGAGCGCGCGAGGGCGCGAGAGATCGCGAACCGTGCGTTCCGCTGGCGCGGGCACGGCTGAGGGCAGGTCTGACGGGAGTCGTCGGGCTTCGGGTGAGAGGAAGGCTTCAGGTAAGGGGGCAGGGAGTGGGGCGGGCGCGGATCACGTCACGTGCGGCGCCGCAGGTCCTCCAAGGTCGCCGCCGTTCCGGGGAGTACGGACCGGGCCGGGGCCGCGAGTCCGTCCAGAAACAGTTGGATGTGGCGATGGGTGAACCGGTCGATGTTCGGGCAGGCGATGCCCGGCAGCGGCCGGGTGAGCTGGGAGAGGGCGACCAGTACGTCACCGACGGCGATGTCGGTGCGCAGGCGCCCCGCGGTCATGGCGCGCGCGACGAGCCCTTCGACGGCCTCTTCGAGGCGCCGGCGCTCGGCGAGCAGTTCGGGGTGGTCCTTGTCGAAGCCGCCGGAGAGCATGGGGCACAGGGCCCCGATGCGTTCGTCGGCCGCCGCGTGGACGAAGCGGGTGAGCGCGGCGAAGGGGTCCGCTTCTTCGGCGGCGGCCTCCTCGGCGCGGTCGGTGGTACGGGAGGTGACCGCGAGGACGACCTCGTGGACCAGGGCAGCCCGGTCGGGGAAGTTCCGGTAGAGCGTCGCGTTGCCGACACCGGCGCGGCGGGCGACCTCGTCGAGGGGCACGTCGGGCCCGAACTCGACGAACATCTCGCGCGCCGCCGCCACGATCCGCTCCCGGTTGCGCAGCGCGTCGGCCCTCGGCTTGGGCGTACGGGGCTGCGCGGGTGCGGTGACGGCCACGGCGGCGCTCCTTTTCCTTCTGGGCTTCTGTCACGGTCCCGGCCGGAGAAACAACCGGGGACCGCCTCCCCGTTTCGCGGGGACACCGATGCAAACGGGGAAAGGCTCCCCGCTTATTTCCCCGCCCTTTGTGACCTGCGTCACGCACACCGCCGACGCCGGAAACCAGCCGAACGGCGCACCCAGCGAGCGTCCCGCGATCACCCGGAAGAGGCTGGCGACAGAGCGCAGCCGGGGTCGGCCGGCTGCCGCGGGACCGGAAGGCGCCTCGATGCAGCAGCCCCGCCACCGGATACGCAAGCACCGCCGCCCACTCGCTCTCGGCGCTGCAACGGCCCTGGTCATAGCGGCCCTGGCGACCGCGAGCAGCACGCTGCCCCTCGAGAGCCCCGCGTCGGCCGGCCCCGCCGCGACGGCCCCCCTGGCCACGGGGCTCGGCCCCTGCCGGATCGCGTCGGCCATGGGCGTACAGATGTCGGAGGGCATGCCGACGCAGCCCGGCTACGCCCGCTCCACCGGCCGCGTCCGCGCACTGAACCTCATGATCGACTTCCCGGACGCGGAGGGCACCGAGCCGGCCACGGACCGGCTGGCCGAATTCTTCCCGCAGACCACGAAGTGGTTCCGGACGAGCTCCTACGGCCGCCTCACCTACATACCCGAGGCGCCGATCCGCTCGTGGCTGAGGATGCCGCTGCCCTTCGAGGAGTACGGAATCGAGCGGGGCTCCCCGTACGAGCCGGGCTACCGCCACCTGGTCCAGGACATCGTGGCGGCCGCGGACCCGAAGGTGGATTTCGACGAGTACGACCTGGTCAACATCCTGGTCACCCCGAACGCCGGGCCCTCCGCCCTGGACACCGTGCTCTCGGTGACCTTCTCGGGCAACGACGACGCCCCGATCGCGGACGGGGTGCCGCTGTCCAACACCTCATTCGTCTACAGCCGCCAGGACGACGGATCCGGCTCGTACGCCCAGACCGGCTACCGGGTCCTGCCCCACGAGAACGGCCACGTCTTCGGCCTGCCCGACCTCTACACGATGGAGGGCGGCGGCTCCGTCGGGCACTGGGACATCATGTCCGAGGACTGGGGCGCCAACAACGACCTGCTCGGCTGGCACAAGTGGAAGCTCGGCTGGCTGGACAACGACCAGGTCAGCTGCGCCGCCCGCCCCGGCACCACGGACCACGTCCTGCGACCCCTGGCCACCCGGGGCGGCCTGAAGCTGGCCTTCGTCCCGCTGACCGCGGAGTCCGGCTACGCGGTGGAGGTCCGCACCCAGGCGGGCAACGACCAGGCGGTCTGCCGCCCCGGCGTCCTCATTTACAAGGTCAGCTCCGACGTGGACACGGGCCAGGGCCCGATCTCGGTGGCCGACAGCACCAGGAACAGCCCGGGCTGCACCCGCCTCCCCAACGTCCACGCCGAACTCTCGGACGCCCCGTACCAGCCGGGCGACACCTTCACGGACCGGGCGAACGGGATACGGATCTCGGTGCTGGAGAAGGACGACGAGGGGGACTACCGGGTGCAGGTGACGCGGCCCTGAGCGCCGACCCTGAACGGGGGCGCCCGCCCCAACCCCGATCCGCTAGGCTGTCAGCGGTCAGTCGACCTTGTGCGCGCGCCTGCCGGGCGTGAGGCAGGACGACCGACCGGGGCCCCGCTTGACGGCGGGCGCCCGGCCTTCGTAGCTCAGGGGATAGAGCACCGCTCTCCTAAAGCGGGTGTCGCAGGTTCGAATCCTGCCGGGGGCACAGAGAAACACCAGGTCAGAGGCCCTTCCGTCCGTCGGGCGGGAGGGCCTTCGTGCTTGCAGCACACATGCGGCTGCGGGCAGAGGTGGGGACTGCGCGAGATGCCCGCGAAGGACGAGCTCGCCCGGCGACGGTGCGAGAACGTGGTCGACCGGCTTGAGTCGCTGATGCGGCCCACCCTCAGGCCGCAGTGCGACGCCTGCTACGGGCAACTCATCCTGAACGGCGACGATCTCGCAGAGATGGGCGAGCTCAAGGACCTCCGGCGGGCTGCCCGTGAGGCGGGCCACCGTCTGGGCTGGAAGCCCACGACCGGACTCGTCGATGGCCGGCTCTTCGTCCTCGACGAGCGGAAGGTGCCTGCGAAGATCGAGAAGCTCGCCCACGACGCGGCTGCCGCGGCCGTGGACCGAGCCTGGAAGGAGCAGCAGTGAGCCTGGATCCCCTGCCCGACCCTGCCGTGGTGCTGGCCGAGACCGACTGGGGGAGCCTGGAGCACGCCTACGGGACAGCGGAGGACACCCCCACACAGCTCGTCGCGCTGCTGGACGTCGACCGGAGTGTGAGATCCCGGGCCCTGGACCACCTGCACCATGTGGTGCACCACCAGAACACCCTCTACGTCGCGACGGCCCCGGCCGCGCTCTACGTGGCCGCGATCCTCCTCGACCCGCTCACCGCCCTGCCCGTCGAGAAGGGGCCCCGCGACTTCCCGGGACCGATGCGCGCCGAACTCCTCGGGTGGCTGGACTCGGTGGCCAACGCCGCCGGCGACCGGGCCGGGGCGACGATGCGCCGCTTCGGCTTCCCGCCCGAGGACTACCCTCCGTTCGTCCGGACCGCCGAGATCCGCCCGCTTCTCTTCTCCGCCGTTTCCGCCTGCTTCGACGACCACGACCTGCACGTCCGTGAGGCAGCGCTCGCCGCCTGCATCCCGCTGCTGGACGACCCTCGCCTGCACCGTCACCGGAAAGCCGTGGCCCCGGTCCTGCGAGAGGCACTGGCCGTCAGCGCCCTGTGGCAGTACCGGCAACGAGCCATCGAAGCCCTCGCCGAATGGGGCGAGGACACTGCGGGCCTGGACGTCCGGCGGGAGGCGTTCGAGGTGTGCGACGCACCAGGCAACACGTCCTCGTCGGCCGGACGGAACCTCGCGGCAGGTGACGCCGCAGACGCGGATCCCCCGTTCTGACCGCGGCCCGACCAGAGCCGCGGTTCACCTCCGTCGCCTGGTGCCGCCCGCTCAAGCCGGCTCCGCTCCGCTTCGCCGGGCGCGGTCATCACGCTCGGGCCGGCGCGTTACGGCCTGCGCGACGAGGCCCGCGCGGTCGCCGAGGCGCCGGCCGGCGCAGCGACAGCCGGCGGGCGCGGCCGGCGGAGGTTCTCGCGGGGTGGGCGCGGGACACCCGCGCTCAGCCAGTGCCGTATCCGCACCCGTGTGTGCGGGAGACCCGGTCGGCCGCGGCGCCGCGGGCGCCGCTCACGCCGCCGGGCGCCGCCAGGGTGCTGTCAGCCGCGTGACACCGCGCGTCGCGTCGGGGCCCCGTGGCTTCCTCGCCACGTGGCGTCCCCGCCCGCCAGCGGCCCGGACGAGCCCCGGGGCGCGAGCTGGACGTCCACGAAGTCCAGGCGGCTGTCGCCGGAGAAGTGACTCCAGTCGTCGCCGTCGTACTTGGCCTGCCAGTCGCCGTCCTTGGCCGCCACGAAGGTCTTCGTGAACCTGCCGTCATCACCCGTCGCGGCGGCGCCGACCTTGCGCCAGGTGGTCGTGCCCTTCGCGCGGAAGTAGATGTCGATCCGCGCGCCGGCGAGCGCGGACCACTGCCCGTTGTCCTCGTTCTCCGTGTTGAGCTTGCCGGTGATCGTGAGGGGGGCGCCCGCCTTGACCGGCTCGGGGGTCGCGTTGAACTCCGGGAAGGCCGTCGTTCGGCGGGACACGATGTACGACTCCGGGGCGGGGCCGGCCGGGATCTGCTGGGTGCCGGGGAACTGGAACCGCCAGACGCCCACGCCCTGGTAGGGCAGGTCCGCGGCCTTGACGGTGCGGGAGCTGTCGCCCGCGACGGCGGGGCTGTCGATGGTCTTCTTGGTGACCCAGGTCGTGGTGCCCTGCGCCTTGAACTGGAGGTTCACCTTCAGGGTCGTCGAAGCCGGGAGGTCGTAGCGGTCGAAGACGCTCGACACCGTGACCTTCTTGTACCGGCTGACGGTGACCGTGGGCAGCCTGTGGAAGCCCGCGCTCGTGGTGGGGTCGGGGCTGACGGGCACGTACCTGGTGGACAGCCATGGCGTGCCGTGGAGGGCGATCTTCTGCTGTCGGGTGCCGTAGACGGGGACTTGGGTGGTGAAACGACCGTCCTCCCCGGTCTTGAAGGACCGCACGTTGTACACCGACATCGGCGTGCCGACGGGGACCGGCTTGGAGACGCCGTCGTTGTCCCGGTAGGTGGCCCGGCCGGTCAACGGGGCGTCGGTCCCGTCCGCGCCCCGCACCGTGGACGAGTCCAGCGTGATGTCGGTCACGGTGTAGCCGACCTCGACCTGGCGGGTCAGACCGTGCGCGGCGTCCGCGCCGGCCGGCCGGAGGACCACCTTGACGTCGTTCTCATACGTCTCCAGGTCGTGCTTCTCCGTGCCCGTGAAGGTGAAGGGCCCCTCGACATGGCCCGCGGCGTCGGTGGTCAGTCCCGTCTTCGCCGCGGTCGTCTCCAGCACCAGCCGGCCGTTCGCCATCGGCGTCTCGGCGCCGTCGCGCGGGTCGCGCAGCGTCGCGTCCGCCTTGACAGTCACCGTCCTGTGCTCCACGTCCGGTTTCCCGCTCACCTCGAACGTCTTGACCTGCGGGATCAGGTGGTAGTCGAAGACCGCCTCGTCCTTGTGGAGGATCGTTTCACCCTCGGTGCCGTCGTACTCGACGTCCACCGCGTACTGGCCCAGGTCCGCCAGGCGCAGCGGGGTGGTCCCGACGGTGGTCTCACCGGGGTCGTCCTGGCAGGACGGCGAGCAGGGGTCCGTGTCCTCCAGGAATTCGAACTCATCGATGGTCGCCACGGGGGTGTCGGTGCCCGGCTTACGCAGGAGCACCTTCAGGTCCTTCGGCCGCGTGTATGTACCGAAGTCCACGTAGATCCGGGTCTCGTCGGTCCGGACCGAGGGGCCCGACGGGTGCGGGTCGGCCGCCTGTGCCGCCGTCGGAGCCGCGAGCACGCCACCGAATGCGCCGAGTGCGCACAGCGCCGAGAGGGTGCGTCTTCTCATGTGTTCCCCCAGGGAATCAAGATCTCATCAGCCCCTCCAGACTTCTGGAAGGGCTGGAAGGTTGTAGGGACAACCAAAACGGGTGCGGGACGGGCGTCTGCCAGGTGTTCGCCGAGGTGGGTGAGCGGTGCCTGCGGATGACGGGGCTACTCGGAGCAGTGGCGGATTGCTCTCAGGAGGCGGCGCATGCCCAGGGCGTGGCCGCCTGTGGTGACGACCAGGCGGCGATAGGCACCGCCTGCCAGGCCCGGGAAGGCGGCCCGGCTTTCCGCGCGCAGGCGGGACCGGGTGGGGGACAGCTCGTCCAGGCGGAAGGTCAGGGTGTACGTCGAGAAGCGGTGCCGGCCCGCCAGGGTCAGCTCGTGCGGGCGGGCGGCGGCCGTCACCCGGAAGCCGGGGAGCGTCGAGCCCACGGTCAGGGGGCGGGGGCCGGTGGCCGTACGGTCGGTGGCGCCGACCAGGCGGGCGTAGGCGGTCGCCCCTCGGCCCGCGAAGGAGCGGTCCAGGGTCTCGCTCAGGGCTCGCCAGACGGCGTCGGCCGACGCCTTGATGACCGTCTCGTGCTCGTCGATGTACGGCAACGGGGCGAGCGGCATCCACGCCTCCTCGGTGTCCTGGACGCGGAGATTGCCGCCGCATGCTCCCCTTGATCCTGCCAAGTCCATGGGCCCCCCGGTCCGTTGCGCATTAAAGTTGCGCCATCACTGCTGGCGAGGGGGCCGGGCGCGTCCCGGTGGGGAGGGCCTGGGCGGGATGAGTCGTCGCTCCAATGGGTTGGTCGCCGTATGGGCCGAGGCGCAACGGCAGCAACAGCGGCAGCAGGAGGCGCAAGCCCGGTATCAGCGGGATCAGGAGCGGGCGCAGCGGGCGTATCAGCGGGAGGTCGCGCGGAGTCAGCGGGAGCAGAAGGCGGCCTACCGGGAGCAGCGTGAGGCCGAGGCGCGGCGGCGTACGCGGGAGTTGGACGCCCGGGTCGAGGCGTTGCAGGGGCTGCTGGCGGCCGGGTGCCGGGCGCCGGCGTTCCGGGCCTCGGCGCTGACCCGGGCGGAGCGGGTCGAGCCGTTCGCGCCGGGGCCGTTGGCGCAGCCCGTGCCCATGCCCGATCCGGCACGGTACGAGGCGCAGGGCGGCGGGTGGACCGCGGCACGGCGGGCTCAGGCGCAGGCGGAGGCGCGGGCCCGGTTCGAGCGGGACCGGCAGGCGGCGCAGGCGGCCGAGGCGCGCCGCCAGGCGCAGTTCGCCGCGTACCAGCGGCAGTACCAGGCGTGGGCGGACGCGCGGCTGGCGGAGATCCGGCTCCACAACGCCGGAGTCGCGGAGATGACCGCCGGACTGCGTGCCGGGGACGCCGAGGCGGCCGTGGAGTACTTCTCCGCCGCGCTCTACGCCTCCACCGGCTGGCCCGACGAGCTGCCCCGGCAGGTCGCGGCGGCGTACGACTCGGGCGCGCGGCAGCTGGTGCTGAACTGGGAGCTGCCCCGGTACGACGTGGTCCCCGAGGCGAAGTCCGTGCGGTACATGGTCAACGCGGACCAGGAGAAGGAGTCGCCCCGGCCGGTCACGCAGCGCCGGGCCCTGTACCGGGACGTGCTCGCCCAGTGCCTGCTGCTCGTCCTGCGCGATCTCTTCGCCGCCGACGAGTTCGGGGCTCTGGACTCGGTCGCGCTGAACGGCTTTGTGGACGACCACGACCCGGCGACCGGGCGGCGGATGCCCATGTTCCTCGGCACGGTCATGGCGACCCGGGCGGACTTCGCCGAGCTGCACCTGGAGCAGGTGAACGCGGTGAACTGCCTGGTGGACGGGTTGCGCGGGCAGCTGTCCACGCGTCCCGACCAGTACGCCGCGGTGCGGCCCGGCCGGGTCCCCGAGGACGTCGGCAACGGGGTCGTGACCCATGGCGGCGACGAGGAGCCCGACCTGTACGAGATGGACCCGCTCGCCTTCGAGGCGCTGGTCGCCGAGCTCTTCCGGGCGATGGGCATGCAGGCCGTCACCACGCAGCGTTCCAACGACGGCGGTGTCGACGTCGACGCGCTGGACCCGACGCCGATACGCGGCGGCAAGATCGTCGTCCAGGTGAAGCGCTACCGCAACACCGTGCCGCCCACGGCCGTCCGCGATCTGTACGGGACGGTCCAGGACACCGGCGCCAACAAGGGCGTGCTGGTCACCACCTCCACGTTCGGCCCCGGCTCGCACACCTTCGCCAACGGCAAGCCGCTGGAGCTGGTCCCGGGCTCCGAGCTGGTCGATCTGCTGCACCGGCACGGACTGCGCGGGCGGCTGGGCGGCGGCGGGGTGCGGCCGGTACCGGCCCAGCGGACCGCGCCGGAAAGCCGCGATGCCGACACCTACGACGACGACAGCCGCGACGGCGACCACAACGTGCTCGGCATGTACTGGTCCGGCTCCGTCGCCCTGGACGTCTGCGCGCTCGTCTGCCGGGGCAGCCGTGTGCTGGACGACGACCACTTCGTGTTCTTCAACAACCCGCGCACTCCGGACGGTTCGGTCCGCGCGCTGATCCCCGTGGCGCCCGACAAGGCCGCGATCCGGGTCGCCTTCGACGCGCTCCCGGCGCGTGCGGACCGGCTGGTGATCATCGCCGCGATCGACCCCGTCGCCAACCCCGAGGCCGACCTCTCCGGCTTCACCGACGCCGGCATCCGGCTCCTCGACGCCGAGCGCACCCCGCTCGACCGGCTGGACGTCTCGGACGGCCGGCCCGGCGAGACCGCGCTCGTCCTGGGTTCGTTCCGCCGGCGCGCCAACGGGGACTGGGAGTTCGTCACCGGCGGCAAGGGATACCGGGGCGGTCTCGAGGAGTTGGTCACGGAGTTCGGGATCGACGTCGAGTAGGCCCGCCGCGGGACGCGAAAAGCACGGGCGCTCCCCTCCCCCCTCACGGGAGAATGGCCCATGGACTCCTCAACCTGGCTTCGCGTGCCCGATGTGCACGCCTTCCTCGCCCGCGCCGGCGGCTTCCTGCGGTCGCGGCCCGCTCTGCACACGGTCCCCCTGACCGTGTGCGAGGGGCTGCGTGCGCGGGGGCCGCAGGCGTACGGGGACGAGGCGCCCGTCTTCGGGGTGCTGGAGCGGGGCGGCGAGGTGCGCGCCGCGTACTTCCGGACGCCGCCCTACCGGCTGATCGTCACGCCCCTCACGCCCGAGGAGGCCGGTGCGCTGGCCTCCCACCTGGAGGCCGCGGGCGACCCCGTCCCCGGGGTCAACGCGGACGACGCGACCGCCGCCGCGTTCGCCGAAGCGTGGCGGGCGCGTACGAGGGAAGAGCCCCGGCTTCACGAGCGCCTGCGGCTCTACCGGCTCGGGGAGCTCCGGTGGCCCGATCCGGCGCCTGAGGGGCGCGCCCGGGTCGCTGAGGCGCGGGACCGGGGGCCGGTCGCGCGGTGGTACGCGGAGTTCGTGCGGGACATCGGCGGGGGCGGCGCCCAGGACCCCGGGGCCTGGGCCGACGCGCGGATCGCCGAGCGCCGCGTCAGCCTCTGGGAGACCCCGGACGGCGTCCCCGTCTCCATGGCGGCGCTGACGCTGCCGGTCGCCGGGCAGATCCGGGTCGCCCACGTCTACACCCCGGCCGGGCTGCGGGGCCGGGGCTACGGGGGCGCCGCGACCGCCCACGCCTCCCGGGCCGCGCTCGCCGAGGGGGCGGCGGAGGTGCTGCTCTTCGCGGACCTGGCCAACCCCACCAGCAACGGGGTGTACCAGCGCGTCGGCTACCGCCCCGTGACGGACTTCGCGGTGTACGACCTGGCGGGAGCGGCTGATGGCTGAGCGGCCTGTCGTCCATCTCGTGGGCTGCGGCTCGCGGCCCACCGGGGATCTGCCCGCCTTCGCGGCGGAGCTGCGGAGCCTCGGGTGGGCTCCGTACCTCGTCCCCACTCCTGTGGGGCTCCGGTTCCTGGACGCCGGGCAGGCCGTGCACAGCGAGTCCGATCCGGACGCCCCGGTGGAGCTGCCGCAGGCGGACGCGGTCGTCGTCGCGCCGGCCACGTACAACACGGTCGTGAAGCTCGCCGCGGGCATCGCGGACACGCTGGCGCTCTCGGTGGCCGCCGACGCGATCGGCGGCGGTGCCCCGGTGATCGTGGTGCCGTGGACCAACGACAGGCTCGCCGCCCATCCGGTGTTCGCGCCCGCCGTGGAGACCCTGCGGGGGTGGGGCGTCCGCGTCCTGGCCGCGGCTCAGGCGGAGCCGTTCCCGTGGGCGGCGGTGCGGGACGCGCTCCTCAGCGCTCGACCTCGACGGTGAAGTGGTCCGGCCAGTCGGTCAGCCCGGTCCCGGCCGCCCCGGTCAGGCCGGCGGCCGGGCGGAAGTGGACCCGGGTGCCCGTGGTGCCGTCGTCCGGGAGCGGGTCCAGGTCCGTCACGGGGACGCCGTGCTCGTAGCGCTGGACCCAGCAGCCGTTGGCGCGGCGGTTGGTGTGGATCAGCAGGTCGCTGAGCGCGGCGACGACGGACATGCCCCGGCGCGGGTGGCCGTCGGGCAGGGAGGGGGCGTCGGGCGCGTCGAAGAAGCGGAGGTCCTTCGTGGCCATGACCGGCTTCTTCACCGGGCGGCCCGCCGCGTCGAGGCGGGTGTCGGTGCCCCGGCCGTCGTCGGTGACGGAGACCGAGCCGTCCGGGTGCAGCGTGACGACGGCGCGGCCGGTCCCGGTGGCCTCCGCCTCGTCCGCCGCGTAGGCGAGGACCTCCAGGATCAGGTGGCGGACCCCGCCGGGGGCGTACGTCTCCGGGGCCCGGCGGACCGCCTCCAGGTGGGCATGGTCCACCTCGGCCGCCCAGTCGTGCGTCGTGTTCCGCCAGGAGGCGCGTACGGCGTCCGTCACCGCAGCTCGTCCGGGCAAGGCGTCCCCGGCGGGAGCTGGTAGGGGGCGCCCAGGCGGTATGTGCCGGGGCGCGGGGCCAGAAGTTCCGTCCACTCGTCGCCGTCCTCGTCCTCGTCCACCTTGATCAGGCAGCCGTTCTCGTTGATGAAGGTCCTCGGGGTGCTCTCGTCCGCCCGTTGCTTGGACGCCTCGGTCTCCTGGGGGCGTTCCACGCCGCTGCCGTCCTCGTCCACGACGGCCAGCCAGCGCGAGTACGGGATGCGGATCAGGACGCGGCCCGCCTTCTTGACGTGGATCGTCAGCTCGCCCTCGCCCGCGCGCTCCACCGTGGCCGGGGGGTCGGCCAGCGGGACCGGGCTGTCCACCTCGAAGAGCCGCCAGTCCTCGTTGGACCAGATCAGCTTCAGGTAGGAGAGGCCCTTGCCGACGAGTTCGGCCTCCTTGCGGGCGCCGCTGTAGTCGGGGTCGCCCTGCGGCAGCACCACGTAGTGCACCGCCCAGCGGTCGAGCCACTGGCGGTAGTTGACGGCGTCCAGGGTGTCGTCGTAGAAGAGCGGGTTCCGCTTCATGTCGGCCTGGCGGTTCCAGCCCCGGGCCAGGTTGACGGAGCGCGGGAGCGCGGACGCCTCGCGGTGGCTGCTCGGCGGGACGACCTCGACCCGGCCGCGTTCGGCACCGACCTTCTGGAGCTGGTTGACCAGGGGGGCCAGCGAGCGGGTCCAGGAGGCGGTGGGGGCGGTCCTGACGATGTCGTCGATGCCCTTGAAGCCGATCCAGGCGTTCAGCGAGACGAACGCGAGGACCAGCGCGTACCACCGTCGCGAGCGGGGCGCGGTGAACGGCAGCGCGGCCAGCAGGACGACGCCCGCGTACAGCATGGCCATCCGCGAGACGTTGGAGCCGATCTGCGAGTCGACCACGTACGTCGCCAGCGTGCCGATCCCGTACACGGCCGAGGCCGTGCGGACCGTCTTCCAGTCACTCGGTACGAGGAAGAAGACGAGCCACGCGAAGACGAACGGACCGGACAGGGTCGCGACCGACATCGGCTGGGTGCCGGAGAACGGGAACAGCCAGGCGGACAGCGCGACCACCGCGACCGGCGCGAGGCCCAGCGCGTACGCGCCGGGGCGCCGCTTGTTCAGGAAGAGCGCGGCCGCGACGACGCCGAGGAAGAGGCCCGCCACCGGGCTGCCGGCCGTCGCGAGCCCGGCGAGCGGCGCGGCGACGGCCGCCTTCGCCCACCGCCTGTAGCGCCACCGGTAGGGCCAGCAGAACACGGCGGCGGCGGCGCCGACCGCGAACATCATGCCGAGACCGAACGTCACCCGGCCCGACAGCGCGTTGCACAGGTACGCGAAGACGCCCGCCATCGAGCAGGCCAGCGGATTGCGGACCGCTTTGACGCGGTACAGGATCAGCGAGGTCAGCCCGGCCGAGACCGTACCGGCGATCATCATCGTCGTACGCACGCCGAGCAGGGACATCAGATACGGCGAGACGACGCTGTAGGAGACGGGGTGCATGCCCCCGTACCAGGCGAGGTTGTACGCCGTGCCGGGGTGCCGGCCGACGAACTCGGCCCAGGCGTCCTGGGCCGCGATGTCGCCGCCGCTGTTGGCGAAGAAGAGGAACCAGAGGATGTGGGCGACCGCGGCGACCGCGGTCGTCAGCAGGACCGGGTGGCGCAGGACGCGCTGCTTCGCTCCGTCGAACCGGCCCGGGACCCGAGGGGCCCCTTCGCCGTCGCTGCGGCGCTTCGCCTGCGCGGGGTCCGTGACGCCGGTGTGGGCGTCCGCCCGTGTCGGCTCGGCAGTGGTCACTGCGTCTCTCCCCGTCCCTTCCCGGACGCCTGGTTCCGGCCGGCTCTCCCGCTCGGGTCTCATGGCCGAAAGACGCGCTCCGGGGTCCGCGCGTTGCCCCCGGGACGCTAACACGCGGCGCGTTCCGGCGTACGGAAAGGGCGTGCGGCCCGGAGGGGGTGCGGGGCAGCCGTGGGGGCGCCCCGCACCGCGGTCCTCAGCCGACGCGGGTCAGCTTCTGGCCGAACGTCGGATCGGACAGGTCCTGTGCGAGGGCGACCGGCGCACTGACCCTGCCGGTGCCGCTGCCCACGGTCACCACACCCACCTCGGTGCCCGCCTTCATGCTGCGGGAGATCTTCTTGCCGTTGCCCTCGACGGAGAGCTCCACCTTCAGACCCGGCCACCCCTTCGCCTTCAGGTCGGCGGTCGCGACCACCGGCGTGCGGCCGCCGAACCCGTCGTCCACGTACCCGACGACGTCGCCCTTGTGGACCACCTTGGCGGAGGTCACGGCTTCCTGGGCACCCTTGATCAGCTTGAGGCTGTTGTTCACCGCCCTCACGAGGCTGTCGTAGGGCTGGCCCGTTCCCGCCTGCTGCCCCATGACCGCGCCGTATATCCACAGCTTCTTGCCGTCCACCACGGTGTTGGCCGACCAGATCAGGTTGCCGCCGGCCGGAGTGGACGAACCGGTCTTGATGCCGCTCACACCGGGCTCCAGCAGGATGGTGTTGTTGTTGTAGATCATCGTGTCGATGCCGTCGATCTTGATCTGCGGGGTGTCGACGATCTCGCGGAACACCTCGTTCTTCATGACGGCGCGCGCCAGTTTTAGCTGGTCGTCGGCGGTGGAGACGGTCGTCTTCTTCAGACCGCTCGGGTCGGTGTACGTGGTGTGGGTCATGCCGAGCTTCTTCGCCGCGTCGTTCATCTTCTCGACGAAGGCGGCCTCGGAGGAGGAGTCCCAGCGGGCGAAGAGACGGGCCGCGTTGTTGCCCGAGGGGATCATCAGCAGTTGCAGCATCTGCTTCTCGGTGAACTGCTGTCCCTTGCTGATCGGCGCCGTGGACTCGTCCTCGGCCTTGGACTCGTCCTCGGCCTGCTGGTCCACCGTGATCTTCTCGCCCTCGTCCTTGGCCGTGAGCGGGTGGCCCTGGAGGATCACGTACGCCGTCATGATCTTGGCGACGCTGGCGATCGGCGCGGGCTTCTGCGCTCCGGACGAACCGAGCGAGCCGACGCCGTCCACGGTGACCGCCGACTGCCCCTGCGACGGCCAGTCGAGCTTCACCTCGCCGCCGCCGAAGGTGTACGTCTCCTTCGCGGTCATCGCGAGCGACGGGTCCGGCAGCGGGCGCACCATCTGCACGATCGCAAACACGAGGAGCAGGAGGAGGACGAGCGGTGTCCAGATCTTGACCCTGCGCACCGCCGTGCGGACCGGGGTCTCCGGCGGCGGCGGGGTGTTCGTCAGCTCGGCGAGCAGGTCGAGCGGCGGCTTCGGCGGCATCGGCTGCTGCCGGGTCCGCTCGGCGCCGCTGAGGGCGGCGGGCTGCCCGGTGACGGGGCTCTCGGGCCGGCGCGGGGCCGGCGCCGGCGCCTGGCGTACGTCGTCGGAGCGCAGGGGTACGAACTGGCTGGTGCGCTCGGTGAGCGACTCGGCCTCGGCGGCGACGGGCTCCCCCGACGGCGACCGCTTGATCTTCAGCGCGGTGGTCGGCTGGTCGACCTTGGGCAGGCGGGGGGCCTTGAAGACGGCGGTGGGCTGATCGACGGGCGGCTCGGCGGCAGGCTTCTTCGCGGCGGTCTCGTCGTCGGCGGGCTTCTCGTCGGCGGGCTTCTCGTCGGCGGGCTTGCCGTCCGCCGCCTTGCCGTCGGCGGGCTTCTTCCCGTCGGCGGCGTCGCCGTCGGCCGGCTTCTCGTCCGCCGCCTTGCCGGCGGCGGGCTTCGTCGCTTCGGCGGCGGGCTCCGGCTCTGCGCCGGTGACGGGCTCGGGCTTCTTCCCGGTGTCCGGCTTCTCGCCGCTCTCCGGCTTCTCGTCGGTCTCGGGCTTCTCGTCGGTCTCGGGCTTCTCGTCGGTCTCCGGCCTCTTCCCGGTGTCCGGCTCCTCGCCGGTCTCGGGCTTCTTCCCGGTGTCCGGCTTCTCGTCGGTCTCGGGCTTCTTCCCGGTCTCCGGCTTCTCGCCGGTCTCCGGCTCCTCCTCGCGGGAGCGGGGTACGCGGGGCTCCTCGTCCGGGGCGTCGGACTCGTCGGTGTCCTTCTCGCCCTCGTCCGCCGTCGACACCCAGGCAGCCACCGCCGCCCGGAGGCGCGCGTCGCCCTCCTCGGGCCCGGCGCCCTCCGCCTCGGCCTCCGCGGCCTCGGGGGCCTCGGCGGCCGTCTCCGGGCCGTCCGTGGCCGCCTCCGGGGTCTCAGCGGCCCTCGGAGCGCTCTCGGCGGCCTCCGGGGCCGCCCCCGCGTCCTCGTCCTCGTCCGGGCCGGCGACGGGCTCCCCGGCGGCATCGGCGGTCGCCGGCTCCTCCGCCGTACCGGAGTCCGTACCGGAGTCCGCACCGGCCTCCGGGCCGGAATCCCCAGCGGTCCGTTCACGGAAGACGTCGAGCCGCGGATCGCGCTCGTTCCGAGTCGTTCCCGACGACTGCTGCTGCTCCGACTTGTCGGGGGACTCGCCCGCCACCGATGCCTCCTCCATGCGGCGCGGGGAACCCCCGCGCTGTCCGAACCATCTACCAGTGTCCCGTGTGAACCCTTGGCCGGGCTGCTAGACGAGAACGACATAGCTACTGGTTCCCGTACAAAGCCACCAGGCACCCTCGACAGAGGGATGTGAGAGGGGTCACCCTGTCATTCATCCACGCGGGGAGGCATGGATGGGCAGGAGCCGCAGAACAATTCCGGAGGAGCTTCTGCTGCTCGCTCTGGACCCGACCACGGGTACCACAGCGCAGCCGCAGTCGCTCGACCTCGGCCTCGCCGGGGCCCAGCTAGTGGAGCTGGCCCTGGCAGGACGGATAGCCCCAGACGGGGATCGTATCGCCGTGGTGATGCCACGGCCGACAGGAGATCCGACCCTGGACTCCGCACTGGAACTGCTGCGCAGGCGCGGCAGTCCGGTCCGGGCGGTCCACTGGATCGGCGGACCCCGGCTGGGGCTCCGCCAGATTTACCTCGCTCATCTGGAGCGGTGCGGCATGGTGCATGCCGTCGCGGGCCAGATGTGCGGAGTGCTGCCGACGACTCGCTACCAGGCGACGGACACGGCGATCAGCCGGGACATCAGGGCCAGGCTGGACAGTGCGATCCGCACCGGCGTACCGCCGGACCCGCGGACCGCGGCGCTCGCCGCACTGGCCCACGCGGTCGGACTCGGCAAGCACCTGTACCCCGGGAACGAGGGGCGTTCATCGCGCTCCCGGCTCCGGGACCTGATCAGGCACGACCCGATGGGCGGCCTCGTGGCGCACGCCGTGATGGACGTGCAGAACGGGGCGGTCGCACAGCCGCGCCGCGCTCAGGCGGCCGGCGTTCCGTTGCAACCGCAAGTACCGTCGCCGTCACGGCGCGACAGCATGGCGCACACCGCGGCCCACTAGGACCGCTACCGCACCACCCGTACCACCACGTCAACAACCGAAGATCGCCGCACCGTTGTCAGCCAGACCCGGTCCGGGAGCCGCACCAGGCGCGGGGCAGTCGGTATCACCGACTGCCCCGCGCCGCTGTGTGTGGCCGTTTCCCAGCGCGGCCGGGCCCGGGGGTGGCAATCTGCTCAGCAGTAGATACGCACAGCTACATAGCCGGAGGTGCCGTTTCCGTGCCGTCCAACGTCAATCCCACCGTCAGGCGACGCCGGTTGGGACAGGAATTGCGCCGACTGCGCGAGGTCAAGGGAATGACCGCCGAGGAGGTGGCGGACCGGCTGCTGGTCTCGCAGTCGAAGATCAGCCGCCTGGAGAACGGCCGCCGCTCCATCAGCCAGCGCGACGTCCGCGATCTCTGCGGGGTGTACGAGGTCGAGGACCGCCGCCTGGTCGACTCGCTGATGCAGATGGCCAAGGACTCCCGCCAGCAGGGCTGGTGGCACGCGTTCGGGGACATCCCGTACAGCGTGTACATCGGCCTGGAGACCGACGCGGCGTCCCTGCGGGTGTACGAGTCGCTGATCGTCCCCGGCCTGCTGCAGACGCGGGAGTACGCGCAGGCGGCGATCGAGGGGATGTGGCCGGAGGCGACGCCCACCGAGATCGACAAGCGCATCCAGATCCGCATAAAGCGTCAGGACCGCCTGACCGATCCGGTCGAACCGCTGCGGTTCTGGGCCGTGATCGACGAGGCCGTGCTCCGCCGTGTCGTGGGCGATCCGCAGACCATGGCGGACCAGTTGAGGCACCTGGCCGAGCTGAGCCAGCTGCCCCACGTGACGCTCCAGGTCCTGCCGTACACCGTCGGGGCGCACCCGGGGATGTACGGGAGCTACACGATCCTCGAATTCCAGGAGGACATGGACGCGAGCGTCGTCTATCTGGAAGGCATCACCAGCGACCTGTACCTGGAAAAGGCGCCCGACGTTCAGAGTTATGCCGTGATGTACGAACATCTGCGCGCGAAGGCGCTGAGTGCCGAGCAGTCCCGCGCGTACATTCTCCAGGCCGCGGAGAACTGCGGAGCGTGACGAATTCCGCGCCCGCCACGGGCATTCCCGGGGCGGCGCGGAAGATACACCTCTGCCAGGTCGTGCCGGAAGACCACCAAGGCGCAAGTCATCCGAACGAGTGAACGCCGCTGACGCTCGATGATGTTGCGGCGTAGCGTCCTCACAAGTCGCTGGGCGCAGCGGCTGGGCGCACCGCCCAACGACCGGCACAACCATCGGAGTCATTATGGCGATTCGGCAGAACGCACTGACGGAGTGGACCAAGTCCTCCTATTCCGCGAATGGGAATTGTGTGGAGGTCAAGGCGGCGAAGGGGCACGCCCTGCTGGTCCGCGACTCGAAGAGCGTGAGCAGCGGAGTCCTGGACTTCTCCGCGAAGACCTGGTCGGCGTTCGTCCTGGACGTCTCGCGCACCGCCGGCTTCTGACACCGCGCGACCCGGCCGCGCGCTCGCGCCGCGGCCCGCACCAGGCCCTCTCGACCGGCCCGCCGTCCTGGCCGAGAGGGCTTTCGCCGTTTCCGGGCCGGATTCACGGGCCGGATTCTCTGGCAGTTCCCCTCCTTCTCGACCGCACGGGACCCGCATCCCGTGCGGTCTTCTTCGTGCTTCCCTGCGCTCACAGCCTGGCGAAGCGCCCGCTCATCGTGTGGCCGCCGTCACGTTCACGACAACGCTTCCGTGGGTCAAGAACACGTAAAATCGTTCCTCTTGCTGATCTGCGTTCACATCTATGACCGAAAGGGTTCTTGACCGGGGTACCGAGCAGACGGTTCAATCCCCCCAGTCCCCGCTCCCGCACGGGGCGCCGCTGAGCGGCCGTACTGGCGAAGTGCGCACCCCGTTCACAAGGCGGACCCCGGGAGGGGACATATGAACAGTCTCGACTGGGTCGTGCTCATCGGCTACTTCGGCGTGATGATCGCGATCGGCATCTGGTCCCACAAGCGTGTCGACAACGTCAGCGACTTCTTCACCGCGGGCGGCAGGATGCCCTGGTGGCTGTCCGGCATCTCGCACCACATGTCGGGGTACAGCGCCGTGATGTTCACGGGCTACGCCGGCATCGCCTACCAGTACGGCGTCACCTCGTTCGTCACCTGGTCGCTGCCGATCGCGATCGGCATCGGTATCGGCGCGAAGCTGTTCGCGCCCCGGCTCAACCGGCTGCGCTCGCGGCTGTACGTGGCGTCCCCGCTCGAATACCTCAAGAACCGCTACAACGTGCCGACCCAGCAGGCGCTGGCCTGGTCCGGGCTGCTGCTGAAGATCGTGGACGTCGGCGCCAAGTGGGCGGCCATCGCGACCCTGTTGTCCGTCTTCACCGGGATCACCCTCACCCAGGGCATCTTCATCACCGGCCTCATCACGGCCGTCTACTGCACGGTCGGCGGCCTGTGGGCGGACGCGCTCACCGAACTGGGCCAGTTCGTCATCCAGTTGTTCGCCGGGCTCGCGATGCTCATCACCGCGATGCACGAGCTGGACGGCTTCAGCACCCTGTGGACCGTCTGGGACAAGCTGCCCGAGGGCCACGCGGACCCGACGGCCGGCCCGTACACCGTGACGTTCCTGCTGGCGTACCTGTTCATCAAGACCTTCGAGTACAACGGCGGCATGTGGAACCAGGCCCAGCGCTACATGGCCACGGACTCCGCCGCCTCCGCGACCCGTTCGGCGCGGCTCTCCGCCATCCTGTGGCTGGTCTGGCCGACCGTCCTCTTCTTCCCGATGTGGTGCGCCCCGCTGCTGGTGGACGCGCAGAAGCCGGACGCCTCCGACAGCTACGCACTGATGACCGAGCAGCTGCTGCCGCACGGGCTGCTGGGCCTGGTGATCGTCGGGTTCTTCTCGCACACGATGGCCATGTGCTCCTCCGACGCCAACGCGATCGCGGCCGTCTTCACCCGGGACATCGCCCCGGTGTTCTCCAAGGCCGCCCGCAACTGGAACGCCCGGGCCGGGCTCCTGGCCGCGCGCCTGTCCACGCTGGGCTTCCTGGGGCTGTCGATGGCGCTGGCGACGCAGATCAACTCGCCCACGTTCAAGGACATCATCTCCGTCGTCATCAAGTGGGTGGCCGGGCTCATGGGCCCGATCGCGATCCCGTTCATGCTGGGCCTGCTGCGCCGCTTCCGTAAGTCGGGCCCGACGGCGGCGCTCACCAGCTGGGCGGCGGGGCTGCTGGCGTTCTACTTCACCAACTACGACCTGGACGGCTCGGTGAAGGAAGGGGTGGCGCTCCAGTACCAGGTCGCGCTGCCGCTGGCGATCTCGCTGGTGCTGTACATCGTGATCGGCTTCGTGCGCCCCGAGGACACCCCGGAGCGCGACGCGCTGATCGAGCGGATCAACGCGGACGGCGACGGCCCGGCGGCAGCCGGTGCGGCGGCCGTCCCGGCGCAGGGCGGTCCCAAGGACGTCGCGGTCGCCACCGAGGGCACGAAGGGAGACGGTCAGCGCGGGTAGCGGGCCAGCCAGCCCGGGGCGGCTCCGGCCGGGCTGTGCAGGGCGGGCCCCTGGGTCATCTCCATGGCGAAGTCGTCGGCGAGTTCGAGGAGGGTGGCCCGCCCCTCCAGCTCGGCGAGCCAGGCCGGGGGCAGCGCGGTCTCCCCGTGCATCGCGCCCAGCATCGCCCCGCACAGCGCCCCGGTCGCGGCGGACGGCCCTCCGTGGTTCACCGCCAGCCGCAGCCCGTGCCGCACGTCCTCGCCGACGAGCGCGCAGTACACCGCGACCGCCAGCACCTCCTCGGCCGAGTCCGTGACGCCCAGGGACTCGATGAGCGCGGGCCCCGGGATGCCCTGGCGTACGGCGCCGAGGGCGCGGCGCAACGCCTCGGTGACGGGCTCGTGGCCCGGGTGGTCCGCGAGCAGGCCCAGCGCGTGCTGCACGGAGCCGTCCAGGGTCCCGCCGCGCGCGAGACCGTGCACGACGACCGCGAAGGCACCGGCGGAGAGCAGGGCGGTGGGGTGGCCGTGGGTGTGCGCGGCGCACTCGACGGCGAGCTGGAACACGAGCTGCGGCTCCCAGCCGACGAGCAGCCCGAAGGGCGCGGACCGGGTCAGCGCGGCGGCGTCGTGGGCGGCGGGGTACTTGGGCCGGTCCAGGGTCCCCATGATGTCGTCGCCGAAGCCGCCCAGGCATTCCCGGGTGGGGTCGCGGCGGGCGTAGAGCCACTCCTGCCCGGCGAGCCAGCCGTTGTCCGCGCGGCGCTCGTCGGGCCCCCAGTCGTGCTGGGTCGCGGCCCAGCGCAGGTGGGCGCGGTGCACATCGGTGGGCGGGTGCCAGGCGCCGGTGTCGCGGCGGACCTGGGCGCGGATCAGTCCGTCGACGGTGAACAGGGTGAGCTGGGTGGCGGCGGTGACCGTACCGCGCGCGCCGTGGGCGGGGACGAAGCCGGTAACGGCGTCGGGGCCGTGGGCGGCGCGGATCTCCTCCAGGGTGAGGGGGCCGACGCCGGCGCCGAGCGCGTCCCCGAGGGCACCGCCGAGGAGGGTGCCGCGTACCCGGCTGCGGAAGTCCTGCTGCTCGAACCGCCCCCAGACGGCCAACATCCCTGTGCTCACCGCGCCACTCCCGTTGCCGTGGTTTCGTTCCCCTGTGCGACTGTGCGGTAACTGCGCAGCACTGTAATCGAACAGGTGCAGGGACCAAGGGCTTTGTACGGCTCCGAGGCGCATCGAATTCCGGCGAGGATCCGGCGCGGGCGGCCGTCGAGCTCCGGGTGGTCGAGGCGGTGCTGGGGGAGCACGAGGCGTCCGGCTAACGCTCTCGCGTGTAGTCGACGCTGTACGCGGTGATCTGGGGCGGGCGTCTCCTCCGGCGCACGAGGAGGACGGCGCCGAGAGCCACCACCGCGGCCGCGACCGCTCCGGTGACGATCCGGACGGTGCTTCCCTGGCCCCGGTCGGCCCCTTCCACCGCCACCGGGGTGGCGTCCGGCAGCGGCCGCCGCGACGGGCTCCCGGACCGGCTGGGCGTGGACGGCGACGCGGAGGGCGTGGTGGCCTCGTGGGCCGCCACGAGGGGGTTCACGTCGGCCGGGCCCGGGTCGCCGGGGTCTTCGAGGAGGGCGAGGCGGGGGCGGATGGTGCCGTAGCCGAGGTAGCGGCTGGGGACGGTGTCCTCGGTGGGTCGCCCCGCCGTGTTCATCAGGATCCGCAGCACCTGGTTGCCGGTCCAGTCGGGGTGCCGGGACCAGATGAGGGCGGCGGACGCGGAGGCGAGGGCGGTGGCCTGGCCGGTGCCCTGGCTGCGGCAGTAGCCCGGCTTGCCCTCCAGGCAGCGGATCGGGATGTCCACGCCCGGCGCGGCGAGAGCCACTTGGGGCCCGTATGCGGAGAACTTCGTCACCGTGCTGGTCGTGTCGACGGCGCCCACGCCCACGACGCCGGGTATCGCGGAGGGGTAGGTGACGTCGTTTCCGTCCTCACCCGTGTCGCCGGTGTCCGTCAGGAGCAGCTTTCCGCGCCCGATGGCGTAGTCCACGGCTTGCTTGATCGAGTCCCGCTCGTCGTCGTCGATGGAGGTGTGGAAGGACACCCCTATGTCGATGATCCTGGCTTCACTGTCGGCGGCGTACCGAATGGCGTCGACCAGTGCGTCGACGCGCCTGAAGCCCGCCTCCTTGGTCGTGCCCCAGACGGTCAGCGGGAGGATCCGCGCGTCGGGCGCGAGGCCCTTGACGCCCTGGTCGTTCGCCCCGTTGCCCGCGATCAGCATCGCCATCGCGGTGCCGTGCCCGTTCGTGTCCTGGTCCGCGCCGCGCTCGGGCTCCATGAAGTTCTTGCCCTTGAGCACCCTTCCCGTCAGTTCCGGCACGGTGGGGATCACCCCGGTGTCGAGCACGGCGACGGTGATCCCCTCGCCGGTGCTGACCTTCCACATCGCCGGGGCCTGCATCCGGTCCAGATACCACTGCCGCTCGCGCATGGTGTCCGCCGTCGCGGCCGGGGCGACGGTGCCGCCGAGCAGGAGCAGGGCTCCCAGCGCCGAGAGCACCGCCGACGCCCGCCCGCACCGTCCCACTGTCCCCACTTCCCTCAGTCCCCCAGCACCGGCAGCAGCTCCGGCAGGTGCCCGTCCGACGCGCCGGCCGCCGCGACCCGCTCCTCGGGCACCTCCCCGTACAGCGTCGTACGCGGCTTCGCCGGGCGGCCGGCGAGCTCCGCGATGGCCTGCAGGTCGCGGACCGAGCGGTAGGAGCCGTAACTCGACCCTGCCATACGGGAGATGGTCTCCTCCATCAGCGTGCCGCCCAGGTCGTTCGCGCCCGAGCGCAGCATCTCGGCCGCGCCCTCCGTACCCAGCTTGACCCAGCTGGTCTGGATGTTGGTGATGTGCGGGTGCAGCAGCAGGCGGGCCATCGCGGTGACGGCCCGGTTGTCGCGGTCGGTCGGGCCCGGGCGGGCGATCCCGGCGAGGTAGACCGGGGCGTTGGTGTGGATGAAGGGGAGCGTCACGAACTCGGTGAAGCCGCCGGTCTCCTGCTGGAGCGCGGCCAGGGTGCGCAGGTGGCCCAGCCAGTGGCGGGGCTGGTCGACGTGGCCGTACATCATGGTCGAGGAGGAGCGCAGGCCCACCTCGTGGGCGGTCCTGACGACTTCCAGCCAGGTCGCGGTGGGCAGCTTGCCCTTGGTGAGGACCCAGCGGACCTCGTCGTCCAGGATCTCGGCGGCGGTGCCGGGGATCGAGCCGAGACCGGCCTCCTTGGCGGCGGTCAGCCAGTCCCGGATCGACATGCCGGTGCGGGTGGCCCCGTTGACGACCTCCATCGGCGAGAACGCGTGCACGTGGATGCCGGGCACCCGCTCCTTCACCGCCCGCGCGATGTCGAAGTACGCCGTGCCGGGCAGGTCCGGGTGGATGCCGCCCTGCATGCAGACCTCGACCGCGCCCACGTCCCACGCCTGCGCGGCCCGGTCCGCGACCTGGTCGAGCGAGAGGGTGTACGCGTCGGCGTCGGTGCGGCGCTGGGCGAAGGCGCAGAAGCGGCAGCCGGTGTAGCAGACGTTGGTGAAGTTGATGTTGCGCGTGACGATGTACGTGACGTCGTCGCCGACCACGTCGCGCCGCAGCGCGTCCGCGATCCGGCACAGCTCGTCCAGGGCCGGGCCGTCCGCGTGGAGCAGGGTGAGCGCCTGGTCGTCGGTGAGCCGGGTCGGGTCGTCCGCCGCCTGGCTCAGCGCCGTGCGCACGTCCCCGTCGATCCGGGAGGGCACCATCCCGGGGGCGGCCGCCTCGCGCAGCGCCTCCCAGTCCCCGTACACGACGTCGAAGTCGTCGCGGCGGTCGCCGGTGCGGCCCTCCGTGTCGATGGTGCGGTGCAGGTCGGTGCGGCCGGAGGCGTTGAACCCCTCGTCCGGCTCCTGCCAGGGCAGCCCCTGGGGGATCGCGCCCTCGCGGGCGAGCCCCGTCTCCGGGTCGGCGAGCGCGCGCACGTGGGGCAGGAGGCGCGGGTCCAGCCAGGGTTCGCCGCGCTGGATGAACTCCGGGTAGATGGTGAGCCGTTCGCGCAGGGTGAAGCCGGACTCGGCGGTGCGGGCGGCGAGTTCGTCGATGTGCGGCCAGGGGCGTTCCGGGTTCACGTGGTCCGGGGTCAGCGGCGACACCCCGCCCCAGTCGTCGATGCCGGCGCCGATGAGCAGCGCGTACTCCGCGTCGACCAGGTTCGGCGGGGCCTGGATGCGGGCGGACGGGCCGAGGATGTGCCGGGCGACGGCGACCGCGGCGGCCAGCTCCTCCAGCTCCGCGTCCGGCATCCCGCGCATCGCGGTTTCGGGCTTGGCCCGGAAGTTCTGGACGATGACCTCCTGGATGCCGTGGTAGGCGCGGGCGGTCCGGCGCAGCTCGAAGAGGGAGTCCGCGCGCTCCTCGTACGACTCGCCGATGCCGATCAGGATGCCCGTGGTGAACGGCACGTTGGACCGCCCGGCGTCCTCGAGCACCCGCAGCCGCACGGCCGGTTCCTTGTCCGGGGAGCCGTGGTGCGGGCCGCCGGGCTCGGACCACAGGCGGGTCGCGGTCGTCTCCAGCATCATGCCCATGGAGGGCGCGACCGGCTTGAGCCGCTGGAGGTCCGTCCAGCTCATGACCCCGGGGTTGAGGTGCGGCAGCAGGCCCGTCTCCTCCAGGACCCGGATCGCCATGGCGCGCACGTACGCGAGGGTGTCGTCGTACCCCTCGGCCTCCAGCCACTCGCGCGCCTCCGGCCAGCGGTCCTCCGGCCGGTCCCCGAGCGTGAACAGGGCCTCCTTGCAGCCCATCGCGGCGCCCTCGCGGGCGATGGCCAGCACCTCGTCGGGCGACAGGAACATGCCGTGCCCGGCCCGGCGGAGCTTGCCGGGCACGGTGACGAACGTGCAGTAGTGGCACGTGTCCCGGCAGAGCCGGGTCAGCGGGATGAAGACCTTGCGGGAGTACGTGATGACCCCCGGCCGCCCCGCGGCGTCCAGACCGGCGTCGCGCACCCGGGCGGCGGAGGCGGCGAGATCCGTCAGGTCGTCGCCGCGCGCCCGGAGCAGCACGGCGGCCTCCGCCCGGTCGAGGGCGACACCGTCACGCGCACGCTTGAGCGCGCGCCGCATCGAGTTGGTGGTGGGGGGTCCGCTCTGAGGATCGGTCATGTCCCCGAGCATACGAGCGGGTGGCCGTGGCCCCGGCTACGCGTAGTACTCCAGGATCAGCGGCAGGTCCTGGGTCCATTGCCGCAGGCGGGAGCGGTTGCGGGCGGCCAGCGTCCAGGTGTGGACGGCCCCCGCGCGCAGCCGGACGGTGACCACGAGGAGCTTGGGCCCCTGCACCGCGTAATCGACCCGGCCGATCTCGGCCCAGGCGAACTGCAGCTCAAGGCCGTTGGCCGCCTGGAACTCGATCCCCAGCGCGTCGATCACCAGCGAACTGTCCGTGCCGACACCGACGAACCCGATGTCGGTGACGGGCTCGGCGGGCGCCTGCTGCCACGGGCCGCCCTCGGCCGGCCCCCGCGCGTACGGATTGTCGGGGATCGCGGCGGCGGGCGGGTAGGGCGAGGGGGTGTACGGGGAGGGGGCGTAGGGGAACGGGGCCGCGGCCATCGGCGGGTACGGGGACGGGCTCGCGGAGGCGGGGGGATACGCGGGCGGCGCGGGGGCCGCGCCGGGGGGCGGGTAGGCGTACGGCGACGGGGGCGCGTCGGCGGGGTGGCCTACGGGGCTCGACGGGGGCGCGTCGGCGGGGTGGCCGACGGGGCTCGACGGGGTCGCGCCGGCCGGGCTGTGCGGCGCCACGGGCATGGTCGGGACGTATGCCGGGCCCCCGGGCGCGAACAGGTCGAGCAGGGCCTCCGGGGTGGGCCGCCGGGCGGGTTCCTTCTCCAGGCAGGACGCGACGACGTCCCGCACCCCCTCCGGAACCGCGCCCAGATCCGGCGCCTCGTGCACCGACCGGTACATCAGCCCCATGGGCGTCCCGGCCCCGAACGCGCTGCCGCCCGCCGCCGCGACGAGCACGGCGCCCAGGGCGAACACGTCGGCCGGGGCACCGACTTCCAGGCCCTGCGCCTGCTCGGGGGCGAGGAACCCCGGCGTGCCGAAGGCGACCCCGGTCGCGGTGAGCCGGGTCGACTCCAGGGCCCGGGCGATGCCGAAGTCCAGGACGCGCGGCCCGTCCGCCGCCATGATGATGTTGCCCGGCTTGAGGTCCCGGTGGACGAGCCCGCAGCGGTGGATGGCGGCCAGCGCCTCGGCGAGGGCGGCGCCCAGCTGCCGCAGCCGCGCCTCGTCCATCGGCCCCTCGGCGTCCACGAGCGCGGCGAGCGTGGGCCCGGGGATGTAGGCCGTCGCCAGCCAGGGCGCGGGCGCGTCGGGGTCCGCGTCGACCACCGGTGCCGTGTGGAACCCGCCGACGCTCCGGGCGGCCTCCACCTCGGCCCGGAACCGCTCGCGGAAGTGCGGATCGGCGGCCAGCTCGGAGCGCGCCACCTTCACGGCGACCGCGCGCCCGCCCCGGGACCGCGCCAGATAGACGACGCCCATTCCGCCGGCGCCGAGTTCCCGCTCCACGGCGTACCCGCCGACCCTCTCGGGCAGGCCCGCCCCGTCCGTTCCGTACGCCATGCGCTCGGCGCTCCCCCCGTGATCCGGCGGCCCAGTATGCCGTGTGCCTGCCAATGCGCGGCAAGGCGAGCGGGGTGGCAGAGGCGGTGCGGGGGGACCGGGAGTGTTCACCGGCCGGCGCGGGGGGAGAAAGCCACCTCCGGCCACTCTCAACGTATAGCGCAAGGGGGGCCTTGCCGCAAGGCCCCCCTCGTCCCGCACAATCGCTGGTCCGAGCCAGCCATCTGCGGCATTCAGGAGTTATGCGTAGTGCCCGATTCGAGTCCTGTCACCCCCTCCCCCACCCTCACCAACAGCGCCTTCGCGCTGACCGGCGACCGTGCCGAAGCCAAGGCCGACCCCGCCCTGATCGCCGGGGACGAGCGGCACTTCGCGGCGATCGCCCGCTGCCTGGAGGAGACCGTCGCCGAACTGACCGCCGCCCTCGACACCGCCCGCCGCGCCCCGGGCGGCCTCGGCCGGCAAGGGATGGACCGGGACGCGGAGATCCACCGGCTGACCGCCCGGCTGCGCACCCTGCGCCGCTTCGGCCTGGACCTGTGCCTCGGCCACATGGCCGGGGCGGACGGCTCCGCGCCGGTGTACGTGGGGCGGCTCGGCCTCACGGACAGCGAGGGCCGACGCCTGCTGACCGACTGGCGCTCCCCGGCCGCCGAGCCGTTCTTCGGGGCCACGCACGGCAACCCGATGGGCCTGGCGAGCCGCCGCCGCTACCGGTGGTCCGGCGGCCGGGTCAGCGACTACTGGGACGAGGTGTTCACCCCGGACGCCTTCGCCGGGCACGCCGCGCTGGACGACCAGTCGGCGTTCATCGCGAGCCTGGGCACCAACCGGTCGTCCCGGATGCGGGACGTGCTCTCCACCATCCAGGCGGACCAGGACGCGATCATCCGGGCCGGTTCGCGCGGGGCGCTGGTCGTGGACGGCGGCCCGGGCACCGGCAAGACGGTCGTCGCCCTGCACCGCGCCGCGTACCTCCTGCACGCCGACCCGCGCCTCGGGCACCGGCGCGGCGGCGTCCTCTTCGTCGGCCCGCACCAGCCGTATCTGGGGTACGTCGCCGACGTGCTGCCGAGCCTCGGTGAGGACGGGGTGCGGACGTGCACCCTGCGCGACCTCGTCCCGGAGGGCGCGGCGGCCCTGCCCGAGGCCGATCCGGAGGTGGCCCGGCTGAAGGCGTCGGCGGAACTGGTGCGGGCGGTCGAGGCGGCGGTCGCGTTCTACGAGGAGCCGCCGTCCGAGGGCCTGACCGTGACGACCCCCTGGGCGGACGTCCGGCTGACCGCCGCCGAGTGGGCCGTGGCGTTCGAGTCGGCGCCGGGCGTCCCGCACAACGAGGCTCGCGACGCGGTCCTGGAGGAGGTCCTGACGATCCTGGCCGACAAGCACGCGGACCGGCAGGACGAGGAGGTCCCGGACCACCTGGTCCGCCAGGCGCTGCTGCGCGACCGCGAGCTGATGACGGCCTTCGACCGGGCGTGGCCCCTGCTGGAGGCGGCGGACCTGGTCGGCGACCTCTGGTCCGTCCCGGCCTACCTGCGCACCTGCGCGCCCCGGCTCACCCGCGAGGAGGTGGCCCGGCTCCAGCGCTCCGAACCCCAGGCGTGGACGGTCGCCGACCTGCCGGTCCTGGACGCGGCCCGGCAGCGGCTCGGCGACCCCGACGCGGCCCGCCGCCGACGCCGCAACGAGGCGACGGCCGCCGCCGAGCGGGCGCGCCGGGCCGAGGCGATCGACAGCCTCCTGGAGAACGCGGAGATCGACGAGAGCCAGGGCGCGGTGGGGATGCTGCGCGGCCGGGACCTCCAGGACACGCTGCTCGACCCGGACGCGCTGTCCACGGCCGAACGGGACGCGCTGGCGGGCCCGTTCGCGCATGTGGTGGTGGACGAGGCGCAGGAGCTGACCGACGCGGAGTGGCAGATGCTGCTCCAGCGGTGCCCCTCGCGCAGCTTCACGATCGTCGGGGACCGCGCGCAGGCCCGGCGCGGCTTCACGGAGTCGTGGCGGGAACGGCTGGAGCGGGTGGGCTTCGACCGGATCACGCTGTCCGCGCTGACCGTCAACTACCGCACGCCGGAGGAGATCATGGCGGCCGCGGAACCGGTGATCCGGGCCGCCCTGCCGAACGCCAACGTCCCGGTGTCCATCCGCAGCAGCGGCATCCCCGTCGCCCACGGCCCGGCGGCGGACCTGCCCGCCGTCCTCGACACCTGGCTGACGACCCACCCGGAGGGCACGGCCTGCGTGATCGGCGCCCCGGCGGCCTTCCGCCCGCCGTCGCCGCGCGTCCGCGCGCTGACGCCGACGCTGTCGAAGGGCCTGGAGTTCGACCTGGTGGTGTTGGTCGAGCCGGAGCGCTTCGGGGAGGGGGTCGGCGGGGCGGTGGACCGGTACGTGGCGATGACCCGGGCGACGCGGGAGCTGGTGGTGCTGGCGGGGGCGTGAGGGGGCGCTCAGGCGCCTCGGCGCGTTCGCCGCAGGTTGGATCACTCTCCGTAGCGGCCTGTTGCTTTCATTCATGAGAGTATCCTGAATGCAAGTATCCTGGCGCATGTCATGGAGGTGGACTGCCGTGAACGGATTCATCGGACGCCGCACCGAACTCAGTCTTCTGGAAGACCTGCTGCGCCCTGTCACGGACGGCGGGCGTAGCGGGCGTCCGGGACGGGCTGTTCTGATTCGCGGGCGCCGCCGGGTGGGAAAGTCGCGCTTGGTGGAGGAGTTCCTGGAGCAGGTGGGCCTGCCGCATGTGTTCTTTACCGCCGTCGGTGGCTCCCGCGAGGAGGACCTGGCAGGTTTCGCCGCCGAGGTGGCCTCTTCCCCGCTTCCTGACGTGGCCCGGTTCAACGATTTCGCCGCCCCCCTGAGCTGGGACGCCGCACTGACCATGCTCGCCTCCGCGCTGCCCACCGACTCGCCGAGCGTGGTGGTCCTCGACGAAATGCCCTACCTCGTGCGCGAGGACCCGAGCTTCGAGGGAGCGCTCCAGAAGGCATTCGACCGGACGCTGTCGAAACTGCCCGTTCTGCTCGTCCTCATCGGCTCCGACATCGCGATGATGGAACAGCTCAACACCTACGGGCGGCCCTTCTACCAACGGGGGACCGAAATGGTCGTGCCGCCGTTGAATCCCGCCGAGGTCGCCTCGATGCTCGGTCTGCCGCCCGCCGAAGCCTTCGACGCCTATCTGGTGTCCGGTGGCCTCCCGCTCATCCTGGAGGAGTGGCCGGCCGGTGCCGGCCTGTGGGAGTACCTCGAACTGGCCCTCCGCAGACCGACGTCTGCCCTGCTGGTCAGCGGCGAGCGGTCTTTGGCTGCGGAGTTTCCCGTCGAGGCGCAGGCTCGCACCGTCCTTGGTGCCATCGGTCACGGCGAGCGCACCTTCACCCTGATCGGCAGAGCCGCCGGGGGCCTCAACCCCGGCTCGGTGTCCCGCTCGCTGGAGCTCCTCTCCTCCCGCGGCATGGTTGCCGCAGAGCTCCCGCTCTCCACCAGACCCAGCCGGGAGACCCGCTATCGCATCGACGACCCGTACCTGCGCTTCTGGCTCTCCTTCCTCGGCCCGGGCATCCCCGCGATCGAACGCGGCCGGGGCGACCGCGTCCTCGACACCATCCGCGCCCATTGGACGTCCTGGCGGGGCAGGGCCATCGAGCCCGTGATCCGCGAAGCCCTGTGGCGACTCGGCTCCGACGACGGGCAGTTGCCCGCGGGCACCGATGCGATCGGTGGCTACTGGACCCGTACCAACGACCCGGAGATCGACATCGTCGGCGCCGACCGTGCTCCCATCGCCAAGAAGATCACCCTCGTGGGTTCGGTCAAATGGCTGGAGAAGAAGCCTTTCGACCACCGCGACCTCGCCCGCCTCGTCACCCACCGCTCCCAGCTTCCCGGCGCCGACGACACCACCCCCCTGCTCGCCGTCACCCGCAGCGGCTGCACAGCCGACGTCCCCACTCTCACGCCCGAGGACCTCCGCGATGCCTGGGCCTGAACCTGCGACGGGCGGCGCCATGCCTCACCTCCCCGGGGTCACCCGCGCCCACACCGTCTTGCCGACGACCCGCTCAGCCACGCCCCACTCCGCCGCCAGCGCCGCGACCAGGCGCAGCCCGTGCCCGCCCTCGGCCCCGGGGCCGCCCGCGCACAGCTCCGGACGCCGCTCGCCCCGTGCGTCCGATACCTCGATACGGAACCCGCCCGCCTCGGGGGTTACGCGTAGCTCGAAGTCCCGGCCGGTGACGTGGCCGTGCAGCACCGCGTTGGCGGCGAGTTCGGCCACGACCACCGCCACGTCGTCGGACAGCTCGCACCCGTACGGCACGCCCCAGGCGTCGAGTTGCTGCACGGCGAGGCGTCGGGCGAGGCGGGCGCCCCGCCGGGTGGCGCTGAAGCGCTGGACGAACTCGGTACCCACAAGAGTGATTTCGGCGTTCATGTGACCCAGCGTGTCCGCCTGCTCGTACGCTGACCAGCAGTGACCACACGACTCCACAAAGCTGTACGGGCCTGCCCGACCGGCTGTACGGGGCGTCGGCCGTGACCGGACGGACAGAGGCGGTACGGGGCAGATGACGAACACGCAACGTGAGGAACGGCCGGAGCGCCCGGCCGAATCGGACGGCACCGCGCACCTGTTCAGGGCGCTGGGCCGCCAGCTGAAGTTCTTGCGCGAACGCGCGGGGATGAACCAGAGAGAGCTGGCTTCGCTGGTGCATTGCGGCGAGGACCTGGTCTCCGCGATCGAACGGGGCGTGCGGACCCCCCAGGTGGACTTCCTGGCCCTGGCGGACCGGGCCCTGGAGACGGGAGGTTTCCTGTCGGTAGCGGCGGAGGAGGTACGGGAGGCACTGGCGCGGTCTCGGACACGCCACCCGGGATGGTTCCGGGACTATGCACGCATGGAAGCGGAGGCTGTTGCCCTCCACGACTACAGCAACCAGGCAGTTCCCGGGCTGCTCCAGACCGAGGGGTACGCGCGAGCGCTGTTCGCTCGGCGGCGACCGCTGCTGGACGAGGAGACGATCGAGAAGCGCGTTACCGACCGCATGGCGCGCCAGCACATCTTCGAGCAGTGGCCACTGCCAACGTTCAGCTTCGTGCTCGAAGAGGTCGTGCTACAGCGGCCGATCGGTGGCCCCGCCGTGCACACCGACCAGCTGAAGAAGCTCCTGCACATCGGCCGCATGCGCAACGTTGAACTTCAGGTGCTGCCCACAGCCACCGAGGAACATCCGAACCTGGACGGTGCGTTCACCCTGCTGACGCCCAAGGGCCGCAACCAAGTCGCGTACACCGAAGTGCAGGGGCACGCACACCTCATCACCGACCCTGACGAAGTCCGCGTGGTCAGCGAACGCCATGGGATCATGCGGGCGCAGGCACTCACCCCGAGGGAGTCCCTGACCTTGATCGAAAAAATGTGGAGAGACCGATGAGCACTGAGCAACTGCACTGGTTCAAGAGCAGCTACAGCGGCGGCGAGGGCGGCGCGTGCATCGAGGTCGCCTACGACTGGCGCAAGTCCAGCTACAGCGGCGGCGAGGGCGGCAACTGCATCGAGGTCGCGACCTGCGCATCCGCGATCCACGTCCGCGACTCGAAGAACGTCCCGGGCCCCCACTTTGACGTGGCACCGACGGCCTGGTCCGCGTTCGTCACGTACGCGCGCCAGGGCTGACCAGCCGGACGGCGAGCCCCACCCGGGCGCTCGCCGTCCGCCAGACTGGCCGAGAGGCGCACAAAGTGCACGCTTGATTACATGAGTGACATCTTGCCGATCACTGAGGCCCGCGCCCGCTTCGGTTCGCTCGTCCGCCGAGCCTCGAACGCCCGAGAGCGCGTCACCATCACCGACCACGGCCAGCCGGCGGCCATACTGATCAACCCGCAGGAGCTCGCCGAACTGGAAGACGCCTTGGCTCTCGCCCGGTACCAAGCCCGCCGCGCCACCGGAGCCGTCGAGACCGTGCCTCACGACGAGGTACGCGCGCGGCTGGGCCTGGAGCAGCGTTGACCCACTGATCACCTGGGACGAGCACGCCATCGACCAGGTTGCCCGGTTCCTCAAGGACGACCCCGACGGCTTGCGTCAGCTCATGGATGCCGTCGGCCTGCTTGCCGAAAACCCGCTTCCCGAGGGGGCGACACCCTACGGCTCCCCGACATTGCGCCGCATGCACGTCGGCCGCTACCGGGTGCTCTACGAAATCGAGGACGCCCACGTGACCATCATCGTGATCCACGTAGGCCGCGTGGGCTGACCAGAGACGCCCCCTCTAGCCGCCCGGCGTCTCGTCCACCTTGAAGTCCATGCTCACCTTGCCGCCGACCACCGACTTCGCGGTGACCGTCACTCCGTACTGCTTGCCGCCGCCGGCCAGTTGGCAGCGGACCGTGGCGCCGACCTTGGCGGGCAGGTCCTCGGGGCAGGAGAAGGCGTCGGGCTGCTTGCCCACCTGGGCGGCGAGGGCGGCCTTGCCCTGGCGGGCGACCTCGGCCCTGGGGACGGACCCGGACGCGCCGGTGTCGGTGCCCGCCGCGTCGGACGGCTGGGCCGAGTCGCTGGGCTGGGGGTCGGCGGAGGCGCCGGAGCCGGCCCCCGCGCTGTCGTCCACCTTGTAGTCCATGTTCACTTTTTCACCGTCGACCGACTTCACGGTGACGGTCATGCCGAGCTTCTTGCCACCATCGGTCAGCGTGCAGCGCACGGACTCCCCGACCTTGGCCTTGAGGTCGTCCTCGCAGGTCACGTCCTCGGGGGCGCGGCCGACCTCCTTCTTCAGCCCGGCGGACGCCTGCTTGGCGACCTCGTCCTTCTTGACGACCTTGTCGCCGCCGAAGCTGAACGAACAGCCCGAGACGAAGAACAGCGCCAGCGTCCCGGCCGCCGCCGCGGCCACCATCCGACTCCGCACGGACTTCTGCCTCATGGGTCCCCCTAGCCTCGATGCACACGCCAACGACTGGCCTGCCAAGCTACCACCGGGGTCCGAACACCCGACCGGATCAGCCCGCGTACCCCTGGTCCGCGAGAATCTTGTCGATACGGGCGCGGTGGGCGGCCTCCCAGTCGTCCAGGGTCTCCGCAGCCTCCTTGGCGGCCTTGGCCCGGGCGGCGGCGAGCACCTCGCCCGCGCTCACGGCGGGCGCGACGACGATGCCCTCCTCGTCGGCGACGACGACGTCACCGGCGCCCACGACCACCCCACCGCATCGCACGGACTCATTGAGGGGCGTGACGGCCTTCTTCGTACCGGGGAAGGGGACGACCCCGGTCGCGAAGACCGGGAAGCCCATGTCCCGTACCTCCGCCAGATCCCGTACGACCCCGTTGGTGACGAACGCGGCGATCCCCCGCCGCTGCGCCACGGCGCACACGTTCCCCCCGGCCAGCGCGAAATCCGCGTCGCCCGCCTCGATGACGATGACGGAACCGGGCGCGGCGCGGTGGATGGCGGCGTGGAGCATGAGGTTGTCCCCGGCGGGGCACCGCACGGTGAACGCGGGGCCGGCGACGCGCGGCACGGGCGCCCACAGCGGCCTAATGCTCGCGTCCATGACCTGCGCGCGCCCGACCACATCGGCAAGCGTGGTCGGCGAGATGTCCCCGAAACCGTTGACGTTGTCCATGCGTGCCCAACGCCCGACGGTCAACGGATGGTTCCCCCGTGCCCTCACGCGTACGTCCACCGCCAGGAGCTTCCGCTCTGGCTGCACCTGATGCGTGCACCGGACGCGTTCGTCGTCACGGCGCCGTGGTCGCTGTTGCGGCAGAACTGGCCCGCGCTGTAGCAGTTCCCCGCGTTGGAGCGGATCGAACAGGTGCTGGTGGCCTTGGACCCGCCGCCGGACGTCCCGCCGCTTCCCCCGGAGCCGGAGGACGCCGCCTTGGTGACGGTGACCGTCGGCCCGGGCACCTTCACCGTCTTCGTCTTGGTCACCGTGGGCGCCGGGGCGGGGGTCGCGGTCTCGGTGGCGGTGGCCGTAGCGGTCACGGTGACCGCAGGCACGGGCTTGGCGCTCGCCGCCGCGTCCCCCTTCCCGGACTCCGAACAGCCGACCGCCCCCAGGGCGATCAGGGCTATCCCGCCGATCCATATCTGCTTGCGCCGGCTCAGCCCCTTGGGCATGAAGTCCCCCCATACATCTCGTCGAGTGGGGTGACCGTATTACCCCGAACGAGATGTGGGGAAGTTGCGAAGGCGCAGTGATCATATTGTGATCACCGGACATTCGGTGGTCGGCCGCCGAAACCCGCTCGCCCTCCGGGCGCGCCCCGCCTAACGTTCGCCGGCATGGCTGACGACTGCTTCGCCCACCCGCTCCTCGCCACGCTCTACGACCCGCTCGACCCGGACCGCAGCGACCTCGACGCGTATGTGCGGATGACGGAGGAGTTCGGCGCCCGCCGGGTACTCGACATCGGCTGCGGGACCGGGGTCTTCGCCCTGCTCCTGGCGGATCGCGGGAAGGAGGTCGTCGGTGTCGATCCCGCTCAGGCGTCGATCGACGTGGCCCGGGCCAAGCCGGGCAGCGAGCGCGTGCGGTGGATCTGCGGCGACGCCACAGCCCTCCCGCCGCTACGCGTGGACCTGGTGACGATGACCGCGAACGTGGCCCAGGCCATCGCGGACCCCGGGGACTGGCAGGCCACTCTGCGGGGAGCACATGAGGCGCTGCGCCCCCGCGGGCGGCTGGCGTTCGAGACGCGGGTGCCGGCCCGGCGGGCCTGGGAGGAGTGGACGCGGGAGCAGTCCCACAGCGTGACGGAAGTCGACGGGATCGGCGCGGTGGAGACGTGGGTGCAGGTCACCGAGGTGACCGGACCCCTGGTCAGCTTCCGCTGGACCTACCGGCTGGCGGCCGACGGCCAGGTGCTGACCTCCGACTCGACGCTGCGCTTCCGGGAACGGGAGGAGATCGAGGCGGACCTGGACGCGCAGGGGTACGTCCTGGAGGAGGTCCGCGAGGCGCCCGACCGCCCGGGCCGGGAGTACGTCTTCGTCGCGCGCCGGCACTGATCAGCCCTCCCGGGGCCGTGGCATCATCCCGCAGTGACTCCCGACGACATTGAACGGTCCGCCACCCCCGCCGAACGACGCCTCGCGGGCCTCGCGCTCAATCCAGCCGCCCCCGACGACGTCCTGCTGCGGCTGCTCGCGGGCGAGTCGGCCGCCGTACGCATGGTGCTGTGCCGTGACCGCGTGCTGCCCGACGCCGTGGTGGACGCGGTGGTCGCGCACCCGGACGCGTACACGCGGAGCTTCCTCGCCCGCAGCCCGTACGCCGAACCCGAGCAGCGGGCCCGGCTGGTGGACGACCCCGACTGGTTCGTCCGGGCGCATCTCGCTGACGAGACCCTGCGGGACAAGGACGGTGCCCCGGTCAGGCCGTTGCCGGACCGGACCATCGTGCGCATCATCGAGACGTACGAAGACGACCTGATCGGGATCGGGCTGCTGCGGCAGATGTCCCCAGGCTTCCGGCGCGGCACGGCGACCCATCCCGTGGCCAAGGTCCGGAAGAAGTGGGGCGGCGTGCACTGGGATGTGCTGGCGCCCTGGGCGCGGGCCGCGCTGCTGGCCGACCCGGACCCGGGCGTCAGGGAGGCGGCAGCCCGCAGCCACCGGATGCACGAGCGGCTCCGGGACCCGGACGCGGTGCGGGAGGACCTGCCCGACGGCCCCTGCCACGCGCGCTGGAGGCTGCTGATGTACGGCGCCCTGGCCCCGGACGTCGCGGCCGCCGCCCTGGACACGGACGACGCGTGGTCGGTGGCGGGCAACACCAGCACACCGGCCGAGACCGTCGCCCTCCTCGCCGGGCACGCCGACCCAAGGGTGCGGATACGGGTCGCTGAGCGGACCGACCTCGCCCCCGCGCTGCGGCGCGCGCTCGCGGTGGACCCCGATCCGGGCGTACGCCTGGCCCTCTCCGTCCACCCGGCGCTGACCGAGGCGGAACGCGCCGCGATCGACTACGAGGTGCCCGAGGACGAGGACGACCGGCACCCTCCGTTCGCGCACGCGGACCCGGACCCCGCACGGCTACGCCGGGACGCACGGTCCGGGCACCCCTGCCTGCGGCGGCGGGCGGCCCGGGAACCGGGGCTCCCGGCCGACCTGATGGCGAAGCTCGCGGACGATCCGGACCTCGGGGTACGCGTGCTGCTGTGCCGGAACCATCCGGACGTCCCGGCCGCGCTGCTGCTCCGCACCTTCCTGGAGTACACCGGCCCCCACCGGTGGTACCTCACGCGCCGTCCCGGCTTCCCCCGGGCGGGGCTCGCCCGCTTCGCCGACGCCGAGGAGCCGGCCGTCCGCCGCCTCGCCCTGCTCGACCCCCGGCTCGTCCCGGAGGCAGCGGACCGGCTCACCCGCGACCCGGACCCGCTGGTCCGCGCGGACGCGGCCCGCCACCCCCGGCTCCCCCAGGCCCGGCTCACCGCGCTGCTCGACGACGCCGAACTCGCGCCCCGGGCCGCCGCGAACCCGGCTCTGCCGCTCGCCACGATGAACGCGCTGTTGGCGTAACCGCCGCCTCCTCACCCCAGCCCGCGCGCGGCGCGCTCCGCCGCGACCACGTTCTCCAACAGCCGCTCGGGGTCCACCGCGTAGTCGCTGGCGTCCAGGGCGTCGTACTCCGCCGCGCCCAACGGCAGCCCCAGCGCGGCCAGTTCCTCCGCCAGCTGCCGGAACGCGGCGCGCTCGTCGGGCTCGTCCAGGAGATGGGCCCGTTCGCAGGCGGCGCCCTCGGACAGGGTGGAGCCGGACATGGGCCAGAGGGTGAACTCGGTGTCCAGCTCGATCGGGCGCGGGGCCGGCTCGTCCGGGTGGACCCAGTAGCCGACCCAGCCCTTGCCGCCCCGGGCCACCAGCTTCACGTACTCCGCCATCCGCGCGACCCCGGCGTTGATGGCCTGCATCTCCGGGTCGGCCAGCTCCTTCTCGCTGAGGTAGCCGGTGTCGAGGAACGGGTGGAGCTCGCCGGGCCCGAAGAACTCGAGCCCCAGGAGGTGGGTGAGGTCGGTGCGGCCCTCCCACTGCGCGACCAGCAGCACGCGCAGGTCGTCGGGGACCGGGCGGCCGTCCAGCCGCTCGCGGGAGAATGCGGCGAGCCGTTCGTCGTACGTGGCGTCCACGGGTCCCTCTCCGGGGTCGAAGGAAGAGCGGGCGCCAACGTAGCAGCGGGGTCGGACAGCCGGGCCCTACAGGTACGCCGCGTACGCGTCCAGCGTCCGCAGCACCTCCGGTTCCGGGGCCGGCGGCAGCTGGACGACGACCTCCTCGATGCCCAGGTCCGCGAAGCGGGCCAGCTTGCCCGGGGACGGGACGACCGCGTACGGGACGACGTGGAGGTCCTTCGGGTCGCGGCCGGCCGCCTCCCAGGCGGTACGGAGGCGGGGCACGGACTCCGTGAGGCCCCGGCCGCCGATGGGCAGCCAGCCGTCGGCCGACTCCGCGATCTGGTCGAACAACTTGGGACCGGCCGCGCCGCCGATCAGGGTGCGCGGGCCCTGCGGCCGGCAGGGCTTCGGGTACGCGTGGCTGGCGCGGACGGAGCCGAACTCGCCCTCGTACGCCGTGGGCTCCTGCGCCCACAGCGCCCGCATCAGCTCGAGCCGCTCGCGGCCCAGCCGGCGGCGGGTGGACCACTCGACACCGTGGTCGGCGGCCTCCTCGACGTTCCAGCCGTAGCCGATGCCCAGGGTGAAGCGGCCGGCGGAGAGGTGGTCGAGGGTGGCGGCCTGCTTGGCGAGGTCGATGGGGTCGTGCTGGGCGATCAGGGTGATGCCCGTGCCCAGGGTCAGCCGCTCGGTGACCGCCGCGGCCTGGGCGAGCGCGACGAAGGGGTCGAGGGTGCGGCCGTACTCGCGGGGCAGCTCGCCGCCCGCCGGGTAGGGGGTGTCGCGGCTCACCGGGATGTGGGTGTGTTCGGGCAGGTAGAGCCCGGCGAACCCGCGCTGTTCGAGCTGGTGCGCCAGCCGCACCGGGGCGATCGTCTCGTCGGTGAGGAAGATCGTGGTGGCGATCCGCATACGAAGGCACCTCCGTCGTTGTCCCGTGGAGGCCCAACGTATGCGGTCCGGGGCGCGATGCCGAGACCGTACGGGCGGGGCGGCCGGGTACGTGGTCACCCGGCCGCCCTGGAGGCGCGTCAGCCTCGAGTGGCCGCGCGCATGACGTACGGGCCGCGCATAGTCGCCGGCCCCAGCGTCACGGTGTCACCGGCCGAGGCGATCTGCGCGGTGGTGGACGTGCCCGGGTAGAACCAGCGCCAACTGCCCGAACCGCTCGCGGTGACGGTCGCGGAGAGGCGTCCCGAGCTGTTCGTCCTCACCGTCTTCACGGTCCTGTACGCGCTCGCGCCCGCCTTCCGGAACTGGAGCTGGACGCTCTGACCGGCGTACCCCCGGTACTTCAACGCCTCCCAGTCCGCCCGGCTCAGCGTGCCGGTGACCTTGACCTGCTTGCCGCCCGTGAGCGGACCCGGGCCCGTCGCGGCCGTGGTCAGGGTCGTGGCGCGCTTGACGTTGAACGGGGCGACGCAGTCGAAGATCCAGTAGTCGCCGTCGTTTGCCTGCACGTCGCCGTATGCGCACCAACGGCCGACATCGTCGTTGGCGTTCCAATCGCTGTAGCCGGGGAAGTACGCCGGCACGAGGCGGACCGTCGCCGTGCACTCCGAGACGGTGGCGCTCAGCTTCTTGCACGTCTTGCCGATTGTCTCGGACGCACCGCCCCCGGTGGAATAGGAGATCGTATCGAGCCGGGACAGCCCGCTGATCCCCGAGTTGTCCTTGACCGTCACCTTGACCGGGAACGTCACCGTCTTGCTGATGCCCACGATCACGTTCTTGCCGTTGTTGGTCACGGCCTTGGTGATCTGGGTGTCGCCCCGCCCCTCGGCGTTGGCCGACGTCGTGCCGAGCACGGTCATCGCCGCAACCGCGGCCACCGTGCTCCACAGCACGTGTCTTCGCATGATCCCCTCCTCATCGCGGCACCCCCCGGCTGCCGGGGCGGGCGCGTCGGCACAGCGTAGAGCCGGGAACCTCAGCCGACGCGCTCGGCCACCGGATCAAGGGCGCCCATCGCCCGCAACCGCTTCTCACAGCCCCGCCGTTGCCACGCCGCCGCCCCCGCCACCGCCGCGCCCAGGGCCAGCCAGCCGGCCGGGCCCGCGGCCATCACCACTCCCGTGAGCAGCGGCGGGCCCGCCGACTTCTGGATCGACTGGGACATGCCGGCCACCCCCAGGTAGGCGGCCCGCTCGTCCGGCGGGGCGAGCAGGACGGCCAGTTCCCAGGAGCTGACCGAGCGCATCAGCTCCGCCATCGTGACCAGGACCGCCGCCGCGAGCAGGACCCCGGCCGCCGTCCAGGTGCCGCACCCGGTGGACGCGGCCAGCAGGGCGCAGGTGACGAAGAGCAGGATCCCGTACAGCGCCACCGCCCGCACTGCCTTGCGCGGGCCCTCCGCCCTGCGGGAGACGGCGAGTTGGAGCAGGACGACCAGCGCGGTGTTGATGACCAGGAAGGCCGGGACGAGGGCGTGCGGGGCGGAGGTGCGGGTGACGAGCCAGAGGGGGAGGCCGACGCCCAGCACCGAGTCGTCCAGGTTCATCGGGATGTCGAGGAGCACGAAGCGGAGGTAACCGGCGTCCCGCCAGGGGCCCTTGGCGCGCGGGCGGCGCGCCTCGGATCGCGCCTCCTGCACCGCCCCGCCCGGCTCCCCCGTACGCCACACCAGCGCGGCGGCGACGAGGAAGGAGAGCGCGTTGCCGAGGATCAGCGCGCGGTACGCGTCCGTCGTTCCGGCCGCCAGGCCGATCGCGGCGAGGCCCGCGCCCAGCCCGTAGCCCGCGTTGGCGGCACTGCGCGACAACGCCTGGTAGGCGGCGCGCCGTTCGCCCGCGGCGCGGGTGGCGAACAGCATCTCCAGGGTCTTGGCCGCCCTGTCACCCAGGTAGGTCACCGCGACCACGACGAGCAGCGCCTCGAAGCGCGTACAGAGCAGCACCAGCGTGAGCGTGACGAGGCGCAGCAGATGGCAGCCGATGAGCAGCGGGCGCACCGGGAAGCGGCCCGCGAGGCGTCCGGCGAGGGGTGAGCCCGCGATGCCGGCGACGCCCGCCGTGCCGAGCAGGACGCCGATCTGCTGGGCGCTGAGGTGGGTGACGAAGGTGAGGTAGAGGACCGAGGAGGCCGCCCACAGGCCGGTGCCGGTGCGGTCGACGGCCAGGGCGCGCAGCATGATCCGGGCGTCCCTGCCGCCAGGCGGGTTGCGCAACTGGGCCAGCAGACCCGCCTGTCGGCTTCCCTCGCTTGTGCGCGCCACCGCCACCCACCCCACATATCTTGACGTCAAGAGATCATCGGACCCGCGGAAGCCTGCCCCGTTAGTCTCTTGATGTCAAGATGCTTGATTACGAGATAGATGGATCGGCGCGACCGGGGAACGAATCCGCCTCCCGGCTCCTCTGTGGGGTGATCCGGGCGTCCGCCCCCTCTCACCGAGGAGTCAGCATGGCCATCTCCCCCCGCACCGCCGCCCTCGCCGTCGCCGGCGTCCTCACCGCCGACGGACTGCTGCACGTGCTCTGGTCCACCGGGAGCACCTGGCCCGCCGGGGACGCGCAGGCACTCTCGTACGCCGTGCTGGGCATCGACGCCCCGTTCACCCCGCCCGTCGTACTGCCGCTCGCCGCCGTCCTGTTCGGCGGCGCGGCCCTGGTCACCGCCCGCGCGCGGCTGGGGCGCACCCACCGGCTCGGGCGGCTCCTCCAGGCCGGTACGCTCGCCGTCGCCTGCGGCACCGCACTGCGCGGGCTCGCCGGGCTCGGCTGGGCGGTGGGGTTGGACACCGGGCTCGACGCGGCGGCCGGGGACACCTTCCAGCTGCTCAACCGGGTCCTGTACACACCGCTCTGCCTGCTGCTCGCCGCCGCCGCGTTCCGGGTGGCGGCCGGGAAGGAAGCCGCCGCCGCGCTTCAGGGGGTGGCGGCCAGGAAGGAATCCGCCGCCGCACCCCGCACGGCGGCCGGGAAGGAAGCCGCAGCCCGTGCCCGATGACGCCGGCCGCGACCGCGCGATACGCCTGGTGGCGGCCGCGCAGCGCGGCGACACGCTCGCCATGCACGAGCTGCTGGACGTCCTCACCCCGTACGCCGGTCGCATCTGCGCCCCGATCGCGCTCGCCGACGGGCCGGACGCCGTCCAGGAGACCCTGGTCGCCGTCTTCCGGAGCCTGCGCTCGCTGAAGGAGCCGGCCGCGCTGTACGGGTGGGTGCGGGCCATCGCCTGCCGGGAGGCCGTCCGGGTCGCCCGGCGCGGCTCCCGCTCCGTGCCCGCCGACCTCACGGCACTGCCCCAGCGCGGCGATCCCGAGCTCGCCGCCGACATCGGGGACGTGCTGGCCCGGCTGAGCCCCGAGCACCGCGCCGTGCTCGTGCTGCGTGACGTCGAAGGGCTGGACGAGCGGGCCGCCGCCGCCCTGCTCGGACTCCGCGTGGGCACCGTCAAGTCCCGTCTGTCCCGCGCCCGGGACTCCTTCCGGAAGGCATGGACGTCATGACCGACACCCCGCGGTGGCCCGCCGCCGCCCCCCTGGACCCGGTCCGCCGCCTCCGCGTGCTCGCGGCCGGGGTGCCCGGCGCCCGCGTCACCACCCGCGAGATCGCCGCGCCCTGCGCCGAGGTGGAGCCCCTGCTCGCCGACATCGACGGCGAACTGGCGCTCCTGGTCCCCGACATGCGGCGGCTGCGGCTGACCCGCGCCGACGGGGACCGCGTGGAGGCGGTGGCCCGCAGCCGGTTCGGGATGCACGCCCGCTTCCACGGGGTGCGGCGGCCCGGCTGGCTGTGGCTCCAGAGCCGCTTCGTGCTCATCGGCATCGCGGCCACGCCGTCGGCCGCCCGCCCCGGGCACACCCTGGTCGCCTTCACGGGCGGGGTGCGGGTGCCGGGACGGGCGGCCCTGGTGCCGGTCGGCGTGGGCCGGGCGGGCCGCAAGGTGCTGGACCGCCTGGACGCACGCCTCGGCCGGCCGGGGTGAAAGACCCTGGCCGGCCGGGGGGGAGCGGGTCCCTACTTGGGTTCCCGGTCGAACTGGGACCGGGACCAGTAGTAGCCGAGGACCGCGAGGCCCACGCACCAGCCCACCGCGATCCACCCGCTGTTGCCGATCTCCGTACCGAGCAGCAGTCCGCGCAGGGTCTCGATGGCCGGGGTGAAGGGCTGGTACTCGGCGATCGGCTGGAACCAGCCGGGCATCGAGTCCAGCGGGACGAACGCGCTGGAGATCAGGGGCAGCAGGATCAGCGGTGTCGCGTTGTTGCTGGCGGCCTCCGCGTTGGGGCTGCCCAGGCCCATCCCCACAGCGATCCAGGTGAAGGCCAGGGTGAAGAGGGCGAGCAGTCCGAGAGCTCCGAGCCATTCCAGGACGGTGGCGTCGGTGGAGCGGAAGCCCATGGCCACCCCGACCGCACCGACGAAGACCACGCTCATCAGCGTCCGCAGGAGGCTGCCCACCACATGGCCGAAGAGGATCGAGCCCCGGTGGATGGCCATGGTGCGGAAGCGGGCGATGATGCCCTCGCTCATGTCCATGGAGACCGACACGGCCGTGCCGACGGTGGTCGAGCCGATCGTCATGAGCAGGATGCCGGGCACGATGTACGCGATGTACGCGTCGCGGCCCGCGCCGCCGCTCATGGTGTCGCCGAAGATGTAGACGAACAGCAGGAGCAGCATCACCGGGGTGAGCAGCAGGTTGAGGGTGAGCGAGGGGTAGCGCCGGGCGTGCAGGAGGTTGCGGCGGAGCATCGTGGCCGAGTCGCGCGCGGCGAGGGAGAGGGTGCTCATCGGACGGTCTCCTTGGTCGGGGCGGGGATGACGGCGTCGGCGCCGGCTTCGGTTTCGGTCAGGGCGAAGAAGACGTCGTCCAGGTCGGGGGTGTGCACGGTGAGTTCGTCGGCCTCGACGCCCGCGGCGTCCAGCCGGTCGAGGACGGCGCGCAGGTCGCGCTGGGTGCCGTCGCTGGGGAGCTGGAGGGCCAGCGCCTCGTCGTCGCGGGTGGTGTCGCCGCCGAGCGCGGCGGCCGCCTCGCGGTAGGCCGCCGGGTCGGTGAAGCGCAGCCGGACGTGTCCGCCGGGGACGATGCGCTTCAGCTCCTCGGCGCTGCCCTCGGCCACCAGCTTCCCGTTGTGCAGGACGGCGATGCGGTCGGCGAGTTCGTCGGCCTCCTCCAGGTACTGGGTGGTGAGGAAGACGGTCACACCGTTGCCGACCAGGCCGCGGATCATCTGCCACATGCCGTGCCGGCTGCGCGGGTCGAGTCCGGTGGTCGGCTCGTCCAGGAAGATGACGCGCGGGTCCCCGACGAGGGTCATCGCGATGTCGAGGCGGCGCTTCATGCCGCCGGAGTAGGTGGACGCGGGCTTCTTCGCCGCGTCCGTGAGGTCGAAGCGCTCCAGGAGCTCCGCGGTGACCCGCCGCCCCTCGGCCTTGGAGAGGTGGTGCAGGTCCGCCATCAGGAGCAGGTTCTCCTCGCCGGTGATCAGCCCGTCGACGGCGGAGAACTGCCCGGTGACACCGATGGCGGCGCGTACCGCCTGGGCGTCGGTGGCCAGGTCGTGGCCGCCGACGCTGATCGCGCCGGACCCTTCACCGGGTGGGATGAGTGTGGAGAGGATCTTGACGGCGGTCGTCTTGCCGGCGCCGTTCGGACCGAGCAGCGCGAACACCGTTCCGGCCGGGATGCTGAGGTCGATGCCGTCGAGCACGGTCTTGTCGCCGTACGCCTTGCGCAGTCCGTTCGCCGTGATGGCCGGGTTCGTCATGGGTGTGGCTCCTTCTGCTTCTACGAGGTGGGGGGAGTTCTACGAGGTGGGCGGGGGTCAGAGGCTGCGGGCGGTGATGTCGCCCTTGGTGGTGGTGGCCCGGATGGTCAGGCCGGGCGCGCCGTCGTTCCTCAGGGCGTTGTCGATACGGCCGACGACGGTGCCCGCGTCGAGCACGGCCGGGACACCGCGCGCCGCGCCGACCTTGATGTCGCCGACCTGGGTGCTGAGGGTCAGCTCGCCGCGGGTGGCCTCCTCGACGGTCACGTCGCCGCGCTGGGTGCTGAGTTCGCCGGGCCCGGTGAGGCGGCGGACGATGACGGCGCCGTCGTGCGCCGAGATCCGGGCGCTGGCGGCCTCGTCCACCTTGACGGAGCGGTAGCCGCCCTCGAAGACGATGTCCCCGAGGCGCCCGACGCCCCGGAACTCGGCGGCGCCGGCCTTCGCCTCGACGTGCGATCCGGCGGGCAGCTGGACGGTGATCTCCACGGAGCCGGTCTCGCCGAGGAGCCGGCCGCGCCCCTCCTTGGGGGTCCGGATGTCCAGGACGCCGTCGGCGTACGCGACCTCGACGCGGCCGGCGGCCTTCGCGTCGCGGCTCTTGGTGGCGTCGGCGGGCAGGACCTCGACCACGGTGTCGGTGCGGTCGGCGGCGATGAACCGGATGTGGCCGGCCGAGATGTCGACGTGGGCGGTGACGGCGGCGGGGGTGCTGAACTGCGGCATGGTGCGCTCCTTGTCCGGTGTGCGAGTCCGAGCGACTCGCGCTTTCCGATGAAAGAAACGCTACGTTGCATTCACAGTTCTGGCAACACACTCGTTGCACCAGAAGCCAATAACAGCACGTCAATACAGGGAAGTTGGTGCAATGGGCCTGCAAGGAACGCAACGACTATCGAGCCATGGCGTTGCAATGGGATGAGCGTGAAGGCTATAGTGGGGGCCATCGGCCGCCGCACGGCCGCACCCGCGCCCACGAAGGAGACCGCGATGCCGGGAGGCAGGCTCACCCAGCAGGAACGCCGGCAGATCGCCCAGGGGCTGGCCGACGGCCTCGCCTACGCGGAGATCGCCCGGAAACTGGACCGCCCCACCTCGACGGTCACCCGCGAGGTGACCCGCAACGGCGGACCCGTCGGCTACCGCGCGGACGTCGCCCACCGGGCCACGGAGCACCGCACCCACCGCCGCGGGAAGGCCGCGTCCCGCGACGCGAGCCCCGAACCGCAGCCCTACGGACGCGACGCCGGCGAGGTGCGCGCGTACGAGGAGGTGTTCACGACCGTCCTGATGGCCTCGGGCACGCCCCCGATGATGGCCAGGGTGCTGGCCGCCCTGACCCTCAGCGACACCGGCAGCCTCACCGCCGGCGAACTCGCCGCGCGCCTGAAGGTCAGCCCGGCCTCCGTCTCCAAGGCGGTCGCGTTCCTGGAGAGCCAGAGCCTGGTCCGCCGCGAGCGCGAGGGGCGCCGCGAACGGTACGTCGTCGACGACGACATCATGCACCAGTCGATGATGGCGAGCGCCGAGTCCACCGCCCAGCTCGCCGAGACCGCGCGCGAGGGCGTCCCCGTCTTCGGCGCGGCCACCCCGGCGGGCACCCGCCTGGAGAGCATGGCCCGCTACCTGGACTTCGTCTCCGAGTCGATAGCGCGCGCCGCCGAACAGGCCCGCGCCATCCTGCACACGAAGGCCCCGGACACCCCGGCCTGACGCGGCCTCAGGGCATCCGGGGCGCGCCTCACTTCCGGTACAGGTCCTCGATCTCGCCCGAGAAGTCCCGCGCGATCGCGTCCCGCTTCAGCTTCAGCGACGGCGTGAGGTGGCCGCCCTCCTCGGTGAAGTCCCCCGGCAGCACGGTGAACTTGCGGATCGACTCGGCGCGGGAGACCAGGCGGTTGGCCTCGTCCACCGCGCGCTGGAGCGTGGCGCGCAGCTCCTCGTCGTGGACGAGGTCCCGCATCGGGACGTCCTGCTTCTTGCGCATCCGGCACCAGTGCGCGAGCCCGTCCGCCTCCAGCGTGATCAGGGCCGTGATGAAGGAGCGGTTGTCGCCGACCACCATGCACTGGCTGACCAGAGGGTGGGCGCGCAGCCAGTCCTCCAGCGGGGCGGGGGTGACGTTCTTGCCGCCCGACGTGATGATGATGTCCTTCTTGCGCCCGGTGATCGTGAGGTAGCCGTCCTCGTCGAGGGCGCCCAGGTCCCCCGTCGCGAACCAGCCGCCGTCGAGCACGGGGACGGCGGTCCCGCGCTGCGCGTCCCAGTAGCCCTGGAACACCTGCCCGCCGCTGAGCAGCACCTCCCCGTCACCGGCTATGCGTACGGCGGTGCCGGGCATCGGCCACCCGACCGTGCCCAGGCGGGGCTTGAGCGGCGGGGTGACCGTGGCGGCGGCGGTCGTCTCGGTGAGGCCGTAGCCCTCGAAGATCTCGATGCCGGCGCCCGCGTAGAACGCCGCGAGCCGCCGCCCCAGCGGGGAGCCGCCGCAGATCGCGTACCGGACGTGCCCGCCGAGCGCCGCCCGGATGCGGCGGTAGACCAGCGGGTCGTACAGCGCCCGCGCGGCGCGCAGTCCGAGGCCGGGGCCCGGGCCCGTGCCGTGTTCCGCGGCCTCGACGGCCTGGCCGTAGCGCTGGGCGATGCGGGCGGCCCGGTCGAAGGAGGAGGCGCGGCCCATCTTCTCGGCGGTGGCCCGGCCCGTGTTGTAGACCTTCTCCAGGACGTACGGGATCGCCAGCAGGAACGACGGCTTGAAACCGGCCAGGTCCGCGAGCAGGTCATCCGTCGCGATCGACGGCGCGTGGCCGAGGCGGACCCGGGCGCGCAGGCAGCCGATCGCGACCATCCGGCCGAAGACGTGCGAGAGCGGCAGGAACAGCAGGGTCGACGCGGGGTACTTGCTCACCGACTTGAAGACCGGGTGCAGCAGCTCGATGGCGTTGTCGACCTCGGCGAAGAAGTTGCCGTGGGTCAGCACGCACCCCTTCGGGCGGCCCGTGGTGCCGGAGGTGTAGATCAGGGTGGCCGGGGTCTGCGGCTCCAGCGTCGCGCGGCGCTCGGCGACGGCGTCGTCCGGGAGGTCCCTGCCGAGCTTCTTCAGCCGGCCGAGCGCTCCCGTGTCGAACTGCCAGAGGTGCGCGAGCCCGGCGAGCTGCTTGCGCTCCTGGCTGATGATCCGGCCCTGGTCGGCGGACTCGACCGCGCAGGCCACCGCCCCGGAGTCCTGGAGGATCCAGCGGGCCTGGAAGGCGGACGAGGTCGGGTAGATGGGCACGGTGACCAGGCCCGCCGCCCAGGCCGCGAAGTCGAGCAGCGTCCACTCGTACGTCGTACGCGCCATGATCGCGATCCGGTCGCCGGCCCGCAGCCCCTCCGCGATGAGGCCCTTGGCGACGGCCAGCACCTCGGCGGCGAAGTCGGCGGCCGTCACGTCCTGCCAGCTGCCGTCCGGCTGCTTGCGGCTGAGGACGGCTTCGGCGGGGGCCTCGCGGGCGTTGTCGAACGGGATCTCGGCGAGCGATCCGCGCCGGACGGCCGGGGCGAACGCCGGTACGGAGACCTGCCGGACGGTGCCGTGGGCGTCCCGCTCCAACGTGGGCTCGACCAGGGCGGGGGCGGTGGGTGCGGGGGAAGGGGCGGGTGGCGTGGACACGTGCGGCTCCTCGGCAAGGGGGACGGGCGGGTTCACTGGGGGACGACCGGGCGTGCGAGGCGGGGGCGGACGGCGGCACATCCGGCCCCGCCGGCGTTCGAGGCGCGGAATCCGGGGCGGAGCCCCCGGTTCCGGAAAGGGGAGAAGGCCCCGCGCAGCGGCCCCCTATGCCCCGTCGGACGACGAGGCGCCGCGTTCGAGGATCGCCGTGACCCCCTGGCCGCCCGCCGCGCAGATCGAGATCAGCCCGCGGCCCGGGGCGTCCCGCTCCGCGAGGAGCTTGGCCAGGGTGGCGACGATGCGGGCGCCCGTCGCGGCGAACGGGTGGCCGGTGGCGAGCGAGGAGCCCGCGACGTTCAGCCGGTCCCGGTCGACGGGCGCGAGCCCCTGCTTCTCCCAGGCGGCCAGCGTGGCCAGCACCTGGGAGGCGAACGCCTCGTGGATCTCGAAGAAATCGAAGTCCTCGGTCCCGAGCCCGGCCCGCTCCAGCAGCCGGGGCACGGCGTACGCGGGCGCCATCAGCAGCCCGTCCTCGCCGTTCACGTAGTCCACCGCGGCGGTCTCGTACAGCGAGAGGTACGCCTGCGGTGCGAGCCCGTGCGCCTCGGCCCACTCCTCGCTCGCCAGGAGCACGGTCGCGGCCCCGTCGGTGAGCGGCGTCGAGTTTCCCGCGGTCATCGTCGCGTCGGGGTGGTCCGTGCCGAACACCGGTTTCAGCGTGGCGAGTTTCTCCACCGTGGAGCCGGGGCGCAGGTTCTGGTCGCGTTCCAGGCCCTGGTACGGGACGACGAGGTCGTCCAGGAAGCCCCGTTCGTACGCGGCGGCGAGCCGCTGGTGGCTGGTGGCGGCGAGGCGGTCCTGCTCGGCGCGGCCGATGTCCCACTGCCGGGCGGTGAGCGCCGCGTGGTCGCCCATCGAGAGCCCGGTGCGGGGTTCGGCGTTGCGCGGGATGTCCGGGACGAGGTGCCGGGGCCGTACGCCCGTCAGGGCCTTGGCGCGGGCGCCCGCCGACGTGGCGCGCCGGACGGAGAGCAGCAGCCGGCGCAGTTCGTCGTTGACGCCGAGCGGGGCGTCGCTGGTGGTGTCCGTGCCGCCCGCGATGGCCGAGTCGATCGCCCCGAGCATGATCTTGTTCGCGGCGGCGATCACCGCCTGGAGGCCGGTGCCGCACGCCTGCTGGACGTCGTACGCGGGGGTGCGCGGGTCGAGCCGCGAGCCGAGGACCGTCTCGCGGGCCAGGTTGAAGTCGCGGCTGTGCTTGAGGACCGCGCCCGCCGCGAACTCGCCCACGCGCTCGCCGTGGAGACCGAAGCGGTCGACCAGGCCGTCGAGCGCGGCGGTCAGCATCTGCTGGTTGGAGACCTGGGCGTAGGGCCCGTCGGACCGGGCGAACGGGATGCGGCTGCCGCCGATGACCGCGACCCGGCGGGGCCGCGGGAGTGCGAGGGGAATCAACTCGACCAACTCATCTCGACCAGCTCCTGACTCTTGAGTAACCTTACTCCAGAGTAAATCTACGACCGAGCAGGGAGTCTGGACAATGGCCGACCGCTATCTGCACCTGACCGGCACGGCACCCGGCAAGTTCCTCACCCGGAAACTCGGTCTCCCGCAGCCCGCCCGGCTGCGCCGCTGGACCCTGGAGACGCCGACGCTCACCGGCCCCGTCCTCCACCTCACCGCGGGCGCGTCCGCCGTCACCGAGGAGCTGGCGGCGGTCCTCACCGCCACCGGCCTGGAGGTCGTCCCGCGCGCGGACCGGCCCGCCGCGCTCGTGCTCGACGCGACCGCCGTGGACACCGCCGCCGGGCTCGGGGCCGTGCACGCCGCCCTCCACCCGGTCGTCCGCTCGCTCGCCCCCGGCGGCCGGGTCGTCGTCATCGGGGTGCGGCCCTCACCGGAGGACCACCACCAGGCCGCCGCCCAGCAGGCCCTGGAGGGCTTCACGCGCTCGCTCGGCAAGGAGATCGGCAAGGGCGCCACCGTGCAGCTGGTCCGGATCGCCCCGTCCGCCGTCGCCTCCGCCGAGTCCACCCTGCGCTTCCTGCTCTCGCCCCGGTCCGCGTACGTCAGCGGCCAGGTCATCGAGGTCACCGACGCCGCCCCCGGCCCGGTCCGCGACTGGGCCGCCCCGCTGGCCGGCCGGACCGCCCTCGTCACCGGCGCCGCCCGCGGCATCGGGGCCTCCGTCGCCTCGGTCCTGGCCCGCGACGGCGCCCAGGTGATCTGCCTGGACGTGCCGCAGGCCCAGGAGGACCTGGTCCGCACCGCCGACCGCCTCGGCGCCACCGCGCTCCCCCTCGACATCACCGCCGAGGACGCCGCCGACCGCATCGCCGCCGCCGCGCCCGACGGCCTCGACATCCTTGTCCACAACGCCGGCATCACCCGCGACCGCCGGCTGGCCAACATGGCCGCCGACCGCTGGGCCCAGGTCATCGACGTCAACCTGGACAGCGTCCTGCGCACCACCGACGCGCTGCTGAAGGCGGGCACCGTCAACCGGGGCGGCCGGATCGTCGCCACCGCCTCCATCGCGGGCATCGCCGGCAACAACGGCCAGACCAACTACGCGGCCAGCAAGGCGGGCGTCATCGGCCTCGTCCGCTCCCTGGCCCCGCGCGCCGCCGCCGACCACGGCGTCACGGTCAACGCGGTCGCCCCCGGCTTCATCGAGACGAAGATGACCGCGGCCGTCCCGCTCCTCATCCGCGAGGCGGGCCGCCGGATGAACTCCCTCGCGCAGGGCGGCCTCCCGGTCGACGTCGCCGAGACCACCGCCTGGTTCGCCCAGCCCGCGTCCGCCGCCGTCAACGGCCAGGTCGTCCGGGTCTGCGGCCAGAGCCTGCTGGGGGCCTGACCCGATGAGCCTGGCCCTCTCACTGGCCCGGGGCGCCGTCACCTCGCCCTTCAAGCGCGCCGGACGCCCCGGCGCCACCCTGCCCGCCGGCCGCCTCCGCCTGCCCGCCGCGCCCCTCGCTCCCGGACGCCTCGCCGCGTACCGCACGATCTGCGGCTTCCCGGCGACCGGGCCGCTGCCGGTGACGTACCCGCACGTCCTGGCGTTCCCGCTGGCCATGCGGCTGATGACCCGACGCGACTTCCCGCTCCCGGTCACCGGTCTCGTCCACACCTGGATCGAGATCGCCGCCCACCGCACCCTCCGGCCGGAGGACCTGCTCGAACTCACGGTGTACGCGCAGGAGCTGAGCCCGCACCGGCGCGGCACGGAGGTCACCGTGGTGACCGAGGCGCGGCTCGCGGGCGCGCTGGTGTGGGAGTCCCGCAGCGGCTATCTGTCCCGGCACGCGACGCGTACGGAAACGGCGGCACCGGCGGCGGCCGCCGCGCCTCTCCCCGCCGTCGCCGAATGGCACCTGCCCGGCAACCTCGGGCGGCGGTACGGGGCGGCCTCCGGCGACCGCAACCCGATCCACCTCCACCCGCTGACCGCCCGCCTCTTCGGCTTTCCCCGGGCCATCGCCCACGGCATGTGGACCGTCGCCCGCTGCCTGGCCGAGACCCCCGACCCGGCCGCGCTCCGCACCGTACGGACCGAGTTCCGGGCCCCGGTCCTGCTGCCCGGCACGGTCACGTACGCCACCGACGGCACGGCGTTCGAGCTGCGCGGCGGCGAGGACGGCGAGCGGGTGCACCTGACCGGGACCGGGACTACGGGCTAGGCGCCTGCCACGGGCGGCCGTTCATCAGGTTCTCCAGGCCCGCCCAGGAGAAGTTCATCATCGTCGCCGCCGCCTCCCGGGCCGAGACGCCCGGGGTCTCGTTGGCCCAGCCGGCCAGCGCCTCCGCCGCGCCCACCAGGGCCTGCGCGAGGCCCGCCACGTCCCGGTCCGGGAGCGCCGGGTCGTGGTGCGCCTCGCGGGCGGCGGCGCCGATCAGACCGGTCACGAACGCGACGATCTCCTCGCGCATCACGTTGACCTCGGTGGCGAACGGCTCCCCGTGCGTCCGCGCCTGCCGGTACAGCACCGCCCAGCCGTCCGGGTTCTCCGCGGTGTGCGTGAAGAACGCCCGCAGCCCCTCCCAGAGTTGCCGGTCGGCCGGGAGGCCGGGCTCGACGCCCCCCTGCACGGCGGCGAGCAGCGCCCGCGCCTCGCGCCGGATGCACGCGGTGAACAGCTCGTCCTTCGAATTCAGATACAGGTAGACCAGGGGCTTGGACACCCCGGCCAGCTCGGCGATCTCGTCCATCGAGGCGGCCCGGTACCCCCGCTGCCCGAACGTCTGCACCGCGGCGTCCATCATCTGCTGCTCGCGCACGGCGCGCGGCATCCGCTTGTTCCGCACAGCACCCACGTCGACTCCCTCCCGCCCCCGCAGCACTACTCCCCGGTAAGGGTACGGGGCCGCGCCCCGCCCCCGTCGTACACCGCACGGCCGAGGGCCCCTCCTCCGCGTGGAGAAGGGGCCCTCGGGCGTCGAACCGGGCGGTCAGGCCGCGACCGGAACGCGCTCCGGCTCGGTGTCGCGGACCTCGTCCTCGTCCACCGGGGAGGCCGATGCCGAGTTGTACGCGTCGTGGTCCAGGATCTTCTCGCGGGCCGAGACGATCACCGGGATGAGCGCCTGGCCGGCCACGTTCGTGGCGGTGCGCATCATGTCCAGGATCGGGTCGATGGCCATCAGCAGGCCGACGCCCTCCAGCGGGAGGCCCAGGGTGGACAGGGTCAGCGTCAGCATGACCGTGGCGCCGGTCAGACCGGCGGTGGCCGCCGAACCGATGACCGAGACGAACGCGATCAGGATGTAGTCACCGACATCCAGCTGCACGTCGAAGATCTGCGCGATGAAGATCGCGGCGAGCGCCGGGTAGATCGCGGCGCAGCCGTCCATCTTGGTGGTGGCGCCGAACGGGACCGAGAAGGAGGCGTACTCCTTCGGGACGCCCAGGCGCTCGGTGACCTTCTGGGTGACGGGCATGGTGCCGACCGAGGAGCGCGAGACGAACGCCAGCTGGATCGCGGGCCAGGCGCCCTTGAAGAACTGGAGCGGGCTCAGCTTGGCGACGGTGGCGAGCAGCACGGGGTAGACGACGAACAGCACCAGGGCGCAGCCGATGTAGACGTCGGCGGTGAACGTCGCGTACTTGCCGATCAGGTCCCAGCCGTAGTCGGCGATCGCGTAGCCGATGAGGCCGACGGTGCCGAGCGGGGCGAGGCGGATGACCCACCACAGGGCCTTCTGGAGGAGTTCCAGGACGGCTTCGCTGAGGGTGAGGATCGGCTGCGCCTTCTCACCGAGCTGGAGGGCGGCGATCCCGGCGACGGCGGCCATGAAGACGATCTGGAGGACGTTCAGCTCGGTGAACGGGGTGATCACGTTCTCCGGGATGATGCCGGTCAGGAAGTCGAGCCAGGAGCCGGCGTGCTCGGGGAGCTTGCCGTCCTTCGGGGTGAGGCCGGTGCCGGAGCCCGGGTTGGTGATCAGGCCGATTGCGAGGCCGATGGCGACGGCGATCAGCGAGGTGATCATGAACCAGAGCACGGTGCGCCCGGCCAGCCGGGCGGCGTTGTTGACCTTGCGCAGGTTGGTGATCGACACCAGGATCGCGAAGAAGACGAGGGGCGCGACGGCCAGCTTCAGCAGCTGGACGAAGATGTGGCCGACCTTGTCGAGCGTGGTGTAGAGCCAGTCGATGTCCTGGCTGCGGGCGAGCCAGCCGAGCAGGACGCCGAGGACCAGACCGGCGACGATCTGGGCCCAGAACGGGACCTTGGGTATGCGGAAGCCGGAGCCTGCGGGCTTCTCGGCGGTGGACGCGGGATTCGCGGACACGGACACACTCCAGATGTGACGCATCGGGACGCACGGGGACGGTGTGCGGGGGGGGACGGGGGTGCGGCGCCCGCGTCAGGGGGCGGCGCCGCTGCATGGTGCCGGTATCAGACGTTGCGGCAACAGACCGCGGACATACAGCGGCAGAGATCGACGTGAAGGCGCTCCACGAGCGGGACGCTCGTGGCAGATCGGAGGCGCACATCAGTCTTCATGCCGAACACGTTAACACTTGAACTTTGAGAACCTCAAAGGTCTTCTTTGGTACGAGAGAGCGCTCCACTCCCGCCCCCGGTCGCCCCGGAATCCCCAACTCCGCCCGGAGACACGGAAAACCCCAGTACAGGAGCGACTGCTCCTGCGCTGGGGTTCGACGGAGAAAGGTGCGGAGTGTGAGGAAGCTTACGTTCCCCTTACGGGGTCACGCCGTCCTCGCGCGTGCGGTTGGCCTCCAGTCGGGCCTTGGCGCGGTCGACCGAGGAGACGATCTGCTCGGACATCTCGTCGCGCTGCTTGCGCAGCAGGACGAAGCTGAGCGGCGCGGACAGCACCAGGGCGAGCAGGATGACCCAGACGACATTGGATCCCCCGACCCCGGACGGCACGACTCCGAGGTTGACGGCGATGGCGGCGACGACGAAGCAGCCGACGAAGATGCTGAGACGCATCGCGGTGTACCGGATCGTTGCGCTCGGCTTGGCAGCGGACACAGCTGGCCTTCTCTCTACGTACGACAGTCCTGCCCGACCAGTGAAGCATGCCCCGCAATCGATCGATTCGCTGGGCCGCGTCCCGGGAGGGATCAGCCCAGCGGCAGCAGCATGAAGACGTCGTCCCGGTCGTCGCCCTCGGCCACCCGGATCGCCCCGGGCACGCGCCCGACCTCCTTGTAGCCGCAGGCGGCGTAGAAGCGCTCGGCGCCGGTCCCGCCCCGGCAGGTGAGCCGGATCGCCTCGATGCCCTCGGTCGCGCGCGCCGTGTCCGCGACGACGGCCATCAGGTCGCGGCCGTACCCCTTGCCCTGGTGGCGGGGGTGGACCATCACGGTGTACGCCCACAGCCAGTGCCGCATCAGCCGGTGCGTGTTGAGCGTGAGGAAGGCGGTGGCGGCGACGCGCCCCTCCTCGTCGTAGCCGACGACCAGCCGGGTCCGCCCCTCGGTCAGGGCCACCTGGTGCTTGAGCAGTTCCGGCCGGATGTCGCCCTCCGACACGGGCGGCACGAAGCCGACCGCACCGCCCGCGTTGGAGACATCGACCCAGAGCGTGACGATGCCGTCGCGCAGGGGGCGGCCGAACGCCGGGTCCACCTCGAATGTAAGAGCCATAGGTGCAGATTACCCATTACAGGATGCCCGCTCAAGCCGCGCCCGGAACGCGAGAAAGCTCCGGCCGGGGACGGTGGCCGGAGCTTTCGTACGTGCGGCGCCGCGCGCGCGGCGCGCGCCGGGTCAGACCCGCATCGGCTGCGGCGACTCGCGCCGCTCCGCGTCCGGGCCCGGGTACTCGCGGAGGATCTCGTACCGGGTGTTGCGCTCCACCGGCCGGAAGCCGGCGTCGCGGATCAGGTCGAGCAGGTCCTCGCGGGTCAGCTTGTTCGGCGTGCCGTAGTTGTCCGCGTCGTGCGTGATCTTGTACTCCACGACCGAGCCGTCCATGTCGTCCGCACCGTGCTGGAGGGCGAGCTGGGCGGTCTGCACGCCGTGCATCACCCAGAACACCTTGACGTGCGGGACGTTGTCGAACAGCAGCCGGGAGACGGCGAAGGTCTTCAGCGCCTCGGCGCCGGTCGCCATCGTGGTCCGCGCCTGGAGCTTGTTGCGGACCTTGCCGTCCTTCATGTCCACGAAGTCGTGCTGGTAGCGCAGCGGGATGAAGACCTGGAAGCCGCCGGTCTCGTCCTGGAGCTCACGCAGCCGCAGCACGTGGTCGACGCGGTGCCGGGGCTCCTCGATGTGCCCGTACAGCATGGTCGCCGGCGTCTTCAGCCCCTTCTCGTGGGCGAGCCGGTGGATGCGCGACCAGTCCTCCCAGTGGGTGTTGTGGTCCACGATGTGCTGGCGGACCTCCCAGTCGAAGATCTCCGCGCCGCCACCGGTCAGCGACTCCAGACCCGCCTCGATCAGCTCGTCCAGGATCTCCGAGGCGGAGAGCTTGGAGATGGTCTCGAAGTGGTGGATCTCGGTGGCGGTGAACGCCTTCAGGGAGACCTGCGGCAGCGCCTCCTTGAGCGCGCTCAGCGAGCGCGGGTAGTAGCGCCACGGCAGGGACGGGTGCAGCCCGTTGACGATGTGCAGCTCGGTGAGGTTCTCGCCCTCCATCGCCTTGGCGAGCTTCACCGCCTCCTCGATGCGCATGGTGTACGCGTCCTTCTCCCCCGGCTTGCGCTGGAAGGAGCAGTACGCGCACGAGGCGGTGCACACGTTCGTCATGTTGAGATGACGGTTGACGTTGAAGTGGACGACGTCGCCGTTCTTGCGCGTACGCACCTGGTGGGCCAGACCGCCCAGCCACGCCAGGTCGTCGGACTCGTAGAGCGCGATCCCGTCCTCGCGGGTCAGCCGCTCACCGGCTTCGACCTTCTGCTCCAGTTCGCGCTTGAGTCCCGCGTCCACCAGTGCTCCTCAATTCCTCGCCGTACCGAACCCGCCCACCGTACGCCTAGCGTCGCGACCGGCGATGTCTGCCCCGCGAGGAGCGTCGTCCGGTGCGTGCGATCGCAAGGCGGCCAAAAGCCCTGGTAGCTCCGCTACCAGGGCTTTTGGCCAACGCGGCGAGCGTGCGTGCTGGGCGGCGCGACGGGGCAAAGCTTGCCGGGAGGGGCGCTAGCTCTCCTCGGGGAGGTCTCCGACCCGGTTCTCCCACTTGGTGGAGAGCACGATCGTGGTGCGGGTGCGCGAGACGCCCTTGGTCGAGCTGAGGCGGCGGATCGTCTTCTCCAGCCCGTCCACGTCACCCACGCGGACCTTGAGCATGTACGAGTCGTCGCCCGCGATGAACCAGGCGTCCTCGATCTCCGCGAGGTCCTTCAGCCGGTGCGCCACGTCCTCGTGGTCGGCGGCGTCGGAGAGCGAGATGCCGATGAGGGCCGTGACCCCGAGGCCGAGCGAGGCCGCGTCGACGGTCGCGCGGTAGCCCGTGATGACCCCGGCGGATTCCAGCCGGTTGATGCGGTCCGTGACGCTGGGCCCGGAGAGCCCGACGAGCCGCCCGAGCTCGGCGTACGAGGCCCTGCCGTTCTCCCGGAGGGCCTGGATGAGCTGCCTGTCCACCGCGTCCATGTGACTGAAACCTTCCATTGTTCAGCAATACCGCAAGTCTACGTGTAGAATCCAAGGCGTACAGGCGTTGAAGCCTGCAAATCTTCTCGCACAACCAGAAATCGCTGACGAATCTTCAGGAGTGACGACACCGTGTACACGATCGAGATGGCCTACGCCCGGATGCGCGAGCTTCAGGACCTGGCCAACCGCTCGCGTGCCCACCGCCCCACCGCCGCCCTCCGGACCGACCGCACCCGCGGCCCCCGGCGCGCGCCCAAGAAGCGCTGACGCCCACACCGTCAGCCCGGGGAGCCGCCACCCAGCTCCCCCTCCCAACGGCGGTACAGCCGGTGCGGCACACCCGCCGCGTCCAGCACCCGCCCCGCGACGAAGTCCACCAGATCCTGGATGTGCGTCGCCCCCGCGTAGAAGCCCGGCGAGGCGGGCAGCACGACCGCGCCCGCCTCGTCCAGGGCCACCAGCTGCTTCAGCGTCTGCCCGCTCAGCGGCGTCTCCCGGACCGCGACCACCAGCTTCCGCCGCTCCTTGAGCGTCACGCTCGCCGCCCGCTGCAACAGGTCCTTCGACAGCCCGAGCGCCACCCCCGCCACGCACGCCGTCGAGGCCGGGACGATCAGCATCCCCTTCGCCGGGTACGACCCCGAGGACGGCCCCGCGGCCAGATCGCCGGCCGCCCAGTGGCGTACGCCCGACAGGTCCACGTCGAAGGTGTCCGGCTTCCCGTCCGCGCCCCGCGCCAGCCAGGCCGCCAGGTCCTCGCGCCAGTGCGCGTCCCGGTAGGAGATCCCCGTCTCGTCCAGGAGCGTCAGCCGCGACGCCCGGCTCACGACCAGGTCCACGCTCTCCCCCGCCGCCAGCAGCCCGCGCAGCACCGCGGCGGCGAAAGGAGTGCCCGAAGCGCCGGAAACCCCGACAATCCAAGGCATTCGCGGCTGCTGACTCACTGAAGACCGGGAATCCACACCCCCGAGCCTATCCGGCACCACTCACACCGTGAGCCCGCGCACCACCAGGTCCAGCAGCGCGCACACGAAGAGCGCTATGCCGATGAAGCCGTTGACCGAGAAGAACGCCCGGTTCAGCCGGGACAGGTCGTGCGGGCGCACCACCCGGTGCTCGTACACGAAGGCGACCGAGACGATCACCATGCCGATCCAGTAGAACGCCTCCGCGTCGGTGGCGAGGCCGAACCAGACCAGCAGGCCCGTCGTCACCACGTGGCACACTCGCGCGCCCCACAGCGCGGCCGGGATACCGAAGCGCGCCGGGAAGGACAGCACCCCGTGCGCCCGGTCGGCCTGCACGTCCTGGCAGGCGAAGATCAGGTCGAAGCCGCCGATCCAGATGCCGACGGCGAGCCCCAGGATCACCGCGTCCCCCGACCAGCTGCCGGTGACCGCGAGCCAGGCACCGACCGGGCCCATGGCCTGGGCGAGCCCCAGGATGGCGTGCGGGAAGTTCGTGAACCGCTTGCCGTACGGGTAGACCACCATGGGGACGACCGCGACCGGCGCCAGCGCCAGGCAGAGCGGGTTCAGCAGGGCGGCGGCCCCGAGGAACACGACGACGGCGACGAGCGCGCCCGTCCACGCCGACTTCACCGACACCGCGCCGGTGACCAGCTCACGGCTCGCGGTGCGCGGGTTGCGGGCGTCGATCTCGCGGTCGATGATCCGGTTCGCGGCCATGGCGAACGTCCGCAGCCCGACCATCGCGACCGTGACGAGCAGCAGCGTGACCCACTGGATCTCCCCGCCGTCGAGGAACATCGCGGTGAGGGCGGCGATGTACGCGAAGGGCAGCGCGAAGACGGAGTGCTCGATCATCACGAGCCGCAGGAAGGCTTTCACCTTGCTGTTCGGTCGTGCGGGCCCCGATCCCAGGGTCGCTTCGGCGGCGCTCACAGCCCGTACTCCTTCCACCGGCGGTCCACCAGGGCCGCCGTATCCGGGTCCGACTCGACCATGTCCGGCCAGCCCCCGTCCCGCGTGTACCCCTCCTCGGGCCACTTCCGCGTCGCGTCGATGCCCGCCTTGCCGCCCCAGAACTGCTGGTACGAGGCGTGGTCGAGGTGGTCGACGGGGCCCTCGGTGACCACCAGGTCGCGGGCGTAGTCCGTGTTGCCGAGGGCCCGCCAGGACACCTCGTGCAGGTCGTGGACGTCGCAGTCCGAGTCCACGACGACGATCAGCTTCGTCAGCGACATCATGTGCGCGCCCCAGATCGCGCTCATCACCTTCTGCGCGTGCTTCGGGTACTTCTTGTCGATCGAGACGATCGCGCAGTTGTGGAAGCCGCCGGACTCCGGCAGGTGGTAGTCCACGATGTCCGGGACGATGATCTTGAGGAGCGGCAGGAAGAACCGCTCGGTGGCCCGCCCGAGCGGCCCGTCCTCGGTCGGCGGCCGGCCGACCACGATGGACTGGAGCAGGGGCCGCTTCCGCATGGTGACGCAGTCGATCGTCAGTGCGGGGAACGGTTCCTGCGGGGTGTAGAAGCCGGTGTGGTCGCCGAACGGCCCCTCGGGGAGCGTCTTGCCGGGCTCCAGCCACCCCTCGATGACCACCTCGGCGTTGGCCGGCACCTGGAGCGGCACGGTCTTGCAGTCGACCATCTCGATCCGCTTGCCCTGGAGGAACCCGGCGAACATGTACTCGTCGATGTCCTCGGGCAGCGGCGCGGTGGAGGCGTACGTGACGGCGGGCGGCGCGCCGAACGCGATGGCGACGGGCAGCCGCTCCCCGCGCCGGGCGGCGACCTGGTAGTGGTTGCGGCTGTCCTTGTGGATCTGCCAGTGCATCCCGATGGTGCGCCGGTCGTGCCGCTGGAGCCGGTAGAGCCCGAGGTTGCGGATGCCGGTCTCGGGGTGCTTGGTGTGGGTGAGCCCCAGGTTGAAGAAGGAGCCGCCGTCCTTGGGCCAGGTGAACAGCGCGGGCAGCCGGTCCAGGTCCACGTCGTCGCCGGTGAGGACGACCTCCTGGACGGGCGCGTTCTCGCCCTTCACCTTCTTCGGCGGCACGTGCACCATCGACCCGAGCTTCCCGAAGGCCTCCCGCACCCCGACGAAGCCGTGCGGCAGCTCGGGCCTGAGCAGCCCGCCGATCTTGTCGCTGATCTCGCTGTAGGACTTCAGCCCGAGCGCCTTGAGCAGCCGCTTGTCGGTACCGAAGACGTTCATGGCCAGGGGCATCGAGGACCCCTTGACGTTCTCGAAGAGCAGCGCGGGCCCGCCGGCCTTGTTCACCCGGTCGACGATCTCACCGACCTCCAGATAGGGGTCGACCTCGGCCTTGATGCGCTTGAGCTCGCCCTCGCGCTCCAGAGCCCGGAGGAGGGATCGAAGATCGTCGTAAGCCATGCCGTCCAGTCTGACATCCTCCCCGGCGGCGCCCGCCGGGGCTCCCCGCGTCAGCCGCCGACCGACGCGGTGGCACGCCGGAAAGCCGACGGCCCGGCCGACGCCTGGCGCTGCACCAGCGCCGTGTTCCGGACGGCCCGGCAGACTCCGCCGTAGCCTTCAACGGCGGCGATCACTGCTCTGCTGTCAGTTCCGCGCGGTATTTACGCCCCGCAAACACAGTCGGGCTCCGCTTCCGGTCCCACTCCCTCGCCGCACCGCAGCCGCATGCCCCTGCTTTCCGAAACGCGCAGCGCGTCCGTCAGACACTCAGCCAGCCTCGCGGCGGCGAACCGCAGCTCTGCGACCGTCGATCCGGCGGCGGCGATGATCGGCTTGGCGCAGTCGAGGACTTCCGCGCCCATGCTGAGCTGCACGGCTTCCATCTCGTCCGCCACACGCGACACGTAGCCGTGGCCGTCGGTCTGCAGATAGCAAGGTCCGCCGTCGGGCCTGGTCCACGGAAGTAAGCGCGCGTGGAGGAAGTCCGTGTGCTCCGAGATGCTCATGGACCGAGATTGGACCGGTTGACCGGTCCAGTCAAGCTATTCGCCGACGCTTCCACCCATCGGGTAGGTCTCCACCTGCTCCCAGAGGTGAGCCGGTGTCACACCCTCCTCGCACACGAGGACATCACCGTCACCATCGCTCGCCACGTGAAGGACGACCGCGAGTGCGGCAGGCATGTCAAGCCCGAGGCTCCCAGCCTCGCTGTCGGAGGCGAGACGCACTGAAGTCACGTCCGTCCCGCGGGCCGGTGACCTGCCGGTCATCCGCGCCACATAGTGCGTGGTCCCTTCCGTAATCGGCCCCTTCTGCGCCAGCTTGGGGCAGGCGTCCGCCACCTCCTCCGGGAACCAGGCCGTGACCAGCGACAGCGGCGAGCCGTCGTCGAGCAGCATCAGCCGGTCCCGACGGAGGGCGAGCGCCCCGGCCTCCAGTCCCATCGCGTCCGCCACCCGCGTGGGCGGTTCCTCCTTCTCCGGCACTCCCAGCCGACGGAACGGCCGCCCGCCGGAAACACGCGTCGACCCGGCGGAACGCCGCCCCGCCGGCCGGGCCACCGGAGTCTCCACCACCGTGAACCCCGACCCCTGCCGGGCGACGACGAGCCCGTCACCGCGCAATACGTCCATCGCCTTGATGACGGTGGCCCGCGAGACCGACCACTGCTCGCACAGGTCGCGCCCGGAAGGCAGCAGATCACCCGGTCCGAACTCGCCGTCCGAAATCCTCGCGCGCAGGGACTCCGCGATCTGTTCGTACTTCAATTGCGGCACTGTGATCTCCTGGTAGCTGGACAGGTCAACCGGTTAGGTTAGCCGAGGGTTGCACCCGCCTCGGCTTCGGCCCGGAACAGGACGGTCTCATGACGGCTTACCAAGTCCCCCCAGGAATCATCGAGTTCTACACGTCCACGATCAACGAGTCCGAACGGCTCTCCGGCCCCGCCGACGGAGTCCTGGAGATGGTCCGCACCCAGGAGTTGCTGCGCCGGCACCTGCCGCCCGCACCCGCTTCCGTACTGGATGTCGGCGGCGGCCCCGGCGCCCACGCCCGATGGCTGTCCGAAGACGGCTACCGAGTCCATCTCGTGGACCCCGTGCAACGGCACATCGCCGAAGCCGAGGGCTCCGGGTACAGCGTCGAGCTGGGGGACGCCCGAGACCTGAGCGCGGCCGATGATGCGTACGACGTGGTCCTGGTCCTCGGCCCGCTGTACCACCTCGCGGAGGCCGCCGACCGGAAGACGGCCCTGGCGGAGGCGTACCGCGTGGTCCGGCCCGGCGGGCTGGTCGCCGCCGCCGGGATCAACCGCTACGCCTCACTCTTCGAGCACACCGCCCTCGCCCACCTCGACCGCGACTCGCTCCAGGAGGGCATCGCCAAGATCCTGGACACCGGATCGCACGACGGGAAGAAGGGTTTCACCGAAGCCCACTTCCACACGGGCGCCGAGCTGGACGCCGAAATGTGCGAGGCCGGCCTCACCGAAACCCAGGTGTACGGCGTCGAGGGACCCACCTGGGCCCTGCTGAAAGCGACCGAGCGCCACACGGGGGAATCCCTGGCCGGATCGCGCCTGTTCGCCTCCGCGCTGGCGGCCGCCCGCATGGCCGAACCGTACCCGGAGCTGCTCGCCGCCAGTTCCCACCTGCTCGCCGTGGGACGCAAATGACACCCGCTACCCTGGGCCCGTCACCGGGGCGGGGCAAAAGCCCCGCCAACTCTCCTCGGGGGGACTTTCCATCATGCTCCGGGCCCTGATCTACCTTCTGCCGCTGGCGCTGACGATCTTCGCGTTCATCGACTGCCTGAACACCCCGGAGGACGAGGCCAAGCACCTGCCGAAGATCGCCTGGGTCTTCATCATCCTGCTGTTCTGGATCGTCGGCCCGATCGTCTGGCTCGCCGCGGGCAAGGTCCGCCAGGCCCCCGCCGGAGGCCGTACGCCCTCCGAGTGGCACCGCAACCACCGTCAGCAGTGGGTCGCTCCGGACGACAACCCGGACTTCCTGAAGTCGCTGAAGGAGGAGAACAAGAAGGACGAGGCGCTCCTCAAGGACTGGGAGGCGGACCTGCGCCGCCGCGAGGACGAGCTGAAGCGCCGCGAGAACGGCACGGAGGAAGCCTCCTAATCGCGGAAGGCCAGGGCATCACCGACGGTCGAGGCCGTCCGGGAGGCGTGGCGCCCTGCGCCGGTGACGACGAGCGAGACGTTCTGCCCTCCGAAGCCGAAGGAGTTGCTGAGCACGGCCTCCTGGGGTGTGTCCCGTCGCTCTGCGACGACATCGAGATCGATGTCGGGACCGATGCCGGCGTCGGTGATGTTCCGGGTCGGCGGGATGACGCCTTGCCGCACGCTGAGGACGGCGATCAGGGCTTCGATCGCGCCCGCGGCACCGAAGAGATGACCGAGCGCCGCCTTGGGGGCCGTCACGGTGGCACGGCCGAAGATCGCCCCGATGGCCCGAGCCTCGGCGGCGTCGCCGACCGGAGTTCCGGTGGCGTGGGCGTTGATATGGCTGATCTGCTCGGGCGCCAGGCCGGCCTGCGCGAGGGCCTTCCGCATGGCCGCGATCTGGCCCGAGCCGTCGGCGGCGGGCGCCGTGATGTGGTGAGCGTCGGCGGCGATGCCGGCGCCGGCGAGTACCGCGTGGACGCGCGCGCCCCGGGCCTCGGCGTGCTCGGCGCTTTCGAGCACCAGGACAGCGGCGCCCTCGCTGAGGACGAAGCCGCTGCGGTCCGCGGTGAACGGCCGGGAGGCTGAAGCGGGTTCGGCGGTGTGGCGTGAGAGGGCCTGTGCCTGGGTGAAGCCGGCGACGGTGATCGGAGCGATCGCGGCGTCGGTGCCGCCCGCGATGACCACGTCCGCCTCGCCGGCCCGGATGAGTCCGGCGCCCAGGGCGATCGCCTCCGCACCGGAGGAGCACGCCGAGACGGGCGTGTAGACCCCGGCCCGTGCGCCGTATTCGATGCTGATCAGCGCCGCCGCCGCATTGGGCATGAGCATCGGGACCGTACGCGGCGAGACGCGCCGCGTCCCGGACGCCTCCAGCACGTCGTCCTCCTTCAGCAGCGTCTGTACGCCCCCGATGCCCGTGCCGATCGAGGATGCGAGCCGGTCCGGATCGACCTGCGGGGCGCCGGCATCGGCCCAGGCCTCCGCGGCCGCGGTGAGGGCTGCCTGCTGCGAACGGTCGAGCCGCCTGGCCTGCACCGGCGGCAGCGACTCGGCGGGGTCGGCCGCCATCGTCCCCGCCACGACGCCGGGAAGGCCTACGCCCTCCTGGCCTCGCAGGACACCGTCGCGGAGGCCGGAGTCACCTGCGAGCAGGGCTGTCCACGTGGAGCCCACATCTCCGCCGAGCGGGGTGATCGCGCCGAGTCCGGTCACGACGACTTCAGTCCGGTGCATGCCCTCAGGCCTTTCTTGTATGCGATACAAGTCGATAGGGCTTGTTGTATCACATACAATTTCGGCGTGGACGAGAAGCGGAACCAAGCCCGGTCGACGTCAGCGCGTCCCCGTGACCGCGGTCGCGCCACGAGGCGCCGACTGATCGAGGCGACTGCACAGCTCTGCAAGGACCGGCCCGGCACCGAAGTGAGCGTCGCGGAGATCGCGAACGCGGCAGGCGTCTTCCCCAACCAGGTGACGTACCACTTCGGCTCCAAGGACTCGCTGCTCGTGCACGCCGCCTTTCTCGGCCTGCTGCACGACGCCCGACGCATCGAGCGCATCGGTCGCCAAGCCCCCGATGCGACGGCTTTCCGGCGCAACATCGCCCGCGCCGTACTGGCCATGCCCTCGCTTCCATCGGTCGCGCGAGCACTCGCCGCCGGAATCTCCAAGCCCGAACTCGCCCCCGTGGTCGACCAGCACCTCCAGGTCCTGTTCCGGCAGTCCGAGCGCTTCGTGAGCCGGCTCATCGACAGTCGCGGCTGGCGGGCGCGTCGACCGCTCGACGTGGAGGCCAAGACGTTCTGGAGCACCGCACTCGGCGCGGTGCTGCTCGTCCGCGCCGGAGCACACGGCACTGTCGCCGACCTCGACCTCGCCGGGGCGTTGACCATCCACGACGACCCGGAAGCCTGCTAGCTCAGCCGAAGGTTCCCGCCAGGTCCAGGAGGCGGGCGATCGTGCGGCGGCCCAGGGCGCTCATCACCGGGTTGCTGTCCGCGTAGTACCAGACCAGGCCCATCGCCTGCTCGAACGCCCACGCCCTGCCGCGCTCCCACTCCAGTTCGTCGCAGCCCAGCGCCCGCCGGAACACCTCGCGCGGGCCCGGGCCCAGCAGGTGCCAGGCGCCGACCAGGTCCAGCGCCGGGTCGGCCGGGCCGAAGCCCCCGGTGTCGAGCACCCCGCCGAGCCGGCCGTCCACGACCAGGATGTTGCCGGGAATCAGGTCGCCGTGGCTCATCACGTCGGGGCTCGTACGCGGCAGCTCCCGGAAGCCGCTCCACAGCGCGCGCAGCGGGTCCACGTCGAGCAGGCCCTCGCTCCTCTCGAAGCACGTGGCGATCCAGCCGTCGTGGTCGGCGATCACCCCGCCGCGCCCCTGCCCGCCGAAGGACCGGCCCCGCGTGCCGGCGTCCCGGAGGCCGGCGACGAAGTCCGCGAGGTCCCGGGCGAAGGCGCCGGACCCGCCCGGATCGGCGTCGAAGGCGTTGGTCCCCGGGAGCCAGGTCTGGACGGCCCAGGGCAGGGGGTAGCCGGGGCCGGGCGCGCCCAGGGCGACCGGTTCCGGGACGGGGAAGCGGGTGGCCCGTGCCAGCTCCGCGGCCGCCCGGGCCTCCTGTTCGAGGGCCGCCAGCGTCTCGGCGGGGTCGGCGCGGTGCAGCGGGAAGCGCGCGGAGAGGCCGTCGCCGATGCGGAAGATGGTGTTCATCGTGCCGGTGGAGGCCAGGGGGCGGACGGCCTCGCCCGCCCACTGCGGGAACTGGTCGCGGATCAGGGCCGCGACGGTCGCCGTGGTCGCGTCCACCTGGTCGTCGTGCATGGTCATGCGCCGCCCCTCCCCCGGGGAAAGACCGCTGCCCGCCCCGGCGGACCGGTGGCGGGCAGGCGGTGTCGTCGTGATGTGCGTCAGTGGGCGTACGAGTGCTTGCCGACGACGAACATGTTGACGCCGTAGTAGTTGAAGATCCAGCAGCCGAAGGCGATCAGGGCCAGGTACGCGGCCTTGCGGCCCTTCCAGCCGGCGGTGGCGCGGGCGTGCAGGTAGGCGGCGTACGCGACCCAGGTGATGAAGGACCAGACCTCCTTGGGGTCCCAGCCCCAGTAGCGGCCCCAGGCGTCGCCCGCCCAGATCGCGCCCGCGATGATCGTGAACGTCCACAGCGGGAAGACGGCGGCGTTGATCCGGTACGAGAACTTGTCGAGGCTCGACGCGGACGGCATCCGGGAGAGCACGGAGTGGGCGAAGGAGCCCGGCTCCTCGCCCTTCGCGAGCTTGTTCTCGTAACTGTCGCGGAAGAGGTAGATGAGGGTGCCGATGCCGCCGATGAAGAAGACCGCGCCGCAGATGATGGCGGTGGAGACGTGGATCCAGAGCCAGTACGAGTGCAGCGCGGGCACCAGCTGGTCGCTGGAGGTGTAGAGCACCGTGGTCGCGAGGCCGAGGTCCAGCAGGATGGCCGTGACCAGGATCAGGCCCATCCAGCGGACGTTCTTCTTCAGGGCGAGCAGGATCAGGTACGCGCCGACCGCCACCGTGGAGAAGGTGACGGAGAACTCGTACATGTTGCCCCAGGGCGCGCGCTGCACGGACAGCGCGCGGGCGACGACGCCGCCGGCCTCGACCAGGAACGCGAGGACGGTCAGCGAGACCGCCATCCGCCCGTAGAGGTCGCCCTTGAAGGTGCCGCCTGCGGCGCCGGGCCCGTCCGGTACGTCGCGCGAGCCGGTGGCGGACCGGGTGATGACCCTGGGCTTCTCCAGGACGGCGGTGCCGCCGCCCTTGGTGGCGACCTGGACCTTCACCGTGCCGGGCGCGGCGGCGGCCTCCTCGGTGGTGAGCGCGGCGGCGGTGCGGCCGACCTTGCTGCGGCTGCCGAACACCCATTCCGCGATGTGCGCGAAGAAGGCCAGGGTGTAGACGGCCATCGACGAATAGATCAGCACATTGCTGGTGTGTGCCAGGTTCTCGTTGGTTGCGGCGGCGAGATTCACTTCTCAGACCCTTCGGCGGGTTCTACGGAGGACGCCTCGGCGACGTCGCTGTCGGTGCCGGGCGCGGTGGGCGCCTCGGCGTTGAGCGTGACCGCGAGGTCGGCCAGCTCCTCGGGAAGCTTCGCGGACTCGCTGCGGCCGAGCCCGGCCATCTCGACCACGGTGACACCGTCGGCGCCGCGCACGGCCCGGATCCAGACGCGTCGGCGCTGGATGAACAGGGAGCCGGCGAGGCCGGCGATGGCGGCCACGGCGCCGGTGAGCGCCCAGCCGCTGGCGGGCTGCTCGGAGATCTGGAAGCTCGCCCACTCCTGGAGGCCCTCGAAGGTGATGGAGCCGGCCCCGTCGGGCAGCTTCATCGTCTCGCCGACGAGGAGCCGCTGCTTGAGCTGCTTGCCGTCGGCGTCCTTGAACTCCTTCATCTTGCTCGTGTCCAGCTGGTACACGTTCTGCGCGATGCCGGAGTCGACGCCGATGGAGCCGTGGTAGCCGTTGAGCGCGAGGACGGGGAAGTCGGCGGCCGGGAACTGGGACCACATGGTGCCCTTGCCCTTGCCCGCGAAGGTCGGCACGAAGAACGCCTGGAAGCCCAGCTGCTCGGTCCTGCCGTTCTTGTCGCGGTAGCCGTCGAGCACCTTGATGGCGCCGCTCGACGTGACGTTGTTGTCGAGGGGCAGCAGCGGGACGGCCGACTTGAAGACCTCCTTGCCCCGGCCGTCCTTGACGGAGATGACGGGGGCGTAGCCGTGGGCGTTGAGGTAGACCTTCGTGCCGTCGACGACGAGGGGTTCGTTGACCTTGATGACCTTCTTCTGCGGCTTGCCGTACGCGCCGTCGGAGAAGGTCACGCGCGCCTCGTACGTGCGCGGGGTGCCGATCTGCGGCCCCTTGCGCTCGTAGGTGCCGATGAAGTCGTCCAGGGTGAAGCTGAACGGGGTCAGCGAGTCGTCGTCGTAGAGCGAGCCGGACTTGAAGTTGTCGTACTGGGTGATCGTGTTGGAGAACCCGTCGCCCTCGACGACCAGCTTGGCGCCCTCGTACTTGAAGAGCTGGCCCCAGGCGAAGGCGACGAGCATCACGATGAGCGCGATGTGGAAGATCAGGTTGCCGGCCTCGCGCAGGTAGCCCTTCTCGGCGGCGACGGCGTCCCCGGTGAGGTGGGCCCGGTAGCGGCGCTTGCGGACGATCGCGAGCGCGGCCTCGTGGACCTGCTCCGGCTCGGCCTCGGTGCGCCAGGTGGTGTACGCGGGGAGCCGGGTGAGGCGCTTGGGCGCGCCCGGCGGGCGGCTGCGGAGCTGGCCGACGAAGGTGGCGGTGCGCGGGACGATGCAGCCGATGAGCGAGACGAACAGCAGGATGTAGATCGCGGAGAACCACACCGAGCTGTAGACGTCGAAGAACTGGAGCTTCTCGTAGATCGGCGTGACGAAGGTGTGCGCGTCCTTGAACGTCTGCACCTTCAGCTCGTCCACGCTGTTCTGCGGGATCAGCGAGCCGGGGATGGCGCCGAGCGAGAGCAGGAAGAGCAGGATCAGCGCGACCCGCATGGAGGTGAGCTGGCGCCAGAACCAGCGGATCCAGCCGATGACGCCCATCGCGGGGAGGTTCGCCAGGGACTCCTCGCGGGGGGCCGTGGAGAGCTGGGAGCCGGCGGCGCCGAGGTCAGCTGTGTTCTCCTGGTCCCGCTCCCGGGAGCGGTTGGAGGTGGTGTTGCTCATTGGTACTCAGATCCCCACCTGGAAGCCGGCCGACCAGCCCTGTAGTTCCTGCATCATGCTGCCCCACGCACCTGTGAGGAGGAGCAGCCCGGTCACGATCATCATTCCGCCGCCGATGCGCATCACCCAGGCGTAGTGGCGCTTGACCCAGCCGAACGCGCCGAGCGCCTTGCGGAAGGCGACGGCGGCGAGCACGAAGGGGATGCCCAGGCCCAGGCAGTAGGCCACGGTCAGTATGGCGCCGCGTCCGGCGGTGCCCTGGTTCATCGCGAGGATGGACACCGAGCTGAGCGTGGGCCCGAGGCACGGGGTCCAGCCGATGCCGAAGAGGGCGCCGAGCAGCGGGGCGCCGATCAGGCCGGTCACCGGCTTCTTGTGGATACGGAATTCGCGCTGCGTCATCCACGGCATGAGCCCCATGAAGAAGACGCCCATGAGGATCATCAGCACGCCGAGCACCTTGGTGAGGGGCCCGCTGTTGGCCTGGAGGGTGTCGCCGAAGTAGCCGAAGAGGGCGCCGCCGGAGACGAAGACGGCGGTGAAGCCGGCGACGAAGAGCGAGGCGCCGGCGACCATGCGGCCGCGCCGGGCCTCGGCGAGGTCGGCGCCGCTGACCCCGGTGACGTAGCTGAGGTAGCCGGGGACGAGCGGCAGGACGCAGGGCGAGAAGAAGGAGACGAGCCCGCCGAGCAGGGCGATGGGCAGGGCGACCAGCAGGGCACCGTTCAGGACGGTGTTGTTCTGCATGGCGGCGGCGAGGGTGCTCACCTGATCACTTCTCCGCGATCAGCGGGTCGAGCATCTTGTGCAGATCGGTGTCGTCCATCGGGCCCACGAAGCGGGCGGCGAGCTTGCCGTCCCGGTCGATCACGACGGTCGACGGGATGGACTGGAGCCTGAAGGTGCCCTTAGGGAAGCGGAGGAGGAGCTTCCCGGTCCGGTCGTAGAAGCTGGGGTAGGGGGTCTCGTGGCTCTTCTCGAACTCGACGGCGTTGCTCTTGGAGTTGTCGCGGGTGTTGATGCCCACGAACTGCACGCCCTTGTCCTTGGTGGCCTCGGCGACCTGCTTGAAGTACTTCGCTTCGAGCCGGCAGGGGGCGCACCAGGAGCCCCAGGCGTTCAGGACGATGACCTTGCCCTTGTAGTCGGCGAGATCGAGCTGCTTGCCGTCCACGGTCTCGCCGTCGAGCTCCGGTGCGTCGGCGCGCTCGCCCTTGGGCGCGGTGGCGATTCCGCCGGTGCCCGTGACGAAGTTGGTGTCGCCGCCGCCGCTGGTCTTGTCGCCGGAGTCGCACGCGGTCAGCGTCAGCGCGAGGGCGGCGGCCGCCAGGGGGGCGGCGAGCAGCGTGAAGCGGCGTCGGGGTGCGCGGCCATGGCTCATGTGAAAAGTTTCGCATGGCCGTTCCGGGGATCTTGGGCACCCCCCTCGGTGCCCGTAAAGCCCGTTGTCAGGCTCGTTTAAAGAAGGTGTTCCAGCCGCCCGCGGGTGCTTCGCCGACCTGGAGTGTACGGAGCTTGGCGAGGATCGCCGGGTCCTGGACGTCGAGCCAGTCGACGAACTGCCGGAACGAGACGAGGCGCACATCCGGTTTTCCGGCGATGTGCTTGAGCGCTTCTTCGACGGCGTCCATATAGATGCCGCCGTTCCACTCCTCGAAGTGGTTTCCGATGTAGAAGGGTGCGCGGTTCGTCTCGTAGGCGCGCTTGAATCCGCTGAGGTAGGACTGTGTGGCCTGTTCGCGCCAGCCGGGATAGCGGGAGGGCATTCCCCTGGTCGAGTTCTGCGACTGGTTGGCGAGGATGTTGTAGTCCATGGAGAGGACTTCGAAGGTGTGCCCGGGGAAGGGGATGCCCTGGAGCGGCAGGTCCCAGATGCCCTGGCGTTTGACGGGCCAGACCTGGGTGCCGCCGGGCGAGCTGGCGTCGTAGCGCCAGCCGAGCTTCTTGGCGGCGGGCAGCAGGTTGTCCTGGCCGAGGAGACAGGGGGTGCGGCCGCCGACGAGTTCCTTGCGGTAATCGAAGGGGAGCGATTCCTCGCCGTCCCAGCCGGTGTTGGTGCGCCATTGGGTGACGAAGGAGATCGCCTGGTCGATTTCGCTCTGCCACTGGGCGGGGGTCCAGTGGGCGACCGATCCGGATCCGGCGCAGAAATGCCCGTTGAAGTGGGTGCCGATCTCGTGGCCGTCGAGCCATGCCTGCCGGACGTTCCTCAGCGTCTCCTTGAGGTGGCCGTCGGTGAGATAGCCGATGTCGGAGGCGCCGACGGGGTTGTTCGGCGGGCGGTAGAGCGTTTTCTTCGATTCCGGCAGGAGATAGAGGCCGGAGAGGAAGAAGGTCATCGACGCGTCGTGTTCCCGGGCGAGTTCCAGAAAGCGCGGGAAGAGCCCGTTGCCGACCTCGCCGGCCCCGTCCCAGGAAAAGATCACGAACTGCGGGGGCTTCTGCCCGGGTTCCAGGGGCACGGGGGCCTGCGGCTGCTTCGGCTGCTTCCCGGTATAGGCGGTGGAACCGTCGCCGATGGCGCGGACGTCCTTCTTGTTTCCGGTGCCCTTCGAGGTGCCGCCGGCCGCCTTCTGTCCGGTCGCGCCCTTGTCCGGACTCGGGCTTCCGTCGCCGGCGTCGGGGCCGGGGGAGCCGGTGGTGCCGCACCCCGCCATTCCGGCGGCGGCCGCGGCACCGAGACCGGCTCCGAGCAATCCCCTTCGGCTGATCTCACGCATGCGGCTTCCCATCTGCGGTCGTTTTGCCTTAAGTCCATACAAACTGGCAATCGCTTAGATGGGAGGAGCCACACGGAGGTTCCCCCAGATAGCACAAAATTCTTTACGAAACCAGACCCGACGGTGACCGAACAGAGGTACGTAAATCCGGTCCGCGGGGCTGCTACGCGCCGAACCCCTTCGACGCGCCCTTCACCGGCTTCGCACCGGCCCGCAGGTGCGCGGGGACCAGGTCGCGGGCCGGCTCCGAGTAGCCGACGGAGACGATCTTGTCGCCCCGGTACGTGAAGCTGGTCAGCGAGGCGAGCGTGCACTGCCGCTTGCGCGGGTCGTGCCAGAGCCGCCGCCGCTCCACGAAGCTGCGGACGATCCAGATCGGCAGCTGATGGCTGACGCAGACCGCCTCGTGCCCCCGGGCCGCGTCCCGGGCCGCGTCGAGCGCGCCCATCATGCGGACGACCTGCTCGATGTACGGCTCCCCCCACGACGGGCGGAACGGGTTCGTCAGGTGCTTCCAGTTGTCCGGCTTGCGCAGCGCGCCGTCGCCCACGCCGAAGGTCTTGCCCTCGAAGACGTTGGCGGCCTCGATGAGCCGTTCGTCCGTGGCCAGGTCCAGGCCGTGCGCCTTGGCGATCGGGGTCGCGGTCTCCTGGGCGCGCTCCAGCGGGGAGGCGACGGCGTACGTGATGTCGCGCTTCTCCAGGTGCTCGGCGACCCGGTCGGCCATCTGCCGGCCCAGCTCGGAGAGGTGGTACCCGGGCCGGCGCCCGTACAGCACGCCCTCCGGGTTGTGGACCTCGCCGTGGCGCATCAGGTGGACCACGGTGATGTCGTCGGGATTCTTCTCGCTCATGCGGTGGCCTCCGAGGCGGCGCGGGCGGCGGCGGGCAGGGCGGCGGCGATGCGCTCGACGGCCTGCGTGTCGTGGGCGGTGGACACGAACCACGACTCGAACGCGGACGGCGGGAGGTAGACGCCCTGCGCCAGCATCGAGTGGAAGAACGGGGTGAAGCGGAAGGCTTCCTGCCGCTTGGCGTCCTCGTAGTCACGGACGGGCCCGTCCGTGAAGAACACGGAGAACATGTTGCTCGCCGCCTGCACGGTGTGCGCGACGCCCTCCTTGTCCAGGGCGGCGCTCACCAGACCCCGGATCTCGGCGGAGACCGCGTTCACCTTCGCGTACGCGGCGTCGTCCAGGAGCCGCAGCTGCGCCAGCCCGGCGGCGGTGGCGACCGGGTTCCCGGACAGCGTGCCCGCCTGGTAGACCGGGCCGGCCGGCGCCAGGTGCGCCATCACGTCGGCGCGCCCGCCGAACGCCGCGGCCGGGAAGCCGCCGCCCATGACCTTGCCGAAGGTCATCAGGTCCGGGCGGACCCCGTCGACGCCGTACCAGCCGGCCTTCGACGTACGGAAGCCGGTCATCACCTCGTCGGAGATGTACAGCGCCCCGTTGGCGGCGCACAGCTCCTTGAGCCCCGCGTTGAACCCGTCCAGCGGCGGGACGACGCCCATGTTGCCCGGCGACGCCTCGGTGATCACGCACGCGATCTCGCCGGGCCGCGCGGCGAACGCGGCGCGCACGGCGTCCAGGTCGTTGTACGGCAGCACGATCGTGTCGCCCGCCTGCGCGCCGGTGACCCCGGGGGTGTCCGGCAGCCCGAAGGTCGCGACGCCGGACCCGGCCGACGCGAGCAGGGCGTCCACGTGGCCGTGGTAGCAGCCGGCGAACTTCACGACCTTGGCCCGGCCGGTGAACCCGCGGGCGAGGCGGATCGCGGACATCGTCGCCTCGGTCCCCGACGACACCAGCCGCACCTGCTCGACCGGCTCGACGCGCGCGACGATCTCCTCGGCGAGCGCGACCTCGCCCTCGCCGGGCGTACCGAACGAGGTGCCGCGGGCGACGGCCTCCTGGACTGCGGCGATCACCTCGGGGTGGGAGTGGCCGAGGATCATCGGCCCCCACGAGCACACGAGGTCGACGTACTCCCGCCCGTCGGCGTCGGTCAGGTACGGACCGGTACCGGACACCATGAACCGGGGCGTACCGCCCACGGCCCGGAAGGCACGGACAGGAGAGTTCACGCCGCCGGGCGTCACGAGGGACGCGCGGTCGAAAAGCGTCTGCGAAACTGGGGCGTCATAGGGAAAGCTCACACATGCCATGGTGTCAGAGCCACGGACGGTCTTTGCGGACAGGTGTTTCACCGCACGCCCGTGGGGGAGGTCACTGACACGATGATCGGGTTGCACGGCGGGGGCTGTGCCTCCTAGTGAGTAGTCGGGTGGATGAGATATGCATCGCGGTGGCGGAGTGGGCGAAGGGACGGACGGCCCGGGGCCCGAGCCTGCCCGGCGTGGGCGGCACCGGCGGCGCGAGGCTGAGCACACGCAGGGCATACAGGCCGGTGAGGCGCGGACAGGCGGCGGAGCCGGGAGCGGGAGTGGTGGCCGGGTGGGGGTGACCTACAAATATTTCGGTGCTCCCGACGGAGCCACCGCGGCACGCGTGCCCATCTCCATGCGCCCCGAGGAACTCGGCGGCGACGAGCTCGGCATGGGCGGCATGTTCACCAAGATCAAGCCGGAGACCGTGGCCGCGATGGTCCTCACCGGCATACAGGGCATACCTCTGCACAAGGTCCCCCCGCTGGAACTGGTCGTCCTGCACCCCGACTACGCGGTGGTCAAGCTCCCCATGACCGTGGTCGACCCGCTGCGCGGCGTCGGCGAGGAGTCGGTGGGCGCCGCCGCCTTCATCTGGTCCACGGTCCCGGACCGCGGCGGCCCGCGCGACGCGTTCAACGTCTACCAGCTGCTCCACGAGTGGCAGGACTTCAGCCACCGGCTGCACGACGCGGGGCACCAGGCGTACTGCCTGGTGTGGCCGTGACGGGACGGCCGCGAAAACGGCCTGCGACACTTCTGCCACGTCGGTTCGACATGTCTACGCAGCGCAGAAGTGAGGGCCGCCATGGGGCTGGAGGATCTGGGGCTCACCGCCGATGAGGCCGCCGTCTACCAGGCGCTGATCGCGCTGCCCTCGTCCGCCCGCCCGGAACTGGCCCCCGCGGCCGGGCTGAGCGAGGAGCGGACGGGTGAGGCCCTGCACGCCCTGGTGGAACGGGGGCTGGTCCTGCGGGTCGCCGACGGGCGGCGCTACGCGGCCGCCCCGCCGGCCGTCGCGCTCGGGGTCGAGCTCGCCGCCCGGCGCGAACGCCTCCAGCGCGCCGAGCTGACCGTGGCGCGGCTCGCGGAGACCTACCGGACGGCGACCGCCGACCGGGCGCAGCGCGATCTCGTGGAGATCGTCGAGGGCACCGAGGCGATCCGCACCCGCTACCTCCAGCTCCAGCTGTCTGCGCGCAGCACCATCGACATCTTCTCGGCGGGCGCTCCCCAGGCGGTCACCCCGGCGGACAGCGCGGAGGTGACGGCCATCTCCCGGCGGGTACGGGTGCGGGCCGTGGTCGATCAGGGGTTCCTGAGCGAGCCGGGCGCCTCGGACGAGGTCGCGCAGTCCCTGGCCGACGGGGTGGAGGTGCGTACGGTCACCGAGGTCCCGTACAAGCTGATCCTGTGCGACGGCGCGGTGGCCATGCTGCCGCTGCACGGGCGCGAGGCGGATGTGGACCCGGCGGTGGTGCTGCGCGGCGGTCTGGCGCATGTGGCGCGGGAGCTGTTCGAGCAGGTCTGGCAGCGTTCCCGCCCCTACCAGGAGCAGCCGCACGCCGACATCGACGCGGTCGACGCCCACATCCTGCGGCTTCTGCTCGCCGGCCTCACGGACACGGCGGTGGCCGGTCAGGTACGGCTGTCGGTGCGCACCGTGCAGCGCAGGCTCCAGGCGCTCATGGCCCGGGCCGACGCCACGACGCGCCTCCAGCTCGGCTGGTACGCGAGGGACCGGGGCTGGGTGTGACGGAGGCGGGGGCGGCCCGGTGTGCCGGACCGCCCCCGCCTCCGTGGCTCCTGCCGGGTCAGCGCAGGGTGACCGCCCGGATGACGTCCTGCCGGACCGAGAGGCCGCCGGGTGCCGTGGCGGTGGCGCGAAGCGAGACCGCGGTGGCGTCGCGCGGCGTGTTGAAGGCCGCCGTCCAGCGGCCGTCGCCGGTCCGCTTCAGCTGCGCGTCCTGCCAGGTCGCCCCGTCGTCGTACGACACCTGGAGCATGGCCGTCCGCGCCGTCACGTCACCGGGGAAGGTGGCCGCGCTCAGGCCGACCGTGAGGCGCTTGCCCGCCGGGACCGTTCCCTGGAGGTCCGTGTCGACGTCGTAGCCGAGGTTCAGCAGGGGCACGTCCGCGCGGCCCGGCCCGTCGGCGGACAGCGGCGCGTAGTCGAAGCCCCAGGTGGTCGTCGTACGGGTCGAAGTGGACCAGGCGGAACCGGAGGAGCGCTCACCGGTCAGCGTCAGCTCGTAGGAGCCCGCGGGCAGGTTCGACGCGCGGCCGGACCGGGAGGTGAAGGCGGCCACCTGGGTGGAGCCGCGCGTGAGGGTGGAGCGGGCCGTGCCGCCGAAGCCGGTGTGGCCGTCGGTGCCGCCCGAGAGGACGGGGATGTTCCAGTTCAGCACGGTACGGGTCTGGTAGACGGCGTAGTCCCGGCCTGTGCGCGGGGCCTGGACCGGCTTGAACCACGCGCCGTCGTACCGCTGTCCGCCGGAGTACGGCCCGGTGTAGCCGCTCTCGCGGTAGCCGGCCGCCGCGCCCAGGCCCTCGTGCTGCTCCCACCAGGTGCCCAGGGCCTGCGTCCCCGGGGTGACGTACTCGGTGACGGTGCGCCCGTAGCTCTCGTAGAAGTCACCGCCGAGGGCGGGGCCGCCCGACGCCGGCACGAAGTACCGGCCTCCGAAGCCCGGCGTGCCGGCCGGGGCGTAAAAGCTGTTGTCCACGCGGGCCAGGTCACGGTCGTGCGGCCGGTAGACCAGCGCCTTCTCCGGAATGCCGCCCTGGAACTTCTGCACCATGTCGTAGGTGTAGTCGGGGTACTGCCGCTGGGTCGTGCGCAGCTCGCCGTGGCCGGACCGGGCCTCGGCGACCAGCCGGGCTCCCGCCGTGCGCTCCACCGAGGCGACTGTGACGTCGCCGCCTCCGGTGTAGGACTGGTAGAGCCTGCCGGGTGCGTCGTTGACGACCAGCAGCATCGCGGCGCCCGCGTCGGCGGCGGCCTTCGCCCGCGCGCCGGCCGTGACCGCGTCGCTCCGGTCGATGACGACGGCCTTGCCGCGTGCGTCGAGCCCCGCGTAGTCGGCTGCCGCGCCCTGACCCGCGTACACGGTCGGAAGGGTGCGGGTTCCGTCGTGGAACACGGTCTCCGGCTGGGCGAGCAGGGCGACGTCCTGGCCGCTGCCCGTGCGCGCGTCCAGGGCCTTCTGCCGCATCCTCCAGTGCAGGAACCCGTCCAGGGAACCGTCGGCGGGCTTGGCGGTGGGCGTCAGGTACACGGAGTCGTAGGCGATGGGCAGTTGCATGGAGCTGGCCCAGTCGTGGTCCGCAGCACCGGCGTAGTCGCGCGCGAGGCCGAAGACCGCGGCGATCGTCCCGCTCTTCCGCTCCGGCAGCGCGTACGCCTTGCGCGCCTCGCTCGCGTCGAGGGTGACGGTCGCGCCCGGGTGGTCCGGGCCGAGCGAGACCTCGGGCGCGATCAGGAACGCCTTGCCGAGCGAGTCGGGGCCGTCACCGGGGACGTCCATGTACGACGAGGCGGTGTAGCGGCCCGGCGGCAGGCGCAGGGTCCGCTCGCCGTCGACGGTGAAGTACTGGGGCGTGGCGGAGGTCGGGTCGTAGAGGACGACCGAGTCCGTGGCGGGCTTGCCGTCGCGGTCCTTCACCTTGATGGTGAAGTCGTACATCTCCCGCTCCTTGAACAGAGCGAAGCCGGTGTGCGCGACCACGGTGCCGGTGGCGGCGTCGGTGGCGGCGACCTGACCGGAGTACGTGGTGCCCGCCGGGACCTTCGACGGGTCGAGGGTCAGCGTGACGGACGCGGTGCCTCCGGCGGGGAGCGAGACCCGGGACGCCGACAGCGTGTAGGCGTCGTCGTCGGTGCCGGTGGCGAGGTCGAGCGTGGCGTCCCGGTCACCGTCGTTGCGGTAGGTGATCGTGCGGACGGTCTGCTGCGCGTCGGCGTTCGGCCAGTTGTAGGCGGCGGCCTCGACCGAGCCGGTGGCCTCGATCACGGAGTCCACGGCGGCTGCGGCGTCGATGCGGCCGGTGCCCACCTCGTACGGGCTCTGCGTGGTCCGCTCGGAGGTCGTCATCAGCGCGGCCTTGATGCGCTCGCCGCTCCAGTCGGGGTGGCGCTGCTTGAGGATCGCGGCCGCGCCCGAAACGAGCGGGGTGGCCATCGACGTACCGCTCATGGTCCGGTACAGGCCACCGGTCCAGCCGGGTACGGACTGCGAGGCGGCGGCGGTGACGTCCACGCCCGGCGCCGAGACGTCCGGCTTCAGGCGGTGGCTGCCGTCCAGCGGCCCCTGGCTGGAGAACTCGGCGCGCTGGTCGCGCCCGTCGACGGCCCCCACGGTCAGCGCGGCGGCCGCGGCGCCCGGGGCGCCGATGCTGCCCGGGTCGTAGGCGTTGCCCGCGGCGATCACGTAGAGGGGTCCGCCGTCGGCCGACAGGGCGTTCACAGCCAGCGACATGGGGTCGTCGCCGTCGGAGGGCGTGGAGGATCCCAGGCTCATCGAGACGATGTCCGCGCCCTGGGCCTTCGCCCATTCCATGCCCGCGATCGACGAGGAGTCGGCGCCGGACCCCGAGTTGCCGAGAACCTTGCCGACCAGCAGCCGGGCGCCGGGGGCGGCGCCCTTCTCCATGCCGCCGGAGGCGGCGCCGGTGCCGGCGATGGTGGATGCCACGTGGGTACCGTGACCGTTGCCGTCATCCACGGCCTGGCCGTCGACGAAGCTCTGGGACGCCTCGACCTGGCCGACGAGATCCGGGTGGTCGAGGTCGGCGCCGGTGTCGAGGACGGCGATCCTGACGCCCTTTCCGTCGTAGCCCTTCTGCCAGGCGGCGTTCGCCTTGATCTGCGCGGTGTCGTCGGCGAGCGAGGCCGTCACCCGGCCGTCGAGCCAGAGCTTGCCGATGCCACCGGCCAGCGCGTCCGGGGCCGCGCCCGGGGCGACGTCCTTCCAGAAGGCCCGGGCGTGACGCTTGTCGGCGTGCAGCGCGCTCGCGTCGATCGAGCCGAGCGTGCGCACCCGGGTCGCGCCCTCGGGCGTGGCCGGGGGCCGGGCCGACCGGCCGCGCCCGGAGCCCGTCGCGATCAGCGGCACGGAGCCGTAGCGGGCGTCGTCGTACCCCATCGCCACCAGAGCGGTGACGTCGAACAGGCGCGGGTCCAGCTTGTCGGCGGCCAGCAGGGGCATGGCCCGCTCCGGCACCACGGAGGTGTGCCCGCCCTGCGTCTGCACGTGCACACCGCCCTTGGCGCCGTCCACGGGATCGACCGTCACGACGTCGTGGTCGCCGGGCAGATCGGTGTAGTGGACGACGTCGCCGGTGACCAGGGTGATGTCGTACGACGTGCCGGTGGAACCGCTCGCCGTCGGGGCCGCGACGGGGTCCGCGACCGCTGCCGGGACACCCGCCCACCCGGTGAGCGCCATGGTGAGCGCGGTGGCGGCCGGCAGGTACCGGCGCCTGGATATGGATCTCATGACATCGGTTTAGCGAGCGGGGCCGCCGCTGCACAGGGGTGGCCGCTGTCGGATCGTCGTCATGGCGGAAACCGGACGGTCGTCCGAGGTGGGCCCGGACCGCGCCCCCACCTGCGCTCACCTGCTCGAAGGACACATGTAGGCCAGCCGTATCCGGCCATTCAATGGCCGAAGAATGATCTTCAGCCGCCCCGTCCGCCCTGCCGATGCAGGAGGCACCGCCCTCCCGAAGGAGGCTGCCATGGGCGACACACTCCTGACCCTGTCCATCCCCGCGCTGCTGCTCGCCAGCGGCCTGTGCACGGTGGCGCGCACCTGGTGGCGGCGCAGGCATCCCGCGCCGCCGTCCCCGTACACCCAGCAGGCCGCGCGACTGGCCGAGGGCCGGGAGCAGCCCTAGGGCGTCTGACCATTCCCGTCGTCCGCCCGGAGGGCGGGCAGGGCGGCGTCAGGTGCATCCCCAAGTTCTCGGCTGCGCTCGAACAGGGGAGACCCCACGTCTCGGCATGCCGGCCCCAGACCCCAGTACTGGATGTACTGGGGTCTGGGGCCGGTGCGGCGAGAGTGCGTGCATGGCGCCGCCGTGCAGACGGGAATGGTCAGACAGCCCTAGGATCTGCCGTCGTGGCCGGTCACGGAGGACCCCGGCGCGACACCCGGGGGATCGTCGACGCGCCCGAGCTGTTCGCGCACGTACAGTTCCGGCGCCGTGAGCCCGCGCCCGGGCTGCGGCGGTATCTGGAGCACTACTGGCTGATCGACTGGGACCTCGCGCAGCCGTACGCCTCGCACCTCGTCCCGCACCCGAGCGTCAACCTCGTCTTCGAGCGGTACTCGGGCTGCGGCGACGAGGACGCGGGGTACGCCGAGGTCGCGGGCATCGGCCTGGAGCTGTTCACGCAGAAGCTGGAGGGGCGCGGGCGGGTCTGCGGGGTGCAGTTCCGGCCGGGCGGCTTCCGCCCGTTCGCCCCCGCGGCGCCCGTCTCGCGGTGGACGGGCCGGCGGCTCCCGGCGGCCGACGTGTTCGCGCCGCCGGCGCCGCCCGCCGCCGTGCTGGACCCGGCGGCCGAGGACGACCGGATCGCCGCGCTCGACGCGTACCTGCTGGCGCTCGCACCCGAACCCGACCCGCGCGCCGATCTCGCGATGGCCCTGGTGGACCTGGTGCGCACCGACCGCACGATCCTGCGCGTGGACGGACTCGCCCGCACCGAGGGCGTGTCGGCGCGCTCCCTGCAACGGCTGTTCGCCGCGTACGTCGGGGTCGGCCCGAAGTGGGTCATCCTGCGCTACCGCATCCACGAGGCGCTGGAACGCGCCGGAACGGAGCCGGACGTGGACTGGGCGGCCCTCGCCGCCGACCTCGGCTACAGCGACCAGGCGCACCTGGTCCGGGACTTCACCGCGACGCTCGGCGTCCCGCCCACGGCGCTGGGGGGCGCCCGCTGAAGGCCGCCCCCCTGTCGGTGCCGCGTCCTACAGTGCGCTCATGACGTCTGTGCAGCGCGCCGCGGCATCATCCGTACGCATCGAGCCCTGGTCCGACGACGACCTGGACCTGCTCCGCCGGGCCAACGCGCCGGAGCTGATGGACCATCTGGGCGGGCCCGAGACGGAGGAGCAGCTGACAGCGCGCCACGCCCGTTACGTGGCCCTCAGCGCCGACCGGACGGGCCGGGGCCGCATGTTCCGCGTCGCCCTGGCCGGTGAGGCCGAGGCCGTGGGCGCCATCGGCTTCTGGGAGCGCACCTGGCGGGACCAGGAGGTGTACGAAACGGGCTGGACGGTCCTGCCGGAGTTCCAGGGCCGGGGCATCGCCTCGGCCGCGACGCGCGCGGTGGCCGACGCGGCGCGCGCCGCGCGCAGGCACCGCTATCTGCACGCCTACCCGTCCGTGGCGAACGGCCCGTCGAACGGCGTCTGCCGCAGGGCCGGCTTTACGCTGCTCGGCGAGTGCGAGATCGAGTACCCGCCCGGCCACCCGCTTCTCACCAACGACTGGCGACTCGACCTGCACGCGGACGGCTGACGGCGGATATCCCGTTTGACGGGTGCCGCCGCCTCCCGGATATTTACCTGCGTCACGCAATCTATGTGTAACGCATTCAACCATGTCGAGGAGACCCATGCTCACGCTCGTCACCGGCTGCCGCGGCCGCGTCGGCACCACGCTCACCGCCCTCCTGCACCAGTGCGGCCACTCCGTACGCGCCGCCTCGCGCAACGCCGCCGAGCTGACCCCGCCGCCCGGCGTCCCCGCCGTGACCTGCGACCTCGGCGACCCCGGCACGTTCCCCGCCGCACTGGAGGGCGTCGACTCCGTCTTCCTGTACGCGGAACCCGCGCACATCGACGCCTTCGTCACCGCCGCCCGGGCCGCCGGAGTACGCCACATCGTGCTGCTGTCCTCCAGCTCCGTCCTCGCCCCCGACCCGGCGGCCAACCCGATCGCCGCCGCGCACCACGCGGTGGAGCAGGCGCTGCTCGCCTCACCGCTCACCACGACCCTGCTGCGCCCCGGCGCCTTCGCCACCAACGCGTACGGCTGGGCGGGGTCCTTCCGCGCCGGGCGCCCCGTCGACCTGCCCTACCCCCGCAGCGAGGGCAGCCCGATCCACGAGAGCGACATCGCCGAAGCCGCCCTCGCCGCGCTCACCGACCCGGCCCTCCAGGGCGCCGCCCACCACCTCACCGGACCCGCGTCCCTCAGCGCCGCCGAGCAGGTCCGCATCCTGGCCGCCGCCACCGGCACCCCGGTCACCGTCAACGAGGTGACCCCGGCCGCCTGGAAGGAGTCCATGGCGTCCTTCATGCCGGCCGGGGTCGCCGACGGGCTGCTCGACTACTGGGCGACCACCGACGGCACGCCCGCCGAGGTGGCCGACGGGGTGGAGAAGCTGACCGGCCACCCGGCCCGCACCTTCGCCACCTGGGCCGCCGAACACGCCGCCGCCTTCCGACCCTGAAATCCACGGGCGCCGCGGGACCCCCGATGGCATCCTGACCAGGTGAACGGACCGGAGATCCACCTCGAAGTCGCCCCCGAACTCAGGCTTTTCGTGGCTCACGGGCGCCGGCAGGGGCGGACGCCGGTCGTCACCGACGGCTCGTCCACGCTCGGCCATGTCGTCGAGTCCCTGGGCATCCCGCTCACCGAGGCCGGCGCACTCCTCGTGGACGGCCGCCCCGCCCCCGCCTCGCACATCCCGGCCGCCGGGGAGCTGGTCGAGGTCCGCCCGGTGCCCCGCCCGCAGCAGGTGCCGGGGGCGCCCCTGCGCTTCCTGCTCGACGTCCACCTCGGGACCCTGGCCCGGCGGCTGCGGCTGCTCGGCGTCGACGCCGCGTACGAGAGCGAGGACATCGGCGACCCGGCCCTGGCCGCGCTCTCCGCGAAGGAGCGGCGCGTCCTGCTCTCCCGGGACCGGGGGCTGCTGCACCGCCGCGAACTCTGGGCCGGGGCGTACGTCTACAGCGACCGGCCGGACGAGCAGCTGCGGGACGTCCTGGAGCGGTTCGCCCCGGCGCTCGCCCCGTGGACCCGGTGCACCGCCTGCAACGGCCCGCTGACGGCCGCCGACAAGGACACGGTCGGCCCGCACCTGGAACACGGGACGCGCCGTACGTACGACGTGTTCGCGCAGTGCGCGGAGTGCGGGCGGGTCTACTGGCGCGGCGCGCACCACGCCCGCCTGGAGGCGATCGTCGCGGAAGCGGTCCGCGACTTCGGCCCGGTGGCGGGCTGAGGCCGCAGGCCTCAGGCGTCGCCCTCCCGCAGCCGCGCGATCTGCGTCGTGCTCAGCTCCACCGTCCGCCGCATGTGGCCGAGGAGCAGGGCGACCTCGTCGTCGTCGTACGCGTCGAACAGGGCGTCCCAGCCGCCGTTCAGCCGCTTCCACACCGCGCCGAACTCCGCCATGCGCTCGGGCACGGCCGCCACGAGCACGCGCCGCCGGTCCACGGTGTCCCGCGCCCGGGTCACGTAACCGGCCCGCACGAGCCGGTCCACCAGCCGGGTCGCCGAGCCGGTGGTGAGCCCGGTCAGCTCGGCGACGCGGCCCGTGGTGACGGGCGCCGCCTCCAGGCTGAGCAGGTTCAGGCACTGGAGGTCGGTCGGGTGCAGCCCCAGCCGGTCGGCGACGGCCTGGTTGAACAGCGCGTACGCGGCCATGTAGCGCCGCGACACGACGGACATCTCGGCCAGCAGGGCGCTGCGGCGGGGGAACTGCTTCGGCGGCATGCGGAGAGTGTACGAAGTCCCAGGTCACCGCACGGGCCCGCGCGGCCGTGGCACCCTGCTCCCATGTCCGTGCTCCGCTCCGTCGCCCTGTTCGTCCTCGCCGCGCTCTTCGAGATCGGCGGCGCCTGGCTCGTCTGGCAGGGCGTGCGCGAGCACCGGGGGTGGGCCTGGATCGGCGCGGGGATCATCGCGCTGGGCACGTACGGCTTCGTCGCGACGCTCCAGCCGGACGGCGAGTTCGGGCGGGTGCTCGCCGCGTACGGCGGGGTCTTCGTGGCGGGCTCGATCGCCTGGGGCATGGCCGCCGACGGCTACCGGCCGGACCGCTGGGACGTGGCCGGCGCGCTGGTCTGCCTGGCCGGGATGGCCGTGATCATGTACGGCCCCCGCAACCACTGACCCCGGTCCGACCGGCCTATCCTGGCCCCGTTCGACCGTATCGTTCAGCCGTCCGAGGAGAGCCCGACCATGGCCGCAACCCCCATCGCCGTCGTCACCGGAGCGAGCAGCGGCATCGGCGCCGCGACCGCCCGGCAGCTGGCGGCCTCCGGCTACCGCGTCGTGCTCACCGCCCGCCGCAAGGACCGCATCGAGGCCCTGGCCGCCGAGATCACCGAGGCCGGCCACCAGGCGACGGCCTACGCGCTGGACGTCACCGACCGCGCGGCCGTGGACGAGTTCGCCACCGCGTTCCGCTCCCTGGCGGTCCTGGTGAACAACGCGGGCGGCGCGCTGGGCGCCGACCCGGTCGCCACGGGTGACCCGCAGGACTGGCGGCAGATGTACGAGACGAACGTCATCGGCACCCTCAACGTGACCCAGGCCCTCCTGCCGGCCCTCACCGCGAGCGGCGACGGCACGGTGGTCATCCTCTCCTCGACGGCCGGCCTCTCCACCTACGAGGGCGGCGGCGGCTACGTGGCCGCCAAGCACGGCGAACACGTCCTGGCCGAGACCCTGCGCCTGGAGATCGTCGGCACCCCGGTCCGCGTCATCGAGATCGCCCCGGGCATGGTCAGGACCGAGGAGTTCGCGACCACCCGCTTCCGGGGCGACACGGAGAAGGCCGCCAAGGTCTACGCGGGCGTGGAGGCCCCCCTCACCGCCGACGACGTGGCCGACACGATCAACTGGGCGGTCACCCGCCCCAGCCACGTCAACATCGACCTCCTGGTGGTCCGCCCGCGGGCCCAGGCGTCCAACTCGAAGGTGCACCGCACGGCGTGAGGACGGCGGGGCCGGGGCGGCCCGGCCCCGGCCTCAGCCCTTCACACAGATGACCTGCTTCAGCTTGGCGACGACCTCGACCAGGTCGCGCTGCTGATCGATGACCTTCTCGATCGGCTTGTAGGCGCCCGGGATCTCGTCCACGACCCCGGAGTCCTTGCGGCACTCGACGCCCCGCGTCTGGTCCGCCAGGTCCTTCGTGGAGAACCGCTTCTTCGCCGCGTTCCGGCTCATCTTGCGGCCGGCGCCGTGCGAGGCCGAGTTGAAGGACTTCTCGTTGCCGAGGCCCTTCACGATGTACGAGCCGGTGCCCATGGAGCCCGGGATGATCCCGTAGTCGCCGGAACCGGCCCGGATCGCGCCCTTGCGGGTGACCAGCAGGTCCATCCCGTCGTACCGCTCCTCCGCCACGTAGTTGTGGTGGCAGGAGATGACCGGCTCGAAGGTGACCTTGGCCTTCTTGAACTCCTTGCGGACGACGTTCTGGAACAGCGCCATCATGACCGCGCGGTTGTGCTTCGCGTACTCCTGCGCCCAGAACAGATCGTTGCGGTACTCCCGCATCGGCTCCGTGTCCGCGAGGAAGACCGCGAGATCACGGTCGACCAGGCCCTGGTTGTGCGGCAGCCCCTGCGCCCGTCCGATGTGGAAGTCGGCCAGTTCCTTGCCGATGTTCCGCGACCCGGAGTGCAGCATCAGCCAGACCGATCCCGACTCATCGAGACAGAACTCGATGAAGTGGTTGCCACTTCCGAGCGTTCCCATCTGCTTTGTGGCCCGTTCCTGACGGAATTTGACCGCTTCGGCCACCCCGTCGAACCGCTGCCAGAAGTCGTCCCAGCCCCGGGCCGCGAGGCCGTACAGGCCGGACGGGTCGACCGGGTCGTCGTGCATCCCTCGGCCGACCGGGATGGCCTGCTCGATCTTCGAGCGGAGGCCGGACAGGTCGCCGGGGAGGTCGTTCGCGGTCAGCGAGGTCTTCACCGCGGACATGCCGCAGCCGATGTCCACGCCGACCGCCGCCGGGCAGACCGCTCCGTGCATCGCGATCACCGAGCCGACCGTGGCGCCCTTGCCGAAGTGGACGTCGGGCATGACGGCCAGGCCCTTGATCCAGGGCAGCGTGGCGACGTTGCGCAGCTGCTGCATCGCCACGTCCTCGACCGACGCCGGGTCGGTCCACATCCGGATCGGAACCTTCGCACCCGGTACTTCTACATACGACATAACCCCTCGATTCCCCCGGAAAAGTCTGAAAGCGCAAAACCGGCGCCAAGATCGGCGAAAAGTCGGTCCGACCGGCGTTCACAGCGGCGCGTGCGATACACATTGTGTCCACCGGCCGCCATCGGGCGGCAACCGTTTTTCGCACGAAGGGAGCCCAGGACCGTGCGACGAATGGCGTACGCGACCGGCGCCGTGCTCATCGCAGCGCTCGCCGCCGGCTGCACCAGCGATTCCGGAAGCGGCGACCCCGCCCCCGACGGCAAGCCGAGCACCCCGGCCGAATCCTCCGCTCCCCCGGGCAAGTACCGCACCCTCCCCGACGCCTGCCGCGCCATCCCGCGCGCCACCCTCAAGGACCTCCTGCCGGGCACCGCCGACATGCCGGAGGCCCAGCAGGACAAGGTGTTCGAGGGCGCCGCCACGGTCACGTACGACACCGACCGGCGGATCGGCTGCCGCTGGAAGTCCGACGTCCCCGAGGGCACCCGCAGCATCCACCTGGACTTCGAGCGCGTCGTCTCCTACGACACCGCCGTGAGCGACGACGACCGCGCCCGCGAGGTGTACGCGAAGAAGGAGACCGCCGCCGACCTGCCCGACTCCGGCACGGCGCCCGAGAGCCCCGACGCCTCCCCGTCCGGCTCCGGCGACCCGGACTCGGCCACGGAGGGCACGGAGGGCACGGAGGGCACGGAGGACGCAGACGGCACAGCGGGTACGGACAGCGCGGACGGTACGGACAGCGCGCACGGTACGGACGGCAAGGACGCGACCGGCGACACCGACGGCACCACCTCCGGCAGCCCCGCCGACAGCCTCCAGCCCCGGCTGCTGGACAAGCTGGGCGACAGCGCGTTCCTGGACGACGCGCTCAGCCGGGCCGGCTCCCCCGCCCGCCACCGCACCGTGAGCGTGGTCTTCCGCACATCCAACGTCATCGTGACCGTCGAGTACACCGCACAGCCGGCCATGTCCACCGAGGTTCCCGACAGCAAGGAACTCCAGGAGAAGGCCCAGGCACTGGCCCGTCAGCTGGTCGACTCGTTCAACGGCTGACGCCGTCCGGGCCGCTTCCGTACCGCTCCCCGCGCCCGCCGGCGAAGGCGGCATCCGGTCGCCGTCCGTCGTACCGTGGCCCTCCGGAGCCACCGGCGGCCGAGCGCCCCGGCCCGTCTCCGCACGGCTACCGCCGCACCACCGTCCCCCGACCGCCGCGCCATCCGAGTGAAGGAACCATGCACCGATCAGCCCCGCGACTCACCCGCATACTCGCCTGCGCCGCCGTCCCGGTGATGCTCGTCGTCGCCGGCTGCTCGTCGGACTCCGGCGACAAGAAGGACGCGGACTCCGCCGCCTCCGCCTCGCCGAGCGCGACGAAGTCGGAACCGGCCGTCGAGGCGGCGAAGTTCGCCGAGCTCCCCGACCCCTGCAAGGCGGTCGAGGCGAAGACCGTGAAGTCCCTGGTCCCCTCGGCCAAGAGCAAGAACGGCACCCGCAGCAAGTCCAGCGACACGTCCGTCCGCGCCGGCTGCTCCTGGAACGGGCTGGCCGACAAGGGTGTCAAGGGCTCCCAGTACCGCTGGCTGGACGTCGGCTTCACCCGCTTCGCCTCCGACCAGACCCTGGGCAGCGGGGCCGCCCGGGCGGGCGAGGAGTTCGACAAGCAGGTCCGCAAGAGCGAGGCGACCGATGGCGCGAAGAACGTCGCGACCGGGTCCGTCAGCGGCATCGGCGACCAGGCGACGAAGATCGCGTACGACCAGTCCAAGACGGACGAGGACTTCCGGTTCACGACGATCGTCGCCCGTACGGGGAACGTCGTCGTGGTCGTCAACTACAACGGCGCGGGTTACGCCGGTTCGAAGACGCCGTCCGCCGAGACCATCCTGAAGGGCGCCACGATGGCCGCGAAGGACGCGGTCGCGGCCGTCGCCGACGCGAACGCCGGTGGCGCCGAAAGCCCGAAGGCGACCGACAAGGCGACCGGCAAGGCGACTGACAAGGCGACCGGCAAGGCGACTGACAAGGCGACTGACAAGGCGTCCGACGACTCCTCCAAGAAGCCGTCCAGGAAGCCCAGTTCGTCGGCCACGTCGAAGTCCTCGGACTGACGCCGAGGGCCGCCCCGGCCCCTCCCCCCGCGACACCTCTCGCACACATGTGCCAGGCTGTGCCCGCCGGAACAAGCCGTCGGCGACGAGGACAAGGGAACAGGGAGGGGATGGGGGGTGGCTGCGATGCAGCTGACGCGCACGCATCGGGTGCTGATCGGCCTGGTCGTGGCCGGCGCGGTGCTGATCGCCGCGATCGGCTTCGCCGGTTCGTACGCGGCGGTGCGCGAGCTGGCCCTGAGCAAGGGGTTCGGCGACTTCTCGCTCGTCTTCCCGATCGGCATCGACGCGGGCATCTGCGTCCTGCTGGCCCTGGACCTGCTGCTCACCTGGCTGCGCATCCCTTTCCCGCTGCTGCGTCAGACGGCCTGGCTGCTGACGGCCGCGACGATCGCGTTCAACGGCGCCGCCGCCTGGCCCGACCCGCTCGGCGTCGGCATGCACGCGGTCATCCCCGTCCTCTTCGTCGTCGCTGTCGAGGCCGCCCGCCACGCCGTGGGCCGGATCGCGGACATCACGGCCGACAAGCACATGGAGGGCGTCCGCCTCACCCGGTGGCTGCTCTCCCCGGTCCCCACCTTCCGGCTGTGGCGCCGCATGAAGCTGTGGGAGCTCCGCAGCTACGAGCAGGTCATCAAGCTGGAGCAGGACCGGCTCATCTACCAGGCCCGCCTCCAGGCCCGCTACGGCCGCGCCTGGCGGCGCAGGGCGCCCGTCGAGTCCCTGATGCCGCTGCGCCTCGCGAAGTACGGCGTCCCGCTGGCCGAGACCGGCCCGGCCGGCCTGGCCGCCGCCGGCATCGAGCCGGCCCTCCTGCCCCCGGCCCCGGACCCGGCGCCGCTGCCGGAGCCCGTGCCGGAGCCGCTGCCCCAGGCCGCCCCGGCCGTGGAGACGGCCCAGCAGCACCCGGAGCTGCCGCAGACGGCGGCCCCGGAGGAGTGGCAGCAGCCCGGGGTCCCCGCACAGCCCGCCGCCGACGAGAACGACAACCCCTGGTTCCCGGCGCAGGCGACCGCCAAGGTGTACGAGGGCACGTACGACCCGGACTTCGAGGTCGAGGTCCCCGTCCCGCACCAGGTGCCCTCGGGCCCGGGCGGCCGTACCCGCCCGCTGGGCAACGTGGGCACGGTCGGGGGCACCGTCCCCGGTGGGCGGCCCGAGCAGCTGCCCGTACCGGAGCCCGTGCCCGTACCGGAGCCCGTCCAGGAGTCCGCGCAGCAGTGGACGCGGGAGGACGAGGAGTTCGCCGAGATCGCGTACGAGGTGTTCTCCGCGTTCATCGCCGAGAACAACGACTACCCGAGCGTCGCGGTGCTGGACATCCACCTGACGGACGGGCAGAACGTCCGCCACCCGCGCAGCGAGGCGCTGATCCGGCAGCTGATGCCGGCCTTCAAGCAGCGCTACCACGCGGAGCTGGAAGCCGACCACATCGCGTAGGAGAAGCACCGAGGGGCCGCCTCCCGGACGGGAGACGGCCCCTCGGCGCATCCGTGCTACGCCCCCAGCAGCCGGCGCACCCGGTCCGCCCCCACCGCGAGCAGCAGCGTGGGCAGACGCGGCCCCGTGTCGCGGCTGACGAGCAGCCGGTAGAGCAGGGCGAAGAAGGACCGCTGGGCGGTCTTCAGCTCGGGCGTCGGCTTGGCGTCGGGCTCCAGGCCCGCGAGGACCTTCGGCACGCCGTAGACGAGCGTGGTCAGGCCGTCCAGGGACCAGTGCGTGTCCAGGCCCTCCAGGAGCAGGCGCAGCGACTCGCGGCCCTCGTCGTCCAGCGAGCCGAGCAGCTCCTTGTCCGGCTCGTCGCGCACGATGGTGCGGGCCTCGGCCGGGACCTGGGTGGTGATCCAGTTCTCGGCGCGGTCGAGGCGCGGGCGGGCCTCGTCGAGCGAGGTGAGCGGGTTCGCCGGGTCCAGCTCGCTGAGGATGCGCAGCGTCTGGTCCTCGGCGCCGGCGGTGATGTCGGCGACCGAGGCGAGCGTGCGGTACGGCAGCGGGCGCGGCGTGCTCGGGAGCGCACCGGCGGCCGTGCCGATCGCGCGGCTGTACGCGGCGGCGTCGGCCGGGAGGACCGTGCCGTCGGCGACCTTGCGGGCCAGCGAGTCCCACTCGTCGTAGAGCCGCTGGATCTCCTGGTCGAAGGCGATCTTGAAGGACTGGTTGGGCCTGCGGCGGGCGTAGAGCCAGCGCAGCAGCGGGGCCTCCATGATCTTCAGGGCGTCGGCCGGGGTGGGCACGCCGCCCTTGCTGGAGGACATCTTGGCCATGCCGGAGATCCCGACGAAGGCGTACATGGGCCCGATGGGCTGGACGCCGTCGAAGACCTCGCGGACGATCTGGCCGCCGACGACGAAGGAGGAGCCGGGCGAGGAGTGGTCGACGCCGCTGGGCTCGAAGATCACACCCTCGTAGGCCCAGCGCATGGGCCAGTCGACCTTCCAGACCAGCTTGCCCCGGTTGAACTCGCTGAGCCGGACGGTCTCGGCGAAGCCGCAGGCGGTGCAGGTGTAGTTCAGCTCGGTGGTGTCGTCGTCGTACGAGGTGACGGTGGTGAGGTCCTTCTCGCAGTTGCCGCAGTAGGGCTTGTACGGGAAGTAGCCGGCGGAGCCGCCGCTGCCGTCGTCCTCGCCGGCCGCGCCGGAACCGGCCTCGGCCTCCAGCTCGGCCTCGTCCACCTTCTTCTGCTGCGGCTTCTTGCCGCCCTTGGAGCCGGCCGCCGGGTCCTTCTTGGTGCGGTAGCGGTCGAGGATGGCGTCGATGTCCGCGCGGTGGCGCATGGCGTGCAGGATCTGCTCGCGGTACGTGCCCGCGAGGTACTGCTCCGTCTGGCTGATCGGGTCGTACTCGACGCCCAGCTCGGCCAGGGACGCGGTCATGGCGGCCTTGAAGTGCTCGGCCCAGTTCGGGTACGCGGACCCGGCCGGGGCGGGCACCGAGGTCAGCGGCTTGCCGATGTGCTCGGCCCAGGACTCGTCGATGCCGGGGACGCCGTTCGGCACCTTGCGGTAGCGGTCGTAGTCGTCCCAGGAGATCAGGTGGCGCACGGTGTACCCGCGGCGGCGGATCTCGTCGGCGACCAGGTGCGGGGTCATGACCTCGCGGAGGTTGCCCAGGTGGATCGGGCCCGACGGGGAGAGGCCGGAGGCGACGACGACCGGTTTGCCAGGCGCACGACGCTCCGATTCGGCGATGACCTCGTCCGCGAAGCGGGAGACCCAGTCGGTCTCGGTGCTGCTCTGACTCTGAGCCACGGTCGGCACGTCCTTCTCTCGGGTAGGACTCGTAGGGGCACGACCATTCTCCCAGGTGCGGGCCGCAGCACGAAAACGGCTTTACACCCCGTGGGATACTGGACCGATCCTTTGTCCTCTACCGAAACGGCAGCCGGCTCATGGCCTCGGTCAATTCCCTCGCTTCCACGCTCCAGCAGCAGCTGGCGGACGCCCTGACGGCAGCACTGCCGGAAGCCGGCACCGCCGATCCGCTGCTGCGCCGAAGCGACCGGGCCGATTTCCAGGCCAACGGCATCCTGGCGCTCGCCAAGAAGCTCAAGGGCAACCCGCGCGAGCTGGCCGGCAAGGTCACCGACGCGCTCCCGGCCTCGGACCTGATCAAGGACATCGAGGTCTCGGGCCCCGGCTTCCTGAACGTCACGCTGACCGACCGGGCGATCACGGAGACCCTGGCCGCGCGTGCCGCCGACGGCGACCGGCTCGGCGTCCCGGCGAACGAGGCGGCGGGCACCACGGTCGTCGACTACGCGCAGCCCAACGTGGCCAAGGAGATGCACGTCGGTCACCTGCGGTCCGCGGTGATCGGTGACGCGATGGTGCGGATCCTGGAGTTCACCGGCGAGTCCGTGATCCGGCGCCACCACATCGGCGACTGGGGCACGCAGTTCGGCATGCTCATCCAGTATCTGATCGAGCACCCGCACGAGCTGGACCACGAGGGCGGCAAGGAGGACGGCGAAGCCGCCCAGTCGTCGCTGAACCGGCTCTACAAGGCGTCCCGGGTCCAGTTCGACTCGGACGAGGAGTTCAAGGCGCGCTCCCGGGACCGGGTGGTCGCGCTCCAGGCGGGCGACGCGGAGACGCTGGCCATGTGGCAGCGGTTCGTGGACGAGTCGAAGATCTACTTCTACTCGGTCTTCGACAAGCTCGACATGGAGATCAGCGACCCCGACATCGTCGGCGAGTCCGGCTACAACGACATGCTGGAGGAGACCTGCCGCATCCTGGAGGAGACGGGCGTCGCCGTCCGCTCCGAGGGTGCGCTGTGCGTCTTCTTCGACGACGTGCTGGGCCCCGACGGCAACAAGGTCCCGCTGATCGTCAAGAAGACGAACGGCGGTTACGGCTACGCGGCGACCGACCTCTCCGCGATCCGCGACCGGGTGCAGAACCTGAAGGCGGACAATCTGGTGTACGTGGTGGACGTACGGCAGTCCCTGCACTTCAAGATGGTCTTCGAGACGGCCCGGCGGGCCGGCTGGCTGAACGAGGACGTCAAGGCACACCACCTGCCCTTCGGTACGGTGCTCGGCAAGGACGGCAAGCCGTTCAAGACCCGTGAGGGCGTCACGGTCCGGCTGGAGGACCTGCTGGACGAGGCCGTCGAGCGGGCGACCGCGGTGGTCCGGGAGAAGGCCGAGAAGGTGGGCCTGTCCGAGCAGGAGATCGTGGAGAACGGCCGGTACGTCGGCGTGGGCGCCGTGAAGTACGCGGACCTGTCGACCTCCGCCGTGCGGGACTACAAGTTCGACCTGGACCAGATGGTGTCGCTGAGCGGCGACACGTCGGTGTACCTCCAGTACGCGTACGCGCGTATCCAGTCGATCCTGCGCAAGGCGGGCGACGCGAAGCCGGTGGCGCACCCGGAGCTGGAGCTGGCCCCGGCCGAGCGGACGCTGGGCCTGCACCTGGACCAGTTCGGCGAGGTACTGGCCGAGGTGGCCGCGCAGTACGAGCCGCACAAGCTGGCCGCGTACCTCTACCAGCTCGCGTCGCTCTACACGACGTTCTACGACCAGTGCCACGTGCTGAGCGAGGACAACCCGGCCGAGGTGGTCGAGAACCGGCTGTTCCTCTGCGACCTCACCGCCCGCACTCTGCACCGGGGCATGGCGCTGCTCGGCATCCGGACGCCCGAGCGGCTCTGAGGCCACGGGAGGGCGGGGCTTTCCGCGGCCCCGCCCTTCGGCTCCTACTCGGGCCGTCCCAGCGTCCAGCCCGAGACGTCGGACAGCCGGCCGCGCCACAGCGGCAGCCGCAGCGGGGCCGCGCCGCCGCAGACGAGGGCCGCGTCCCGCAGGTGGATCCACCGGGGCAGGAAGGGGGCGTCCTCGTCCGCCTGCGCCTCCTTGATCCCCTGGTCCACCGTCTCGGGGAACTCCGCCAGGAGATTCGCTCCCCCGCCCTCCACCTGGCGCAGGCCGCGCGCCCATTCCGCCTTCCACGCCTCGTGGCCGATCACCTCGCCGTGCAGTACCCCGGCGGGTAGGGCCAGCGTCAGTGGCAGGCCGGACCGGGGCTCACGGTCGAGCAGCTGGATCAGCAGCTGGAGCTGGAGGTCGGGAACCGGCTGGGTGACCAGGAGTGTGTCCCGGGCGGAGTCGGTCATGGGCTGTTTCCCTTCGGCCACGGCCTCGTTCCGGCGCCGTGGGCCGGAATTCCTCTGCCCCGTCTGCCCGCGGACAGGTGGGTTCAATCGTCTACCCCGCGTACGGGAAAAAGGCCGGATACGCCCGGGTCCCGAGGGAAGAAGAAGAATTCAGGCTGCTCGACGATCATTTCTCCGGGGGCGAAAATGACTGACCTCGACTCCACCGCGGTGTCACCGTCACCGCACACGAAGACGGTGGCCGCGCCCCTGCCGTCCAAGGCAGCCGACGCGCGGGCGGCGGCCAAGGCGTTCGTGGCGACGCTCGACCCACGACCGGCGGCGACGACCATCCAGGACCTGCTGCTCCTGGTGTCCGAACTGGTGACGAACGCGCTCCGGCACGCGGGCGCGGTGACCGCGCTGGCGTTCGGGGCGGACGAGGACACGCTGTACGTGCAGGTCGCCGACCCCAGTCCCGCCCGCCCGCGGCAGCGCACGCCCGACCTCCGCGGCGGTACGGGGGGTTTCGGCTGGCCTCTGATCCTCAAGCTGGCCGAGAAGGCCGACATTCGCGACCACACCCCCCGCGGCAAAGTCATTCTCGTTTCGCTGGCCCGCTGAATCGGTGTGCTTCAGAGAAAACGGCGCAGCGGTCGCACCGATGCCTCGCGGAGCCGTTGCACGAAGGGCCTGCGCCGCCACCTCCGGCCCTCGATGCGCTCGCTCACTTCCAGGTCCTCCGAGAAGTGGGCGTCGAGCGTCGCGGTGAGTTCGCGGTCCATGACCGCGAGCATGACCTCCTCGTCGTGGTCCAGGGAGCGGCGGTTGATGTTCGTGGACCCGATGAGCGCGGCGACCCGGTCGACGGTGACGACCTTGGCGTGCATCATCGTCGGCAGGTAGTGGTAGATCTTCACGCCGCACGCCGTCAGCTGCTCGTAGTACAGCTGCCCGGCGAGCTGGCAGACCCGTTTGTCGGTGTGCGGGCCCGGCAGCAGGATCTCCACCTCGACCCCGCGCCGCGCCGCCGCGCACATCAGCTCCACGAAGAAGGCGTCCGGGGCGAAGTAGGCCGTGGCGATCCTGACGCGTTCCTCGGAGGTCTCCAGGACGACCCGGAGCAGGGTCTGCATGTCCTGCCAGCCCATGCTGGCCGAGCCCCGCACCACCTGCACCACCGCGTCGCCCCGCGGCGGAATGTTCCGGAACCGGTCGCGCGCGTCGAAGAGTTCGTCGTGGCACTCGGCCCAGTTCTGCGCGAAGGCCGCGGCGAGTCCGTCGACGGCCGGGCCCCGTACGCGGACGTGCGTGTCACGCCACTCGTTCTCGTTGCGCGCGTCGCCGCACCATTCCTCGGCTATCCCGACGCCGCCGGTGAACGCGGTCTCCTCGTCCACCACGAGGACCTTGCGGTGGCAGCGGTGGTTCTGCTTCAGGGGCGACAGGTAGAGGGGCTTGCGGAACCACGCGACCTGGACGCCCGCGTCCTCCATGGCCCGCAGCTGGTCCTTCTCTATGAGCCTGCTGCCGAACCCGTCGAGCAGCAGCCGGACCCGGACCCCGGCGCGGGCGCGATCCGCCAGCGTGGCGGCGAACTCCCGCGCGATGTCGCCGCGCCAGTAGACGAACGTCATCATGTCCACGGTGTGCTCGGCGCGGCGGATGCCGTCCAGCATCGCGGCGAAGATGGCGTCCCCGTTCCGCAGCGGGACGAGCTCGTTGCCCTCGGTGGCGGCGATTCCGATGAGCCGTTCCAGCCGCCGTCTGAGGCGGTGGGCGCGCTCCACGAGGGCGGTGTCGGCAACGGGGTCCGCTGTCCGCACTTCCGGTCTGTCGTCGGTGCCGCTGGTCATGTCGTCGCTCCTCGAAGGTGGTCGGTGGCTCGGGGCAGAGACCACCTTCCCCGCGATGGGGGGCGATATGGCGGCCATCGCTCAGTGGGCGCCCGTACACATCACCAGCCGGGCCGCGTTCACCGGGCCCGTGGAGGCTGAACTCCGTAACCAATGGGGGCCGATGCCCCCATTGGTCTTGACCAATTTCCCTAAGTATGAGAATCATGACCGGAGTCGCCACAGAACCTTCATAACCGCTCCGCAGGAGACCACCGCACCATGCGCATACCGACCTCCGCCGCCCTCGCGGCGCTCGGCGGTGCCCTCGTTCTCGGGCTCACCGTCGCTCCGGCCGCCCAGGCCGCTCCCGCCTCGGCGGACTGCACGACCGACGCCTTCGGAGTCGCCGGGAAGTACGGCGAGTTCGTCCTCGGGGACGACGTCCATTCCCCCGACGCGGAAGGCGCCGTGGCGGTCGGCGGGAACGCCGACTTCAAGGGCGGGTTCAGCGTCGGCAACGAGCTGACGGCCGCTCAGGTGGACGCGCTGCCGGGCCGGGCGTCGCTCGTCGTCCGGGGCAACCTGGAGAACGGCGGTTCGGCCACCGTCGTGATGAAGGGCAACGCCGTCGTCGGCGGGACGGTCACGGGCCGGCCCGTGGATCTGCACAACGGCACCTTCGGCAAGAAGGCCGATCTGATCGACTTCGACGGCGAGTTCGCGAAGCTCCGGTCGTACTCGGACGCGCTGGCCAAGGAGTCGGCGACCTCCGGCGCCACGGTGAAGCTCGACGGCAACCGGCTGACGCTGACCGGCACGGACACCGGCCGGAACGTGTTCCCGGTCGAGGCGGCGCAGCTGGAGAAGGCGAAGGAGGTCTTCGTCGAGGTCCCGGCGGGCGCGACGACGATCGTCAACGTCACCGGCCAGACGTACGACATGCAGACGGCCGGCACGACGGGCTTCTTCCTGTCGGGCGGTCAGGACTTCGTCCTGGACGACAAGTCGCAGAGCGCGCAGGACGGCGCGATCCGCGCCAAGCTGCTGTGGAACTTCCCGAACGCCACGAAGGTCGTCAAGAACAGCCAGGCGGCCTGGCCGGGCAGCGTGCTCGCCCCGTACGCGCACCTGGAGCTCGGCAACGCCGCCCCGGTCAACGGCTCGGTGTGGGTTGCCTCGCTGCACGGCTCGGGCGGCGCGGAGACGCACCACTTCCCGTTCACCGGCTGCCTGCCCGAGGTGCCCGGCACCCCGAAGCCCGGCACGACGCCGAGCGGCACGCCCTCCACGACGCCCCCGGCGACCGGCACCCCGTCGGCCTCGGTGACGCCGTCCGGCACCACGGCCCCGTCCGCCACCCCGTCGGGCACGACGACCCCGGGCGCCCCGGCCCCGTCCGCCAGCCCGTCGCAGCCCGAGGGCGACCTGGCGACGACCGGTAGCGGCAACATGATCCCGATCACCGTCGGAGGCGCCGTGGTCGTCGCCGCCGGTGCGGGCCTCGTGGTCATGGCCCGCCGCCGCAAGCGCGCCTGATCCGCCCGAGCGGCACGCGGCCGGCTCCGGGCCGCGTGCCGCTCAGCGCTTTTCCCAGACCGAGGTGTCGTGGCGGTAGTAGTACTGAGGGCGCCCCGCGATGCTGCTCGTACGGAACGGCTTGCCGCCGTCGTCCACGCGCAGGGTGCCCGTACGGCCGCCGCTGGACCACTCCAGCTCCAGGTACCAGCTGACGTCGTGGCCCTCCACGTGCGCGTCGAGGTCGAAGACCTCCACATCGCTGGACGACACCCGGAAGGGGAAGTCCTTCGCGGGCACGGTCTCGTCGCCCTGCTTCCCGGCGACCGGCTTGAGCGCCGGGCGGCTGTCGTCCAGGTCGACGTCGAAGGACTGGGGCTCGATGCCGCTGCCGCATCCGTCGCCCATCGAGAACGCCGGCTGCTGCACGGGCGCCCGCTGGCTCAGCACCTTCACCTGGAGCCCGGTGAGGACGACGGCCTGTGCGGAGGTGCCCTGCACGGTCAGCTCCAGCTTCATCGAACCGCCGTCCACCCCGCCGAGCGCCCGCGCCCAGCCCCGGGTGCTGTTGGGCGACGGCGGGGGCGGCACGGTCGCCGGATCCTGGCCCAGCAGGTAGAACTGCCCGCAGGGCTCCTCCCAGTTGTAGGAGCTGATGGTCACCGTGGGCGGCCGCGCGACCCCGCCCCCCGGCGCGCCGGTGGTGCGCGAGGCGGTCGGCGAGGTGCGTGCGGAGGGGCCGGCCGAGCCCGTGGTGGCGGAGGCGCTGGGCCGCTTCGACGCGCTGACCGAGGGCGAGGGCGAGGGGCTGTACGGGGACGGGGAGACGGCGTCGGCGTCCTTCCCCGCCGTCGTACGGCGCGCACTCGGGGCGCCCCCGGCCGCGTCGGAACCGGTCTGCTTGAGCTGGCCGATGACCACGGCGGTCGGCACGGTGAGCGCGACGACGGCCGCGGCGGCGAGGAGCACCCGCGTACGGGCGGAGGCCCGGCGCCAACGGGAGGGGACGGGGCCCTCCTCACGTACGGGCTCAAGGGTCACGGGCTCAGGCACCGGCGCGGGCGCGGGCGCCGGCTCCGCGCGCGCAGGCTCCAGGGCCTCCGGCTCGACGCGCGCAGGCTCCAGGGTCTCCGGCTCCGCGGGCACGGGTTCCACGGCCTCCGGCTCGACGCGCGCAGGCTCCACGCCCTCCGGCTCCACGGGCACGGGCGCGGGCGTCGCAGCCTCCGCCGGAACCGGCGCTTCCGTCTTCCCCCGCCCCCGCGCCGCGTCGGCGATGATCCACCGGCGGTGGACCTCCACCATCTCGTCGGCGGTCGCCCCGCACAGACGCGCGAAGCGCTCCACGGGGGCGAACTCCCCCGGGACGGCGTCCCCGTTGCAGTACCGGTGGAGCGTCGACGTACTGACGTGCAACCGGCCCGCCAGGACCCCGTAGCTGCGCCCCGAACGGTCCTTCAGTTTCTTCAGCAGGCCCGCTAGTTCCTCGGCCTCCGGCGTCGCCACTGCGGCGTTCCCCCTCCTGGTCCGTCCCGGAACACCGTTCCAGGGACGTGGAATCTGCCCAGGTCACAGTACGCGCAGGCATTCCAGCATCCCCAATGGTGTGTCGGGCGTTGCGGCCGGAATCCGTCGTGCCACAAGCTCGGACCACACCGCAACGACCACGGGGGCCGACCAGTGCGAACCCTCTTCCGCATCGAGCTGGCCGATGCGCTGGCAATCGGGGTGGTGATCGTGACAACCGCGATCGTCCTACTCCTGATCTGCCGGAACTGACCACGCCGGCACGACCGAACACACCTCACCACCGAACACACATACGGGGAGTACCACCATGCGCAGCAACCGCATCCGCACCACCGTCCTCGCAGCGACCGCCGTGCTCGCCGCACTCTCGCTCACGGCGTGCGGCGGGGAAGACGGCACCGACGCGAAGAAGCCGGCCGCATCCGTCCAGGCCACGGGCGACGCGTCGTCGGCCACGCCGGAGAAGGACTCGACGACCGCCACGGACACCGAACCGGCCGCCGAGACCACCGGGCCCGCCGAGAAGCCCGCCGACAAGCCCGCGGAGTCCGCCGCCAAGCCGGCCTCCAAGCCGCAGCCCAAGCCGAAGCCCAAGTCCCCGGTCACCTGCACCGGGGCGAACACGAAGGTCACCGTCACCAAGGTGACCCGCCCGGTCAACCACCTGCTGCTCACGGCGATCAACACGGGCGACCGCCCCTGCTACGCGTACCACGCGCCGATGCTCCGCTTCGACGGTGCGCAGGCGGTGTTCCAGGTCCTGGGGAGCAGCAAGCCGCAGGCCGTGGTGACGCTCGCGCCGGGCCAGTCGGCCTACGCCTCCATCGGCCTGACGGGCGAGCCGAACGGCCGGAAGCCGTACCCGAGCAAGCACCTCGGCGTCACCTTCGCCGACCGCGCCGACGCGCCGCTCAACGGCTCCCCGGTCGAACTGACGCTGCCCGCCGCCACCTTCTGGGACGACAACGGCTTCGTCACGTACTGGCAGAGCGAGATGGACCAGGCGCTCGTCTACTGACCGCCCAGCTCGAAGTCGAACCAGATCCGATGCGTGCCGTCCTCATCGACGCGCATTCCGCCGCCCCCGCTGATCCCGGCGAGGGCGGCGGTCCCGCTTCCCGGCGCGATCGAGAAGAACTCGTTGGCCCGGTCCCTGCCGCTGGTGGCGGCCGAGTGCACGAAGTTGAACGTCCCCTCGTGCCCGGCGAGCGCCCCCTCGAAGGACTCCATGGCGACGTACGTACCGGCCCCCGACGCCTGGTCGAAGGCAGCGGTGAACAACGTCGTGGACCGCCCCGCCACCTCCCCCTCGAAGGTCTTCACCATGACCGCCACCCCGACGGGCAGCGCGGTGACGACCTCGGGCTCGGGCTTCAGCTCGGAGGGGACGAAGGAATTGACGGTGAAGGTGCCGGAAGCTCTCATAGGCCCGATCGTAGGGGCGGGGTACGACAGTTGAGTATCTAGGTAGGACAACTCATGTGCGGCCGTCGCACACCTGGTGGAATCGTGCCCATGTCACAGACGGATGCTCAGGACGACGCCCCGGACGACGACCAGGACGAGTTCCCCCGGAACACCTGGATCGCCTCGCTGACCTCGACGGTCATCACGCTCCCGGCCGTGTTCCTCGCGCTCCTCTACAGCATGCTGACGCCGATGGCCTGCGACTCGTGCACGGAGGCGGAGGGCGACCGCTTCGACGCGAGCTTCGGCCCGGCCTTCGTGGTCTCCTGCTGCGGACTCGCCCTGGGCCTCGGTGTGCTGCTCGCGAGCTGGGTGTGCGTGCGGAAGAGGCCGGCGGCCGCGATCCTCCTCGCCGTGGCCGCCCCCGTCACCGTCCTGTTCACCTGGATGCTCTTCACGGGCCTGGTGGAGACGCCGTAGGCCGCATGGCTCTTGGCTGGGTCCAGGCGGCGGGCTCAGCGCACCTTCAGCTGCTCGCGGAGCCGTCGCACGTGGCCTCGGACGTCGCACCCGGTGCCGGAATCCTCCTCAGGTGCCGGATCGGCGGCGAGGCCCCGGGTGCTCCGGTAGCAGGGGCCGCACAGTCCGTCGCGGAACACCTCGGCCTTCCCGAGCGCACCGCAGTCGGCGCACTCGACCATCAGGCGGGGCGCGGGCGTGTCCTGCGCGGCGGGAAGGTACGGAGGGAGCTTGTCGAGCAGGCGACGCCGGACGAAGCCCACGGGTGAGTCGACGGCTTCGGGAAGCCTGGCGGTGAGGGCGCGGGTGAGGTAGTCCGCGTCCACCCCGCGCGCGAACCACTGGGCGGCCAGCTGCTCCAGGACCGCGCAGTCGGCGGCGGAGAGCGCCAGCCGCGCATCGGTACGGCCCAGCCCCGCCAGGGCGAGGTACGCGGGCGACAGGCCCGGTGACTCCTCGGCGCGCTGCTTTGGCAGGACCGGGGCGGAGGGCGGGGGCTCCGCCGCCGGAGCCTCGATGGCCGTGGATTCCGCCGGAACCCACGGCGGCGGGCCCACGGGCGGCACGGCCGGCTGCGGGGCGCAGCGGCCCTCCTCGGCGGCGAGGAAGGCGGTCCACCACTCGTTGTCGCGGGCGGTGCGCGACCAGAAGGTGCGGGTCACCCAGCGGATGCCCTCGCCCTCACCGACCGCGCACCGGACCTGGCGCAGATGACCGGCCACGGCCAGGGCCCGCAGCGCGCTGCCGACGGCCATCTGCCCGTACAGGGGCTGGCACTTGGCCAGTGACTTGATGCTCATCGCCGCCCCGTCGGGGAGGCGGTCCACGTATCCGGCGAGGTACCGCTCCCGCTCGGGCAGGAACGCGAAGTCGTCGGCGGTGGGCGGGTTCTGGCCGGGAACGGCACGCTTTCCGTAGCCGGGACTGGCCTTCGGATACGGGGCGGAGCGAGCGGACGTCGGCAGGGCGGGGCTAAGGTCTTGGGCAGCCACGAGATCGTCTTTCCTTGTTTTGCGATCTTGAGGTGAGACCCCGGCCGGTGTTGGCACACCGCGTCGGGGTCGCTTGGTCTGGCGGCACCGTAAGCAGCCGCGACGCCGCGTCGCAAGTCGGTCACGAATAGTCACACTTGCTCGTCGTGACGGGGCAGGGAGGGTGGGGAGGTTTTCCCCAATCCCTTCTTTCACCTACCGGTTGTACGACATCGCTCGGATCTCGGAGCCCGAACCCCGACCCCCGATTCCCGAGCCCCGAGACTCGGGCGGAGCGCCCTCCCCGTACACACGAAGGAGGGAACAGACCCTTCCGGGACCCGAAACCCGGGACCCGAGACCCGAGCCTCCATCCCGACCCTGCCGCAGGTGACAGATGGGGGGTGTAGTTTTCACCACACTCGGGAGGTGCACCATGGCCCGGACAGTAATCGACCTCGACGACGAGTTGGTGGCGGACGTAGCCAAGGCCCTTGGAATCAGCACCAAGAAGGAGACGGTCAACACGGCCTTGCGCGAGGTGCTGGAGAACAGGCGGCGCGCACTGGCTCTGACCCGTCTGCGCGCAGCGGCCACCGAAGGCGCGTTCGATCTGGCGCTCTTCGAGGACAAGCGGAACTACCGACGGTGAACGCCGCTCTCTACCTGATCGATACCAGCGCGCTCGCCCGGTTCATGCGGACCGACGCGGAGCAGCACGGCTGGGACCAGGCTGCGGCAGCCGGGCTCATCGCCACGTGCCCCATCACCGAGCTCGAGTTCTTCTCCAGCGCCCGGTCCGCCGCCGACCGGGCACGCGGCATCGAGGACGTCCGCCTGATCTTCGGCTGGGTCCCGGTCGACGACCGAGCCTACGACCGGGCCTCGCAGGTTCAGGAGGCCCTCACCGAGCAAGGCAAGCACCGCGGCGCCGGTGCGGTGGATCTCGTCGTCGCCGCGACGGCCGAACTGCAAGGGCTCACCCTGCTGCACTGCGACCACGATTTCGAGTGCATCGCCTCAGTGACCGGCCAACCCCTCCAGTGGTACGGGCCCGAGCGGCGCACGTAGCCGAGGAACCCCGCCGTCAGCGGCCCAGCCGCTGCGCGACCTCCGTCGCCCAGTACGTCAGGATCAGCTGGGCGCCCGCGCGGCGGATGCCCGTCAGGCTCTCCATGATCGCCGCGTCGCGGTCGATCCAGCCCTTCTCGGCGGCGGCCTCGATCATCGCGTACTCGCCGCTGATCTGGTACGCGGCCACCGGCACGTCCGACGCCTCCGCGACCTTCGCCAGGATGTCCAGGTAGGGGCCGGCGGGCTTGACCATGACCATGTCCGCGCCCTCCTCGAGGTCGAGCGCAAGCTCGCGCAGGGACTCGCGGATGTTGGCCGGGTCCTGCTGGTACGTCTTGCGGTCGCCCTTGAGCGAGGAGCCGACGGCCTCGCGGAACGGGCCGTAGAACGCCGAGGAGTACTTCGCGGTGTACGCGAGGATCGAGACGTCCTCGTGGCCCGTCTGGTCGAGCGCGTCGCGGATGACGCCGACCTGGCCGTCCATCATGCCGCTCGGGCCCACCACATGGGCGCCCGCGTCGGCCTGGACCTGGGCCATCTCCGCGTACCGCTCCAGGGTCGCGTCGTTGTCGACGCGGCCGTCCGCGGTCAGCACGCCGCAGTGCCCGTGGTCGGTGAACTCGTCCAGGCACAGGTCCGACATGACGATGAGGTCGTCGCCGACCTCCTCGCGCACCGCGCGCAGCGCCACCTGGAGGATGCCGTCCGGGTCGGTGCCCGCCGTGCCCCGGCCGTCCTTCTTCTCGTCCAGCGGGACGCCGAACAGCATGATCCCCGAGACCCCGGCCGAGACCGCCTCGACGGCCGCCTTCCGCAGGGTGTCCAGGGTGTGCTGCTGCACGCCGGGCATGGCCGAGATCTCGACCGGGGCGTCGATGCCCTCGCGGACGAACGCGGGCAGGATCAGGTTGGCCGGATCGAGCCGTGTCTCGGCGACCATCCGCCGCATCGCGGGGGTCGTCCGCAGCCGACGGGGCCGCGAGCCGGGGAAGTTTCCGTACACAGTCATCCTTCGAGCGTAGACCCGCGCGCCCCACGCTCTTACCGACACCCGTGCCGGAAAAGCGGCGGGCCCGGCCGCCTCCGAAGAGGTGGCCGGGCCCGCGTCACAGCACCGCTCAGGTCGTCGTACGCCGCCTGCGCGCACCCGGACGCCGCTCGCTGGGCCGGGTCACCGGGTCACCGGCCTCCCGCGCCGCGTCCCGGCGCCGCGCGCCGAACTCCGCCAGCGCCTCGGCCAGCTTGTGCACCGAGGGCTCCGGCGACAGGACGTCCACCCGCAGCCCGTGCTCCTCGGCCGTCTTGGCCGTGGCGGGGCCGATGCACGCGATGACCGTCACGTTGTGCGGCTTGCCCGCGATGCCGACCAGGTTGCGCACGGTCGAGGACGAAGTGAAGAGCACCGCGTCGAAGCCGCCGCCCTTGATCGCCTCCCGGGTCTCGGCCGGCGGCGGCGAGGCGCGGACCGTGCGGTACGCGGTGACGTCGTCCACCTCCCAGCCGAGCTCGATCAGCCCGGCCACCAGGGTCTCCGTGGCGATGTCGGCGCGCGGCAGGAAGACGCGGTCGATCGGGTCGAAGACCGGGTCGTACGGCGGCCAGTCCTCCAGCAACCCGGCGGCGGACTGCTCCCCCGACGGCACCAGGTCCGGCTTGACGCCGAAGTCGATCAGCGCGGCGGCGGTCTGCTCGCCGACCGCGGCGACCTTGATCCCCGCGAAGGCCCGGGCGTCGAGCCCGTACTCCTCGAACTTCTCCCGGACGGCCTTCACGGCGTTCACGCTGGTGAAGGCGATCCACTCGTACCGGCCGGTGACCAGGCCCTTGACCGCCCGCTCCATCTGCTGGGGCGTACGCGGCGGCTCGACGGCGATCGTCGGCACCTCGTGCGGCACGGCGCCGTAGGACCGCAGCTGGTCGGAGAGCGAGGCCGCCTGCTCCTTCGTACGCGGCACGAGGACCTTCCAGCCGAACATCGGCTTGGACTCGAACCACGCGAGCTGGTCGCGCTGGGCGGCGGAGCTGCGCTCCCCGACCACGGCTATGACCGGCTGGTGCCCCTCCGGCGAGGGGAGCACCTTGCCCTGCTTGAAGACCTGGGCGATCGTCCCGAGGGTCGCCGTCCAGGTGCGCTGGCGCGTCGTCGTACCGCCGGCCGTGACGGTCAGCGGAGTGTCGGGCTTGCGGCCCGCCGCGACCAGCTCACCGGCGGCGGCCGCCACCGCGTCGAGCGACGTCGAGATGACGCACGTCGCGTCGCTCACGCCGACCTCGCTCCAGCAGCGGTCGGTGGCCGTACGGGCGTCGATGAACCGTACGTCCGCGCCCTGCGCGTCCCGCAGCGGCACCCCGGCGTACGCGGGCACCCCGACGGCGTTCGCGACGCCCGGGACGACCTCGAAGGGGATGCCGGCGGAGGCGCAGGCCAGCATCTCGGCGGCGGCGTTCCCGTCCAGGCCGGGGTCTCCGGCCACGGCACGGACGACCCGCCTGCCGCCCTTCGCGGCCTCCATGACAAGATTGGCGGCATCCCTGAGAACGGGTACCCCGGCGGCTGTTGACTGCGCGTCAACAACCGCCAGCTCAGGGGTGCTTACCCCTGCCCGCGCATGGCAGCGGACGACGCCGAGAACATCCGGTTCGGCGACAAGGACGTCCGCGCTCGCGAGCGCCTCGACGGCGCGCAGGGTCAGCAGTCCCGGGTCGCCGGGACCGGCGCCGAGGAAGGTGACGTGCCCTGCGGAGTGGACCGGAAAATCGGATGCGGCGGGGCCGGTGGGGCTCAAAGTGCTCGCTCCCCCATAAGACCGGCCGCACCCTTGGCGAGCATGTCGGCCGCGAGTTCGCGACCGATCGCCGCCGCGTCGTCGTGCGACGTGGGAACGGGACCGGTGGTGGACATCTGCACCAGCGAGGCACCGTCGGTGGAACCGACGACACCGCGCAGGCGCAGTTCGTTGACAGCCTGACCGTCGGCGAGGAGGTCGGCCAGCGCACCCACGGGTGCGGAGCAGCCGGCCTCCAGGGCGGCGAGCAGGGCACGCTCGGCGGTCACGGCGGCCCGGGTGTACGGGTCGTCGAGCTCGGCGAGTGCGGCGGCGAGGTCGGCGCTGCTCGCAGCGCACTCGATCGCCAGTGCTCCCTGGCCGGGAGCGGGCAGCACGGTGTCGACCGACAGGAAGTCGGTCACCTCACCGCTGCGGCCCAGACGGCTGAGCCCGGCCGCGGCGAGAACCACCGCGTCCAGCTCGCCGTTGTGTACGAACCCGATCCGGGTGTCGACGTTGCCGCGGATCGGAACGGTCTCGATGTCGAGGCCGTGGCTTCGGGCGTACGCGTTGAGCTGGGCCATGCGCCGCGGCGAGCCGGTGCCGACGCGGGCGCCGGACGGCAGCTCCGCGAAGGTCAGCCCGTCCCGGGCGATCAGCACGTCGCGGGGGTCCTCGCGCACCGGCACGGCGGCCAGCACCAGGCCCTCGGGCTGCGCGGTCGGCAGGTCCTTGAGCGAGTGGACGGCGAAGTCCACCTCGCCGCGCAGCAGCGCGTCGCGCAGCGCGGCGACGAACACGCCGGTCCCGCCGATCTGCGCCAGGTGCTCCCGGGAGGTGTCCCCGTACGTGGTGATCTCCACGAGTTCGACGGCGCGCCCGGTCACCTCGCTGACCGCATCGGCGACGTGGCCGGACTGGGCCATGGCGAGCTTGCTGCGCCTGGTCCCCAGTCGCAGGGGTGAGTTGTCGGTCATGACCGCCCTCGATTCGGGTCGTTCAGGTCTGCCCGGGAGACGGCGGCGACCGTCTGCGGGTCGAGGTCGAAGAGTTCGCGCAGCGCGTCCGCGTACCCGGCGCCGCCGGGCTCGCTGGCGAGCTGCTTGACCCGCACGGTGGGCGCGTGCAGGAGCTTGTCGACCACGCGGCGCACGGTCTGCGTGATCTCGGCGCGCTGCTTCTCGTCCAGGCCGGGGAGGCGTCCGTCCAGCCGGGCGATCTCGTCCGCGACCACGCCGGCGGCCATCGTGCGCAGGGCGACGACGGTCGGGGTGATGTGGGCGGCGCGCTGGGCGGCCCCGAAGGCGGCGACCTCGTCGGCGACGATGGTGCGCACCTGGTCCACATCGGCGGCCATCGGGGCGTCGGCCGACGCCTCCGCGAGCGACTCGATGTCGACGAGGCGCACACCGTCGAGGCGGCCGGCCGCCGCGTCGATGTCGCGCGGCATGGCGAGGTCCAGCAGCGCCAGGCGCTCGGGCCCGGTGGACTGGGCCGGGATCAGGCCGCTCGCCGGGTCGGGCACGTGGTCGAGGCCGAGCGCTCCGGCGACGGTCTCGGCGGTGAGCACGAGTCCGGTGGCGCCGGTGCAGGAGACGGCGATGTCGGCACGTGTCAGTTCGCCGGTGACCTCGGCCATCTCCACGGCCCGGGCGCGCACCCCCGTACCGCCGGGCTGGTTCAGGATCTCGACCAGGCGGTCGGCGCGGGCCCGGGTGCGGTTGGCGACGGCGATCTCGGCGACGCCGGCGCGGGCCAGCGTGGCGGCGGCCAGCGAGGACATGGAGCCGGCGCCGATGACCAGGGCGCGCTTGCCCTTGGCCCAGGCGGCGGTGTCGGGGCCGTCGGCGAGCTGTTCCAGGCCGAAGGTGACGAGCGACTGCCCGGCCCGGTCGATCCCGGTCTCGCTGTGGGCGCGCTTGCCGACGCGCAGGGCCTGCTGGAAGAGGTCGTTGAGCAGCCGCCCCGCGGTGTGCAGCTCCTGGCCGAGGGCGAGCGCGTCCTTGATCTGGCCGAGGATCTGGCCCTCGCCGACGACCATCGAGTCGAGCCCGCAGGCCACCGAGAACAGGTGGTGGACGGCCCGGTCCTCGTAGTGCACGTAGAGATACGGAGTCAGCTCGTCGAGACCGACGCCGCTGTGCTGGGCGAGGAGCGTGGACAGCTCGGCGACGCCCGCGTGGAACTTGTCCACGTCGGCGTACAGCTCGATGCGGTTGCAGGTGGCGAGGACGGCGGCCTCGGCGGCGGGCTCGGCCGCCAGGGTGTCCTGGAGCAGCTTGGCCTGGGTGTCGGCGGCCAGCGAGGCGCGTTCCAGGAGGGAGACGGGGGCGCTGCGGTGGCTCAGACCCACGAGGAGCAGGCTCATGCCGGCATCACGGCGGGCATGTCCCCGTCGGGTCCCTTCCGGCCGGTGGTGGTGGCGCGCACGGGCGGCGCGGCCGGGTCGGGCGCGGCATCGACGCCCTCCTCACCGGCCTTGCGCTGCTCGTGGAAGGCGAGGATCTGGAGCTCGATGGAGAGGTCCACCTTGCGCACGTCGACGCCCTCGGGCACGGAGAGGACGGTCGGCGCGAAGTTCAGGATCGAGGTGACCCCGGCGGCGACGAGCCGGTCGCACACCTGCTGGGCGGCGCCGGGCGGGGTGGTGATCACGCCGATGGAGACGCCGTTCTCGCTGATGATGCGGTCGAGGTCGTCGGCGTGCTGGACGGGGATGCCCGCGACGGGCGTCCCGGCCATCGCCGGGTCGGCGTCGATGAGCGCGGCGACGCGGAAGCCGCGGGAGGCGAAGCCGCCGTAGTTGGCGAGGGCCGCGCCGAGGTTGCCGATGCCGACGATGGCGACCGGCCAGTCCTGGGTGAGGCCGAGCTCACGCGAGATCTGGTAGACGAGATACTCGACGTCGTAGCCGACGCCGCGCGTCCCGTACGAGCCGAGATAGCTGAAGTCCTTGCGCAGCTTCGCGGAGTTGACCCCCGCCGCCGCGGCGAGCTCCTCGGAGGAGACCGTGGGCACCGAGCGCTCGGAGAGCGCGGTCAGCGCGCGGAGATACAGCGGAAGTCGGGCGACGGTGGCCTCGGGAATTCCTCGGCTACGGGTCGCCGGTCGGTGATTTCGGCCAGTTGCCACGGTGCTCCTGCGGGATGAGCGGGGCTTTAGGCGGCCGTATGTCCCAAGACCGCCCCGTCGAATGCAGGCTATGTCTTTGTGAACGCGTGCACAAAGATTGTGTCCGATTTGTCCGGTCAACGTGACCGGGGTCACGCACATCCGTCGCGCGATCCAGGAACCACGGATCGCATCAGCCCGTTGCAGGCCCGAAGGGGGCAAAGCGGTACACACTCCTCACGACTCCGCCCCCGAGACCACTCAAAACGCCCACGATGGTAACCGGGTTTCCCTCAGGAAAGCAGCGCGCTGCGCAGTCTCGCCGGGTCGACCCGCCAGAACGTGTGCTGTTCGTCATCCACGAGCACCACCGGGATCTGCTCCCAGTACTCCCGGTACAGCTCCTCGTCCCGGGTGATGTCCTTCTCCTCCCAGGAGGCGCCGGTCTCCTCGCAGACCGCCCGGACCACCGCGCGGGCGTCGTCACAGAGGTGACAGCCGGGCTTCCCCACCAGGGTCACCACGCGCTCGGCGGGGTTCTTCTTCCTACGACGCAGCAAGGCACTCATACCTCTCATTCTCGGCCCCCGTCCCGGAGCCCGCGGACACCAGGAGTTCACACCACGGCACCACGGTGGAACCGGAACGGCCGGGCCGACTGGCTATGCTCGACCGCATGGCCGCTCTTGGATGGCTCACCCCCCGCAGGCGTTCCGCCACGGCTCGCAGCGTGCTGGCCGGCGAGGCGGCGGCGGAGGCCGCGCGGAAGTCCTCGCTGGAAGCCGAGTCCGCCACCGAGGAGACCGGACCGGAGGAGCCCGAGTTCCCCGTCGTGGGCGACGAACGGGCCGCCGCCTTCTTCGACCTCGACAACACCGTGATGCAGGGCGCCGCACTCTTCCACTTCGGCCGCGGCCTGTACAAGCGGAAGTTCTTCGAGCGCCGCGAGCTCACCCGGTTCGCCTGGCAGCAGGCGTGGTTCCGGCTGGCCGGCGTCGAGGACCCGGAGCACATGCAGGACGCCCGCGACAGCGCGCTGTCCATCGTCAAGGGCCACCGCGTCTCCGAGCTGATGTCGATCGGCGAGGAGATCTACGACGAGTACATGGCCGACCGCATCTGGCCCGGCACCCGCGCCCTCGCCCAGGCCCACCTGGACGCCGGCCAGCGGGTCTGGCTGGTCACCGCCGCCCCGGTGGAGACCGCCACGATCATCGCCCGCCGGCTCGGCCTGACCGGGGCACTCGGCACGGTCGCCGAATCGGTCGACGGGGTGTACACCGGACGCCTGGTCGGCGAACCCCTGCACGGCCCCGCGAAGGCCGAGGCGGTCCGCGCCCTGGCGGCGGCGGAGGGCCTGGACCTGGCGCGCTGCGCCGCGTACAGCGACTCGCACAACGACATCCCGATGCTGTCGCTGGTGGGCCACCCGTACGCGATCAACCCGGACACCAAGCTCCGCAAGCACGCCCGCGCCCGCGACTGGCGGCTGCGCGACTACCGCACCGGCCGCAAGGCGGCCAAGGTCGGCATCCCGGCCGCCGCCGGCGTCGGCGCCCTCGCCGGCGGCACGGCCGCGGCCGTCGCCCTGCACCGCCGCCGCCGCTGACTCTCCGCGCCCGCGTACGTCAACCCGGCACACCCTTTTCACCGGCCACAACAGGTCGCCCCCGCAGACAGATTCCGAAGCAATTCGATCAACAAGCGGTCACGATGTGCGACTTGTTGCGTCGAAACGTTGGCACAGAAGCGACGCAATCGATGATTTGCGCAACTGGGCGTAGCGCGGCCTGTACGAAGCGTTATTCTCCTCAGACGCATTCCGGACCCGCCACTCACTACGACGAGTGATGGTTTCGCACTGCTCGTGATGGAAGCTCTGCCTCTGGGAGTCCCGTGTACCCACACGTCGGGGTTGACGCCTCGGGCCTGGCTACGCTGCGCGCGTCAGTAGCCGAACGCATGCGCGGCTTCGTCCCCACCGCGTACGCCGTACCCGCATTCGCCACCCCTGCACCTGCCGGCCCCTGCTATGCCCTGGCCGAACGCGCCGCGGCGGTCGGAAGACGCGGCAACCGCGCGGCGGCGACCGCCGCCCCCGTCCGGCGGCCCGCCGCCGACAGCGACAGCGCGCGCATGATGGAACTCGTCGAGCGCGCCCAGGCCGGCGAGGCCGACGCCTTCGGACGCCTCTACGACCAGTACAGCGACACGGTCTACCGATACATCTACTACCGCGTGGGCAGCAAGGCGACGGCGGAGGACCTCACCAGCGAGACCTTCCTGCGCGCCCTGCGCCGCATCTCCACCTTCACCTGGCAGGGCCGCGACTTCGGCGCCTGGCTGGTCACGATCGCGCGCAACCTGGTCGCCGACCACTTCAAATCCAGTCGTTTCCGGCTGGAAGTGACCACCGGCGAAATGCTCGACGCCAACGAGGTCGCCCGCAGCCCCGAGGACTCCGTCCTGGAGTCCCTCTCCAACGCCGCGCTCCTCCAGGCCGTGCGCCGCCTCAACCCCCAGCAGCAGGAGTGCGTGACCCTGCGTTTCCTGCAAGGGCTCTCCGTCGCCGAGACCGCCCGCGTCATGGGAAAGAACGAGGGCGCGATCAAGACCCTCCAGTACCGCGCCGTCCGCACCCTCGCCCGGCTCCTCCCGGACGATGCCCGCTGACGGCTCCCCGCCGGACCGGCCCCGGTGTCTCGTTTCTCACGCACTGGTCCGATCATCTTTCGTGCGTAACCCAAGTGCCGCGCCACTCGTTGTGCCGGTTGCAGGCCCCCTGTCGTCACACCATGTCCGCAGACGCTCACTCATTCGTGTGAAAGCGCTCAAGGTGTGCAACCTTCCGGATTCCCAGGGGAGTCGACCGTCATGACGAGAGGAGGTGCCGCCAGTGATCGCAAACGTCTCGGCACACCGGCGGGCGAACGCCTTCGCCCAGGCCCTGGAGGAGCAGTCGCTCCGCGGTGCGGCGGCCGTACAGCCCGAGGACCCGGCCGAACAGGCCGACCAAGGACCGCTGTTGGCCCTGGCGAACGGCCTCGGTGAGCTGCCGAAGCCGGAGTTGGACCCCGAGGTCAAAGTGGTGCAGCGAGCCCAGCTCGTCGCCGCCATGGAAGCCATGTTCGCCGAGGGGGGCGCGTCCGCGGACCCTACGGTGCCCGAACAACGGAGCAGGGGCAGCCACCGCGCCTCCCCGCTCCGCAAACTGCGCCCCAGATCCCGCTGGTCCAAGGGGCTCGCCGCGGGCGGGCTCACCGTCGGGGTGGCCGCCGGCGCCTTCGGCGGAGTGGCCGCCGCCAGCTCCGACGCCCTCCCCGGTGACTCGCTCTACGGCCTGAAGCGCGGCATGGAGGACCTCCACCTCGGCCTCACCCGCGACGACACCGACCGCGGCGAGATCTACCTCGACCAGGCGTCCACCCGCCTCGGCGAAGCCCGCCGGCTCATGGAGCGCGCCCGCTCGGGCCACCTCGACCACGAACAGCTCGGCGAGATCAGGCGCACGCTCAACGGCATGTCGCACGACGCCACCGAGGGCCACCGCCTCCTCCACGCCGCGTACGAACGGGACGGCGCCCTCGGTCCGATCCAGACCCTGGACTCCTTCTCCCGCTCCCACCGCGACACCTGGGCCGGCCTCCGCGACCGCCTCCCCGTCCAGCTGACCGACGTGGGCAACCAGGTCAGCTCGGTGTTCGACGCCATAGACGAAGAGGTCGCACCGCTCCAGTCGCTGTTCCCGCGCGCCCCGGAGAAGGGCCCCGAGTCCCGCGACGCCGACTCCACCACCGGCACCGACGCGGCCCCCTCCACCGACACGCGCACCCCGTCGCCCTCGTCCTCCGCCCGCCACGAGGACGGCGGTACGGGCTCCAGCAGCTCACCGCGCCCCTCGGACACCGGCTCCAGCCCGGCGGACGGCCTGATCGGCGGCTCCACGGACGGTCTCTTCGACCCGCCGTCCCCGGACGCGACCAAGCCCTCCGACGCGGCCCCCAGCTCGACGCCGACGCCGGACATCACCATCCCGCCGCTGCTCCCCGGCCTCATCGGCGGTCTCGGCATCGACGCCGAGGACGAACGCGGCTGACCCGGCCGCACGGTGCGGCGGCGGCCGTCAGAAGAAGACCGACCGCCGCTGCACCAGCAGCTTGTACAGCGTGTGCTGGATCTGCTCCCGCACCTGGTCCGTCAGGTTGAACATCAGCATCGGGTCCTCCGCCGCCTCCAGCGGATAGCCGTCCGTCGGGATGGGCTCGCCGAACTGGATCGTCCACTTCGTCGGCAGCGGCACCGCCCCCAGCGGCCCCAGCCACGGGAACGTCGGCGTGATCGGGAAGTACGGGAAACCCAGCAGCCGCGCCAGCGTCTTCGCGTTCCCGATCATCGGGTAGATCTCCTCCGCGCCCACGATCGAGCACGGCACGATCGGCGCCCCGGCCCTCAGCGCCGTCGACACGAAGCCGCCCCGCCCGAAGCGCTGGAGCTTGTACCGCTCGCCGAAGGGCTTGCCGATCCCCTTGAAGCCCTCGGGCATCACACCGACGACCTCGCCCTTGCGCAGCAGCCGCTCCGCGTCCTCCGCGCACGCCAGCGTGTGCCCCGCCTTCCGGGCCAGCTCGTTGACCACGGGCAGCATGAAGACCAGGTCCGCCGCGAGCAGCCGCAGATGCCGGTCCGCCGGATGGTGGTCGTGCACCGCGACCTGGAGCATCAGCCCGTCCAGCGGCAGCGTCCCGGAGTGGTTGGACACGATGAGCGCCCCGCCCTCGGACGGGATGTTCTCGATGCCCTTCACCTCGACCCGGAAGTACTTCTCGTACACCGGCCGCAGCAACGACATCAGGACCTGGTCGGTCAGCTCCTCGTCGTACCCGAACTCGTCCACGTCGTACTCGCCGGTGACCCGCCGCCGCAGGAAGGCGAGCCCGCCCGCGATCCGCCGGTCCCAGGAGCCCCGCCCGGACGCGCCGCCCCCGCCCGGGTCCTCGGCCTCAGGCGCGGCGTCCCGGGCGTCCGAGGACCCCGGCAGGGCGCTCACCGACCCCGTGCCGCGTACCGGGGACCGCCGGCGCGCGGCACGCGGCACGCCCCCCGGCCGCGAGCGGTCGTCGTCGAACGGAATGACCTTGGCATCCGCCATCGTCGCTGCGCTCCTCTTACCTGGCGCTCGGGGTCGTCGGGTGGGTGTCGTCGCCGGAGCCGGGCCCGGCGATCCGGGGCACGGCCGCGGCCACGCGGTCCACGGCCCGGCCCACCGAGCGGGGCGGCAGCAGCCCCGGCGCCCGGCTGCGGGCGAAGGCCGCGAACGTCTCCCCCGTCGTGTATCCGGGCGAGAACCCCAGCGTCTCGCGCATCTGGACCGTGGAGACCACCCTGCCATGGGTGAGCAGCCGGATCTGCTCCGGCGAGAAGTCCGTCATCCCGACCGCCCGAAGCGCCTGCCCGACCCAGGTGACGGCGGGCAGCAGCATCGGCACCGTCGGCCGTCCCAGCCGCCGCGCGCACTGGGAGAGCAGCAGCACCCCGTCCCCCGCGATGTTGAACGTGCCGCTGTTCAGCGTCCCGCGCCTGGGCTCGGTCGCCGCGATGGACAGGACGTCCATCACGTCGTCCTCATGGACGAACTGGAGCCGGGGGTCGTACCCGAAGACGGTCGGCAGCACCGGCAGTGACAGATAGTCGGCGAGCGGCGAGTCCGCGTCGGGCCCCAGGATGTTCGCGAACCGCAGCACGCACACGGCCACGTCCGGCCGGCGGCGGGCGAAGCCCCGTACGTACCCCTCGACCTCGGCCGCGTCCTTCGCGAAGCCGCCGCCGGGCAGCGACTTGGGCGGGGTGGTCTCGTGGAAGACCGCCGGGTCGCGGGGCGCCGAGCCGTACACACCGGTGCTGGACTTCACCACGAGCCGCTGCACGGCCGGGGCCTTCTGGCAGGCGCCGAGCAGCTGCATGGTGCCGATGACGTTGGTCTCCTTGACCGCCGTGCGCCCCTGGGCCCCGAGCGCGAAACCGCTGACGTCCAGGTGGACGACGGTGTCCACGCCGTGCTCGGCGAGCACTCTGGCGACGGCGGGCCCGCGGATGTCCGCCCGCACGAAGACGGCGTCGCCCAGCTCGTGCTCCGGCTCCACCGCGTCGAGGGCGACCACCCGCTCCACGTCCGGATCGCGCTGGACACGCCGGACGAAACGGCCGCCCAGCTGCCGGGCCGCTCCCGTGACGAGCACGACCTTCCCCAAGATCAGCGCCTTCCGTCGGTCTCCCGTATTCGGTCGGTCAGGACGTCACCGTACCGGTGGACACCCCCCGCACACAGCACCGCAGCCCTCCCGCCGGGAACGGCGGAAGGGCTGCGGTCTCACGAACTGCGTTCGCTTACTTCTTGTTGCGACGCTGAACGCGCGTGCGCTTGAGCAGCTTGCGGTGCTTCTTCTTGGCCATCCGCTTGCGCCGCTTCTTGATAACAGAGCCCACGACTACCCTCGCTCACTTCTTCTTCACTGGTGCGGGGCGTCTGGGCCCACACGACCTACGTCGGCCTAGCCTACCCGCCACCGCGTGAGGGACGTAATCCGAGGGGAATGTCAGGCCGATGCCACCCCCACGAAGGACTCGCGCAGATACTCGTGAACCGCTTGCTCCGGCACCCGGAAGGACCTGCCCACCCGGATCGCCGGCAGATGACCGCTGTGCACCAGGCGGTACACGGTCATCTTCGACACCCGCATGACCGAGGCGACTTCCGCCACGGTCAGAAACTTGACCTCGCTCAGAGGACTCTCGCTGTCAGCAGCCATGACTCACCTGTACCTTCCGCACGAGACGCGCACCGGCTTCCCCTCCGGTGACTCTTCGTCGTTGTGCGCTCACTCCCCAGGTTAGGGGCGGGTGGTGCGAGTGGGGAAGAGGAGAGACGATCGGCCGCTACTGTGACAGACAGGCCCGATTGAGTACATAGCGCGTGAGTGGCAGGTAGTACGCGGACCGCACCGCGTCGTCCAGCGGAACGGCCACCGCCACCCGCCCCTCGGCCTCTCCGACGAACAGCGCGGGGTCGTCCGTATCGGCCAGCCCGATCGCCTCGATGCCCAGCTGACCTGCCCCGCAGACCCACCCGTGGTCCCCGACGACCAACTCCGGAACGGGCCCGCGCCCGGCCGCGGCGGCCTCCAGCGCGACCCGCACGGGCAGCGGCGAATGGGAGTGTGCGCCGGTGCCACCACCGGCCGCCCCCGCGCCGGGTTCACGCACCAGCGCGACACCCCGTACGTAGTCGAGGTTGTACGTGCGTACGCCAAACCGAGTCGTTATGTCGATACATCGGCCCTGCGCCGGGGTGAGGACAGGGCAGCCCGCCGACGACAAAGCGTCTGCCAGCGCCGCGTAGAAACCGATCAGCCGGTGCGGATGCCCCGTCCCGAACAGCACCGGCACCCGCCGGGCCGCCGCATCCGCCAGCCGTACGGCGAACGCGTCGAGCCCCGCCACCGTCCGCTCCGGATCGATGACGTCGGGCCCGGACACATGCGCGGGATCGTCCGAGACCCCACACCTGTCCGCCATCAGCGCCAGCAACTCGCGCTCGCCCCAGCCCCGTTCGGGGTCGAGGCCCAGCGTCACCCGGGGGTCCCTGGCCGCGAACAGCCGATAACTCCGCAGGCTCACCTCACGCGAGGTGGCCACGGGCCCGGCCAGCCGGGCCGCCAGCAGATGCGCACGCAGCGCTCCGGTGCTCAACACCCCACCGATGCTGCCCCACCCGGCCGGCCCGGGGGCCAAAAGCCCGATTACGCCCCACCGTCGGCGTAAACCGTGCTCGCCCCCGTAACCAACCCGTCAGGTGAGCAGCCCGCGCAGCGGGAACGCCGCCCGTCGCGTCGCGAGCACCGCCTGGTCCAGCCGGTCCGCCGGGTCGTACCCGTCCTCCCACGCCGACCACGACGGCGTCCGCCCGTCCGTCATCCGCGCGGGACCCAGCTGCCGCGTCCGCGCGTACACCTCGTCCCGCCACGACGACGGGATCACCGACTCCGGGTCCACCGGGGCGTGCGCGGCGATGCCCACCAGATGCGTCCAGGACCTGGGCACCACGTCCACCACCGCGTAACCGCCGCCGCCGAGCGCCACCCAGCGCCCCTCGTCGGCGTACGTGTGCGCCAGGTCGTGGCAGGCGGCCATCACCGAGCGCTGCGCGTCCAGCGACACCGCCAGGTGCGCCAAGGGGTCCTCGAAGTGCGTGTCCGCCCCGTGCTGCGTCACCAGCACCTGCGGCCGGAAGTCCGCCAGCAGCTCCGGCACCACCGCGTGGAACGCCCGCAGCCACCCCGCGTCCCCGGTCCCGGCCGGCAGCGCCACGTTGACCGCCCCGCCCTCGCCGCTCCCCGCACCGGTCTCCTCAGGCCAGCCGGTCTGCGGGAACAGGGTGCGCGGGTGCTCGTGCAGGGAGACCGTCAGGACACGGGGGTCCTCCCAGAAGGCGGCCTGCACGCCGTCGCCGTGATGGACGTCGACGTCGATGTACGCGACGCGCTCGGCGCCCAGCTCCAGGAGCCGGGCGATGGCGAGCGCCGGGTCGTTGTAGACGCAGAAGCCGGCCGCGCCGCCGGGCATCGCGTGGTGCAGCCCGCCGGTGAAGTTCACGGCGTGCCGGGTCTCGCCGCGCCAGACCGCCTCGGCGGCGGCCACGGACTGCCCGGCGATCAGCGCGGACACCTCGTGCATCCCGGCGAACGCGGGGTCGTCCACCGTCCCGATGCCGTAGTTCTGGTCGGCCGAGCGGGGGTCGGCGGACGCGGCCTTCACCGCCGCCACGTAATCGGGCCGGTGCACGAGCCGCAGCGTGGAGTCCCCGGCCGGCTTGGCGGCCACCACGTCGACCGCCCGGTCGAGGCCGAACGCCCGCACCAGGCCCATCGTCAGGGCAAGCCTGACCGGGTCCATCGGATGGCTCTCGCCGAAGTCGTAGCCCGTTACTGCGTCATCCCACATCAGCTGTGCGCGGCCGCTCATGCCCGCCACCGTATCGGGCGGGTTCCGCGCCGAACGACTTGGCGTACAGGAGCGTCGCCAGCACCAGCACCATCGGGACGAGCATCGCGCCGCGGTAGCTCCAGGCGTCCCCGAGCGCCCCGACGAGCGGGGAGCCGACGAGGAAGCCCACGTAGTTGAAGATGTTCAGCCGGGCGATCGCGGTGTCGCTCGCCCCGGGGAACATCCGTCCGGCCGCCGCGAAGGTCTGCGGCACGATCACGCAGAGCCCGAGCCCCAGCAGGGTGAACCCGAGCATCCCGGTCCACGCCCCGCCGGCCACGGCCACCACGGCGAACCCGCCCGCCGCCAGCACGGTCCCGCCCCGCACCACGGCCACCGCCCCGAACCGCCGCACCCCGAGGTCCCCGACGGCCCTTCCCAGCAGCGTGGTCACCATGTAGACGTTGTAGGGGACGGTGGACAGCTGCTCCGAACTGCCCAGCACGTCCTGGAGGTACTTCGCGCTCCAGTTGGAGACCGTCGAGTCCCCGATGTACGCGAACGCCATGACCAGGCACAGCGGCAGCAGCAGCCGGAAGGAGACCGCCCGCGCCGCCCCCTTCTCCGGCTCGGTTCCCGGCGTGCCCTCGGCGCCCTCGACGTACCACCGGCTCCCGGCGAACGCCGCGGGCAGCATCACCACGACCGCCGGAAGGTACGAGGCCGGCAACGACAGGTCCCAGTGCGCCCCGGCCCACGCCATCGAGGCGCCCGCGATCCCGCCCAGGCTGTACGCGGCGTGGAACCCGAGCATGATCGAGCGCCCGTACGCCCGCTGGAGGCTGACGCCCATCATGTTCATGGACGCGTCCAGCGCGCCGACGGCAAGACCGAACACCCCGAGCGCCAGGGCTGCGTGCCAGAGCTCGCTGCCGGCGCCGACGCCGAGGAGCGTGAGGAGGACGACGGGCTGCGTCCACCGCAGGACCACCCGCGGCCGGACCCGGGCGACCACCTTCTCGGTGAGCACACTGCCCACCCCGGCCAGGACCGGGACGGCGGCGAGGAACACGGGCAGCAGGCCGTCGGATATCCCGTACCGGTCCTGGATCGCGGGGATCCGCGTCACCAGCAGGGCGAAGGTCGCCCCCTGCACGAAGAAGCTCAACGCGAGGGACGCCCTGCCGTGCCGCAACCGTGCATCTGTCATGGCGGCGAGCGTAGGGCCAGTTTCTACCCGTGGGTAGACGCGTCAGGCAAGCAATTCCGGCAGCTGGCTCATGTCGGAGAAGTACCCGGTCACACCGGTCAGCCGGTCCGCGGGCATCATCGAGGTGAACCCGTAGACGTCCATGCCGGCGGCCCTGGCCGCCTCGACCCCGAGCGGGCTGTCCTCGATGACGACGCACCGCTCGGGCGCGACACCCATGCGCTCGGCGGCGAGGAGGAAGAGGTCGGGCGCCGGCTTGCCCCGGCCGACATCCTCGGCGCTGAAGATCCACTCCTCCTCGAACCACTGGTCGAGCCCAGTCTTCCGGTGGCTGACCCGGATGCGCTGGTGGCTGCTGGAGGAGGCGACGCAGTACGGGACGCCGTCGGCGACCAGCTTGCCCAGCAGGTCATCGACACCGGGGACCGGCTCCAGCTCTTCCTCGAACGCGGCGAAGATCCGGGAGTGGAGGGTGACGTCGAAGTCCTCGGGCAGCTTGGTCCCGGTCCGCTCCTGGACGAGGTCGTGGACGCGGTGCACGGCGGAGCCCATGTAGTCCCGCAGCGACTCCTCGTACGAGGTGGGGTGGCCCAGCTCCGTCAGGTAGCCGGCCAGGATGGTGTTGGAGATCGGCTCGCTGTCCACGAGCACACCGTCGTTGTCGAAGATGACAAGTTCGTAGCGCATGGCACGACTTTAGAGGGTCGGAACGCGAAAAAGCCCCGTGCCACAAGGGCACGGGGCTCTTCCAAAAAGGAGTTCGGCGGCGTCCTACTCTCCCACAGGGTCCCCCCTGCAGTACCATCGGCGCTGAAAGGCTTAGCTTCCGGGTTCG
>NZ_JBNCLI010000007.1:0-126713 GCF_049844595.1 Streptomyces sp. DT224
GCGGGCTTTCCTCCGGGCGCTTCCCTTCGGTCTTGCGTTTCCGACTCTATCAGACTCTTTCGTGTCCGATTCCCGGTGGAAGCGGGTCAAGCATTTTCGCTTTCCAGTTCTTCGCTTTCGCGTTTCCCTTTCGGCGTGTCCACTACTTTAGCGGATTCTCCCAGTTACTCATAATCGAGTCAGTGGGTCTGAATTCCGGGCATGCCGAAATCCGCACCCTCTGGGGTGAGTCGTAGGTAGTGGTTGGCCGCCTCGGGTCTGCGCGGCATGCGATCCGATGGACCGAACCAACAGCTATACCCGTGTCAAGCGACTCGGACAACATTAGGTGCCCCACTCGGGCGAGTCAAGTTGACCTCCGGCGCGGCGCGTGCGCCCGGTACGGCTCAGCGACGGGTCGCCGTCGGTCCCCAACCGCCGGGGTGCACTGCGGCCGTCTCCGCCCGTTCCGGTGCGGGGCTGTCGCGTACCTGGTCACGCGGTGGCGGAGCGCCCTTGATCACGAAGCGCTCGGCGCCCTCGTGGGCGATCGCATCGGTGCCGTCCCATGCCCGGCCACGTCCCGTGCGGTCGCGAGAAGGGCCGGGACCTTGGCCAGTTCTCTGTTGTTACGGGCCGAAACTCGACGTTTGCACGTCGGCTCGGCGCCCTCGAAGATCTCGCCGGCCCTCAGGAACGCACCCCTCGCTCCGCCCTCGGGTCAGGCTCCGGTGGTCGGTTTGGCTCGCGGGCTCAGTCGGTACGCCGAGACCGTCGGATCACCGGCGAGGTAGAACCGGTGCAGCCAGTCGTGGGCCTTGCTCACGCCCACCCGGGGACCGGCCTGGATGAGTGCGGCCCGCGCCGGCTCACCCTCGGACAGCATGACCGAGGTACCTGTCAGGAGGTCTGCGCCGTTGTGCTCCGCCGTGATGCCGAGTGCCTGGCAGAAGTTCCCCGGGCCTCGGGCGAGACGTGCGCTTTCGACCCTCTCGCCCCGGCGCCGGCTTGCCAGGTGCTCGCCCTTGATGACCCGGCCTGCCCGGATGAGGACGGCCGAGGCGATGCCGTCCGTCCCTGTGACGATGTTGGCGCACCAGTGGAGACCGTGGGACCGGTAGACGTACAGGTGTCCCGCGGGGCCGAACATGACCGTGTTACGAGGCGTCCGGCCCCGGTAGGCGTGGGAAGCCGGGTCGGCCGCGCCGGAATACGCCTCGGTCTCCGTGATGGCGATGCTCACGGTTCCCTCCGAGGTCGTGCAGGTGAGCACGCTCCCGAGCAGCTCGGGGGCGACTTCTTCGGCGGGCCGGGCGAGGAGGTCGACGTTCATGCTGACTCCTTGACGTGCGTACGTGAAAGCGCCCGGGGCGGCGCGGGGGGCCGGGGTCCGGCCGAAGAAGACCCGCGGCAGCGGCGTATGGTCCGGGCCGTCGATCATGAGATTCGAGGTTACTGGGAACCGACTACGGTCGTCGCGCGTATGTAGGGGTCAGGACCTAGGAGGAGAAAACATGGGCTTCAAGCGGCTGCTCGCGAGCATGGGTGCCGGTGGCGCCTCGGTGGAGACGGAGCTCACCGAGGTCAACGTCGTCCCCGGCGGGGTCGTCCAGGGCGAGGTGCGGATCCAGGGCGGCTCCGTCGACCAGCAGATCGAAGGGCTCTCCGTGGGCCTCCAGGCCCGGGTCGAGGTCGAGGGCCAGGACCAGGAGACCAAGCAGGACATCGAGTTCACCAAGCTGCGCGTCGGCGGCGCCTTCCAGGTGCAGGCGGGGGCGGTGCACGTGGTGCCGTTCGGTCTGGAGATCCCCTGGGAGACGCCGATCACCATGTTCGCGGGCCAGCACCTGCACGGCATGAACATCGGGGTGACGACCGAGCTGGAGATCGCGCGGGCGCTGGACTCCGGCGACCTCGACCCGATCAACGTGCACCCGCTGCCCGCCCAGGAGGCCATCCTCGACGCCTTCGGCCGGCTCGGCTTCAGCTTCCGCAGCGCCGACATGGAGCGCGGCCACATCCGCGGTACGCGCCAGCGGCTGCCGTTCTACCAGGAGATCGAGTTCCACCCGCCCCAGCAGTACCGGGGGCTCAACCAGGTGGAGCTGTCGTTCGTCGCGGACGACCGCGAGATGGACGTCGTCCTGGAGATGGACAAGAAGGCGGGTCTGTTCAGCGAGGGCAGCGACTCGTACCGCGCCTTCAAGGTCGGTCTGCACAACTTCCAGGAGACCGACTGGGCGGCATATCTGAACCAGTGGCTGGCGCAGGTCGGCGGTCAGCGCAACTGGCTCTAGGGTCGGAAGCGTAATCCGACAGAACCGACAGAGAGGTGCTGACGTGACCGAGCCGAAGAGGGCGCCGCTGCCGCACGACTTCCATCCGGAGGTTCCCTCGTTCACCGTGGTGAGCGAGGACATCGCCCCGGGTGCCGTGCTCGCCGACGCGCAGGTCTACGCGGCGGGGAACACCTCGCCGCAGCTGCGGTGGGAAGGCTTCCCGGCGGAGACGAAGAGCTTCGCCGTGACGTGCTTCGACCCCGACGCACCCACGGGCAGCGGGTTCTGGCACTGGGTGCTCTTCGACATCCCCGCGTCGGTCACGGAACTGCCGGCCGGCGCGGGCGGCGGGAAGTTCGAAGGACTGCCCGCCGGCGCCGTGCACGCGCGCAACGACTACGGGACCAAGGACTTCGGCGGGGCCGCTCCGCCGGCCGGGGAGAACCACCGCTACGTGTTCACCGTGTACGCGGTGGACAGCGAGAAGCTGGGCCCCGACAGTGACGCCTCGCCCGCGGCGGTCGGGTTCAACCTGCGGTTCCACACCCTGGGCCGGGCTCAGCTGGTCACCGAGTACGCGGAGCCCGCCGAGAACGCCTGAGTACCAAAACGTGCGCATCCGTTTGCCCTGCCCTGGTCTTGGAGAGATCAGGGCAGGGCATTTTTTAATGCGTTGTCCATCACGGCGTGCCGGGGCCAAGGTTGATCCGGGCCTGCCAGGGGGCGGCCGGCACACGGGAGGTGGGCGGGATGCGGGACACGCTGGTACTCAACGCGAGCTTCGAGCCGCTGTCGACGGTGACGTTGAACCGTGCGGTGGTGCTGATTCTCCAGGACAAGGCCGTCGTCGAGCAGTCCCACCCCGGCCTCCGGATGCGCGGCGCCGATGTGGACATCCCGGTGCCCCGGGTGATCAGGCTCTGCCGGTACGTACGGGTGCCGTTCCGAAGACAGGCGCCGTGGTCCAGAAGGGGCGTCCTGGTCAGGGACCAGCACCGGTGCGCGTACTGCGGGAAGCGGGCGAGCACCGTCGACCACGTGGTGCCGAGGGCCCAGGGCGGGCAGGACACCTGGCTGAACACGGTGGCCTCCTGCGCGGAGGACAACCACCGCAAGGCGGACCGTACGCCGGAGCAGGCGGGGATGCCGCTGCTGCGGAAGCCCTTCGTGCCCTCCCCCGCGGAGGCGATGCTGCTGGCGCTGGGGGCGGGTGAGCGGTCGGCGCTGCCGGAGTGGCTGGCGCGGAGCGCGGCGTAGCCGCCGTACGCCCGACGATGTGAGCGAGGCCCGTCCCCCGGGGGACGGGCCTCGCTCGTTCAGCGGAGCAGCAGCTGGACGATGGCGACCGTGCCGACCGTGACGATGAGGGCGCGCAGCAGGGCGGGGCTGAGGCGGCGGCCGACCTTGGCGCCGATCTGGCCGCCGATGGCGGAGCCGACCGCGATCAGGAGGACGGCGGTCCAGTCGAAGTCGGCGACGAAGAGGAAGAACAGCGCGGCGATGCTGTTGACGACGGCGGCGAGGACGTTCTTGACGGCGTTGAGACGCTGCATGGTGTCGTCCACCAGCATGCCCATCAGGGAGAGGTAGATGATCCCCTGGGCGGCCGTGAAGTACCCGCCGTAGACGCTGGCGAGGGTCAGGCCGATGTAGAGCAGCGGGCCGCCGTCGGGGTGGGCGGGTGCCCCGGTGCGGGCGCGCCGTTCCTGGACGGCCTTGCTGATGCGCGGTTGCAGGATGACGAGGACGAGGGCCAGGGCGACCAGGACCGGGACGATGGTCTCGAAGGCGGTGGAGGGCAGGGCCAGGAGCAGGGTGGCGCCGGTGAGGCCGCCGATGAGGGCACCCACGGTGAGTTTGAGGACGCGGGAGCGCTGGCCTTCGAGTTCCTTGCGGTAGCCGATCGCGCCGCTGATGGAGCCGGGGATCAGGCCGAGCGCGTTGGAGACGGTGGCGGTGACCGGGGGCAGGCCGGTGGCGAGCAGGACGGGGAAGGTGATGAGCGTGCCGGAGCCGACGATCGTGTTGATCGTGCCGGCGCTGATCCCCGCGGCGAAGACGGCGAGCATCTCCCAGATGGACATGGCGTATCCCCCGTGCGTGATCGGTGCTTGCTGCACCGCATCATGCACGGGGGGTGTACACGTCAGTCGACCGGGGGTTCCTCGCGTCGTTCCTTGCCGGTGTTGAAGCCGGGCGCGCCGCCGCCGAGGTTGCCGAAGGCGCCGCTGAGGCCCTTGAGGGCGTCGCCGATCTCGCTGGGCACGATCCAGAGCTTGTTGGCGTCGCCCTCGGCGATCTTCGGCAGCATCTGAAGGTACTGGTACGAGAGCAGCTTCTGGTCCGGGTCGCCGGCGTGGATCGCCTCGAAGACCGTACGGACGGCCTGGGCCTCGCCCTCCGCACGCAGGGCGGCGGCCTTGGCCTCACCCTCGGCGCGCAGGATCGCCGACTGCTTCTCGCCCTCCGCGGTGAGGATCGCGGACTGGCGGGTGCCCTCGGCCTGGAGGATCGCGGCGCGCTTGTCCCGGTCGGCGCGCATCTGCTTCTCCATCGAGTCCTGGATGGAGGTGGGCGGCTCGATCGCCTTGAGCTCGACGCGGTTGACGCGGATGCCCCACTTGCCGGTGGCCTCGTCCAGGACGCCGCGCAGGGCCGCGTTGATCTCCTCGCGGGAGGTCAGGGTCCGTTCCAGGTCCATGCCGCCGATGATGTTGCGGAGGGTGGTGACGGTGAGCTGCTCGATGGCCTGGATATAGCTGGCGACCTCGTACGTCGCGGCCCTGGCGTCGGTCACCTGGTAGTAGATGACGGTGTCGATGTTGACGACCAGGTTGTCCTGGGTGATGACGGGCTGCGGCGGGAAGGGCACGACCTGCTCGCGCAGGTCGATCCGGTTGCGGATCGAGTCGATGAACGGGACGACGATGTTCAGGCCGGCGTTGAGGGTGCGGGTGTAGCGGCCGAAGCGTTCCACGATGGCGGCGCTGGCCTGCGGGATGACCTGGATCGTCTTGATCAGGGCGATGAAGACGAGCACCACCAGAATGATCAGGACGATGATGATCGGTTGCATCGTTTCCTCGTGCCCTTCGGTTGATGATCGTCATCGAGTCTGACAGAACGCGCTGTGGTGCGCGGGCAGTTCGGTCACATGACGACGGCCGTCGCCCCGTCGATGTCCACGACGTCGACCTGTTGGCCGGGCTCGTAGCTGAATCCGGGGTCGAATGCGCGCGCCGACCAGACCTCACCGGCCAGCTTGATGCGACCGCCGCCGCCGGTCACCCGTTCCAGGACGACGGCCTGACGGCCCTTCAGGGCGTCGATGCCGGTGGCGTGCACGGGCGCCCGGTCCGCGCGCTGCCGCCCCGCGATCACGCGTACCACGGCCGTCAGCGCCACCGAGACGATGACGAAGACCAGGACCTGGGCGACGATTCCGCCGCCGAGGGCCGCGACGACCGCGGCGGCGACGGCCCCCACGGCGAACATGCCGAACTCGGGCATCGCGGTCAGGACGAGCGGAATACCCAGTCCCACCGCGCCGATCAGCCACCACACCCACGCGTCGATGTCCACGTGGTCATGGTAGGACCGCATGCACCCCTACGGACAGGGCGCAACCGGGCAACAACGCCTGGGGGGCCTTGCGTTTGGATGAGGCCGGACTCGCGGGGCCCGGTGCCGCGCCTTGGACCGGCCTGATCCGAACGAAAGGCCCCAGGTCGTGTCCGGCCTAGCCGAGCGGCAGTCCGCGGGCGGTGTAGCGGTCGCCCTGGTGCTCGACCACGAGGGGGAGGCCGAAGCAGAGGGAGAGGTTGCGGGAGGTGAGCTCGGTCTCCATGGGGCCGGCGGCGAGCACCTTGCCCTGGCGGATCATCAGGACGTGGGTGAAGCCGGGGGCGATCTCCTCGACGTGGTGGGTCACCATGATCATGGAGGGCGCGTACGGATCGCGGGCCAGCCGGCCGAGGCGCCGGACCAGGTCCTCGCGCCCGCCGAGGTCGAGACCGGCGGCGGGCTCGTCCAGGAGGAGGAGCTCGGGGTCGGTCATCATGGCGCGGGCGATCAGGGTGCGCTTGCGCTCTCCCTCGGAGAGGGTGCCGAACTTGCGGTCGAGGTACTCGGTCATACCGAGCCGGTCGAGGAAGGCGCGGGCGCGGTCCTCGTCCACCTTGTCGTAGTTCTCGTTCCAGGTGGCGGTCATGCCGTAGGCGGCGGTGAGCACCGTCTGGAGGACCGTCTGGCGGCGGGGCAGCTTCTCGGCCAGGGCGACGCCCGCGATGCCGATGCGGGGGCGCAGGTCGAAGACGTCGGTTCCGACTCCGCCGAGGCGCTCGCCGAGGACGCTGACGCTGCCCTTGGTGGGGAAGAGGTAGCTGGACGCGATGTTGAGCAGGGTGGTCTTGCCGGCGCCGTTGGGGCCGAGGATGACCCAGCGCTCCCCCTCCTTGACCGACCAGGAGACGTCGTCCACCAGAGCGCGTCCGTCGCGGACCACGGATACGTCCACCAGCTCCAGTACATCGCTCATGAGCGCGTTGTCTCCCCATGCAGTGTCGAGATCGTCGCGTGCCTGTGGGCACAGCTCCCAGGGAAAACCTACGCCACCGCGCGAGTACCGGCGGCGCTGGGCCCGCCGTCGCGGGCCGGGCCGGGCGCGACGGGACACCCCCTAGGCTGTCCGCATGCTTTCGGAACCACGTTCAGGGCTGCTGGCCGCCTGGGGGAACGCGTTGCTGGCAGGGCTCGTGTCGCCGGACGACGCGGCGCTCGCCATCGTCGGGGAGGACGCGGTGCACCGCGTCGAGGGGCTGCCGGGTGAGGCCGGTCCGGTCGGGCTGACGTTCGCCCTGGGGCGGCTGCGGGCGCTGGGGGTGAGCGGCTTCCGGGTCGCGCTGCCGGTGCCGGGGCATCCGCTGGGGCTGAGCGGTCCGGCCGAGTTCAACGCCCGGGCGCTCGAGGCGGAGGAGGCGGTCGTCGCCTTCGGGGCGCCGTACGGGCTGGTGCCCGAGGTGCGCGAGGCGGGGCCGGCCGGCGATGTGCACGTGGACGTGGTGTGGCACTGCCTGGCCGTACGGGAGGCTCCGCCGGCCGACGTGCCCTCGCTGGGCGAGGCGGAACGGGAGCTGGCCGAGGCGCTGCGGGACGCGACGGCGCTGCTGACCCGGCTGGACGTGGCCGGCTCGGGGCCGGTGGCCGAGGCGGCGGTGGACGCGTACCGGGCGCGGGCGGAGCGGGGCCGCGAGGTGCTGGCCCCGGGCTATCCGGCGAGGGCGGTTCGGGTCCTTGAGCTGGCGCAGCGGGTCGGGCTGCTGGTCTCGGTGGCGTACGGGAACGGGCACGGCGGCGCGGTGAGCGCGTCGGAGATGGCGGCGCGGGGTGAGGCGCTGCGTCCGGTGGAGCGGGTGGCACGGCGGGCGCAGGTGGCGGCGTACAACGCGTATGTGGAGGAGCGGGCGCGGTAGGCGCGCGAACACCCCGGGTCACGCGAGGCCGGACTGGGCACGGTAGGCACGCGAGCACCCCGGGTCACGCGGCAGCCGCGCCCAGGCCCGGGCGGCTCAGTCGGCCGCTCCGTGGCGGACCGCCCAGAGCGCGGCCTGGGTGCGGTCGGCCAGGTCGAGCTTCATGAGGATGTTCGAGACGTGGGTCTTGACCGTCTTCTCGGACAGGACCAGGGCCCGTGCGATCTCGCGGTTGGACCGGCCGTCGGCGATCAGGCCGAGCACTTCACGCTCGCGTTCGGTGAGGGTGCTCCCCCGCCCGGTGCCCGTGCCCGGCTCGTCCTGGGCCAGCAGCGCCCCGGCCACCTCGGGCTGGAGCAGGACGTGTCCGGCGTGCACGGAGCGGATGGCTCCGGCCAGGGCGTCCGGGTCGACGTCCTTGTACACGTAGCCGGAGGCGCCGGCGCGCAGGGCGGGGACGACCGTGCGCTGCTCGGTGAAGCTGGTGACGATCAGGACCTTGGCCGGGTTCTCCAGCTCGCGGAGGCGGCGCAGGGCCTCGATGCCGTCGGTGCCGGGCATCTTGATGTCCATCAGTACGACGTCGGGCCGGAGCTCCTCCGTCCTGGCCACGCCCTCGGCGCCGTCGGCGGCCTCGCCGACGACCTCGATGTCGTCCTGGATCTCCAGGAACGTGCGCAGGCCGCGGCGGACGACCTGGTGGTCGTCGACGAGCAGCACCCTGATGATCCTGTCAGCCACCGGGGATCTCCATCTCGATCGTGGTGCCCTTGCCGGGCTCGGACTCAACGGTGAGGCGGCCGCCGACGCCGCTCGCCCGGTCCCGCATGGAGACCAGGCCCAGGTGGCGCCCGGCCCGGCGGGTGGCGGCGGGTTCGAAGCCCCGGCCGTCGTCGGTGATCCGCAGCACCGTGGCGCCGTCGCGGCGGGAGAGGGTGACGTCGACGTGGCCCGCGTCGGCGTGGCGCAGGGCGTTGTGCAGGGCCTCCTGGGTGACCCGGAGCAGCGCTTCCTCCTGGGCGGCGGGCAGGGCCCGGACGCCGGCGCCGGCGAAGGTGACCCGGGCGGTGTGGGCCCGGTCGAGGACCTGGACCTGGGTGCGGAGGGTGGCGACGAGGCCGTCCTCGTCCAGGGCGGCCGGGCGCAGCTCCACGACGGCGGCGCGCAGTTCGTCCACGGCCTCGGCGGCGAGTGCGGCGACCTGCTGGAGCTCGCCCTTGGCGCGGGCCGGGTCGCGGTCGACCAGGGTGGCGGCGGCCTGGGCGGTGAGCCGGAGCGAGAAGAGCTTCTGGCTGACCGCGTCGTGCAGCTCGTGGGCGAGGCGGGAGCGCTCCTCGGCGATGGTGAGCTCGCGGCTGCGTTCGTAGAGGCGGGCGTTGGTGAGGGCGATGGCCGCGTGCTGGGCGAGGGTCGAGAGCAGTTCCTCGTCCTCGGCGTTGAAGCCGCAGACGCCCTCGGGCTTGGGGCACCTCTTGTTGGCGAGGAACAGGGCGCCGATGGTCTCGTCGCCGTCCCGGATGGGCAGGCCGAGGAAGTCGGACATGTCGGGGTGGGCGCTGGGCCAGCCCTCGAAGCGGGGGTCCTTGCGGACGTCGGCGAGGCGCTCGGTCTTCCCGCCGTGGAGCATCGCGGCGAGGATGCCGTGCTGCCTGGGCAGCGGGCCGATGGCCTTCCACTGTTCGTCGCTGACGCCGTCCACCACGAACTGCGCGAAGCCGCCGTGGTCGTCGGGGACCCCGAGGGCGGCGTACTCGGCGTCCAGGAGTTCGCGGGCCGAGGCGACGATCGTCTTCAGGACGTCCCGTACCTCCAGGTGGCGGCTCATCGCGAGCAGCGCGGCGCTGACGGCGGCGAGGCCGGAGGGGGGTCGGTGGTTCATGCGCCTCACCGTACCGGCGGGTTCCGCGCCCCGTATCGGACCGGAGGCGGCCGGGGACCGGGGCGGAAGGACTAGGACCTGCGGCGGGTGGCCTGCGCGCGGGGTCCGGTGGGGGTCACCGAACCCGGTCCGGAACGTCGCATTCCGAATTGCTCCAGCAACGCAAAGTGAAGCGACTACCCGCCCCATGTGAGGCCGCGCATAGGGCCCACGTCACTTACGAAGCCGCCTAGTGGGCCGAAAAGGGCGATTTGGTGCGCGATGACCTGGGGGCGAAACGGGCAAACCGCCCCCCATTCCACTACCCGGCTTCGTACGTCACACCTTTGCCACGGCATTTTGCCGCCGCTAAGAATTGAGCTCGTCCCCGACGGAGATGCGTCGTCGCTCCCGTCTTCGTCCTCCGTGAGGACCCCCCCGAATTCGAAGAGGTAAGCCTGTATGTCCGCGTCCCGCTTCACCGGCCGTCTCCGTAACCTGAACAAGACCCAGAAGCTCTCCGCCGCCGGCGTCTCCGCCGTCGCCGCCGCTGCACTCTCCTTGTCCCTGGTGCCCGGTCACGCCGAGGCCGAGACCGAACCGCAGGCTGTCTCCGCCGCCTCCCCGGTCATCTTCGACTCCGCGAGCTCCAAGCAGGCCCGGGCGATCCAGGACAGCGTCATCCAGCAGCACTCGACCGCCGAGAAGCTGGTCAAGGCCGCCGACGCCGCCAAGGCCGAGAAGGCCGCCGCGGTGAAGGAGAAGGCCCAGGCCAAGGCGGAGAAGGCCGAGAAGAAGGCCGAGCTGAAGAAGAAGGCGAAGGCCAAGGCGCACACCAAGGCCGAGTCCCACAAGTCCGAGTCGCGCTCCAGCCGCTCCTCCGCGCGTACGCACCTGTACGCCAACAACCTGGACGGCTGGATCCGGGAGTCCCTCGACATCATGCACAAGAAGGGCATCCCGGGCACGTACGAGGGTCTGCACCGCAACATCATCCGCGAGTCCAGCGGCAACCCGAACGCCATCAACGACTGGGACATCAACGCCCAGAACGGCGTGCCGTCGATCGGTCTGCTCCAGATCATCAAGCCGACCTTCGACTACTACCACGTGTCCGGCACCCCGCACACGCAGTACGACCCGGTCGCCAACATCACCGCGTCGGCCAACTACGCCGCCGACAAGTACGGCTCGATCGACAACGTCAACAGCGCGTACTGATCCGCCGCGATCCGTAGCGCCGACGGCAGACGCCGGAGGGCGGCACCCCGCGTGGGTGCCGCCCTCCGGCGCGTGTCCGGGCCGGTTACTTGCGCATGACCTCGGGCTCGTGGCGGCGCAGCAGCCGCGCGACCGCGAAGCCGCACACGACGCCGATGAACAGCAGGACCGAGATGTTGATCCCCCACTGGCTCACCGAGTGCTCCCACAGGGGGTCCAGGTCGGTGGGGTTGTTCTGGTCCCACGGCGGCATGAGGTGGGCCAGGTCCAGCGTCGAGCCGGCGCCGGCGATGGCCCAGCGGGACGGCATCAGCCAGGCGAACTGCTCCAGGCCGGGTGATCCGTACACCTGGAAGAGGATGCCGGTGAAGACGACCTGGACGATCGCGAACATGACCAGCAGCGGCATGGTCTTCTCGGCGGTCTTCACCAGCGAGGAGATGACCAGGCCGAACATCATCGAGGTGAAGCCGAGCGCGATGACCGTGAGGCACAGCTCGACGGCCGGCGGCATGATCAGGCCCTCTTCGGGCAGATCGCGGGTGGCGAATCCGATGCCGCAGATGATGACGCCCTGGAGGGCCGTGATCAGGCCGAGGACGATCACCTTGGACATCAGGTACGCGGAGCGGGACAGGCCGGTGGCCCGTTCCCGTTCGTAGATGACGCGTTCCTTGATCAGTTCGCGTACGGAGTTGGCCGCACCGGAGAAGCACATCCCGATCGTGAGGATCAGCATGATCGTTCCGGCGTCGCCGTTGAACTTGTGCGGCGGCTTCGGCGGGGCGAGGCCGTAGTCCGACGGGATGACCACGCTCACGATGCCGAGCACCGCGGGCAGGATCACCATCAGACCCATGAAGCCCTTGTCGGAGCCGATCACGGACAGGTAGCGGCGCATCAGCGTCCACAGCTGCGTGCCCCAGCCCTGCGGCTTCGGCGGGCGCATCTGCTGCGGCGGCGGCATGTGTACGGACTGCACGGCGGCGGCGTCGATGTCGGCGGCGTACATCTGGTAGTGCTGCGAGCCGCGCCAGCGGCCCGCCCAGTCGTAGTCCCGGTAGTTCTCGAACGCGGAGAAGACGTCGGCCCAGGTGGTGTAGCCGAAGAAGTTCAGCGCCTCGTCCGGCGGGCCGAAGTAGGCCACGGCGCCGCCCGGCGCCATCACCAGGAGTTTGTCGCAGATGGCCAGCTCGGCCACCGAGTGCGTGACGACCAGGACCGTACGGCCGTCGTCGGCCAGTCCTCGCAGCAGCTGCATCACATCGCGGTCCATGCCCGGGTCGAGGCCGGAGGTCGGCTCGTCCAGGAAGATCAGCGACGGCTTGGTGAGCAGTTCGAGCGCCACGGAGACACGCTTGCGCTGGCCGCCGGAGAGCGAGGTGACCTTCTTGTCCTTGTGGACGTCGAGCTTCAGCTCGGTCAGGACCTCGTGTATCCGGGCCTGGCGTTCGGCCTCGGTGGTGTCCGCGGGGAAGCGGAGCTTGGCCGCGTACTTCAGGGCGCGGGTGACGGTCAGTTCCTTGTGCAGGATGTCGTCCTGCGGGACCAGGCCGATGCGCTGGCGCAGTTCGGCGAACTGCTTGTAGAGGTTCCGGTTGTCGTAGAGGACATCGCCCTGGTTGGCGGGCCGGTAGCCGGTGAGCGCCTTGAGCAGGGTGGACTTTCCGGAGCCGGAGGGGCCGATGACGCCGATGAGCGACTTCTCGGGAACGCCGAACGAGACGTCCTTGAGGATCTGCTTGCCGCCGTCGACCGTGACCGTGAGGTGGCGGGCCGCGAAGGAGACCTCACCGGTGTCGACGAACTCTTCCAGCCGGTCGCCGACGAGCCGGAACGTCGAGTGGCCGACGCCGACGGTGTCGTTCGGGCCGATGAGCGCCGAGCCGGACTTGGAGAGCGGCTGGCCGTTGACGTACGTGCCGTTGTGCGAGCCGAGGTCGCGGATCTCGAAGCGGCCGTCGGGCGTCGCGTGGAACTCGGCGTGGTGCCGGGAGACCTGGAGGTCGGAGACGACGAGGTCGTTCTCCAGGGCACGGCCGATCCGCATCACCCGGCCGAGCGCCAGCTGGTGGAACGTGGTCGGGCTGCGGTCCCCGTAGACCGGCGCGGATCCCGCCGGGCCGTTGCCGGGGCCGGGCGGTGCCGGGGCCCCGCCCTGCTGCGGCACGTGCGGCTGCTGCGGCGCGGGCTGCTGCCAGCCCTGCTGCTGCGGCGTGACGGGCTGCTGGGGTGCCTGCTGCTGCCAGCCCTGTCCGCCCTGCTGGGGCTGCTGCGGCTGGTGCGGCGGGGTCTGCTGCGGCTGCGCGGGGCCGGCGGCCCGGCCGCTGTAGACGTCCGCGGCGCTCAGGCTCAGGCGGGGTCCGTCGGTGGCGTTGCCCAGGTTCACGGTGGAGCCGGCCGCGATCTCCATCTGGTGGATCCGCTGGCCGTGCACGTACGTGCCGTTGGTGCTGCCGTGGTCCTCGATGAACCAACTGCGCCCGTTCCAGCTGATCGTGGCGTGCCGCCACGACACTCTGGCGTCGTCGATCGCCATGTCCCCCTGGGGGTCACGCCCCAGGGTGTATGCCCTGGACGGATCGAGCGTCCAGGTCCTGCCATTCAAATCCAGTACGAGTTCCGGCACTCCGCGCCCCACTAGTTGTCCCCCGTGTTACCCCCGTCGCAGGGAGTCTAGGGATGCTGAACATCGTGGGGAACTATTCCAGGAGCAGTCCCGGATACGAAAGCCGGGCGGCCGAGGGTGACCTCACCGAGACCTGCGCGGCCAGGCGAAAGGGGACGGACCGGGTGCGGGTGCCCGGGTGTCCGGCACTCGGGACGGGCTGCCTGCGCGCGCTCGGGGACCGATACGGTGGAAGCACCATGAGCGTATCCCGGCCTCCTGAGCCCGCCCTGTCTCCCGAGCCCGCCGCGTCCCGGCAGGGCCCGGACGTACCGACCCTTCTCGTGAAGATCTTCGGGAAGGACCGCCCCGGGATCACCGCGGGTCTCTTCGACACCCTCGCCGCCTACTCGGTCGACGTGATCGACATCGAGCAGGTCGTGACCCGGGGCCGCATCGTGCTGTGCGCGCTGGTCACCGCCCCCACCGCGGACGGGACCACCGAGGGCGAGCTGCGGGCCACCGTGCACAGCTGGGCGGAGTCGCTGAAGCTCCAGGCCGAGATCATCTCCGGCACCGGCGACAACCGGCCGCGCGGCGTCGGCCGTTCCCATGTCACGGTGCTGGGGCACCCGCTGACCGCGGAGTCCACGGCGGCCATAGCGGCCCGGATCACCTCGACCGGCGGGAACATCGACCGCATCTTCCGGCTGGCGAAGTACCCCGTCACGGCCGTCGAGTTCGCGGTGTCCGGTACGGGGACCGAGGAGCTGCGCACCGCGCTGGCGCCGGAGGCCGCGGGCATCGGCGTGGACGTGGCGGTCGTCTCCGCGGGGCTGAGCCGCCGGGCGCAGCGGCTCGTCGTGATGGACGTCGACTCGACGCTGATCCAGGACGAGGTCATCGAGCTGTTCGCGGCGCACGCGGGCTGCGAGGCCGAGGTCGCCGAGGTGACCGAGCGGGCGATGCGCGGCGAGCTGGACTTCGAGCAGTCGCTGCACGCCCGGGTGGCGCTGCTCGCGGGGCTGGACGCGTCCGTGGTGGACAAGGTCCGCTCCGAGGTGCGGCTGACGCCGGGGGCCCGGACGCTGATCCGCACGCTGAAGCGGCTCGGCTGCCAAGTGGGCGTGGTCTCCGGCGGTTTCACGCAGGTGACCGATGATCTCAAGGAGCGCCTGGGGCTCGACTTCGCCTCCGCCAACACGCTGGAGGTCGTGGACGGGAAGCTCACGGGCCGGGTGACCGGGGACATCGTGGACCGGGCGGGCAAGGCCCGGCTGCTGCGGAGCTTCGCCGCCGAGGCGGGGGTGCCGCTGGCGCAGACGGTGGCGATCGGTGACGGGGCCAATGACCTGGACATGCTGAACACGGCGGGGCTCGGGGTCGCGTTCAACGCGAAGCCGGTGGTCCGCGAGGCCGCGCACACGGCGGTGAACGTGCCGTTCCTGGACACCGTGCTCTATCTGCTCGGCGTCACCCGCGAGGAGGTCGAGGCGGCCGACGGCCTCGTGGAGTAGGTCATGCCGCCCACGGGAAGGGCCCCGGCCCGCACCTCACGGTGTGTGCCGGGGCCCTTCCCGTACGGGCGGGTCAGTCGTTGGGGGTCCAGTACTCGGCGAGCCGGCCGACGCCGTGCTCGACGGTCTTCCAGGGGCCGGTGAACTCGACCACGGCGAAGGCGGCGGTCGGGAAGCCGCCGCGCCCCATCCTGGCGAGCGCGTCGCCCTCGCCGCTGCCGGAGAGGGCGTCGGCGAGCGCGTGCATGCCGGGGTTGTGGCCGATGACCAGCAGGTCGGCGACGTCGTCCGGGGTCTCGTTGACCAGGGCGATCAGCTCGCCGAGCGATGCCTCGTAGAGCCGCTCCTCGTACACGGTCTTCGGGCGCTCGGGCATCTCGTGCACGGCCAGTTTCCACGTCTCACGTGTTCTGACGGCGGTCGAGCAGAGGGCCAGGTCGAAGACGATCCCGGAATCGGTCAGCTTGCGGCCGGCCATGGGGGCCTCCATGCGGCCGCGCTCGGCCAGCGGCCGCTCCTGGTCGGACTCCTGCGACCATTCCGCCTTGGCATGCCTGAGAAGGACGATCCTGCGAGATGTATCGGCGCTCATACACTTCAGCTTCGCATGAAACGCGCCAGCTGGCGCAGGGTGTTGGAGGCTTCGTGCCCCCGGGCGCGGAGGTCAGCGGGTCAGCAGCTCCACGAGGTGCCGCAGCACCTGGCCGGCCGCCGATCCGCCGGTGGCGGCCTGCGCCTGGCCCGGTCCGGCGACCAGCAGCAGGAGCACGGCGAAGGCGGCTGCGGGCAGCGCGACGGCCCACCACGGCAGCCGCACGTCGACGCCGCTCGGCTCCGGACGGGTGGTGTGCGTGCGGGCCGGCATGTCCGCCTCCGTGGGTGGTCGGTTCTGATACTCAGAACCTACGGAGAAGGGGGCGCCGCTCCCATCCGGTGACCCACCCACTTCACCCTGACCCTGGCCCCCTAGGGGATGGGGGTGCTAGCACCACCCCGGCCGGGGCCGGGGCGTCACGGGGATGCGATGGCGGCGATGACGCCGACGACGACGGTGATCAGCAGCATGGCCCCGAAGACGAGGAGCAGCTTCTTCTGACCGTTCTGGGGGTTCGGATCGAGCACAGGTGACATGGCCCCAGTCTCGCATCTCAGGATTCGTCCTCGATCGTCCGGTCCCGGCCTGCCAGGACGCCCATGGCCATCTGCGGCACCATCAGGGCGGCCATCAGCGCGATCGGCACCCCCCAGCCGCCGCTGTGCTGGTAGAGCACGCCGACCAGGAGCGGCCCGGGGATCGAGATCAGGTAGCCGGTGGACTGGGCGAACGCGGACAGCCGGACCACTCCGGCGCCGCTGCGGGCCCGCATGCCGATCATCGTGAGGGCGAGCGGGAACGCGCAGTTCGAGATGCCGAGCAGCAGCGCCCAGGCCCAGGCACCGCCGGAGGGGGCCAGGTAGAGGCCCGCGTAGCCGGTGAGGCCGCAGGCGCCGAGGAAGACGACGATCGGGCCCTGGGTGCGCATCCGGGCGGCCACGCGCGGGATGACGAAGGCGAGCGGGACGCCCATGGCCATGGTGACCGCGAGCAGGACGCCGGCGGTGCCGGCGGAGACGCCCGCGTCGCGGAAGATCTGCGGCATCCAGCCCATGGTGATGTACGCGGCGGTGGCCTGGAGCCCGAAGAAGCAGGCGAGGGCCCAGGCGGTCCGGCTGCGGGTGATCCGCATCTCCTGGGCCTGCGGCCGCGCGGCGGCGGAGGCCGGTTCGTGGGCGGTGGCCCGGTCCCGTACGAGCGGGAGCCAGGGCAGGATCGCGGCGGCGGCCAGGACGGCCCAGATGCCGAGCCCGCCCTTCCAGCTGCCGCCCATGGCGTCGGTGAGGGGCACGGTCACGGCGGCGGCGAGCGAGGTGCCGAGGGCCAGGGCCATGGAGTAGAGCCCGGTCATGGAGCCGACGCGGTCGGGGAACCAGCGCTTGACGATCACCGGCATCAGGACGTTGCTGACGGCGATGCCCATGAGGGCCAGGGCGCTGGCGGCCAGGAAGCCTGCCGTGCCGCCGGCCAGGGGCCGGATCACCAGGCCCGCGGTGATGGCGACCATCCCGGCGCAGACCACCGCACCGGGGCCGAAGCGGCGGGCGAGGCGCGGTGCCATGACGCCGAAGACCGCGAAGCAGAGCGGGGGCACCGAGGTGAGCACGCCGGCGACGCTGCCGCTCATGTGCAGCCCGTCCCGGACCTCTTCGAGGAGGGCGCCGAGGCTGGTGATGGCGGGGCGGAGGTTGAGCGCGGTGAGGACGAGCCCGATGGCGACCAGGCGCAGCGTCCACGGCGCGGGGCCGGACCGCGGGGCGGCGGCGTCGGCGCGGGGGGCTGCCGGGGCGCCGGGGCTCAGGGTCCCGGTCGCGTTCTGGGGAGTCGTCTCTTCGTCACGCATGAGGCCATCATAGAATCATGGGATGATTGGTTGTCCATTCCGTCCGCCCGCCGGACCCTGAGAGGATCGGGCCCATGAGCCGTTGCGACCGAGGAGCACCATGGCGCTGACGTCCCCGAGGCGTTCGGCACTCGCCGACCAGGTGATTGCCCAGCTGAGGAACCAGATCACCACGGGCGAGTGGCCGGTGGGCTCCCGCATCCCGACCGAACCCGAGCTGGTCGAGCAGCTGGGGGTGGCCCGCAACACGGTCCGGGAGGCGGTCCGGGCGCTCGCGCACAACGGGCTGCTGGACATCCGGCAGGGCTCGGGCACCTATGTGGTCGCCACCAGCGAGCTGGCCGGGGTGATGCACCGCCGGTTCGCCGCGGCGGACCCGCGCCACGTTGCGGAGCTCCGGTCGACCCTGGAGTCCTCGGCGGCGCGCCTTGCCGCGGTCCGGCGTACCGACCGGGACCTGAAGCAGCTGGACGCGCTGATGCGGCGGCGCGAGGAGACCTGGGCGGCCGGGGACGCCGAGGCGTTCGTGGCCGCCGACGCGACGCTGCACCTGGCGGTGGTGGCCGCCTCCCACAACGACGTGCTGACGGGGCTGTACGCGGACCTGGGCGACCTGCTGCGGGACTACCTGCGCGGCGATGTCGGCCAGGAGCTGCGGCCGGAGAACCACATGGACCACAGCCGCCTGGTCGAGGCGATCCGCGCGGGCGACGCGGAGACGGCGGCGACGGAGGCCGCGAGCCATGCGCTGACCTGCCTGGCGGACCGGGTGTGAGAGCCCTACGCCCGGGGCGCCGCGCTGTGGGTGACCCAGGCCGAGGCGACTTCCTTCCAGCAGCGGTCGGCCAGGCGCACCGTGCGGCCCGGTGCGACGGTGACCGGTCTGGAGTCCGCGTCCACGTCCCACCAGTGGGCGCATTCGGTGTGCAGCTGGACGCGGTCGGCCGAGGGGTAGGGGTTGTGGCAGTAGGCGACGACCCGGGAGCCCTCGACGGACGTACGGCACTCGGAGCCGGCGGGTTCGGGGCTGGGCGCGGGCGGTGCGGCCGCGCCGGCGGCTCCGACGTGCCCGGCGGCGTACAGCCCGGCCGGGACGAGCAGCGCGGCGACGACCGCGGCGGAGGCCAGCAGGGACCGGGTTCGGCGAGGTGTGCGACGCACAGCGATCTCCTCCCCACGCCTGACCGGAAGTCCGGTTCCTCCACATTCTGCGGTGGATCGTCCGGCTTTTCGACCTGAGCGCCGCGAGGGCGTACGCCGGGGCGGCGGAAACGACCGCGCACCGCCTCCGGAGGACGCCGGGGACGGTGCGCGGTCGGAACGTACGGGACCGAGGGGTCAGGCGCCCATCATGTGCACGCCGCTGTCGACGTGGATGATCTCGCCGGTGGTCCTCGGGAAGAAGTCCGAGAGCAGCGCGACGATGCCGCGGCCGGCCGGCTCCGGGTCCTTCATGTCCCAGGCGAGCGGCGCGCGGGTGTTCCACACGTCGGCGAGCCCGTCGAAGCCCGGGATGGACTTGGCGGCCATGGAGCCGAGCGGCCCGGCCGAGATCAGGTTGCAGCGGATGCCGTCCGGGCCCAGGTCGCGGGCCAGGTAGCGGGAGGTGGCCTCCAGGGCGGCCTTGGCCGGGCCCATCCAGTCGTACTGCGGCCAGGCGAACTGCGCGTCGAAGGTGAGGCCGACGATCGAGCCGCCCTCGCTCATCAGCGGCTTGCACGCCATGGCGAGCGACTTCAGCGAGAACGCCGAGACGTGCATCGCCGTGGAGACCGACTCGAACGGGGTGTTGAGGAAGTTGCCGCCGAGCGCGTCCTGCGGCGCGAAGCCGATGGAGTGCACCACGCCGTCCAGCGAGCCCAGCTCGTCGCGGACCAGGCCGGCGAGGCGGTCCAGGTGCTCCTGGTTGGTCACGTCCAGCTCGATGACCTTGGCGGGCTTGGGAAGCTTCTTGGCGATGCGCTCGGTCAGGGTGGGCCGCGGGAACGCGGTCAGGATGACCTCCGCGCCCTGCTCCTGCGCCACCTTGGCGGCGTGGAACGCGATGGACGACTCCATCAGCACACCCGTGATGAGGATGCGCTTGCCGTCGAGAATTCCGCTCATGGTGATCAGTGACCCATGCCCAATCCGCCGTCAACGGGGATGACGGCTCCAGTGATGTACGACGCGTCGTCGGAGGCGAGGAAGCGCACCGCGGCGGCGATCTCCTCGGGCTGCGCGTAACGCGCGAGCGGCACCTGGGCCACGATGCCCTTGCGCTGCTCCTCGGTGAGCACCTGCGTCATGTCGGTGTCGACGAAACCGGGCGCGACGACGTTGAAAGTGATGTTCCGCGAACCCAGCTCGCGTGCCAGGGACCGGGCGAATCCGACCAGACCGGCCTTGGAGGCCGCGTAGTTGGCCTGGCCCGCCGAGCCGAGGAGGCCGACGACGGAGGAGATCAGGACGACACGGCCCTTCTTGGCGCGCAGCATGCCGCGGTTGGCGCGCTTGACGACCCGGAAGGTGCCGGTCAGGTTGGTGTCGAGGACGGACGTGAAGTCCTCCTCGGACATCCGCATCAGCAACTGGTCCTTGGTGATACCGGCGTTGGCGACCAGCACCTCCACGTTGCCGTGCTTCTCCTCGATCTCCTTGTAGCCCTGCTCCACCTGCTCGGGGTCCGTGATGTCGCAACGGACCGCGAGAACACCGGCTTCGGTGAGCTCGGCGGGCGGCTCGCCGGAACGATAGGTGATCGCGACCTTGTCGCCGTTGTCGGCGAAAGCGCGGGCGATGGCGAGGCCGATGCCCCGGTTTCCTCCGGTGACGAGAACCGAGCGGCTCAACGGATCACCCTTTCGTTAGCGGTCTGGTACCTCGGAAACCTATCGGTACCGTCCGCGCGGCGGGGAATCGGCCCCTGACAGCGCCTCCCCCCGGGCACTGTCGGGTTCCTACAGTCCGAGGCCCGGGGCGTCCCGGGACCATTCGTCCGCACCCGGGCGTGGACCGTGCTTCACTGCCTCGTAAACGATCCGAGGGTATGTGACCGCGAAGGAGAGGCCGCCCCGTGCCCCATGAGGTAGATCAGTCGTTCCTGGCGCTTCCGCTACGGGCCCTCGCCGACGCGGCGCTCGCCCGGGCGCGGGCGCTCGGGGCGGCGCACGCCGACTTCCGCTTCGAGCGGGTGCGCAGTGCCACCTGGCGGTTGCGGGACGCCCGGCCCGCCGGGGGGTCCGACACGACCGACCTCGGTTACGCGGTCCGGGTCGTGCACGGCGGGGCCTGGGGGTTCGCCTCGGGCGTCGACCTGACGATGGACGCGGCGGCGCGGGTGGCCTCGCAGGCCGTCGCGATGGCCAAGCTGTCGGCGAAGGTGATCGCGGCGGCTGGGTCCGACGAGAGGGTCGAGCTGGCGGACGAGCCCTCGCACGGGGAGCGGACCTGGGTCTCGGCGTACGAGGTCGACCCCTTCGACGTGCCGGCCGGGGAGAAGGCCGGGCTGCTCGCCGAATGGAGCGCGCGGCTGCTGGCGGCCGAGGGCGTGGCGCATGTGGACGCCTCGCTGATGGCCGTGCACGAGAACAAGTTCTACGCGGACACGGCGGGCACGGTCACCACGCAGCAGCGGGTCCGGGTGCACCCGGAGTTCACGGCCGTGGCGGTGGACTCCGCGACCGGCGAGTTCGACTCGATGCGCACCATCGCGCCGCCGGTGGGGCGCGGCTGGGAGTACCTGACCGGGACCGGCTGGGACTGGGCCGGTGAACTGGAACGGATTCCCGGGCTGCTGGCGGAGAAGATGCGGGCGCCGAGTGTGGAGGCGGGGACGTACGACCTGGTCGTGGACCCGTCCAACCTGTGGCTGACGATCCACGAGTCGATCGGCCACGCCACGGAGCTGGACCGCGCGCTGGGGTACGAGGCGGCTTATGCGGGAACGTCGTTCGCCACGTTCGACCGGCTGGGGAGGCTGGCGTACGGCTCGCCCGTGATGAACGTGACGGGCGACCGCACCGCCGAGCACGGGCTGGCGACGATCGGCTACGACGACGAGGGCGTCGAGGCGCAGTCCTGGGACCTGGTGAAGGACGGGACGCTGGTGGGCTACCAGACGGACCGCCGGATCGCGAAGCTCACGGGTCTGGGCCGCTCCAACGGCTGCGCCTACGCGGACTCCCCCGGCCATGTCCCCGTGCAGCGCATGGCGAACGTGTCGTTGCGGCCGGATCCCGGCGGGCTCTCCACGGAGGACCTGATCGGCGGGGTGGAGCGCGGGATCTACGTGGTCGGGGACCGGTCGTGGTCCATCGACATGCAGCGGTACAACTTCCAGTTCACCGGGCAGCGGTTCTTCCGCATCGAGAACGGCCGGCTGGCCGGGCAGCTGCGCGACGTCGCGTACCAGGCGACGACGACGGACTTCTGGGGCTCGATGGAGAAGGTCGGCGGCCCGCAGACGTACGTGCTGGGCGGCGCCTTCAACTGCGGCAAGGCGCAGCCGGGCCAGGTCGCGGCCGTCTCCCACGGCTGCCCGTCGGCCCTCTTCCGGGGCGTGAACATCCTCAACACGACGCAGGAGGCCGGGCGATGAGCCGCGTCAGCAAGCCGTACGAGATCGTCGAGCGGGCGCTCGGTCTGTCGACCGCCGACGGCTGTGTGGTCATCGCGGACGAGGAGTCGTCGGCGAATCTGCGCTGGGCGGGCAACGCGCTGACCACCAACGGGGTCACCCGGAGCCGGACCCTGACCGTCGTCGCCACGGTCGACGGCGCCGAGGGCACCGCCTCCGGTGTGGTGTCCCGGGCGGCCGTCACGACGGACGACCTGGAGCCGCTGGTCCGGGCGGCCGAGGCCGCCGCGCGCGCCGCGGGACCGGCCGAGGACGCCCAGCCGCTGGTCACCGGGGTGCCCGCGTCGCCCGACTTCACGGACGCGCCGGCCGAGACGGGCTCCGAGGTGTTCGCCGCGTTCGCACCGGCCCTCGGGGACGCCTTCGCCCGGGCCCGGGTCGGGGGGCGCGAACTGTACGGCTTCGCCCACCACCGGATGACCTCCACGTACCTCGGCACCTCCACGGGGCTGCGGCTGCGCCACGACCAGCCGACCGGCACGCTGGAGCTGAACGCCAAGTCGCCCGACCGCACCCGTTCCGCCTGGGCGGGCCGCTCCACGCGGGACTTCAGGGACGTCGACCCGGCCGGGATGGACGCGGAGCTGGCGCGGCGGCTCGGCTGGGCGGAGCGCCGGATCGAGCTGCCCGCCGGGCGGTACGAGACGCTGCTGCCGCCGACCGCGGTCGCCGACCTGCTGATCTACCAGCTCTGGTCCTCCACGGCACGGGACGCGGAGGAGGGCCGGACGGTGTTCTCCAAGCCGGGGGGCGGCACCCGCCTCGGCGAGACGCTGTCCCCGCTGCCGCTGACCCTGCGCAGCGACCCGCACGCACCCGGCCTGGAGTCGGCGCCCTTCGTCATCGCGCACTCCTCCGGGGACGGCGCCTCGGTCTTCGACAACGGGCTCCCGCTGGCCCGGACCGACTGGATCGCCGGCGGCCGGCTGGACCGGCTGACGACGACCCGGCACACCGCGGCCCTGACAAGGCAACCGCTCGCCCCGGCGATCGACAACCTGATCCTGGAGGGCGGGGGCGAACGGTCGCTGGAGGAGATGGCCGCCGCCACGACCGGCCGCGCGCTGCTGCTGACCTGCCTCTGGTACATCCGCGAGGTGGACCCGGCCACGCTGCTGCTGACCGGGCTGACCCGGGACGGGGTCTACCTGGTGGAGGACGGCGAGGTGGTGGGCGAGGTGAACAACTTCCGGTTCAACGAGTCCCCCGTCGGCCTGCTGTCCCGGGCCACCGAGGCGGGCCGCACCGAGAAGACGCTGCCACGCGAGTGGGGCGACTGGTTCACCCGGGCCGCGATGCCCGCGCTGCGCGTCCCGGACTTCAACATGAGCTCGGTCAGCCGGGGCGTCTGACGCGCCTAGTGCCGCGTCAGCCAAGGTTTGTCCGGTAAGGAGCGGCGTCAGGTGCGTGCTCTCGGCGTGCCGGCCGGAAGCCCTCGTACTGGACGTACGTGGGCTTTCGGCCGGTGCGGCGAGCGTGCGTGCATGACGCCGCGACGGGGCGAACCTTGGCTGACGCGGCACTAGACTGACTCGTACAACTCACTGCCGTAAGGAGCACAGGAACCGTGACGGACATCGTCGACGAGCTGAAGTGGCGCGGGCTGTTCGCCCAGTCCACCGACGAGGACGCATTGCGCAAGGCTCTCGCGGACGGTCCCGTCACCTTCTATTGCGGCTACGACCCCACCGCGGCCAGCCTGCACGTCGGCCACCTGGTGCAGGTGCTCACCATGCGCCGACTCCAGCAGGCCGGGCTGCGGCCGCTCGCCCTGGTGGGCGGGGCCACCGGTCAGATCGGTGACCCCCGGCCCACCGCGGAGCGCACGCTGAACGACCCGGAGACCGTCGCCCAGTGGGTGACCAGGCTGCGTTCGCAGATCGAGCCGTTCCTGTCCTTCGAGGGCGAGAACGCCGCGGTCATGGTGAACAACCTGGACTGGACCGCGGGGATGTCCGCGATCGAGTTCCTGCGGGACATCGGCAAGCACTTCCGGGTCAACAAGATGCTGACCAAGGAGTCCATCGCCCGCCGGCTGGAGTCCGACGAGGGCATCAGCTACACCGAATTCAGCTACCAGCTGCTCCAGAGCATGGACTTCCTGGAGCTGTACCGCCGCTACGGCTGCACCCTCCAGCAGGGCGGCAGCGACCAGTGGGGCAACCTCACGGCCGGCCTGGACCTGATCCACCGCCTGGAGCCGGGCGCCGAGGTGCACGCGCTGGCGACGCCGCTGATGACGAAGGCGGACGGCACCAAGTTCGGCAAGTCGGAGGGCGGGGCCGTCTGGCTGGACGCCGGCATGACGACGCCGTACGCGTTCTACCAGTTCTGGCTGAACGTGGACGACCGGGACATCTCGCGCTACATGCGCATCCTCAGCTTCCGGACCCCGGCCGAGCTGGAGGAGCTGGAGAAGGTCACGGAGGAGCGCCCGCAGGCGCGGACGGCGCAGCGCGCGCTGGCCGAGGAGCTGACGACGCTGGTGCACGGGGCGGACCAGTGCGCCGCGGTCGTCGCCGCGTCGAAGGCCCTGTTCGGCCAGGGCGAGCTGGGCGAGCTGGACGAGGCGACGCTGGCCGCCGCCCTGTCCGAGGTGCCGCACGCCCGGGTCACCGAGCTGGGCCCGCTGGTGGACCTGCTGGTGGAGGCCGGTCTGGCGCCGAGCAAGTCGGGGGCGCGGCGCACGGTCAAGGAGGGCGGCGCCTACGTGAACAACGTCAAGGCCGTCGACGGCGAGGCGGCCCCGGCCCGCGAGGAGCTGCTGCACGGGCGCTGGCTGGTGCTGCGCCGGGGCAAGAAGAACCTGGCGGCGATCGAGGTCACGGCCGGCTGAGCCGTACCCGTACTCGTCGAGACGGCGAAGCGGCCGGACACGTGTGACGTGTCCGGCCGCTTCGCCGTTCCTGGGGTGCCGGAGGGTTCAGGTGCGCTGTCTGTTGCCCCGGAGCGAGGCGTACAGCATGTCGCCGACACCGACCACCACCACCGCGCCGATGAGCTGGAGCACATGGCGCGTCCAGTCGATGCCCTTGGTGTCGTTGACCCCGATCCAGGTGGCGACAGCATTTCCGAGGACGCTGCCGATCATGCCGAAGATGACCGTCAGCCAGAGGGGGATCTGCTGCTTGCCCGGCAGGATCGCCTTGGCGATGAGTCCGAGCACCAGGCCCACGATGATTGCCCACAACCAGCCCATGCTGCCTCCTTGAGCGACGCCGTGTCGCGCATGTCCCGGCCAGTCTCGGCGCTGCGGCGGCCCGCCGCACGTCGGGCGGATCCGTGCGGGCGAGAGGCGGAATGTACGCATACGGTGTGCCCCGGTCTCGTGGGCGCCGGATGCCGGGCGTAGCGTAGGAGCGGCCGGTCCGGGTCCGGGGAAGGTTGGTGGGGACGTGGTGCGCAAACAGGGTGGTACGGAGGTCTTCCGGATCACGGGGGCCCGGCAGGGTCTCGCCGAGGACGTGCGCGGCAGACAGCGCCGCTATGTGATCTCGATGAGCGTGCGCACGGTGTCGGTGGTGGCCGCCGCGGTCCTGTGGAACGTCGAGCGGCACATCGCGTTCGTGGCGCTCGGTCTCGGGGTGCTGCTGCCGTACGTGGCCGTCGTCATCGCCAACGCGGGCCGCGAGACGAGCCCCGCGCTGCCGTCCACGTTCGTGCTGCCGCCCCCGTCGTATCCGGCTCTCGAAGCCGGTGCGGCGACGCCCTCACCGCAGTCCGGACGCGGTTTCCGGTCTTCGGATGCGACGGATCGGGACTGAGCCCAGGACGGGCCCAAGCTCAAGAAAAGCTCAGATCAATCATGGAGTTCCGGTGCACTGCGGCAGGGTGTGCGTGACATACTTTGAAAGCGCTCCGCATCCCCCGTCGGAGCGACGGACCGACGCCGGGCAGCTCCCCCCGTGGCTGCCCGGCGTCGCCATTCCCGCCTCCGGGCGCGCGTCCGGCACCCTCTAGGGTTGAGTCCGTGAACTCCCCGGAATCCGCCGAGAATCCCGCCCCCATGTGTTCGGCCAAGGGCTGCCGGGCCGACGCCGTCTGGGTGCTGGCCTGGAACAACCCGAAGCTGCACACGCCGGAGCGCCGCAAGACGTGGCTGGCCTGCGAGGAGCACCGGGAGCACCTGTCCTCGTTCCTCGGGGTGCGGGGCTTCCTCAAGGACGTGGTGACGCTGGCGGAGTGGGAGTCGCGCCCCGCGTCCCCGTGACGGGACGGGGTCAGCCGCCGATCGCGGACATGGGGCGGTCGGGCTGGAGGAAGCTCGGGTCGTCAAGGCCGGATCCGGCCTTCTTGCCCCACATCGCCTGCTTCCAGACGCGGGCGATCTCCTCGTCGGGCGCGTCCGAGCGCAGGGCCCCGCGCAGGTCGGTCTCCTCGCGAGCGAACAGGCAGGTGCGGACCTGTCCGTCGGCGGTGAGCCGGGTGCGGTCGCAGGCCCGGCAGAAGGGGCGGGTGACGGAGGCGATGACGCCGACCCGGTGCGGTCCGCCGTCGACGGTCCAGCGCTCGGCGGGGGCGGAGCCGCGCTCGCCGTCGTCCTCGGCGGTGAGGTCGAAGCGGGTGCGCAGGGAGGCGAGGATGTCGCCCGCGGTGATCATGCCGTCGCGCTTCCAGCCGTGCTGGGCGTCCAGCGGCATCTGCTCGATGAAGCGGAGCTCGTAACCGTGCTCGACGGCCCAGGCGAGCAGGTCGGGCGCCTCGTCGTCGTTGAGCCCCGGCATCAGGACGGTGTTGACCTTGACGGGGGTGAGTCCGGCGTCGCGGGCGGCTTCCAGGCCGGCCAGCACGTCGTGGTGGCGGTCGCGGCGGGTGAGGGTCTTGAACACCTCGGGCCGCAGGGTGTCGAGCGAGACGTTGACCCGGTCGAGGCCGGCGTCCTTCAGGGCGGCGGCGGTCCGCTTCAGCCCGATGCCGTTGGTGGTGAGGGACATCCTCGGGCGGGGCTCCAGCCCGGCGCAGCGCTGGACGATGGAGACGAGGCCGGGGCGCAGCAGCGGTTCGCCGCCGGTGAAGCGGACCTCGGTGACGCCGAGCAGGGTGACGGCGATGCGGACGAGCCGGACGATCTCGTCGTCGGTGAGGAGATCGGGCTTGGCCAGCCACTGCAGGCCCTCCTCGGGCATGCAGTACGTGCAGCGCAGGTTGCACCGGTCGGTGAGCGAGACGCGCAGGTCGGTGGCGACCCGGCCGTAGGTGTCGATGAGCACGGTGGCCCCCTCCCCCGGTGACTTCCCGGTCGCGGTATCTGACTCCTTCGAGCCTACGCGAGACCGGTGGGGCCGGAGGGGGCCCGTTTGCACGAGGCGCGGCGAGGCCGCGTCGTAGGACCCTACGACGCGGCCTCGTACGGGCGTGGTCAGTGGGCTCCGATGCCGGTGAGGGACTTGACCTCCAGTTCGGCGTACTTGCCCTTGTCCGGCTCCTCCTTGGACAGGAGCGAGCCGACCCAGCCGAGCAGGAAGCCGAGCGGGATGGAGATCAGGCCGGGGTTCTCCAGCGGGAACCAGGAGAAGTCGACGCCCTTGAACATGGAGCTCTTCTCGTTGCCGGAGACGACCGGCGAGAACAGCACCAGGATGACGGAGGAGGCCAGGCCGCCGTAGATCGACCACAGCGCGCCCCGGGTGGTGAAGCGCTTCCAGAAGAGGCTGTAGAGGATCGTCGGCAGGTTGGCGGAGGCGGCGACGGCGAAGGCGAGGGCGACGAGGCCGGCGACGTTCATGTCGCGGGCGAAGACGCCGAGGACGATCGCGGCGGCGCCGATGAAGACGGTGGACCAGCGGGCGGCCTTCATCTCCTCCTTCTCGGTGGCCTGCCCCTTGCGGATGACGTTGGCGTAGATGTCGTGCGCGAAGGAGGACGAGGAGGCGAGGGTCAGTCCGGCGACGACGGCGAGAATGGTGGCGAAGGCGACGGCGGAGATGACGGCGAGCATGACCGCGCCGCCGGTGGTGCCGACGCCTCCGAGGTATTCGGCGAGCTGCGGTGCGGCGGTGTTGCCGGGGGCCGCGATGTTCTTCGGGCCGATCAGCGCGGCGGCGCCGAAGCCCAGGGCGATGGTCATCAGGTAGAAGGCGCCGATGATGCCGATGGCCCAGTTGACGGACTTACGGGCGGCCTTGGCGGTGGGCACCGTGTAGAAGCGGATCAGGATGTGCGGCAGCCCCGCGGTGCCGAGGACCAGGGCCAGGCCGAGGGAGAGGAAGTCGAGCTTCGAGGTGCCGGTGGCGCCGTACTTCAGTCCGGGCTCCAGGAACGCGGAGCCGTGGCCGCTCTTCTCGGCGGCGGTGCCCAGCAGGTCGGAGACGTTGAAGTCGAACTTCCACAGCACCATGAGGGTCATCAGGAGGGCGCCGGCGATGAGCAGGACGGCCTTGACCATCTGGACCCAGGTGGTGCCCTTCATGCCGCCGATGGTGACGTAGACGATCATCAGTACGCCGACCAGCGCAACGATGAGGATCTTTCCGCCGTCGCTGCTGATGCCGAGGAGCAGGGTGACCAGTGCTCCGGCGCCCGCCATCTGTGCCAGCAGGTAGAAGATCGACACGACGATGGTGGAGACGCCCGCCGCGGTGCGCACCGGGCGCTGGCGCATCCGGTAGGCGAGGACGTCGCCCATGGTGTAACGGCCCGAGTTGCGCAGGGGTTCGGCGACGAGCAGGAGCGCCACCAGCCAGGCGACGAGGAAGCCGATGGAGTAGAGGAACCCGTCGTAGCCGAAGAGGGCGATGGCGCCCGCGATGCCGAGGAAGGACGCGGCGGACATGTAGTCACCGGAGACCGCGAGTCCGTTCTGGAAGGCGGTGAACTGGCGCCCGCCCGCGTAGAAGTCGGAGGCGCTGCGGGTCTGGCGGCCGGCCCAGACGGTGATGCCGAGGGTGGCGGCGACGAAGACCGCGAACAGCGTGATGATGAGCGGCCGGTGCTCGCTGGTGGACGAGGCGGCGAGGGTCACGGCGGTGTGGGAGTGGTACGCGGCGCTCATGCGTCGGCCTCCATGCGGCTCTTGATGGCCTCGGCCTTCGGGTCCAGCTTCGCGTTGGCGTGGCGCGAGTAGAACCAGGCGATGAGGAAGGTGGTGACGAACTGGGCGAGGCCGAAGACGAAGGCCACGTTGATGTTGCTGAAGACCTTGGTGCCCATGAAGCCGCCCGCGTAGTTGGAGAGCAGCACGTAGAGCAGGTACCAGAGGACGAAGGCGACGGTCAGCGGGAAGGCGAACGAGCGGTGGGAGCGGCGCAGTTCGCCGAACTCCGCGCTGCCCTGCTCCGCGAGGAACGCCTCGGTCGTGGGCTGGGCAGGGCTCTTCTCCGTATCGCCCTCGGGCGGCGGTGCATCGGTAGCCACGGATTCTCCTCGCGACGCGGGTGCGGTGGTGGGGACGGTCGGTTGCACGGGGGACCTCGTATTCGGGGGTGGTGGTGCGCTTCCCCTGACAACGGCACGCAGCGCGCGGCGAAGCGGTTCACTTGGGTTCACCCCCGCTCTCCGTCACCCCTTCGGGCGGTCCGATGCGCACGTGTTCGTGCGAATCGATTGATGTGCCGGGATGATCGGCGCTAGCTTCACTGGTCATGTACGCGACTGGGCACGCCCTGTGTCCGGTCGGCTGACACGGATGAAGTGGAGACCCCATGGCTCATCTGGGATCCGGACGGACGCGCGCACTGACGCTGCCCGTCGGATTGGCCCTCACCGCCTCGCTCGGCTTCCTGCCGGCGGGGGTGGCCTCCGCCGCCCCGGCGGGGCACGGTGCCCCCGCCGCGGCGGTCCCCGCGGACGGACCGGAACTGTCGTACGTGGTCAACACCCAGGGCGGTCCCGGGACCGTCAAGCAGGTGCGCAAGGCGATAGAACGGACCGGCGGCACGGTGGTGATCGCCTACGACCGGATCGGCGTCATCGTCGTCCACTCGAAGAACCCGGACTTCGCGAAGACGGTCCGCGAGGTCAGGGGCGTCCAGTCCGCGGGCGCCACGCGCACCAACCCGATCGTGCCCCAGGCCACCAAGGACATCGGGGTCGAGCAGCCCCTGACGGCCGCGCAGGAGAAGGCCGCGGCGGCGAAGGCGACGGCGGACCAGGACCCGATGGAGCCGTTGCAGTGGGACCTGCCGGCCATCAAGGCGGACAAGGCCCACCAGAAGTCGCTGGGCAGCTCCCGGGTGACGGTCGCGGTCATCGACACCGGGGTGGACGACACCCATCCGGACCTCGCGCCCAACTTCGACCGCGCGGCCTCCGCGAACTGCGTGTCGGGCGCCCCGGACACCACGGAGGGCGCCTGGCGTCCGAAGCCCGGCGAGAGCGACCACGGCACCCATGTCGCCGGCACCATCGCGGCGGCCAAGAACGGCATCGGCGTGACGGGTGTGGCGCCGGGCGTGAAGGTGTCCGGCATCAAGGTCGCCAACCCGGACGGCTTCTTCTACACGGAGGCCGTGGTCTGCGGCTTCGTCTGGGCGGCCGAGCACGGCGTGGACGTCACCAACAACAGCTATTACACCGACCCGTGGCTGTACAACTGCAAGAACGACCCGGACCAGGGCGCCCTGGTCGAGGCCGTGTACCGGGCCACCCGGTACGCCGAGCGGAAGGGCGCGGTCAACGTCGCGGCCGCCGGGAACTCCGCCGAGGACCTGGCGGCGGACTCCCTGGAGGACACCACCAGTCCGAACGACACCACCCCGGGCGGCCGGACCGTCGACCCGCGCCAGTGCCTGGACATCCCGACGATGCTCCCGGGTGTCGTCACGGTCTCGGCGACGGGCGCGAAGGGCCTGAAGGCGTCGTACTCGAACTACGGGAACGGGGTCATCGACGTGGCCGCGCCCGGCGGGGACTCGACCGTCTACCAGACGCCCGAGCCCCCGGCGACGAGCGGTCTGATCCTCTCGACGCTGCCGGGCGGCACGTACGGCTACAAGGCCGGTACGTCGATGGCGTCCCCGCACGTCGCCGGCGTCGTGGCCCTGATCAAGTCGAAGCACCCGTACGCGACGCCCGCCGCGGTCAAGGCGCTGCTGACGCTGGAGGCGGACGCGAAGGCGTGCGACGCGCCGTACGACATCGACGGTGACGGCACGGCCGACGCGGTCTGCGAGGGCGGCAAGGACCGCAATGGCTTCTACGGGGCCGGTGTGGTCGACGCGCTGGACGCCGTGCGCTGGTGAACCCGGGGTCCGGGGGCTGCGCGCGGCGGCCCCCGGACCGCCGGATCACGGGCGATTCACGGCGTGATGAGGACCTTGAGCGAGGTGCGCCCGTCCATCGCCTTGTAGCCGGCCGGCACGTCGTCGAGCCCGACGGACAGGTCGAAGACGGGCGAGGGGTCGATGGTGCCGTCCAGCACGTCGGGCAGCAGCTCCGGGATGTACGTGCGCACGGGGGCGACACCGCCGCGCAGGGCGATGTTCCGGTTGAACATGTCGCCGAGGTCGAGTCCGGTGCCGCTGCCGTGCGGGACGCCGACGTAGCCGATCGCCCCGCCGTCCCGGGTGATGCCGACGGCGGTGCGCATCGACTGCTCGGTGCCCACGGCCTCGATCACGCAGTGCGCGCCCTCGCCGCCGAGCAGTTCCCGTACCGCCGCGACCGCCGCGTCGCCGCGCTCGGCGACGACGTCGGTGGCGCCGAAGTCCCGGGCGATGTCCGTGCGCGCCGGGTGCCGGCCGAGCGCGATGATCCGCTCGGCGCCGAGCCGCTTGGCGGCCATCACGCCGCACAGCCCGACGGCCCCGTCCCCGACGACGGCGACGGTCGAGCCGGCCCGAACGCCCGCGCCGACCGCCGCGTGGTGGCCGGTGCCGAGCACGTCGGAGAGGGCCAGCAGGCCGGTGAGCAGCCGGTCGTCGGAGGCCGCGGCGGCGGGCAGGGCGACCAGGGTGCCGTCGGCGAAGGGAACGCGGACGGCCTCGCCCTGCCCGCCGTCGGAGCCCACCGAGCCCCAGAAGCCGCCCTGCGGGCAGGAGGTGGTGAGCCCTTCGGCGCAGTACGCGCACCTGCCGTCGGACCAGACGAACGGGGCGACGACGAGGTCCCCGGCGGAGAAGCCGCGCACCTCGGGCCCGGCCTCCTCGACGATCCCCAGGAACTCGTGGCCGATGCGCTGACCCGGCTGCCGCGCGGATTCACCCCGGTAGGCCCACAGGTCGCTGCCGCAGATGCAGGCCCGCAGGACCCTCAGCACCACATCGGTGGGCTGCTGGATCACCGGGTCGGGCACCTCCTCCACGCGGATGTCGTGGGGGGCGTGGATAACGGTGGCGCGCATGCGTGGGGGTCCTTGCTGATCTCAGATGCTGATACTCCTTTCACGGTACGCCCCCGGGCCGGCTTCCCGCCGGACAGGGCCCAGCGCACCCAGGGTGAGCAGGAGCTGCGCGGCGACGTACGTGAGCATCACCCAGAAGCCGGAGGCGGGGAGCTGCGGCCGGTCCGCGATGCCGGTGGCGATGAGCGCGTCGGAGAGCAGGAAGAGGGCCCCGCCGGTCGCCGCGTACCGGCCGAGGACGCCGGAGCGGTACGCCATGGCGGCCAGCAGCAGGCTGTAGCCCGTCATCGGGATCCGCAGCCCGGCCGGCAGCCCGTCCCAGAGCAGGGCGAGAAACACGGTGAGCACGACGGCGTACGCGAGCGCCGGAAGCAGCGGTCCGCGCGCCCGGCCGAACAGCACCAGGTAGCAGACGTGCCCGGCGGCGAACCCGGCCATCCCGACGAGGAAGGCGAGGTCGGAGTCGGCCAGCAGGAACACATCGCCCGCCCAGCCGCACAGCAGCGCCGCGATCAGGAGCCTCGGTCCGCCCCGGGCGAACGCGTACCCGGCGAGCAGCGGCATCAGGAGCGGCTTGGCGCCGAGGTGGAGCCATGCGGGGCCGGTGAGGACGCCGACGAGGTCGACGGCGCACGCGACGAGGAAGGCGGCGAGCAGGGGCCGGGCGTACCGCCCGCTCATGCGGTGCCCTCCGGGGCGGGCGCGGCGACGGGGGCGGGGGCGGTCGCCAGGGCGGTGCGGGCCTCGGCCGGCTGCCAGCCCGGGCCGCGGAAGATCCGCCCGGCCCGCTCGCCCCAGCCGCTCGCCGCGCGCACGTCGCGGGCGATGGCGGCGTACTCGTGGGTGGCGACGCGCAGCGGGTTGTACGTGTGGATGTTCTTGGTGAGCCCGTAGACCGGTCGCTCCGCCTCCGGGGCGAACGAGCCGAACCAGCGGTCCCACACGATGAGGATGCCGCCGAAGTTGCGGTCCAGGTAGCCGCCCTGCGAGGCGTGGTGCACCCGGTGGTGGGAGGGCGTGTTGAGCACGTACTCGAAGGGCCGGGGCAGCTTGCCGATCCGCTCGGTGTGCACCCAGAACTGGTAGACGAGGTTCGCCGACGAGCAGAACGCGAGCGCCGCCGGGTGCACCCCGCACGCGATGAGCGGCAGGTAGAACGGCCAGGAGGTCAGCGAGGTCCACGGCTGGCGCAGCGCGGTGGAGAGGTTGAACTTCTCGCTGGAGTGGTGCACCACGTGGCAGGCCCACAGGATGCGGATGACGTGGTGGCCCCGGTGGGACCAGTAGTAGAGGAAGTCCTGGGCGAGCAGCATCAGCAGGACCGTCCACCACAGGACCGGGACGCGCAGCGGCGTCAGCTCGTACACCGCGGTGTAGACGGCGACGATGGGCACTTTCCACAGCAGGTCGAAGACCAGGCTGCCCAGCCCCATGGTGATGCTGGTGGCGGCGTCCTTCGCCTCGTAGCCGGCGGCTTCCTCGTCGGGATGGAAGTAGTGCAGCGCCATTTCCAGGACGGTGAGCAGGACGAAGGCCGGTATGGACCAGAGCACTGCATCGGGCAGGTTCGTCGGCATGCCTGCACGGTAGGGCCGGGGCCGGCCGGGGGCCAGATGTTGTTACCAACAAGTATGTGAGACCGGCTGTCAGCATCCTTTGGCACCTTCCGACAGGGCGGGCGCCGTCAGGCGTCTGCGTGGAGGCCCTAAACCCCCGCCGCCCCCAGCAGATGCCCCGCCGCGTACGTCACCGCCATGGCCACCGCTCCCCCGCCCATATTGCGCAGCACCGCCGGGCCCGCCGCCGCCTCGCCCAGGCGGGCGCTCCACCAGCCCGTCACGGCCAGCACCGCGAGGACGGCGAGCACGGTCACCGGGACCCGGGCGGTGGCCGGGGGCAGCACGATCGCGAGCAACGGGAGCAGGGCGCCGACGGTGAACGCGAGGAAGCTGGCGCCCGCCGCGTGCCAGGGGTTGGTGAGGTCGTCCGGGTCGATGCCGAGCTCGACCTCCGCGTGGGCGCGCAGCGCATCGCGCTCGGTGAGCTGGACGGCAGCCTCCCGGGCGACGTCGCGGCTCAGCCCCTTGCCCTCCAAAAGGCCGGTCAGCTCGGCGAGTTCCGCCTCGGGGGTCTCCTGGAGCTCCCGCTTCTCGGTGGCCAGGGCGGCCTTCTCCGAATCGCGCTGGGTGGACACCGAGACGTACTCCCCGGCCGCCATCGACAGCGACCCGGCGAGCAGTCCGGCCAGTCCGGCCGTCAGGAGGGCGCCCCGGTCGTCGGTGGCGCCGGCGACACCGACGACGAGCCCGGCGGTGGAGACGACGCCGTCGTTCGCCCCGAGCACGGCGGCCCGCAGCCAGTTGAGCCGGGCACCGAGCCCGGCACCGTGAGGTTCGTCGTGCTCCGGCGCTTGCGTCATCCCGGGATGCTCTCACTTCGCGGCACCACCGGGCACGCACGCGCACCGAATAGGGGACTGTCCGACACGGCCCGTATTCTCTGTGACCATGCTCGACGACCCGCAGACCGCAGCACCATGGCCGGCCGCCTACCCACAGGGGTACGCGGTCGTCGACGTGGAGACCACCGGGCTCGCCCGGGACGACCGGATAGTGTCCGCTGCCGTCTACCGCCTGGACGCGCGGGGCGACGTCGAGGACCACTGGTACACGCTCGTCAATCCGGAGCGCGATCCGGGGCCGGTCTGGATCCACGGGCTGACGAGCGACGTGCTGGAGGGGGCGCCGCTCTTTCCGGAGATCGCCGCCGAGCTGTCCGAACGGCTCGCGGACCGGGTGCTCGTCGCGCACAACGCCGCCTTCGACTGGTCGATGCTGGCGCGGGAGTACGCGCGGGCCTCGGTCACCGCGCCGGTGCGGCAGCGGCTGTGCACCATCGCGCTGGCCAAGGAGCTCCGGCTGCCGCTGGCCAACCACAAGCTGGCGTCCCTCGCGGAGCACTTCGGCGTGGTCCAGCAGCACGCGCACCACGCGCTGGACGACGCCCGGGTGCTGGCCGAGGCCTTCCGCCCGAGCCTGCACGCGGCGGCGCGCGGCGGGGTGCGGCTGCCGCTCCTCGAGTGCCGGCCGCTGACCGAGTGGTCGCACTCGCCGGTGACCCCGCGGTCCGGCTCCTCCCGCTCGTACGGGGGACACACCAGCTGGCGCGCCTCGCGGAAGCGACCGGCCTGCCCGTATCCGAACCCGGGACGGTACGAGAAGGACAAACCGCTCATGCAGGGCATGCGGGTGGCGTTCTCCGGGGACACCTCCGTCGACCGCGAACTGCTGGAGGACCGCGCGGTGGAGGCCGGGCTGCACGTGGCGACCAGCGTCTCGCGACTGACCAGCCTGCTCGTCACCAACGACCCGGACTCGGCGACGTCGAAGACGGTGAAGGCGAAGGCGTACGGCACCCCGGTCCTCGACGAGAGCGCCTTCACGCACCTCCTGCGCGACGTCGCCCCGGCGGTCGCGAAGGTGCCGGCGCCCACGCCGTCATCGGAGTGAACCGGGGCGACTCGCCGCCCCGGCGACCGCGCGCCGCCGCTCGGGCGTCCCACCCTGTGGCGCATGGCACGTTGTGAGGTCTGCGGAAACGACTACGGGATGTCCTTCGAAGTCCACGCTCAAGGAGCGGTTCACGTCTTCGACTGCTTCGCCTGCGCCATCCACCGCATGGCGCCCATCTGCGAGCACTGCCGGGTCCAGGTCATCGGCCAGGGGGTCGAGGTCGACGGACACTGGTTCTGCGGCGGGCACTGCGCCCGCGCGGAGGGGAAGGTGGGCATCGTGGACCGCGTCTGAGGACATGGGGCGGCCACCCCTTCGGCCACCCCGTGCGCGAGACACCCCACGGCCGGTTGTACCGTCGTGGGGTGTACCGCTTCCTGATGACCCGGCAGTGGCTGATCCTCGCCCTCCTCTCCCTCGTCCTCATCCCCACGATGATCGAGCTGGGTTTCTGGCAGCTGCACCGGCACGAGCACAAGGTCGCGCAGAACGCCCTGATCTCGCGCAATCTCAAGGCGGACCCGGTCGCCGTGTCCGCGCTCACCTCCCCCGGCCACACCGTTCCGCGCTCGGACTACTGGCGCACCGTGAAGGCCACCGGGACCTTTGACGAGAAGCACGAGGTCGTCGTCCGCCGCAGGACCGCCACCGACGGCTCCATCGGCGTCCATGTGCTGGTCCCGTTCGACCTCAAGGGCGGCGGCACGGTGCTGGTCAACCGGGGCTGGGTGCCCTCCGCCGACGACCAGCACGCCTTCCCCGACGTACCGGCCGCCCCGAAGGGCGAGGTGACCGTCACCGGACGGCTCAAGGCCGACGAGACGACCGGCGCGAGCGGCATCAAGGACATCTCGGACCTTCCGGACCGTCAGGTGATGCTGATCAACAGCGCCCAGCAGGCGCGGCTGCTCGACCGCCCGGTGCTCGGCGGCTATATCGAGCTGACCGCCCCGGCGCCCAAGAACGGCTCGCCCGAGCCGATCGAGGCCCCCGACGACAGCTCCATCGGCCCGCACATGGCGTACGCCGTGCAGTGGTGGCTGTTCGCCGCCGGGGTCCCGGTGGGCTTCGTGGTCCTGGCCCGGCGCGAGAAGCGCGACCGGGCCGCCGCCGCGGAGGCGGCCGCCGCTGCCGGGGACGCGGCTCCGGAACCGGAGCCCGAGCCGGCCCAGGGGTGACTCCCGCCTCTCCTGGCACACAGTCCGCTTAACGGTGGCCGGGTTCGGGAAGACGCCTGAACGTGACCCCACGCATCGAGGACTACGCCCTCATCGGCGATCTCCAGACCGCGGCCCTGGTCGGCAAAAACGGTTCTGTCGACTGGTTGTGCCTCCCCCGCTTCGACTCGGGCGCCTGCTTCGCCGCCCTGCTCGGCGACGAGGACAACGGCCACTGGCGGATCGCGCCGAAGGGCGCGGACACCTGCACCCGGCGCGGCTACGCGGGCGACTCCCTGGTCCTGGAGACGTACTGGGAGACGCGCACCGGCACCGTCAAGGTGATCGACTTCATGCCGCAGCGCGACAAGGAGCCGGACGTGATGCGGATCGTCGAGGGGGTCGGCGGCACCGTCGAGATGTCGTCCGTGATCCGGCTGCGCTTCGACTTCGGGTCCATCGTGCCGTGGATGCGCCGCTCGGACGGCCACCGGGTCGCCGTCGCCGGGCCGGACTCCGCCTGGCTGCGCAGCGAACCGCCGGTCAAGACGTGGGGCCAGCAGTTCTCCACCTGTTCGTCCTTCACGGTCTCCGAGGGCGAGAGGGTGGCCTTCGTCCTGACCTGGCACCCCTCGCACTCGCCCCGGCCCCAGCGCGTCGACCCCTACGAGGCGCTGGAGAACACCCTGACCGACTGGGCCGAGTGGTCCGCCCGCTGCAAGTACCAAGGGCCGTACCGGGACGCCGTGATCCGCTCGCTGATCACCCTCAAGGCCCTGACCTTCGGCCCGACCGGGGGCATCGTGGCGGCCCCGACCACCTCGCTCCCGGAGGAGATCGGCGGTGTACGGAACTGGGACTACCGCTTCTGCTGGCTGCGGGACTCCACGCTCACCCTCGGCGCGCTGATCTCGGCCGGCTATCTGGAGGAGGCCGCCGCCTGGCGGGACTGGCTGCTGCGCGCGGTCGCCGGGGACCCGGCCGACCTCCAGATCATGTACGGGCTGGCCGGCGAGCGCAGGCTCCCCGAGTCCGAGCTGCCGTGGCTGCGCGGCTACGAGAACTCCGCCCCGGTCCGCATCGGCAACGCGGCGGTGCGCCAGCGCCAGCTGGACGTCTACGGGGAGGTCATCGACTCGCTCCGGCTGGCCCGGGACGCGGGTCTGGACGACAAGCCGCACGCCTGGAGCCTCCAGCTCAGCCTGCTCGGGTTCCTGGAGTCCACCTGGCGCGAACCGGACGAGGGCCTGTGGGAGATCCGCGGGCAGCGGCGGCACTTCGTGCACTCCAAGGTGATGGCCTGGGTCGCGGCCGACCGGGCGGTGCGCAGCCTGGAGGACGACCCCTCGCTGGCCGGGGACGCGGACCGCTGGCGGGCCATGCGGGACGCCGTGCACCGGGAGGTGTGCGAGAAGGGCTACGACCCGGTGCGCAACACCTTCACCCAGTCGTACGGCTCCCGGGAACTGGACGCCTCGACGCTCCTGATCGCCCGGACCGGCTTCCTGCCGCCGGACGACCCCCGGGTGATCGGCACGGTGGACGCGGTGCGCGAGGAGCTGGGCAGCGGCGGTCTGGTGCGCCGCTACAGCACGGACGGCGGCTCGATCGACGGGCTGCCGGGCGGCGAGGGCGCGTTCCTGGCCTGCTCGTTCTGGCTGGCGGACGCGTTGCGGCTGACCGGGCGCACCGAGGAGGCCACCGAGCTCTTCGAGCGGCTGCTCACCCTGCGCAACGACGTGGGCCTGCTGGCCGAGGAGTACGACACGGCGGCGGGACGCCAGCTCGGCAACTTCCCGCAGGCGTTCAGCCATATCGGCCTGGTCGGTACAGCGGTGGCGCTGGCCGAGGCGCAGCCCGCGGAGGAGCGGGCCGCCGAGGACACGGGCCCGGGCGGCACGGCAGGATAGGGCCATGGATCTTGGACTGAAGGACCGTGTGTACATCATCACCGGAGCGACGCGCGGGCTCGGCTACGCCACCGCGCGGGCCCTGGTGGCGGACGGCGCGAAGGTGATCATCACCGGCCGGGACGAGAAGCGCGCCCAGCAGGCCGCCGCCGACCTGGGCCCGGACGCCGTCGGTCTCGCCGCCGACAACGCCGACCCGGCGGCGGCCGAACGGCTGGTGGAGGCCGCCCGGGAGGGCCTGGGCCGGCTCGACGGCATTCTCATCAGCGTCGGCGGCCCGCCGCCGGGCGGAATCGCGGACAACACCGACGAGCAGTGGCAGGCGGCCTTCGACTCGGTGTTCCTGGGGGCGGTACGGCTGGCCAGGGCGGCCGCCGCGGCGCTCGGCGAGGGCGGGGTCATCGGCTTCGTGCTCTCCGGCTCCGTCCACGAGCCGATTCCCGGGCTGACCATCTCCAACGGGCTGCGCCCCGGCCTGGCCGGCGTCGCCAAGTCGATGGCCGACGAGCTGGGCCCGCGCGGCATCCGGGTCGTGGGCCTGCTGCCGGCCCGGATCGACACGGACCGGGTGCGGGAGCTGGACGCGCTGTCGGGCGACGCGGAGGCCGCGCGTACCGCCAACGAGTCGAACATCCCGCTGCGCCGCTACGGCACTCCGGAGGAGTTCGGCCGCACGGCCGCGTTCCTGCTGTCCCCCGCCGCCTCGTACCTGACGGGCATCATGGTGCCGGTCGACGGCGGCCACCGGCACGGCTTCTGAGCCGCGCGCGGTGACATGACGGGGCGGCGGCGCGAACCCCGCGCCGCCGCCCCGTCCGTCAGCTCACCCGTGCCGCCCGGTGCTTGACGGCCTTGAGCCGGACCTCGGCGGGCAGCCGGGACAGCCCCGCGGAGTCCCTTGCGTGGGCCAGCGCCTCGTCGCTCAGCCTCCCCAGCGCCTCGTCGGGCGCGGCGTGCGGCTCCATCAGCAGCCGGACCCGGGCGGCCGGGGTGGAGCGCTTGCCGGTCAGGGTGACCTGGGCGCGGGCGACGCCGTCCAGGGCGCTCGCCTCATCGGCGAGCACGCCCTCCAGAGCGCGGCCGCGCAGCAGGGCGCCCTCGCCGTCGCCGCTGTCCACCAGCACCTCGTTCAGGCGGGAGCGGCGGAACTGGGCCAGCAGCCACCACAGGGCGAGGACCACGAGGACGGCGAGGACCGCGATGACCGTCGGCCACCACCAGCCCTCGGAGCGCCAGCGGTCCCGGTCCGCCTCGCTGAGCAGGACGTCGTTCTTGCCGTACCACGGCCACCAGGACGGCACGGAGAGGCCCGCCGCCGCGGCGAGCACCCCGCCGCCCACGCAGACCAGCACGAGTCCGGCCAGGCCCAGCAGTACCCGGTTGACGGTCCTGAGCACGCCGCTCACCCCTTCTTCGCCGGCCGGCGGACATGGACCGACAGGCTCGGCGGCCTGGCGAGTCCGAGTTCCCGGATGCCTGTGGAGAGCACGGTGTCCAGGTCGGCCCGTACGTCGTCGAGTTCCCGGAAGTGCGAGACGGCGCGCACTCCCACCTTCCTCCGGCCCATGCGGACCCGGACCGACTGAACGCCGGCCACTTCGACGGCCCGGTCGCGCAGCACCATGGCCGCCGCCGTCCGGTCGAGCGCGGCGCGCACGTCGGTGTGTTCGCGGCGCATCGGCAGTAGGTCGCGCAGCCCGGGCGTGAGCGCGAGGAGCAGCAGCCAGAGCCCGAGGGCCGCCGCGACGGACGCGCCGGTCAGCACCCAGACGTCGTCGAGCTTCCGCGTCGCGAGCTCGTCCGCCAGGGTACGGCGCCACCGCATCGCGGAGTGGCCGGCGCGGACCGCCGCCACGTCGTAGAGGAGCAGGCCGCTCGCGCCGAGGACCACGGCGGCGACGATGCCGGCGGGGATGCGGCGGGCGGCCCAGAAGCGCCCCGCGCCGCCTTGGGGCCGTTCCTTGTCGGGCGCGGGTTCGTAGGCCGCGGAGGAGGCCGACTGGTCGAGGGCGAGGACACTGCCGTGTTCCACCGTCCCGGCCTCGGGCGGTCGCCGCGTGCCGTCGTCCGGGTCGTGGGGCTCGGTCATCGAATCCTCCCCTGTGCCGCCAGGCTCGCTCCGGTGGGATGCAGGCGTTCGACCTGGACGGCCACTTCGGGCACCTCCATCCCCGCCAACGCCTTTACCCGCTCGGCGACCCGCCGACGCACGGCACCGCACTGGTGGCCGATGTCAGCGGGATATCCCAGCTCCAGACTCACCCGTACGCGGGCGGTGTCACGGTGCACGGTGACCGTGGCACGCGGCGCCGCCGCTTCCTTCGGGGTCGCGTCGACCGCCTCCTTGGCCGCCTGCGCGGCGATCTTCGCGACCACCCGGTCGGCGATCCGCGTCTCTCCCCGCTCCCCGGCCGAGACCGGGCCGCTCGCCCCCGACACCGCCGTCACCGCCGTCGGTCGCCGCGCTCGCGACTGCGGAAGAAGTCGCCGGGTTCCAGGTCGCCGTCGAAGAAGCGGCCGGCGACGAAGCCGACCGCTCCGAGGGCGGCCACCAGCACAAAGGCTCCGAAGCCGCCGAAGTACCCGGCGAAACCGAGCGCCATGCCGGCCAGCAGACCGGCCACAGCCATGCTCATCGTGTGCTCCTCAACCGCATCGTGTGCTCCTCAACCGCTCGGGGACGCCGGGACTACTGGACGCGGGACTCGGACTCGTCGTCATCGTCGTCCTCGTCGGGCAGCTTCACGTCGCTGACGGCGATGTTGACCTCGACCACCTCGAGGCCCGTCATGCGCTCGACGGCCGCGACGACGTTCTCCCGTACATCGCGGGCGACGTCGGAGATCGACACGCCGTAGTCCACGACGATCTCCAGGTCCAGTGCGGTCTGGGTCTCGCCGACCTCTGCCTTGACGCCCCGGGTGACGGACTTGGAGCCACCGGGGACCCGGTCGCGGACCGCGCCGAATGTGCGGGACAGGCCGCTGCCCATGGCGTGCACCCCGACGACGTCGCGTGCTGCCATTCCGGCGATCTTCTCGACCACTCCGTCGGCGATCGTCGTACGGCCGCGGGTGCCGGGGTCGCCTCCGCCGCGCTTGGTCAGGCTGCTGCCGCCCGAGGTGTTGCCGTCGGAGTTCTCGGGCCGGTTCCGCTGTGGGGTCTCGGTCATCGCCACTCTTCCCTTCGGGACAGATTTGACTACTTTGCCCACATTAAGGGCGCTTGCCCTGACTCGCGCCGCGAATACGGCAGTCTGGTGGCCATGACGACGGCTGACGGCCCGCACAGGGCCCATGCGTGGACGGCTGCGGTACGGCAACGGCTCTCGCTGGGCCGGCTGCTCCCTTTGGGCGGCCCGGCGGACGGCGCCTGGATCGCGGAGCGGGCGGCGGTCGCGGTGCTGCGCCGGGCGGTGTCGGGTCCGGACCCCGGTCCGGTCCTCGGTGAGCTGCGGATCGCCGTGGCCGACCCGGAGTCGGCCCCCGCCCCGCAGGTACCCCCGCCCCCGAGCGCGCTACCGCCGGGTCCCCTACGAATCGAGGCGACGATGACCACGACGGCCGACCGGCCCCTGCCCGCAGCCGCCGACGCGTTGCGCGCGGCACTTCTGTCGGCCGCCGCGCGCCGGCTCGGCCTGGTGGTGTCCGAGGTGGACCTGCGGGTGACGGGGCTGCTCGACGGCTCGCCCGAACGGGTGGAGCCGGAGCCGGCGGAGGTGCGCCCGGTGGACGCGGAGAACGCCGCGGGGCGGGCCGCCGCCTCGGTGGCCGGGGTGGCGGCGCTGACCGGAGTGCTGGGCCCGGCGGTGCGGACGGCCGAGGACCATGTGCGCGTCGAGCTGGCGACGGAGAGCGGTCACCGCGCGCTGGACGTGGCCCGCGCCGTGCGGGAGGCGGTGACGGAGGCGGCCGAGGGGCGGCCTCCGGTCGCGGTGCTGGTCACGGCGGTCGCGGAGGACGGCACGACGGACTGAGCCCTGGTCCGGGGCGGGCCGGCGGGGGACGTCACGGCTCCCGCCGGGCCCGCCCGTACGTCAGCCGAGGGCACCCGCCAGGTCGCGGAGGCGGCGGCCCTGCGCGGCCCGTTCGGCGGCGCGCTGCTCCTCGTACGTACGCGAGACGGCGCCGCCCAGCAGGGCCTTGGTCTCGATGACGGCGTCGCGCGGGGCGGCCAGCAGGGCGCCCGCCAGGTCGCGCGCGGCGCCTTCGAGCTCGGCGGCGGGTACGACGAGGTTGGCCAGGCCGGTGCGCTCCGCCTCCTCGGCGTGGACATAGCGGCCGGTGGCGCAGATCTCCAGCGCGCGGGCGTACCCGACGAGGTGCACCAGAGGATGCGTGCCGGTGAGGTCGGGCACCAGGCCGAGACTGGTCTCGCGCATGGCGAACTGCACGTCGTCGGCGACGATGCGCAGGTCACAGGCGAGGGCGAGCTGGAAGCCCGCACCGATGGCGTGGCCCTGGACGGCCGCGATCGACACGATGTCGTTGCGGCGCCACCAGGTGAACGCCTCCTGGTACCCGGCGATCAGCGCGTCGAGATCGGCCTCCGGGCCGCGCCCCATGTCGAGGAACGACGGCTCACCGTCGAATCCCTCGGGGGTGAACGCCTGGCGGTCGAGCCCGGCGGAGAACGACACGCCTTCGGCGCGCAGCACGACGACCCGCACGCTGCCGGGCAGAGCCCGTCCGGCCTCCGTCAACGCCCGCCACAGAGCGGGAGACTGGGCGTTGCGCTTGGCCGGATTGGTGAGGGTCACCGTGGCAACCGCGTCGTCGACGGTGAGTCGTACGCCGTCCTGGTCGAGCACGGAGTCGAGCGAGGTCATACGGGGCCTCCGGTTCGGGTGCAGTCAGCACATCAAGCTAAGTGACTGAACAGTAACCACCGGATCGACCCTGCGGCCGACCGGGTGGGCACACCCGGAACCAGGGACCTCCGGAGCCGTCCTGTGACGTGCCCCGATCCGCTGTCGGCCGTCAGGCCGTCGCGGCCTTCTTGCCTCGTGTGGCGCCGCCGCGTCCGCGGAGCGTCACTCCGGATTCGCTGAGCATCCGGTGGACGAATCCGTAGGAGCGGCCCGTTTCCTCGGCCAGCGCCCGGATGCTCGCACCGGAGTCGTACTTCTTCTTCAGGTCTGCCGCGAGCTTGTCGCGCGCGGCGCCGGTCACCCGGCTGCCCTTCTTCAGAGTCTCGGCCACCCGTGCCTCCTCGTGGGAAGTGCGCTCTGGACTCTCATGATCACCCCTCGGACGCTTCCTGGCCACCCATTCGGCAAGGTCTCTGCGACCGGATTCGCGCCCCGGGAGTGCGCCCGTGCGACCGGAATGCTTCATTCCAGCGGGCTGCGCGCGGTGTCGTGCGGGTGCCGGGGAAGGAACGTCCAGGTCAGGGCCCGCACGGGCCGGGGGGCGTAAATGGGTGCGCCCGGCAGCTATCTGCCGGGCGCCGCGCCGAGGTACGAGACCTGCTCACACAGATGACGGATCACGAGTAGGCCGAATGATCCGGTCCCGGGGATCAGGCCAGCGCGACCAGGTCCCGGTAGTCCGCGCCCCACAGGTCCTCGATCCCGTCCGGGAGCAGGATGATCCGCTCGGGCTGCAGGGCCTCGACCGCGCCCTCGTCGTGCGTGACCAGGACGACCGCGCCCTTGTACGTGCGCAGCGCCCCGAGGATCTCCTCACGGCTGGCCGGGTCCAGGTTGTTGGTGGGCTCGTCGAGCAGGAGCACGTTGGCGGAGGAGACGACCAGCGTCGCCAGGGCCAGGCGGGTCTTCTCGCCGCCGGAGAGCACCCCGGCCGGCTTGTCCACGTCGTCACCGGAGAAGAGGAACGAGCCGAGCGTCTTGCGGACGGCGACGAGGTCCAGGTCGGGCGCGGCGGAGCGCATGTTCTCCAGGACCGTGCGGTCCGGGTCCAGGGTCTCGTGCTCCTGGGCGTAGTAGCCCAGCTTGAGCCCGTGGCCCTCCACGACGCGGCCGGTGTCGGGCTGCTCGGCGCCGCCGAGCAGCCGCAGCAGCGTGGTCTTGCCGGCGCCGTTGAGGCCGAGGATGACGACGCGGGAGCCCTTGTCGATGGCCAGGTCGACGTCGGTGAAGATCTCCAGCGAGCCGTAGGACTTGGAGAGCCCCTCCGCCATCAGGGGCGTCTTGCCGCACGGCGAGGGGTCGGGGAAGCGCAGCTTGGCGACCTTGTCGGCGACCCGGACCTCGTCCAGGCCGGACAGCAGCCGGTCGGCGCGCTTGGCCATGTTCTGCGCGGCGACCGTCTTGGTCGCCTTGGCGCGCATCTTGTCCGCCTGCGCGTTGAGGGCGGCGGCCTTCTTCTCGGCGTTCTGGCGCTCGCGCTTGCGGCGCTTCTCGTCGGCCTCGCGCTGCTGCTGGTAGAGCTTCCAGCCCATGTTGTAGACGTCGATCTGGGAGCGGTTGGCGTCCAGGTAGAAGACCTTGTTGACGACCGTCTCGACCAGCTCCACGTCGTGGGAGATCACGACGAAGCCGCCGCGGTAGGTCTTGAGGTAGTCGCGCAGCCAGACGATCGAGTCCGCGTCGAGGTGGTTGGTCGGCTCGTCCAGGAGCAGCGTGTCGGCGTCCGAGAAGAGGATGCGGGCCAGTTCGACGCGGCGGCGCTGACCGCCGGAGAGGGTGTGCAGCGGCTGGCCGAGCACGCGGTCGGGCAGGCTGAGCGCGGCGGCGATGGTGGCGGCCTCGGCCTCGGCGGCGTAACCGCCCTTGGTGAGGAACTCCGTCTCCAGGCGCTCGTACTTCTTCATCGCCTTCTCGCGGGTGGCGCCCTTGCCGTTCGCCATCCGGTCCTCGTTCTCCCGCATCTTGCGCAGGATCTCGTCCAGGCCGCGCGCGGAGAGCACCCGGTCCCTGGCCAGGACGTCGAGGTCGCCGGTGCGCGGGTCCTGCGGGAGGTAGCCCACCTCACCGGAGCGGGTGATGGTGCCGGCGGCGGGGGTCCCCTCGCCCGCGAGGCACTTGGTGAGGGTAGTCTTGCCCGCTCCGTTGCGGCCGACGAGGCCGATGCGGTCGCCCTTGGCGATGCGGAAGCTGGCGGATTCGATGAGCAGACGGGCGCCGGCGCGCAGCTCGATGCCGGAGGCGGTGATCACGGGAAGGTACTCCTGGGCGGAAGGAAGGGCGGAGGAACGACGGGTGGTGACGGATCGACGCCGCTACTCACGCACACGCACAAGGAGAACTGCCATGGAAACCAGTCTACTGGCGGTGTCCAACGACTTTCCCGCTGCCCGGGTCACGGCCCCGGGCAGCACGCCTCACGCGCCGGCGAGGCCGGCGGCGGCCCGGGTCACGCGCCCGTGTGGACCTGGAACGCCGCCTTGCGGACCGCCTTCGCCAGCGCCGGGTCCGGGTGGGCCGCGGCCAGGGCCACCAGGACCTGCACCGTGCGGGGGTGGCCGACGGCCCGGACCTCGTCCAGCAGGGCCGGGACCGTGCCCTGGACCGCCGAGTCGAGGTGGCGGACCAGGAGGCCCGTCTCACCGTGGTCCGCGACCGCCGCCGCCGTGTCGACCCAGAGCCACGTGGCCTCCTCGCGGCTGAGGACCTCCTGGGCGTCCTCGGGGTCCGCGCCGTCGTACTCGGCGAGCCAGAGCAGCGCGTACGGGCGCAGCGACGGGTCGGTCCGGACGGCCCGGACCTCGGGCTCCGCGGGGGCTCCGACGACGCGCAGGGCCTCGAAGGCGAGGCCCCGCAGGAGGGCGTCCTCGCCGCGGGCGACGTCGAGGAGTTCGGCGACGGCGCTGCCGACGGGGCGGGCGGCCAGCCAGGCGCGGTATTCGGCGCGGGCGGGTCCGGGGGTGAGGCGGGCGCAGCCGAGGAGCATGTCGGCGGCGGCCTGCTCGATGTTGCCGGCGGGGCTCTGGGCGGCGACGCAGATCTGCTCCAGCTTGACCCAGACCGCCCAGTTGCCGAGCGGCGTCAGCGTGGCCTGGCCCGCGCCGAGGGTGAGCGCCCCGACGTCGGCCAGGCCCTCCAGGGCCCAGTCGAGCAGGCGGGCGACGAGGGCCGGCGGGTGGGCGGTGGGCGCCGGTTCGGCGGGGGCGGGCAGCGGCTCGGGGCCGTACGGCACCTCGCAGCGTTCTTCGTGGAGTTCCGCGACGCGCTGGCCGAGGAGGTCGAGGAGGGCGGGCACGGTGACGGGCCCGGCCGAGAGCTGGAGCAGCGAGAGGACCTGGGGCACCGCCTCGACGGCCTCGGCGACGGCGGTGGACTCGACGCCCCGGGGCGCGGGGTGGACGAGCGACCAGGCGTCGAAGAGGGCCACCCAGCCGCGCAGCACCGCAGAGTCGTCCCGGTCCCAGGCGCGCAGCCGCCAGCCGGGCCGTGCGGTGTCGCCGTGGAGTTCGACCAGTCCGGCCAGCCGGGCCCGGTCCCAGCCGGAGCGCACTCGCTCCGGGGAGATGTCCAGCGCGGCGGCGGCGTGTTCGAGGGTGGCCGGGGGTGTGGTGCCGGGGGCCGCCCCGTCGGCCGCCCAGCGGGCGATCCGTACGGCGTCGGCGAGGACCGTCCTGGCCTGGCGGGCCAGCTCCGCCCGGGGCGGGGTGCCCTCGGGCGGGCGCGGCGCGGGCCTGGTGCGCCGAGTGGTCACGGCCCTTCGGGCGGTGGCGAGGGGTCGCGGGCGGACAAGACGCAGCCTGGAGTCGCGCGGGGTACGGGACGTCACGGGAGCAGTCTTGCCCCTGACGGCCCGAAAGCCCAAACGGAACCCGGGTCACCGGCGTTGACGGGGCGCGCACCGGCCGGGACCAATCGGCCGAACCGGCGCATCACCTCACATCAGGGGCGTGAGGAAGCGGCGCAGGGTCTCCTCGTAGTGGGCCGGGTCGGCGTTCCACATCGCCGCATGCGGAGCGCGGTCCACGGTGTGCAGGGAGACGAGGTCGGGGCGGGCGGCGGCGAGCCGGCGGGAGTGGATCCAGGGGGCCAGGGTGTCGTCGGGACCGTGGAAGACGAGCGTGGGGACGTGCAGGGTCACCGGGACCGAGGTGTCCAGGAGTCCGGTGCCGTGCAGTCCGGTCTGCCCCTGGGCGGCGCGCACGGCCAGGGGCAGCAGCGCGCCGGGGACCCCGCGTGCCGCGGCGAGGCCGCGCAGGGTGTCGGTCCAGTCCAGGACGGGCGAGTCGAGGACGAGGCCGGTGATCCTGTCGCGGAGCGCGGAGCCCGCGCAGGCGTGCAGCGCCATGGACGCGCCGGTGGACCAGCCGTACAGGATGACCTGCTCGGCGCCGTTGCGAACGGCGAAGCGGATCGCCGCGTCCAGGTCGCGCCACTCGGACTCGCCGAGGTGGCCGAGCCCGTCCGGGGAGCGGGGGGCGCCCGGGTCGCCGCGGTAGGCGAGGTCGAGCACGGGCAGCTGCCGGCCGTGCAGGAACTCCAGGAGGTTGAGGGGGTGCTCGCGGGTGGCGCCGATGCCGTGCACGGTGATGACCCAGGTGCGGCGGGGCGCCGGGACGTGCCAGGCGGGCAGTTCGCCCAGCTCGCCGGGGATCCGCACCTCCCGGAAGGCCAGGCCGAGCGCGCTGCCGGGGTCGCCGCTGTACACCTGGGGCGTGAGCCGGACCTTGTCGCCGGGGGCGAGGACGCCGTGGTCGACGCGTTCCAGCCGGCGCACGACGGTGTCGGCGGCCTGGTGGGCGCGGTCGAGCACGGGGCCGACGACGGCGTGGACGTCCTTGCCGGCCAGCCCGTACGTGCCGGGGCGCAGCGAGGTGAGGGACCGGGTCAGGGTGACCTGCCCGGCGGCCGTCGCGTGGACGGTGAGTTCGCGGTCGGCGGGGAGCGGTCGTCCGGGCGGCGTCCTGAGGGCGACGTCGCCCGCGAACCGGCCGGCCGCGACCGCTGCCGCGCCGGCGCCGATGAGTGTGGTGACGGCCGCTGCCGTCGCGGTAACCGGGCGCACCCCCACAGTGTCGTGGCCGGGGCGGCGCGATGCCAGTGGGCAGGGCCGTCCGGTACCGCCCGTGTCGCTTCAACGCCGTCCGGCGCCGCCTCGGCCTTGTTGCCCGTACCCCTTGAGCGCCTCCCGGACCTCGCCCAGCTGGTCCTCCGAGAGCAGGGCCGGGGTACGGCCGGGTACGGCGCTCGCGGTGAGCCAGACGTGGCAGAGCCATTCGAGCTGGGCGGTGCGGTCGTACGCCTCGTCGAGGGTGGCGCCGTACGTGACGGTGCCGTGGTTGGCGAGCAGGCAGCCGGTGCGGTCGCGCAGGGCGGTGAGCATGTTCGCGGCCAGTTCGGGGGTGCCGTACCGGGCGTAGGGGGCGACGCGGACCGTGCCGCCGAGCATCGCGGCGGCGTAGTGGACCGGGGGGACCTCCGTGACCAGGGTGGAGACGGCCGTGGCGTGGACCGCGTGGGTGTGCACGACGGCCTTCGCGTCAGTGTTCCGGTAGACGGCGAGGTGGAGGGGAAGTTCGCTGGTGGGAGCGAGTGTCCCGAAGGTCTGGTTGCCTTCCGGATCGACGCCGGTCAGGTCCTCGGGGCCCAGCTGGTCGTACGCCACTGCGCTGGGGGTGACCAGCACCGTGTCGCCGATCCGCAGCGAGACGTTTCCGGAGGTTCCGACGACCAGGCCCTCGGCCGCCGTGCGGCGCGCCGCGGCGACGACCGCCTCCCATCCCCGGGCGATCGCGTCGTGCTCTCGGTCACTCATACGAAGATCCTTTCCGGCCCCGCCCCGGGCGCCGCCCGGCCACCGCTCCGGGGGTCACCGCAGCGTCCTGCTCAGTTCATCTTCCGTTCACTCAAGTTGCCTACGTTCCACGTGCCAATGACGTCGAACGATTGCCTGGGTAAATGGAACACATCACGCTGCTGCTCGCGATAGTGATCGTGACAGCTCTAGTGTTCGATTTCACGAACGGTTTCCACGACACCGCCAACGCGATGGCCACGACCATCTCGACCGGCGCACTCAAACCCAAGACGGCGGTCGCGATGTCCGCCGTTCTGAATCTGGTCGGCGCGTTCCTGTCCGTGGAGGTCGCCAAGACGATCTCCGGCGGGATCGTCAACGAGGACGGCCTCAGAACCGAGGTCATCTTCGCGGCGCTCGTCGGCGCCATCCTGTGGAATCTTCTGACCTGGCTGGTCGGGCTCCCGTCCAGCTCCTCCCACGCACTGTTCGGCGGCCTCATCGGCGCCGCGGTGATGTCCGCCGGCTGGTCGTCGGTCAACGGGGGCACCGTCGTCACCAAGGTGCTGCTGCCCGCCGTCGCCGCCCCGATCGTGGCCGGCGTGGCCGCGCTCCTGGCCACCCGGCTCACGTACCGGATCGGCGGGAAGATCCGGAACGACGCCCAGGAGAAGGCCACCGCCAAGGGCTACCGGGCCGGCCAGATCGCCTCGGCCGGGCTCGTCTCGCTCGCCCACGGCACCAACGACGCGCAGAAGACCATGGGCATCATCACTCTCGCCCTGGTCACCGGCGGCGTCCTCTCCCCCGGCTCCAACCCGCCGGTCTGGGTCATCGTCAGCGCCGGCCTGGCCATCGCGCTCGGCACGTACCTCGGCGGCTGGCGCATCATCCGCACCATGGGCAGCGGCCTGACCGAACTGAAGCCCCCGCAGGGCTTCGCCGCCCAGACCAGCGCGGCCACCGTCATCCTGGCCTCCTCGCACCTCGGCTTCTCCCTCTCCACCACGCAGTCCTGCTCCGGGGCCGTGATGGGCGCGGGCCTCGGCCGGGCCGGGGGTGTGGTCCGCTGGTCCACCGCCACCCGGATGTTCGTCGCCTGGGGCCTGACCCTGCCGGCGGCCGGTCTGGTCGGCGCGGGTGCGGAGTTCCTGACGAAGCAGGGCACCTGGGGCGTCGTGGTCGTCGCGGCCCTCCTGGTCGCCGGTTCCGGGGCGATCTGGGTGCTCTCGCGCCGCACGCCCGTCGGCCACGGCGATGTCGCGCCCGGCACCGAGGACGCCGCCCCGGCCGAGCCCGCGGGTGTCGTCACCCAGGCCATCGCGGCCGTGAGCCCGCCGCCCACCGCGGCCCAGGCGCACGACCTCGCCGCCACCATTCCGGCGCCCGCCGGTCCCGTCGCCGCCGATCCGGCCCGACCCGCCACGGTCTGACAGACCCCGGTACTCCGGTAAGGACACCCCGTATGAACATCGACTGGGCAGCTCTGGGCACCGTCTTCGGCGTCTCCCTCGTCACCACCGTCGCCCTGGTGGGCCTCTTCACGCTCGGCATCGTCGGCCTCTCCAAGCAGCCGGAGCCGGCTGCCGGGGGCGGTCCGGCGGGCTCCTCGCTCCTGCTGGCGCGCGCCGGGGCGTACGTCTGCTTCGGGCTGTGCGCGGCGGCGGTCGCGTACGGGATCTATCTGATCGTCGCCTGACGCACCGCCTCCCCCGGGCCGGACGCACCTCGTGCGCGTCCGGCCCGATGTGCGTCCGCCCCCACCGTGCCGCCGCAGGTCAACGGCGAGTTGACGGGCGTTCGCGGGGCGTGGTGGACTGCCGGAGCCATTACGGCGACAGCAGAGGAAGCCGGTGCGAATCCGGCGCGGTCCCGCCACTGTCACCGGGGAGCGGTCCCCCACCGCACGTCACGGCCCGCGCGAGCGGGCTGGAAGACCGGGGTCCCGCCGATCCGGAAGCCAGGAGACTCTCGTCGCCGTCACGTCGAACCAGGGCGCGGACCCTGAGTGAGGACATACCGCCATGCCCGGCTGCCGTGCGACCTTCTCCCCACGCCCTCTGTCGGCAGCCTCGGGTGCGGTCGGCTGAACCGTGCGTGCCGATCGCATCTACGCGTACGGCGCCACCGCCGGCCTGATCGCCGACCTGCTGCTCGGTGACCCCCGCAGGGGGCACCCGGTCGCCGCCTTCGGGCGGGCCGCCGCGGCCGTCGAGGACCGGCTCTGGCGCGACCATCGCGGCCGGGGCGCCCTGCACACCCTGATCTGCGCGGGGGGCGCCGCCGGGAGCGCCGCGCTCGCCGCCCGCGCCCTGCGCCGCCGTCCCGTCGCCTCCGTGGCCCTGACCGCCGCCGCCACCTGGTTCGTCGTCGGCGGTACGTCGCTGGGGCGCGAGGCCCGGGCCATCGGCGGGGCGCTCGCCGCCGGCGACATCGAGTCGGCCCGGGAGCGGCTGCCCCACCTGTGCGGGCGCGACCCACAGGCGCTGGACGGCCCCGGGATCGCGCGTGCCGTGGTGGAGTCCGTCGCCGAGAACACCTCGGACGCCGTGGTCGGCGCCCTCGTCTGGGGCGCCCTCGCCGGGGTCCCCGGGCTCGTCGGCTTCCGCGCCGCCAACACGCTCGACGCGATGGTCGGCCACAAGTCGCCCCGTTACCTGCGGTACGGCTGGGCATCCGCCCGGCTGGACGACCTCGCCGGCTGGCCCGGAGCCCGGCTCACCGCCCTGCTCGCCGTGGCCTCCGGCGGCCGCCCCCGGGAGGCGGTACGGGCCTGGCGGGCCGATGCCGCGAAGCACCCGAGTCCCAATGCGGGGCCCGTGGAGGCGGCGTTCGCCGGGGCGCTCGGCGTACGGCTGGGCGGGACCCTCGCGTACGGGGGGCGCGTCGAGCACCGGCCCGTGCTCAACGGGGAGGCGGGCCGTGCCGTGGAGACCGGGGACATCGAGCGCGCCGTGCGGCTCTCGCGCCGGGTGGGCGTGCTCGCCCTCGGCGTCGGCGTGGCCGCCCGGCTGGGCGCGGGGGCGGTCGCGCGCCGGATCGCGGGACGGACCGGGAGACCTCAAGGACGGAGAACGATATGAGCGGCGGACTGCTGGTCGCCGGAACCACGTCGGACGCGGGCAAGAGCGTCGTCACGGCGGGCATCTGCCGCTGGCTGGTGCGCCGGGGGGTGAAGGTCGCCCCGTTCAAGGCGCAGAACATGTCACTGAACTCCTTCGTCACCCGCGAGGGCGCCGAGATCGGCCGGGCCCAGGCGATGCAGGCCCAGGCCGCCCGCGTCGAACCGACCGCCCTGATGAACCCGGTGCTGCTCAAGCCCGGCGGCGACCGCTCCAGCCAGGTCGTCCTGATGGGGCGGCCGGTCGGCGAGATGAGCGCCCGCGGCTACCACGGCGGACGGCAGGAACAGCTGCTGTCCACCGTCACGGACTGCCTGGAGCAGCTGCGGAGCACGTACGACGCGGTGATCTGCGAGGGCGCCGGCTCACCCGCCGAGATCAACCTGCGGCGTACGGACATCGTGAACATGGGCATCGCCCGGGCCGCGCGCTTTCCGGTCGTGGTGGTCGGGGACATCGACCGGGGCGGGGTCTTCGCCTCCTTCTTCGGCACGACCGCGCTGCTCGCGCCCGAGGACCAGGAGCTGATCGCGGGGTATCTGGTCAACAAGTTCCGGGGCGACGTCTCGCTGCTGGAACCGGGCCTGGACATGCTGCGCGACCTGACGGGCCGTCCCGCATACGGGGTGCTGCCCTTCGCTCACGGGCTCGGCATCGACGAGGAGGACGGCCTGCGGGTGTCGCTGCGCGGCACCGTACGCGAGTCGGCGGTCGCCCCGCCGCACGGCGAGGACGTCCTGCGCGTCGCCGTGTGCGCCATCCCGCTGATGTCGAACTTCACGGACGTGGACGCGCTGGCCGCCGAACCGGGCGTCGTCGTGCGGTTCGTGGACCGGGCCGAGGAGCTGGCCGACGCCGACCTCGTCATCGTGCCGGGCACCCGGGGCACCGTGAAGGCGCTCGCCTGGCTGCGCGAACGCGGGCTCGCCGACGCGCTGCGGCGGCGCGCCGCCGAGGGCCGGCCGGTGCTCGGCATCTGCGGCGGCTACCAGATCCTCGGGGAGCACATCGAGGACGAGGTCGAGTCGCGCGCCGGGCGGGTCGACGCGCTCGGCCTGCTGCCCGTGCGCGTCCGCTTCGACCGCGAGAAGACCCTCGCCCGGCCGTCCGGCCAGGCGCTCGGCGCGCCCGTCGAGGGGTACGAGATCCATCACGGCGTCGCCGAAGTGGGCGGCGGGGAGCCGTTCCTGACGGACGGCCGGGGCACCCCGCTGGACGGCTGCCGGTCCGGTGCCGTCTGGGGCACCCACTGGCACGGTTCGCTGGAGAGCGACGCCTTCCGCCGCCTCTTCCTGGCCGAGGTCGCCCGGCTCACCGGCCGCCGCTTCGTGCCCGCGCCCGACACCTGCTTCGCCGGCCTGCGCGAGGAACAGCTCGACCGCCTCGGCGACCTGATCGAGGAACACGCGGACACCGACGCGCTGTGGCGGCTCATCGAGTCGGGCGCGCCGTCCGGTCTGCCGTTCATCCCGCCGGGAGCGCCCGCCACCCCCGTCAAGGAGGCCCTGTGAGTACGCCTTACCCCTTCACCGCCATCGTCGGCCAGGACGACCTGCGGCTCGGGCTGCTGCTCAACGCGGTCAGCCCGGCCGTGGGCGGGGTCCTGGTCCGCGGCGAGAAGGGCACCGCCAAGTCGACCGCCGTACGCGCGCTGGCCGCGCTGATGCCGGAGGTCCCCGTCGTGCCGGGGTGCCGCTTCTCGTGCGACCCCGCCGCGCCCGATCCGGCGTGTCCGGACGGCCCGCACGAGGACGTCTCCGGCGTGTCGCGGGCGGCGCGGACCGTGGAGCTGCCGGTCGGCGCCTCCGAGGACCGGCTCGTCGGGGCGCTCGACATCGAACGGGCCCTCGCGGAGGGCGTCAAAGCCTTCGAACCGGGGCTGCTCGCGGACGCGCACCGCGGAATCCTGTACGTGGACGAGGTCAACCTCCTCCACGACCATCTGGTCGACCTCTTGCTGGACGCCGCGGCCATGGGGGCCTCGTACGTGGAGCGCGAGGGCGTCTCCGTACGGCACGCGGCGCGGTTCCTGCTCGTCGGGACGATGAACCCGGAAGAGGGCGAGCTGCGCCCCCAACTGCTCGACCGGTTCGGGCTGACCGTCGAGGTCGCGGCGTCCCGGGAGACGGACCAGCGGGTGGAGGTGGTGCGGCGGCGGCTCGCCTACGAGGACGACCCGGCGGCCTTCGCGGCGCGCTGGGCCGGCGAGGAAGCGGAGTTGCGGGACCGGATCACGGCCGCGCGGGCGCTGTTGCCCGACGTGGTGCTCGGCGACAAGGCGTTGCGGCAGATCGCGGCGACCTGCGCGGCCTTCGAGGTCGACGGGATGCGCGCGGACATCGTCATGGCCAGGACCGCGACCGCGCTGGCCGCGTGGGCGGGGCGCACCGACGTAGGTGCCGAGGACGTCCGGCAGGCGGCGCTGCTCGCGCTCCCCCACCGGCGCAGGCGGAATCCCTTCGACGCGCCGGGCCTCGACGAGGACAAACTGGACGACACGCTGGAGCAGAACGGCGGCGGGGACGACGAGCCGGAGCCGGACGGGCCTGGTGGCGGCGGGGGCGGCGGGGGCCTTCCGCCCCAGGGGGACGGGCCCGACACGCCGCCCGCGCCCGCCGACGGGGCGGACGACACGCCCGGGGTCCCCTTGCCCGGGCAGGGCGGCGAGCAGCAGCCCGTACGGGCCGGTGAGCCGTTCCGTACGAAGATGCTGAGCGTGCCCGGTCTCGGCGAGGGCGCGGCGGGGCGGCGGTCCCGGGCGCGCACCGAGCACGGGCGGACGACGGGCGCGCGGCGGCCCGAGGGCGCGCTGACGAAGCTGCATCTGGCGGCGACGGTCCTGGCCGCCGCCCCGCACCAGCGGGCACGGGGCCGGTCCGGCCGGGGGCTCGTGGTGCGGCGGGACGACCTGCGGCAGGCGACGCGGGAGGGGCGCGAGGGCAACCTCGTGCTGTTCGTCGTGGACGCCTCCGGGTCGATGGCCGCCCGGCAGCGCATGGGCGCCGTGAAGGGCGCGGTGCTGTCCCTGCTGATGGACGCCTACCAGCGGCGCGACAAGGTCGGTCTCGTCACCTTCCGGGGCCGGGGCGCGGAGGTGGCGCTGCCGCCGACCTCGTCGGTGGACGCGGCGGCGGCCCGGCTCGCATCGCTGCCGACGGGCGGGCGCACCCCGGTGGCCGCCGGGCTGCTGAAGGCGCACGACGTGCTGCGGGTGGAGCGGCTGCGCGACCCGTCCCGGCGGCCCCTGCTGGTCGTGGTGACGGACGGGCGGGCGACCGGCGGGCCGGACCCGGTGGCGCTGGCCGCGCGGGCCGCCCGGCTGCACGCGGCCGAGGGCACGGCGTCGGTCGTCGTGGACTGCGAGGCGGGTCCGGTACGGCTGGGGCTCGCGGCGGATCTCGCGGCCCGGCTGGGCGGCACCGCCGTCACGCTGGACGAGCTGCGCGCCGAGTCGATCGCCGGGCTGGTCAAGGACGTCCGGGGCGCGGGCCGCGGGCACACCGACAGGAGGGTCGCGTAATGCCGCAGGGACAGCCGGAGAGCGTGCCGGACGACGGACTCACCACCCGGCAGCGGCGCAACCGGCCGCTGCTGATGGTGCACACCGGCATCGGCAAGGGGAAGTCGACCGCGGCCTTCGGGCTCGCGCTGCGCGCCTGGAACCAGGGGTGGCCCATCGGGGTCTTCCAGTTCGTCAAGTCGGCGAAGTGGAAGGTCGGCGAGGAGAACGCCCTGAAGGTACTCGGCGCGAGCGGCGAGGGCGGTTCCGTCGCCTGGCACAAGATGGGCGAGGGCTGGTCCTGGGTCCAGCGCGACGACCAGACGGACAACGAGGCGAAGGCCCGCGAGGGCTGGGAGCAGGTCAAGCGCGACCTGGCCGCCGAGACGTACCGGCTGTACGTGCTGGACGAGTTCGCCTATCCCCTGCACTGGGGGTGGATCGACACCGACGAGGTCGTCTCGGTGCTGCGCGACCGCCCCGGCACGCAGCACGTGGTGATCACCGGCCGCAACGCGCCCGCCGCGCTGCTGGAGGCGGCGGACCTGGTCACGGAGATGTCGAAGGTCAAGCACCCGATGGACGCCGGGCAGAAGGGCCAGAGGGGCATCGAGTGGTGAACATCCCCCGCCTGGTCGTCGCCGCGCCCTCGTCCGGGAGCGGCAAGACCACCGTCGCCACCGGGCTGATGGCCGCGTTCGCCGCGCGCGGGCTCGCCGTGTCCGGGCACAAGGTGGGCCCCGACTACATCGACCCCGGCTTCCACACGCTCGCGACGGGGCGCCCCGGACGCAACCTCGACGCGTACATGTCCGGGCCCGAGCTGATCGCTCCGCTGTTCGCGCACGGCGCGCGGGGGTGCGGGCTGGCCGTCGTCGAGGGCGTGATGGGGCTGTACGACGGCGCCTCGGGGCTCGGCGAGCTGGCGTCCACCGCGCATGTGGCGAAGCTGCTGCGGGCGCCGGTGGTGCTCGTCGTGGACGCGTCCTCGCAGTCGCGGTCGGTGGCGGCGCTGGTGCACGGGTTCGCGTCCTGGGACGCGGAGGTGCGGATCGGCGGGGTGATCCTGAACAAGGTGGGGTCCGACCGGCACGAGGCGCTGTTGCGGGAGGCGTTGGAGGAGTCGGGGGTGCCGGTGCTGGGGGTGCTCCGGCGGGTGGAGGGGGTTGCTGTGCCGTCGCGGCATCTGGGGCTGGTGCCGGTGGCGGAGCGGCGGTCCGACGCGGTGGCCGCTGTCGCGGCGATGGCGGGGCAGGTGGCCGCTGGGTGCGACCTGGAGGGGTTGCTGGCGCTGGCCCGGTCCGCGCCCGCGTTGCCCGGTGGGGGGTGGTCCGCCGATGAGGCGGTGGCGCCGGAAGGCATGCCTGAGGGGCGGACGGACGGGCGCCCCCTCGTCGCCGTCGCCGGTGGGGCCGCTTTCACCTTCTCGTACGCGGAGAACACCGAGTTGCTCGCCGCCGCGGGGGCCGACGTCGTGGCCTTTGATCCGCTGCGGGACGAGGCGTTGCCGCCGGGGACCCGGGGCGTGGTCATCGGGGGCGGGTTCCCCGAGGTGTACGCGCCCGAGCTGTCGGCCAACGAAGCGTTGCGGAAGGACGTGGCCGAGGCGGCGCTGTCGGGGGCGCCGGTGGCCGCCGAGTGCGCCGGGTTGCTGTATCTGGCGCGGTCGTTGGACGGGCTGCCGATGTGCGGGGTGCTCGACGCCGGCGCGCGGATGACCAAGCGGCTGACGCTCGGCTACCGGGACGCCGTGGCGCTCACCGACAACGTGCTGGCGCCCGCCGGGGCCCGGATGCGGGGGCACGAGTTCCACCGGACCGTCATCGAGCCCGGTGCGGGCGACGAGCCCGCCTGGGGCATGCACCGGCCCGAGCGGCGCGTGGAGGGGTTCGTCCGGGGCAACGTACACGCGAGCTACCTGCACACCCACTGGGCCGCGTCGCCCGGCACCGCCGCACGCTTCGTCGAGCGGTGCCGGGGGTGAACACGGGGGCGGGATCACTGCGCGAGGCCCACCACCAGCCAGATGAAGCACACCCCGGCCACCGTGCACAGCAGCGTGGAGCGGGCCGGGTGGTCGTGGTGGGCCTCGGGCAGGATCTCGGCGGCGGCGAGGTAGAGGAGCGCGCCGCCGAAGAAGCCGAGATAGCAGCCGAGCAGTTCCTCCGGCAGGGTGAACAGCAGCGTCGTCGCCGCCCCGACGACGGGCGCCGCCGCGTCCGCGAAGAGCATCGTGAGGGCCCTGCGGCGGGCGTTCCCGTAGAGGCTGGTGATCGTGTACGTGTTGAAGCCGTCCGCGAAGTCGTGCGTGATCACGGCGAGCGCGACGGCCGCCCCCATCCCGCCGCCGACCTGGAAGGCCGCGCCGAGCGCCACTCCGTCCATCAGGCTGTGGCCGACCATCGCGGCCGCCGCCGTCAGCCCGACCTGCGGGACGCGCTCCTCGGCCGCCCCATGTGCCGCCTGGCGCACCGCGAGCAGCCGCTCGACCAGGTGGGCGACGAGGAAGCCGCCGACGAACAGCAGCAGCGCCGCCGGGACGCCGAAGACCAGGCCGCCCGCCGCCTCGACCGCCTCGGGCAGCAGGTCCAGGCCGACCACGCCGAGCATCAGCCCGCCGGCCAGGCCGAGGACCAGGTGGCGGCGGTCGCTGACGCGCTGGGCGACCCAGCCGCCCGCCAGGGTCATCAGGAACGCGCCGAGCGCGACGAACACCGCCATGGCCTCTTGCTAGCCGATGGACCCCGCTCCGCGCATCTCGGCGCGCTCGTCGTCGGGGTCGGCGCCTCCCGGGGCGTCAGTGCCGACGAGGTGGCCGGGCTCGTTCTGGAGGTGCTGCGGGAGGCGGGGCTCACGGAGATCGCCGAGTTGGTCACCGTAACGGCGAAGGCCCGTGAGCCGGGGCTGCTGGCCGCCGCCGTCCGGCTCGGCGTCCCGCTGCGCGCCTACCCGGCGGAGGTGCTCGCCCGGGTCCCCGTCCCGCACCCCTCCGGCGCGGCGCTCGCCGCTCTGGGCACCCCCTCGGTGGCCGAGGCCGCCGCTCTCGCCGAGGGCGGCCAACTCCTCGTTCCCAAAAGGACGTCACGGCCGCGCGACGGGCGCCCGCCGATGGCCACCTGTGCGGTCGCGCGCCGGCCCGCCGGGGGGATTCCGTGAAGCGTCGCGACCGTTGCGTGAAACAGGGTGCGGGGCGCATAGTCGTCCTGCCGGAGTCCACCCAGGTCACGGCGCACACCCCCACATCACACCCCCACCACGGCGGTCATGCACACTCCCACTGAGAGTCCCGACGCGACAGGCACGGGCACCCACGATCTGCGTCACCACGGCGACGCCGAAGTACGCGGACGGGGCCGGGATCTGACCGATCTCGCCGTCAACGTACGGGCCGGCACCCCGCCGGCCTGGCTGAAGGAGCGCATAGCCGGCTCCCTGGGCACGCTCGCCGCGTACCCGGACGGCCGCGAGGCCCGCGAGGCCGTTGCCGCGCGGCACGGACTTCCTCCCGACCGCGTGCTCTTGACGGCGGGTGCGGCGGAGGCGTTCGTCCTGATCGCCCGCGCGCTGCCCGCCCGGCGGCCGTACGTGGTGCACCCTCAGTTCACCGAGCCGGAGGCCGCGCTGCGCGCGGCCGGGCACGAGGTGGGGCGGGTGCTGCTGCGGGCCGAGGACGACTTCCGGCTCGACCCGGCGGACGTGCCCGACGACGCCGACCTGGTGGTCGTCGGCAACCCGACCAACCCGACGTCCGTCCTCCATCCCGCCGCCGTCCTCGAACGCCTGGCGCGTCCCGGGCGGACCCTGGTGGTGGACGAGGCGTTCATGGACGCGGTGCCGGGCGAACGCGAGGCCCTGTGCGGGCGTACGGACGTCCCCGGGCTCGTCGTCCTGCGCAGTCTCACCAAGACCTGGGGGCTCGCCGGGCTCCGCATCGGTTACGTGGCGGCCGCCCCGGAGACGATCCGCGCCCTGGAGGCGGCGCAGCCGCTGTGGCCGGTGTCGTCGCCCGCGCTGGCGGCGGCGGAGGCGTGCGTGGAGCCCCGGGCGCTGGCGGAGGCCGCCGGTGCGGCGGACCGGGTCGTGGTGGACCGGGCCCATCTGGTGGCCGGGCTGCGGGAGTTCTCGGAGGTCCGGGTGGTGGAGCCGGCCGAGGGGCCGTTCGTGCTCATCCGTCTCGACGGGGCCGCCGAGATAAGGGAGCGGCTGCGGATGCTGGGGTTCGCGGCGCGGCGAGGAGATACGTTTCCGGGGCTCGGGGACGGCTGGCTCCGGCTGGCGGTACGCGACCGGACGACGACCAACCGCTTCCTGCAGGCGCTGGACCTGGCACTCCAGGCGCTGACGGTGGCGGGGCGGTAGGACGGCGGGCGGGGGTGAGCGGTGCTCCCGGGGGTGGGCGGTGCTCTGGGTGGTGGGCGGTGCTCCAGGTGGTGAGCGGCGCGCTGCACCCTGAGCCCCGCGCCAATGGGCGAGCGGCGCTCCCAGTAGTGGGTAGTGCTCCAGTGTGAGAGCGGCGCGCTGTTTCCCGAGCACCGCTCCCATGGGTGAGCGGTGATCCCGGTCCGGATCGGCGCTCCAACAGGCGAGCGGCGCCCCCACGGAGCGCCGCTCACCATCCCCTCCCCCCGGGTCCCTCCCTGGCCGTCAGCCTCGGGCGCGGCGGCGGGTCAGGACCATGGCGCCCGCACCGGCCGCCAGCAGCAGTGCCGCGCCGCCCGCGATGTACGGGGTGTTGGAGCTGCTCCCCGTCTCGGCCAGGTCCGCGTCGGTGGCGGCCGGGGCCTGGCCCGTACCGGTCTGGGTCTTCACGTCGCCGCCGGTGGAGCCGGCCTTGTCGCCACCGCCCGTGGAACCGCCGTTCCCGGAACCGCCGTCCGTCGAACCGCCCCCGGTCGCGCCCCCGTTGCCGTTGCCCCCGTTGTCACCGCCGCCGTTTCCGCTCCCGCCGTTCTCGTTCCCGCCGTTGTGGCCGCCGCCGTTGTCACCGCCGCCCGTGTGGCCGCCGTGGCCCTTCGGGGTTTCGCAGGTGGCCTCCGCGAGCGTGACCTCGCCCTCGACGTCCGCGACGTTCAGCTTGCCCGGGTTGACCGACACCTTCAGCTGGAGGGCCACCGCCGCGGCCGTGCGCGAGGTGGTCTCCGTCCTGGACAGGTCCAGCGTCACCTCGCCGACCTGCGGCACCGCCACCCGCGTGGTGCCCCCGGCCGTGAGCGTGACGCGCTTGCCGAGCACCGACACGTGCCCGAGCACGTTGGACTCGGCGACGGGCCTGCTGCCCACCTCGCAGACCGCCTTCGAGGTGACCTTCTCGACCTCGATCAGCGGGAACACCGACAGGCCCGGCAGGCTGACCCGCGCCTTGGCGAGGTTGCTGTAGCCGGCCGCCCGGTGCTTGTCGGCAGTGGCCTTCGCGGTGGCCACGTCCGCCTTGAGGACGCTGAACGGCCTTCCGCGGTCCACCCCGTCGAGCCGCACGCTGAGCGCGGTCTCCTCGGCGGTGCGCGGTGCCCGCACCTCGTTGAGCGTGACCTTCAACGGCACGTCGACCGTCTTGTTGAGGAGGGAGACGTCGAGTGCGGTGCGGAGCACGACCGCGCTCGCCTTCCCGCCGCCGTCGGCCGTGGTGGTCGTCGCGGGGGCGGCATGGGCCGGGGCCGTGACCAGAAGGGCGACGGGAGCTGCGGCGACCGCCAGGGCGGCGAGGCGGAAGGTGTTGCTGTTCAAGATGGTGGAACCCCCACAGGAGACATGGAGCCACCGGCGCGCCGTCCAATGGGGGACATCGCGGGCGCCGGTGGCCTCGACTCCGTGAATCTTTACGCACAGAGGGTGAACTGGCGGACACCTGAGGCCAGTTCACTCCAAAGGGGGGTTTCCGCGTCTGTATTCGAATATTCCGGCACGTGCGTTCCTCGGGTTCACCCGTTTCACTGAGCACCGGGGCGTTACGGACCGCGCGAGGGCGACCCGTAACGTCACCTCCCCGCATGCGCGGAAGAGGTTCAACGAGCGAGCCGCCCTCCGGTCACTGCTGGTCAACGCGGTGCGTCAGCCGATCACGCGCCCGTTCAGGACGACCCGGCGCGGCCCGGCCAGCACCCGCACGTCCGCCCGCGGGTCCTCGTCGTACACCACGAGGTCGGCCGGTGCCCCCTCCTCCAGGCCGGGCCTGCCGAGCCAGGCCCGCGCCCCCCAGGTCGTCGCGGACAGCGCCTCCAGGGCCGGGATGCCCGCCTTGACCAGCTCCGCGACCTCGTCGGCCACCAGGCCGTGCGCCAGGACCCCGCCCGCGTCGGTGCCGACGAAGACCGGCACCCCGGCGTCGTAGGCGGCGCGCACGGTGTCGTAGCGGCGTTCGTGGAGCCGCCGCATATGGGCGGACCAGCGCGGGAACTTCGCCTCGCCGCTCTGCGCGAGCGAGGGGAAGGTGGCGATGTTGACCAGCGTGGGGACGATCGCCACACCGCGCTCGGCGAAGAGCGGGATCGTGTCCTCGGTGAGGCCCGTGGCGTGCTCGACGCAGTCGATCCCGGCCTCCACCAGGTCGCGCAGCGAGTCCTCCGCGAAGCAGTGCGCGGTGACGCGGGCGCCCAGCCGGTGCGCCTCCGCGATGGCCGCCTCGACCGCCTCGCGCGGCCAGAGCGCCGTCAGGTCGCCCACCTCCCGGTCGATCCAGTCGCCGACGAGCTTGACCCAGCCGTCGCCCCGGCGCGCCTCCTGGGCCACGTAGGCGACGAGCTCACCGGGCTCGACCTCCCAGGCGTAGTTACGGGTGTAGCGGCGGGGCCGGGCGATGTGCCGGCCGGCCCGGATGATCTTCGGCAGGTCCTCGCGGTCGTCGATCCACCGGGTGTCGGCGGGCGAACCCGCGTCGCGCAGGAGCAGCGCCCCGGCCTCCCGGTCGGCCAGGGCCTGCTTCTCGCTGGTCGCCGCGTCGACGGCGCCGTGGTGGTCGAGTCCGACGTGGCAGTGGGCGTCGACCAGGCCGGGCAGGGCCCAGCCGGTGACGGTGACGGCGTCGTCCGCGCCGGGCGGCCGCTCGTAGGTGATCCGGCCGCCGGCCGCCCAGAGCTCGTCCCTGACCTCCTCGGGTCCGACGAGCACCCGCCCCTTCACATGCAGCACCCGCGATGCCTCGTGATCACTCATGCACAGCACTGTACGAGGGGCCCACCACGTCCGGCATGCCCTGTCCCGGCCCGCCCGAGCGGTGCTGGGTACTCTCGGAGGCGCCCGGTCAGCAGGCCGGAGCCCGCCGACCGAAACCGAAGAGAGCACCGCCGTGACGCACCCCTTCCTCGACCTCGCTCCGCTGACCGCCGCGCACTTCGCGGCGATCGAGCGGCGGGTGGCCGGTCTGCTGGCCACCGAGCAGGACGTCGTCATCATGCAGGGCGAGGCGCTGCTGCCCCTGGAGGGCTGCATCCGGGGCGGCGCCCGGCCCGGCTCGACGGCGCTCAACGTCGTGACCGGCCCCTACGGGCAGACCTTCGGGAACTGGCTGCGCGACTGCGGGGCCGAGGTCGTGGACCTGGAGGTGCCGTTCCACACGGCCGTCACCGCGGACCAGGTCGCGAAGGCGCTGGCCGCGCGCCCGGAGATCGACTTCGTCTCCCTGGTGCACGCCGAGGCGGCGACCGGGAACACCAACCCGGTCGCGGAGATCGGCGAGGTGGTGCGGGCGCACGGCGCGCTGTTCATGCTGGACGCGGTCGCCTCGGTGGGCGCCGAGCCGCTGCTGCCGGACGCCTGGGGCGTGGACCTGTGCGTGATCGGGGCGCAGAAGGCGATGGGCGGCCCGGCCGGGGTCTCGGCGGTGTCGGTGAGCGCGCGGGCCTGGGAGCGGATCGCCGCCAACCCGCAGGCGCCGCGCCGGTCCTACCTGTCGCTCCTCGACTGGAAGGAGCGCTGGATCGACGGGGGCCGCAAGGCGCTGCTGCACGCCCCGGCCCAGCTGGAGATGCTGGCCCTGGAAGCGTGCGTGGAGCGGATCGAGGCGGAGGGCCTGGACGCGCTGACGGCCCGTCACGCGGCGGCCGCCGCGGCCACCCGCGCCGGTGCGCTGGCGCTGGGCGGCGGCCTGACCCCCTACGTGCACGAGGCACGGGACGCGGCGCCGGTGGCGACCACGCTGCGCACGCCCGAGGGCGTGGACGCCTCCGAGCTGGTCGCGCGGGCGCTCGCGGGTGAGCCCTCGCTGCCGCTGATCGCGGGCGGGGGCGCGCTGGCCAAGGAGATGATCCGGGTCAATCACTACGGGGTGGATGCGACGCGGGGCGCGGTGCTCGCCTCGCTCGCGGCTCTGGGGTCGGCGCTGGCCGGAACCGGCCGGCAGGTCGATCTGGAGGCTGCCCGGAAGGCCGTTTCGGAAACCTGGCCCAGCGCGTAAAAATCGCACCCGTCAAAGAATGCGGGGAGCTGCCTGAATCAGAGCAGCTCCCCGCATTCTTATGCCCGCTTCTTCCGGGGCTAAACACCCCAGTTCTCACCTTGCTTCCGGACCTCATTCCGGTTGTGTGTGGAGAGAGTTATGGGCTTGTGACCGACTCCACACAGTCGGAGATTTGCCCGAAAAATACCGGACAGAACGCCAGAAAACCAAGGCAGCTCGCGCCGGTGCGCGCACCCGCCTGATAACACAGGCGAATGCCTCACCCAACCCCTTGCGTCGATGCAATTTAGAAATTTGCTGGGTAAATTCAAATGCCATGACCGCCGCACCAGCAGATTTTGCACGTGCCCGAAGCGAATTCCTTACGATCGACACGCCACGAGTGGAGGACGGAGCCGCGATCTGGCGCATCGCCCGCGACTCCGAGGTCCTGGACCTCAACTCCTCGTACAGCTACCTGCTGTGGTGTCGTGACTTCGCGGCGACCTCCGTGGTCGCCCGTGACGAGACCGGCTCCCCGGTCGCCTTCGTGACGGGGTACATCAGGCCGGACCGTCCCGAGACGCTCGTCGTCTGGCAGGTGGCCGTCGACCATGGCCACCGCGGTACGGGCCTGGCGGCGAAGCTGCTGAACTCCCTGACCGCGCGGGTCGCCGCCGAACAGGGCCTGGCCTGGGTCGAGACGACCGTCACCCCCGACAACACCGCATCGGACCGCCTGTTCACCTCCTACGCGCGGCGCCACGACGTGGCCCTGGAGCGCGAGGTGCTCTTCGACGGCGGACTGTTCCCCGAAGGCACCCATCTGCCGGAAGTGCTGTACCGCATCGGCCCGTTCCACGCCTGAGCGCGCACTTCCCCCGCCGGGCCGCCGGCCCGCCGCAGCTTCCTTCAACGCCGCCCGTCACACCCCCTCACGCAGGAGACCCGCTGTGACCATCACCCCGCCTGCCCTCAGTGTCTTCGAGACCCTCGAGTCCGAGGTCCGGAGCTACTGCCGCGGCTGGCCCGCCGTGTTCGACCGCGCCCAGGGCGCCCGGCTGACCGACGAGGACGGCCACTCGTACCTGGACTTCTTCGCCGGTGCGGGCTCGCTCAACTACGGCCACAACAACCCGGTGCTCAAGCGCGCGCTGATCGACTACATCGAACGCGACGGCATCACGCACGGCCTCGACATGGCCACCACCGCCAAACGCGCCTTCCTGGAGACCTTCCAGAACGTCGTGCTGCGCCCCCGCGACCTGCCGTACAAGGTGATGTTCCCCGGCCCGACGGGCACCAACGCCGTCGAGTCGGCCCTGAAGCTGGCCCGCAAGGTCAAGGGGCGCGAGTCCGTCGTCTCCTTCACCAACGCCTTCCACGGCATGTCGCTCGGCTCGCTGGCCGTGACCGGCAACGCGTTCAAGCGGGCCGGTGCCGGTATCCCGCTGGTGCACGGCACGCCGATGCCGTTCGACAACTACTTCGACGGCCAGGTCCCCGACTTCCTCTGGTTCGAGCGGCTCCTGGAGGACCAGGGCTCCGGGCTCAACCACCCGGCCGCCGTGATCGTGGAGACCGTCCAGGGCGAGGGCGGCATCAACGTGGCCCGTGCCGAGTGGCTGCGCGCGCTCCAGGAGCTGTGCCACCGCCAGGACATGCTGCTGATCGTCGACGACATCCAGATGGGCTGCGGCCGTACCGGCGGCTTCTTCTCCTTCGAGGAGGCCGGCATCACGCCGGACATCGTGACGCTGTCGAAGTCCATCAGCGGCTACGGACTGCCCATGTCGCTCTGCCTGTTCAAGCCGGAGCTGGACGTCTGGGAGCCGGGCGAGCACAACGGCACGTTCCGCGGCAACAACCCCGCGTTCGTCACCGCCGCCGCCGCGCTGGACGCCTACTGGGCCGACGGCCAGATGGAGAAGCAGACGCTGGCCCGCGGCGAGCAGGTCGAGCAGACGATGCTGGCCATCTGCGGCGAGCACGAGAGCGCCCGGTTCCGGGGCCGCGGTCTGGTCTGGGGCCTGGAGTTCGAGGACCCGGCGCGCGCCTCCGCGGTCTGCGCCCGCGCGTTCCAGCTGGGACTGCTCCTGGAGACCTCCGGCCCGCAGAGCGAGGTCGTGAAGCTGCTGCCGCCGCTCACCATCACGCCCGAGGAGCTGGACGAGGGCCTGCGCACGCTGGCCCGTGCCGTCCGGGAGACCGCCTGACGGCCCGGACCGCACACCTCACCTTCGTAGAGAGAAAGGCATCGAACCACCGTGATCGTCCGATCGTTCGCCGACGTCGAGAACACCGACCGGCACATCAAGGCCGCCTCCGGGACCTGGGAGAGCAAGCGCATCGTGCTCGCCCAGGAGAAGGTCGGCTTCTCGCTCCACGAGACCATCATGTACGCGGGTACCGAGACGTCGATGTGGTATGCGAACCACATCGAGGCGGTCCTCTGCGTCGAGGGCGAGGCCGAGCTCACCAACGACGAGACCGGTGAGAAGCACTGGATCACGCCGGGCACCATGTACCTGCTCGACGGCCACGAGCGACACACGATGCGGCCCAAGTCCGACTTCCGCTGCGTCTGCGTCTTCAACCCGCCGGTCACCGGACGGGAGGAGCACGACGAGAACGGTGTCTACCCACTGCTGACCGAGGAGGGCTGAACCCATGACCACCGACGTACGCACCGACCTGTACCCCTCGCGCGGCGCCGCCGAGATGACCACTCCCCGCCAGGACCCGGTCATCTGGTCCGCGCCGGGCGCCCCGGGCCCCATCACCGCCAAGGAGCTCCAGGGCTACGAGCACGACGGCTTCCTCACCGTCGACCAGCTGATCGCCCCGGACGAGGTGGCCGGCTACTACGCCGAGCTGGAGCGGCTGATCGCCGACCCGGCCGTCCGCGCCGACGAGCGCTCCATCATCGAACCGAAGTCGCAGTCCGTGCGCTCGGTCTTCGAGGTCCACCGGATCAGCGAGGTCTTCGCCCGGCTGGTCAGCGACGAGCGCGTGGTGGGCCGGGCCCGTCAGATCCTCGGTTCGGACGTCTACGTCCACCAGTCGCGGATCAACGTCAAGCCCGGCTTCGGTGCCTCGGGGTTCTACTGGCACTCGGACTTCGAGACCTGGCACGCGGAGGACGGTCTGCCGAACATGCGGACGGTGTCCGTGTCGATCGCGCTGACCGAGAACCACGACACCAACGGCGGGCTGATGATCATGCCCGGCTCGCACAAGTCGTTCCTCGGCTGCGCGGGTGAGACGCCGAAGGACAACTACAAGAAGTCGCTCCAGATGCAGGACGCGGGCACCCCGTCCGACGAGGCGCTGACGAAGATGGCCGACCGGCACGGCATCAAGCTCTTCACGGGCAAGGCCGGTTCGGCGACCTGGTTCGACTGCAACGCGATGCACGGCTCGGGCGACAACATCACGCCGTACCCGCGCAGCAACGTGTTCATCGTGTTCAACAGCGTGGAGAACACCGCGCAGGAGCCGTTCGCGGCGCCGATCCGCCGCCCGGAATTCATCGGGGCGCGCGACTTCACGCCGGTGAAGTAGCTTCCGGCAGGCCCTTGGTGGGGGTGGGACGGCGGACCGTCCCACCCCACCGGCATATCCGCTGGACCGGGCCGGGAACAGCGGCAACAGTGACCGCATGACTTCCCACGTACAGCACATCACCATCGACTGCGCCGACGCCTACGCCCTGGGCACCTTCTGGGCGGCCGTGCTCGGCGCCCCGCTCTCCGGCGAGGACCGCCCCGGCGACCCCGAGGCCCTGGTCGAAGCGCCGGGCGCCGCCCTCCTGTTCGTCACGGTGCCGGACCGCAAGCGGACCAAGAACCGCGTCCACCTGGACATCCGGCCCGAGGACCGCACCCGGGACGAGGAGGTCGAGCGGCTGCTGGCCCTCGGCGCGACCCTGGCCGCCGACCACCGCAAGCCGAACGGACGGGGCTGGGCGACGCTGGCGGACCCGGAGGGCAACGAGTTCTGCGTGGAGTGCGGCGCGGCCGAGCGCGCGGCACTCAGCGGTGCCCGGCTCCCGGTCACCGCGGACGACGTGACCGAGGCGGTACGGCTGACGGTCGACGCCCTCGCCGCCGCCGCGGACGCCGACTGGCGGGTCCCGGCCGGGACGCTGACGTGGGACTGCTGGGAGACCGCGGAGCACCTGAGCGACGACCTGTTCGCGTACGCCGTCCAGCTCGGCCCGCGTACGCCGTCGGTGGAGACCTACCTGCCCTACCACTGCACCCCCCGGCGCGAGGGCGGCCCGTGGAACTCGGTCTTCGCGGACCCGGACGCGGGCGTGGCCGGGCTGCTCCAGACCGTGGAGGCGAGCGGCGCGCTGCTGGCCGCGATGGTCCGTACGGCCTCCCCGGCCACCCGCTCGTTCCACAGCTACGGGGTCTCCGACCCGGAGGGCTTCGCGGCGATGGGGATCGTGGAGACCCTGGTGCACGCCCATGACATCGCCTCGGCCCTGGGCGTCTCCTGGGAGCCGCCCGCCGGGCTGTGCGACCGGGCGCTGGCCCGGCTCTTCCCCGGGGCGCCGGACGACGAGGACCGGTGGGCCGTGCTGCTCTGGTCCACCGGTCGCGCCGAGCTGCCCGGCCGCGAGCGCGTGACGTCGTGGAAGTGGCGCAGCGCCCCGCTGGAGGCGGCCGGGCAGGCGTGATCCCCGCCGGCTACCTGTGGGAGAACCAGTTCGCCGCGGGCAGCAGCTTCTGGTCGTACCCGAACAGGGCCTGGTTCTCCCAGGCGTTGCCGGACGACGGGTCGGCGGGGTCCCAGCCGCTGCCGCTGACGGCGGTCCAGGCCGGCTCCCAGTACACCGCGCCCAGGCCCCGGCCACCGGGTACGGCCTCGACGACGTTCAGCACGTCGCGGAGGTTGGCCGCCTGGCCGGCCGGCGTGGCCGGGTAGCCGCTGACCAGCTGGTCCGCGGTGGCGATGTTGTTCTCCAGGCCGTCGGCGTCGGCGAGGGTGTGGGCGTAGGCGGTCTCGGCGACCAGCACCGGCTTGCCGTAGCGGGAGGCGGCGTCGTCCAGGTTGGTCTGGAGGCCGGAGAGCGGCCCGTGCCAGTAGCCGTAGTACGAGAGCGCGATGACGTCGAAGGGCACGCCGTACGCCACCGCGTTGTCGAACCACCAGCGGGTGCCCGCGTTGTCGCCGCCCTTGGCCAGGTGCAGGGCCACCTTCGTACCGGAGGAGACGGCCTTGGCCGCGTTCGCTCCGGAGGTCAGCAGTCCGGCGAGCTGGGACCAGTGGTCGGTGGACCCCTCGGGCCAGAGCATCCCGGCGTTGATCTCGTTGCCGATCTGCACCATGTCCGCGGTGGTGCCCTGCGCCTTCAGCGCCTTCAGCACGTCGTACGTGTGGTTGTAGACGTCCGTCCGCAGCTGCGCGTAGCCGTGTCCGGACCAGGCGGCGGGCTTGTTCTGCTTGCCGGGGTCCGCCCAGCTGTCGGAGTAGTGGAAGTCGACGAGCACCTTCATGCCGAGGGTCTTGGCGCGCTTGGCCATGGCCAGGACGTGCGCCTTGTCGTTGAAGCCGTCGGCCGGATTCACCCACACCTTGAGGCGGACGTAGTTCATCCCCGCGGACCTGAGGAGGCTCATCGCGTTCCCGGCGGTGCCGTTCGCGCTCCGGTAGACGGCACCGTGCGCCTCGTTCTTCGGGAGGGTGGAGAGATCGCCGCCCTTCACGGTCAGGCCGGTCGCGCCGGGGGCGAAGGAGATGTCGTCGAAGTTGGCCCACTCCCCCGCGTGGGCGTCGGAGTTCAGGCTGATGGTGCAGGCGCCGCCGACCACCTTCACGGAGGTGACGAGGCGGATCCAGGCGCCGTTCGCGGTGGGGGGCAGATCGGTGCGCTGTTCGGTGCTGCCGCAGTTGCGCAGGGCGATGTAGGCCGAGTTCTGGCCGCCGCCGGACCGCACCCAGGCACTCAGGGTGTAGGTGCCGTCGGTGAGCCCGGTGAGGTACTGGTACGTCTCCACCTTGTAGGCGGAGGCGGACCAGTGGCTGAGCCGGGTGCTGCCGCCGTGGCCGCCGGCCTCGGTGAACGAGGCGGCGTTCTGCCCGCCCGCCGAGTAGGTCGACCAGCCGGTGGAGCCCGATTCGAACCCGGGGTCGGCGAGGGTGGTGGCGGCGTGGGCCGGCTGGGCGGGGAGCGCGGCCAGCAGGAGGCCGGAGAGCGAGGCGGCCAGTACCGCTGCCCTCTTCCTGCCGTGCTTCGTTGCGTACATCGTCGATGTCCCTTCGACCGTGCGCGGGAGTTGCCTTGAGGTGGAGCGGTCGTGCGTCCTCAGCCGCCGAGCCGGACGACGCGGACGGCACCCGCCGGAACGGCGAGTTCGCCCGAGACGGGCTCCGCGGTGAGGAGTTCGGTGCCGGGGGCGTCGAGCGGCACCTTCGCCTCGTCCCCGGTGTGGTTGATGAGGAAGAGGTACGTGCCGCTCTCGCCGGTCCGGGTGACGGCCTCGACGTCGTACGGGAGATAGGTGCGGGGCGCGATGCCGGCGTCCTCGCAGGCCCGGTCGAGGACGGCGTCCAGGTCCGCGCCGCTCAGCCGGGTGGAGACGTACCAGGCGGTGCCCTCGCCGAGGCGGTGGCGGGTGACGGCGGGGCGGCCCGCCGGGATGCCGTTCGCGTAGGACCACACGGTCTCGGCGCCGCGCGGGATCACCACGTCCGACCAGAGGTCACCGGTGAGCTCCGGGCCCTCCGGGGCGCCCTCGGGGGTGATCAGGCGGACCGTCTCCCCCTCGGCGAGCGGCGAGAACTCCTCGACGGTCAGCCCCAGCACGTCGCGGAGCGGGCCCGGGTACGGGCCGGGGTGCACGGCGTCGTTCGTGTCGACGATGCCGGAGAAGTACGAGACGACGAGGGTGCCGCCGCCCTCCACGTACCGGCGCAGGTTGCGGCCCGTCTCCTCGGTGGCGAGGTAGAGGGCCGGGACGACGACCAGGGGGTGGCCGGACAGGTCGGCGTCGGGGTGGGCGAAGTCGACGGTGAGGTGGCGGTCGTAGAGCGAGGCGTAGAACGTGTCGGCGCGCTCGCGGGCGTCGTGGTCCTGGCTGGGGCGCCACTCCAGGGACTGCGCCCACCAGGACTGCCAGTCCCAGACCATGGCCGCGTCGGCGACGGTCCGGGTGGCGCGGATCTCGTCGAGGAGGCCGAGGTCCGCGCCCAGCCGGGAGACCTCGCGCCAGATCCGGGAGTCGGTGCCGGCGTGCGGGAGCATCGCCGAGTGGAACTTCTCCGCGCCGCGCCGGGACTGCCGCCACTGGAAGAACATCGCGCCCTCGGAACCGCGGGCGACGTGGGAGAGGCTGTTGCGGGCCATCTCGCCGGGCCGCTTGGCGGGGTTGCGGGGCTGCCAGTTGACGCCGCCGGCGGAGTGTTCGAGGAGCAGCCAGGGGGCGCCGCCCGCCACCGAGCGGGTGAGGTCGGCGGCCATGGCGAGGTTGACGTGGGTGCGGCGGCCGTCGGTGATCAGGTAGTGGTCGTTGGTGACGAGGTCGACCTCGCGCCCCCAGGCCCAGTAGTCCACCGACTCGCACTGGCTGAGCGCGGTCATGAAGTTGGTGGTGACGGGGATGCCGGGGGCGTGGCGGTGCAGCAGGTCGCGCTCGGCGCGGAAGTTCTCCCGCATGGTGGCGTCGGCGAAGCGCGCGTAGTCGAGCTGCTGGGCGGGGTTGCCGACGGTCGGGGTGGCGCGGGGCGGGTCGATCTCCTCGAAGTCGCGGTAGCGCTGGCCCCAGAAGGCCGTCCCCCAGGCTTCGTTGACGGCCTCGACGGAGCCGTGACGGGCGGTGAGCCAACGGCGGAAGTGGGCGGCGCAGCCGTCGCAGTAGCAGGCGCTGACCGGGACGCCGTACTCGTTGTGGACGTGCCACAGGGCGAGAGCCGGGTGGTTGCCGTACCGGCGGGCGAGCTGTTCGGTGATGCCGGCGGCGGCGGCCCGGTAGTCCGGGTTGCTGTGGCAGATCGCGCCGCGTGAGCCGAAGGCGTAGCGGACCCCGTCCCGGCTGACGGGCAGCGCGTCCGGGTGCGCGCGATAGAACCAGGCGGGCGGGGCGACGGTGGGGGTGCCGAGGTCCGCGCGGATGCCGTTCTCGTGCAGCAGGTCCAGCAGCCGGTCGAGCCAGCCGAAGTCGTAGCGGCCGGGCCCGGGTTCCAGCAGGGCCCAGGAGAAGATCCCGACGCTGACCATGGTGACACCGGCCTCCCGCATGAGGCGCACGTCCTCGTGCCAGACCTCCTCCGGCCACTGCTCGGGGTTGTAGTCGCCGCCGAAGGCCAGCTGGTGCAGACCCTTCGGGAAAGTCGCGCGAGGGGTGTGCGGCATGGGCGTCTCCTGGGCTCTTCGCAACAAATACTGGGAACGTGCACACGCCCTCTCGGCGGCGCTTGCCCAACATAACCGCACAGCAACAACCATTGACAAGTGTCGGTTTCGTTTCTCTACTGTGAACGATCACAGCGCACATCAGACGCTGCACCCTCGGTTCTCGTCAGGGGAGACCTCCATGAAGTACCGCATCGTCGCGGCCTGTGCGGCCGCCTCGCTCGCCGCCACCGCACTGCTCACGGGCTGCGGCTCGTCGGACGACGACGGCGGCGAAGGCCCGGCCGCATCCGGCCCCGTCTCGCTCACCTACTGGGCCTGGGCCCCCGGCCTGGACAAGGTCGCGGACATCTGGAACAAGGGCGAGGGCAAGAAGGCCGGCATCAAGGTCACGGTGAAGAAGCAGGCGTCCGGTGACGACCTGGTCACCAAGATCATCACCGCGGCGAAGGCGCACAAGGCCCCCGACCTGGTGCAGGCGGAGTACCAGGCGCTGCCCACGCTGGTCTCCAACGACGTGCTCGCCGACATATCCAAGGAGGCGGGCGACGTCGAGGACCAGTTCGCCGAGGGTGTCTGGCAGCAGGCGACCGTGGGCTCGGCCGCCCTGTACGCGCTGCCGCAGGACTCCGGGCCGCTGATGTTCTACTACCGCAAGGACCTGTTCGAGAAGTACGGGCTGTCGGTGCCCACCACCTGGGACCAGTTCGCCGAGACCGCCCGCGCGCTGAAGAAGAAGGCGCCGGACAAGGACCTCACCACCTTCTCCTCCAACGACTCCGGCCTCTTCGCGGGCCTCGCCCAGCAGGCGGGCGCGAAGTGGTGGACCACCACCGACGACGAGTGGAAGGTCGCCATCGACGACCCGGCCACCCAAAAGGTCGCGAGCTTCTGGGGCGGGCTGGTCGAGGAGGGCGCCATCGACAACCAGCCGATGTACACCCCCGCCTGGAACAAGGCGCTCAACACCGGCAAGCAGATCGCCTGGGTCAGCGCGGTCTGGGCGCCCGGCACCCTGACCACCGCGGCCCCCGACACCGCGGGCAAGTGGGCGATGGCACCGCTCCCCCAGTGGACGGCCGGCGAGAACGTCACCGGCAGCTGGGGCGGCTCCTCCACCGCGGTCACCAACGACTCCGGGCACAAGGAGGCCGCGGCCGCCTTCGCGAAGTGGCTGAACACCGACCCCACCGCGCTCGCCGCCCTGGTGAAGGAGAGCGGCATCTACCCCGCCGCCACCGCCGCCCAGACCGGGGGCGCGCTCGCCAAGCCGCCGGCCTACTTCCCCAACCAGCCGGACTTCTACACCGAGGCCGCCAAGATCGCCAAGGGCACGGCCCCGGCCGCCTGGGGCCCGAACGTGAACGTCGCGTACTCCGCCTTCAAGGACAACTTCGCCCGGGCCGCCAAGAACAGGTCCGGCTTCGCCCCGGCCCTGACCGCGATGCAGGACGCCACCGTCGCCGACCTGAAGAAGCAGGGCTTCGGAGTCTCCGAGTGACACGCGCACGCCGCCGGAAGCCGTACGGGGTCAAGAGCGCCCCGTACGCCTTCCTGATCCCCGCCACCGTGCTGTTCCTGCTCTTCTTCGCCCTGCCCATCGGTTACGCCGTCCACCTCTCCCTGCGCCGCACCGAGGTCAGCGGACTGGGCCTCGGCAGGGGCGCGCGCAAGGAGGTCTGGGCCGGCCTCGCCAACTACCGCGCAGCGCTCTCCGACTCCGAGCTGCTGCACGGCGCGCTGCGCATCCTCGGCTACGGCGCGATCGTCGTGCCCGTGATGCTCGGGCTGGCCCTGCTCTTCGCCCTGCTCCTGGACACCGAACGGCTCCGGCTGCGCGGCTTCACCCGGCTGGCGATCTTCCTCCCGTACGCCATCCCGGGCGTGGTCGCCGCCCTGATGTGGGGCTTCCTCTACCTGCCGGACGTCAGCCCCTTCTACTTCCTCCTGGACAGGGCGGGGCTGCCCGCACCGGACCTCCTGGACGGCGGGCCGCTCTACGCCGCGCTCGCCAACATCGCGGTCTGGGGCGGCACCGGGTTCAACATGATCGTGATCTACACCTCGCTGCGGGCCATCCCCGGCGAGATCTTCGAGGCGGCCCGCCTCGACGGCTGCTCGCAGTGGCAGATCGCGCTCCGGATCAAGATCCCGATGGTGGCGCCCTCGCTGGTGCTGACCTTCTTCTTCTCGATCATCGCGACGCTCCAGGTGTTCAACGAGCCGACCACGCTGAAGCCGCTCACCAACTCCCTCTCCACCACCTGGAGTCCGCTGATGAAGGTCTACCAGGATGCGTTCGTCAACAACGACATCTACGCGGCGGCCGCCCAGGCGGTCATCATCGCCGCCGTCACCCTGGCCCTGTCCTTCGGATTCCTCCGGGCGGCCAACTCCCGTACGAGGCAGGAGGGGTCCCAGTGACCACGACGTACCCGGGGCGGCTGCCCGCGACCCGCCGCCGGTTCGCCCTCGTGCCCACCGCGGCCCTGCTGCTGGGCGCCGTCTACTGCCTGCTGCCCGTCGCCTGGATCCTCGTCGCCTCGACGAAGTCCGGCAGCGAACTGTTCTCCACCTTCACCTTCCTGCCCGGGTCCGGCTTCGCGGACAACGTGGCGGACCTGTCGGCGTACCGGGACGGGGTGTACTGGAGGTGGATGGCCAACTCGGCCCTGTACGCCGGCGTGGGCGCGCTCCTGTCCACGGCGGTCTCCGCTGTCTCCGGGTACGCCCTGGCGGTGTACCGCTTCCGGGGCCGCGAGAGCATCTTCAACATCCTGCTCGCCGGGGTGCTGATGCCGCCGGTGATCCTCGCCGTGCCGCAGTACCTGCTGATGGCGAAGGCCGACCTCACCGACTCCTACCTCTCGGTGATGCTGCCCGTGATCCTCTCCCCGTACGGGGTGTACCTCGCCCGGATCTACGCGGCGGCGGCCGTGCCGGGTGATGTGATCGAGGCCGGGCGGATGGATGGGGGCGGCGAGTGGCGGATCTTCCGCACCATCGCCCTGCCGATGATGCTGCCGGGCCTGGTGACCGTCTTCCTCTTCCAGTTCGTCGCGATCTGGAACAACTTCCTGCTGCCGTACATCATGCTCGGTGACGACGAGAAGTTCCCGGTCACCCTGGGTCTCTTCACCCTGCTCCAGCAGGGGTCCACCACTCCCGCCCTCTATACGCTGGTGATCACGGGGGCACTGCTGGCGATCGTCCCGCTGATCGCCCTGTTCCTGGTCATCCAGCGTTTCTGGAGCCTCGACCTGCTCTCCGGGGCCGTAAAGTCCTGACGGGCCCCGCCAGGACGCCACTTGATGAAAGATCACGCACCATGAGCCGCACAGAACAGACCGGTACGGGACGCCGCCGGCCGCCGACCATCCATGACGTGGCGCGGGAGGCGGGGGTCTCCCGGGGCACGGTCTCCCGGGTGCTCAACGGCGGCCACAACGTCAGTCCGGCCGCGCTCGACGCGGTCAACTCGGCGATTCGCAAGACCGGTTACACGGTGAACCGGCACGCCAGGTCGCTGATCACGGGCCGCTCGGACTCGGTGGCCTTCCTGCTCACCGAACCCCAGGAGCGGTTCTTCGAGGACCCGAACTTCAACGTGCTGCTGCGGGGCTGCACCAGCGCGCTCGCCGCGCACGACGTTCCGCTGCTGCTGATGATCGCGAGCACGGAGGCCGAGCGCCGCCGGAACATGCGGTACATCGCCGGCCACGTGGACGGGGTCCTGCTGGTCTCCAGCCACTCCGGCGACCCGGTCGCCGCCCAGCTGCACCGGGCCGGGGTGCCCCTCGTCGCGTGCGGCAAGCCGCTGGGGCAGGGCTCGAAGGTCAGCTATGTGGCAGCCGACGACCGGGACGGCGCCCGGGACATGGTGCGTTTCCTGTACGAGTCGGGGCGCCGCCGGATCGGTACGGTCAGCGGGCCCCTGGACACCCCGGGCGGTGTCGAGCGGCTCGCCGGCTACCGCGAGACGCTGGCCGAGTGCGGGCTGCCCGCCGACGACGCGCTGATCGTGCCGGGCGACTACAGCCGGGCGGGCGGCGAGGCGGCGGCGGCGCTGCTGCTGGAGCGGGCGCCGGACCTGGACGCGGTGTTCGTCGCCTCGGACCTGATGGCGCAGGGCGTGCTCGCGGCCCTGGAGAGAGCCGGACGCAGCGTGCCGCACGACGTCGCGGTGGGCGGTTTCGACGACTCCCCCGCCGCGCTCGCGTCCCGGCCGGCGCTGACGACGATCCGCCAGCCATGGGACCGGATCAGCGCCGAGATGGTACGGGTGCTGCTGGCGCAGATCGGCGGGGAGGACCCGGCCGCGGTGATACTGCCGACCGAGCTGGTCCGCCGCGAATCGGCGTGATCCGGGACGCGGGGCGGGCTCCGCCGTCAGCGGGCGAGCACGTCGAGCGCGCGGTCCACGTCGGCCTCGGTGTTGTAGAGGTGGAAGGACGCGCGCAGATTGCCGGCCCGGCCGGCGACCAGCACCCCGGCCCGCTGGAGCTCCGGTGCCCGGTCGCCGAGCCCGGGCACCGCGACGACGACGGTGTCCGCCGCCACGGCGGTGTGCCCGAGGGCCGCGAGGCCGGAGCGGAAGCGGCCGGCCAGCGCGACGGCGTGGTCGTGCAGCGCGTCGACGCCGATCTCGTGGAGCAGGGCCAGGGAGTGCTCGGCGCCGTGGTACGCGAGGTAGACGGGCGGCTCGTCGTAGCGGCGGGCGTCGGAGGCCAGCTTGGTGACCGGTCCGTACACGCTCCCCCAGGGGTCCTCGGCCGCGGCCATGCCCGCGTCGACCGGCCTCAGGTCCTCCTGCGCCTCCTCGGTGACGGTGAGGAAGGACGTACCCCGCGGGCAGAGCAGGTACTTGAAGCCGCCGGTGACCGTGTAGTCGTAGGCACCGGCGTCCAGCGGCAGCCAGCCGGCGGACTGGGTGGCGTCCAGGAGCGTGCGGGCGCCGTGGGCGGCCGCGGCGGCCCGGACCGCGTCCAGGTCGGCGCGCCGGCCGTCCGCCGACTGCACCGAGGAGAAGGCCACGAGCGCGGTGGAGGGGCGTACGGCTCCGGCCAGCCCGTCCAGCGGCACGTACCGCATGTCGAGGTCGCCGCGGACCGCGAAGGGACTGACGACCGAGCTGAACTCGCCCTCCGGGGCCAGTACTTCGGACCCGGGCGGCAGAGAGGCCGCGATCAGCCCGACGTGGGCGACGACCGAGCTGCCGACGGCGACCCGGCCGGGCGCGAGGCCGACGAGCCGCGCGAAGCCCTCCCGGGCCCGGTCCACCGCCTCGAAGTCGCCCGAGCCGGCGCGGCGGCCGGTGGCGCCCTCCTCGGCCAGGGCCTTCACCGCGTCGACGGTGCGGCGGGGCAGCAGCCCGCAGGTGGAGGTGTTGAGGTAGGTGGTCTCGGGCGCGAACTCGGCGGCTGCGGCACGACTGAGCGGAGAGATCGTCATGCCTTCAGCGTGAGCCCTCGCCCACCTGGGGTCAATCGACAAAAATTCACGGAGAACCCCAAGCGATGCTTATGCGTCAGGTGCCGGGGGCTCGGGCCGGGAACGCGGGCCGCCGAGAACGGCCCGCGCGGCGGGTCAGGCGTGCCGGGCTGCCGCTCCGGGGACCTCGCAGGCCCCGTCGGCGTCGCAGGCCGCCGCGTCGTCGGCGGCGGTCACCGGGCGGTCCTTCCACGCCTGCTCCAGCGCCTGGGCGAAGACCTCGGCGGGCTGGCCGCCAGAGATGCCGTAGCGCCGGTCGAAGACGAAGAACGGCACCGCGTCGGCGCCCAGCTCGGCCGCCTCCTTCTCGTCGGCGCGCACCTCGTCGGCGTACGCGTTCGGGTCGGCGAGCACCGCGCGCGCCTCGTCGGCGTCGAGTCCCGCCTCGACGGCCAGGTCCAGCAGGACGGCGTCGTCGAAGACGGACCGCTCCTCGGCGAAGTTGGCCCGGTAGGCGAGGGCCAGCAGCTCGTCCTGGCGGCCTCGGGCCTTGGCCAGGTGCAGCAGGCGGTGGATGTCGAAGGTGCTGCCGTGGTCGCGGCCCTCGGCGAGGTAGCCGAGCCCTTCGGCCCGCGCGTTGGCCGCGACGTTGGCCTCCATCGACCGGGCCTCGTCGGGGGTGCGCCCGTACTTCCGCGCCAGCATGTCGGTGACCAGCTCGGTGTCGCCCTTGGCGCGGCCGGGGTCGAGCTCGAAGGAGCGGTGCACCACCTCGACGTCGTCGCGGTGGGCGAAGCCCGCCAGGCCCTTCTCGAAGCGCGCCTTGCCGATGTAGCACCACGGGCAGGCGATGTCGCTCCAGATCTCGACGCGCATGACTCTTCTTCTCTCCGGACTCGTCGACGACCGCTGTGCGGCGCGGAGGCACCCTCCGCTCCCCGCCCCAACGCGTGGCGGGCCCGTGCCATTCCCGGGCCCGGACCCCATGTGCTCAGCCTCTCCCGGGCGCTTCCGTGACCGCGAGGCGCAGCACCAGGTGGTCGCCGTGCCGGGGGGTTTCCGGGTCGGGGACCCAGCCGCACGCGGAGTAGAACGCCTGGGCGCGCCTGTTGGGCTCGAAGACCTCCAAACGGGCCCGCGTCACACCGCGCCGCTGCCAGTCGGCGACGCACGCGAGGTGCAGGGCGCTGCCGACCCCCTCGCGCCAGTGGGCCGGGGACACGTGGAGCTGGGTGAGGTACGTCCACCCGTCGCGCACGGCGTGGGCGGCGACGCCGACGAGGGCGCCGTCCTCCTCGGCGACGAGCACCGTGGCGTCCTCCCGGTCCACGGCACGGGCCCAGCCGTCCCGGCTCCGGCCCACCTCGGCCGGGCCCGCGTACTCCTCCTCGGCGAGGTGGCCGCTGTAGTAGGTGGCCCTGGCCTCGGTGTGCAGGGTGACGATCGCGTCGAGATCGTCCCGCTTCGCTGTACGGATCACGGTGGGGAGGACGTACGGGCCGGGGCGCCGGTTCCGGCGCCCCGGCCTTCCGTCAGCTGCCGTCGCGGAGGTCGGCCAGGCCCTTGGGCCGGAAGGCGATCCGGTCGAAGGCCACCTCGCAGCCGTCGCCCGTGGGCGACTGGGCGAGGAAACCGATGGAGACGGTGGCCGCCTGCTCCGGGGTGCCGAGGGCGAAGACGCGGACGAAGGTCCACTTCTCGCCGTCGGCCGAGGCGTGGAACGCGAAGGCGCTGCCCGTGCGGCTCAGGCGCAGCCAGTGGATGTCGCCGTCCACGACGGAGGAGTTGACGTCGTCGGAGTGGCCCCGGGTGACCACGGTGCAGACCGTCGGGCGCTCCGGGGACAGCTCCAGGCAGAGCTTGGCCCATTCCCGGTCGCCGGCGTGGAGGTAGAGCACGCCCGCATCGAAGGCGGCGGCGAAGCCCACCTTCACCCGGGCGGACAGCTGGAAGTCGCCCGCCGGGGCGGCGCCCAGCAGCCGGGGCGCGTCGCTCGCCGGTTCCAGGCTCTCGCCGCCCGGCGGGACGAAGCGGTCCTGGCGGGCGCCGGCGCGGCCGGTGAGCACGCCGTCCCGGTACGCCCAGCCGCCGTCGGGGCCGTACGGCCGGAGCGCGAAGGGGAGTTCGGGGAGGTTCACGCGGGGGCCCCGTTCACGCGGCGGGGCAGGCCCAGCGGGTTGGCGTCGCGCAGCTCGGGCGGGAGGAGCGCGTCGGGGGTGGTCTGGTAGCTGACCGGGCGCAGCCAGCGCTCGATGGCGGTGGCGCCGACCGAGGTGGAGGTGGAGGTGGTGGCCGGGTAGGGGCCGCCGTGGTGCTGGGCGGGGGCGACGGCGACGCCGGTCGGCCAGCCGTTGACGAGGACGCGCCCGGCGAGCGGGGTGAGGGCGGCGAGGAGGTCCGCCGCGCCGCCTCCGGCCTCCTCGGTGGCGATGTGGAGGGTGGCGGTGAGGTTGCCGGGGAGGCGGGTCAGGACGGCGGTGATCTCGTCCTCGGAGGCGTACCGGGCGACGACGGTGACCGGGCCGAAGCACTCCTCCAGGAGCGCGTCGTGCGGGCCCTCCGCGGTGAGCGTGCGGGCCGGCACGGTCAGGAAGCCGGCCGCGACGGTGTGCTCGCCGCCGGCGCCGGGGGTGACGGGCGCTTCGACCCCGGGGAGCGCGGTGCGCTCGGTGACCCCGGCGAGGAAGGCGTCGCGCATGCGGTGGTCGAGCAGGACGCCGGCCTCGGTGTCGCTGACGGCCTCGGTGAGCGCCTTGAGGAGGCGGTCGCCGCCCTCGCCCTCGGGGGCCAGGACGAATCCGGGCTTGGTGCAGAACTGGCCCGCGCCCATGGTCATCGAGCCGGCCAGGCCCGCGCCGATCTCCTCGCCGCGCTCGGCGGCGGCGGCCTCGGTGACGACGACGGGGTTCAGGGAGCCCAGCTCGCCGTGGAAGGGGATGGGGGCGGGGCGGGCGGCGGCCGCGTCGAACAGGGCGCGCCCGCCGCGCACCGAGCCGGTGAATCCGGCGGCGGCGACGAGCGGGTGGCGGACGAGGGCGACGCCGGCCTCGAAGCCGTGGACGAGGGTGACGACGTCCTCGGGCAGACCGGTGCGCGCGGCGGCCCGGCGCAGGACCGAGGCGCACAGCTCGGAGGTCGCGGGGTGGTCCGGGTGGGCCTTGACGACGACGGGGCAGCCGGCCGCGAGGGCGCTGGCGGTGTCGCCGCCGGGGACGGAGAAGGCGAGCGGGAAGTTGCTGGCGGCGTAGACGGCCACGACGCCGAGCGGGATCTTGTAGCGGCGCAGGTCGGGCCAGGGCGGGGTACGGGTGGCGTCCGCGTGGTCGATGTGGATGTCGAGGTAGGCGCCCTCGTCGACGACCTCCGCGAAGGCCCGCAACTGGGCCGCCGTGCGCGCGAGTTCGCCGGTCAGCCGGGCCGGGCCGAGGGCCGTCTCCGCGTCGGCGGCCTCGATGACGTGCTCCCCGGCCTCGGTGAGCAGTTCGGCGGCCGTACGCAGGAACGCGGCGCGCGTGGCGCGGTCGGCGAGCGAGTCGCGTACCGCGTGGGCGGCCCGGACCGCGCGGTCCACCTCCTCCGCTGTGGCCTCCACCGCAACCTGCTCGCGCGGGTTCCCGGTGCGGGGGTCGACGCTCCAGACTGGTGTTGCTGCCACCGTGTTTCCTTCCGCTCCACTGCCGCACATCAGAAGTCGTCCGGTATAAGCTGTTCGGTATTCTGAACAGCGTTCCTGAACGTGAATGTGAAGCGACTCTATTTCCGGGCGTTCGGTGTTGGCAAGAAGTCGCAGGGTTTCGTCGGCGGGGTGAAAGGGGCACAGGGCGATGTCGGTTCCCGATTCGGGTGGGGCACAGGTCAAGTCCGCGGTACGGACGGTCGAGCTGCTGGAGTACTTCGCGGGGCGGCCCGGCATGCACTCGCTCGCCGCGGTCCAGGAAGCGGTCGGCTATCCGAAGTCCAGCCTCTACATGCTGCTGCGCACCCTGGTCGAGCTGGGCTGGGTGGAGACCGACGCCACGGGCACGCGTTACGGGATCGGCGTACGGGCCCTGCTGGTCGGCACCTCGTACATCGACGGCGACGAGGTCGTCGCCGCGGCCCGCCCCACGCTCGACCGGCTCTCCGACGACACCACGGAGACCATCCACCTGGCCCGGCTCGACGGCACCAACGTGGTCTACCTCGCCACCCGCCAGTCCCAGCACTATCTGCGCCCCTTCACCCGCGTCGGCCGCCGGCTGCCCGCCCACTCCACCTCGCTCGGCAAGGCGCTCCTCGCCACCTACAGCGACGAGCAGGTCCGCAAGATGCTGCCCGAGACGCTGCCCGCGCTCACCGAGCACACCCTGACCGACCGCGAGAAGCTCATCGAGGAGCTGCACCAGATCCGCGAGCAGGGCTACGCGGTGGACCGCGAGGAGAACACGCTGGGGCTGCGCTGCTTCGGCGTCGCCGTCCCGTACCGCACCCCGGCCCGGGACGCCATCAGCTGCTCGGTACCGGTCGCCCGGCTCACGCCCGCGCACGAACAGATGGTCAAGGACGCGCTGTTCGACGCGCGCGACCGGCTGACGCTCGCCACCCGCAGGCTCTGAACCGCGGCGGGGCCGACGAACGCGGAGATCGCGGACCGGCCGGCGGTGGGCGCGGCGACGGCCAGGACGCATGGGGCGGCGGTCCTCGCGAAGACCGGGGCCCGGACCGCACCCAGGCGGTGATCACGGCGTACGAGTCGGGGTTCGTCACGCCGGGCTGAGCCCGGGACGCCGTGGTCACCGTATGAGGAATCGGTGAGAAACGGCACAACCGGGAACGACGCGCCGGGCCGCGCTCGTCCACCGAACGGGATGAACAAGACGATCAGGCGCGCCTCGGTCTTCTGCCTGCTGCTGGTCCTCGCCCTTCTCGGGCGGGCGACCTGGGTGCAGGCGTACCAGGCCCGGGCGCTCGCAGACGACGACCACAACCGGCGGAAGACCATCGCGCAGTACGCGCAGCCGCTGGGCGACATCATCGTGGCCGGTTCGCCGGTCACGGGCTCGAAACGGACGGAGGGCAGCGATCTCGCGTACCAGCGCACCTACAAGCAGGGCGACCTCTACTCGTCCGTGACCGGTTACAGCTCGCAGGCGTACGGCTCGACCCAGCTCGAAGGGATCTACAGCCATGTGCTCGACGGCACCGACGACCGGCTGAAGAGCCCGCTGGGCGCGCTGACCGGGAAGCGGTCCGCGCCCGGTGACGTGGTGACGACGATCGACCCGGACGTCCAGAAGGCGGCGAGTGACGCGCTCGGCGACGACAAGGGCGCTGCCGTGGCGATCGACCCGAGGAGCGGGCAGATCCTGGGCATGGTCTCCTCCCCGTCGTACGACCCGTCGGACATCAGCGGCACCGACGACGGCGACACCTGGAAGAAGCTGCTGGACGACCCGGACAAGCCGCTCGTCAACCGCGCCATGCGGCAGCCGCTCGCGCCCGGCTCGACGTTCAAGCTGGTCGTGGCGTCGGCGGCGCTGGAGAACGGGCTGTACGACTCCGTGGACGAGCCGACGAAGAGCCCCGTCCCGTACACCCTGCCGGGCACCAGCACCCCGCTGCGGAACGAGAGCGCCTCCGCCCCCTGCGAGAACGCCTCGCTGCGCGTCGCCCTCCAGTACTCGTGCAACAACGTCTTCGGCAAGGCCGCCGCCGACCTGGGCCAGGACAAGGTGCGGGCGATGGCGGAGAAGTTCGGCTTCAACGACGAGAAGCTGGACGTGCCGGTGCGGGCGTCCAGGAGCGTGTACCCGACGGGCATGGACAAGGCGCAGACGGCGCTGTCGGGCATCGGCCAGTTCGAGGTGACGGCGACCCCGCTCCAGATGGCGATGGTCTCCGCCGCGCTCGCCAACGGCGGGGAGCTGGCCGCCCCGCACATGGTGTCGAAGGTGACCGACGGGGACGGCGGCACGCTGGAGGACTTCGCGGACGGCGACACGGAGCGGATCGTCTCCGAGGACACCGCGAAGCAGCTGCGCAGCGCCATGGCGACCGTGGTCGAGAAGGGCACCGGCACCAACGCCCGGATCGCCGGGGCCGAGGTCGGCGGCAAGACGGGCACCGCCGAGAACGGCGTGGACAACAGCAACACCCCGTACGCCTGGTTCACCTCGTACGCGAAGTCCGGCGGCCAGGAGGTCGCGGTCGCGGTGATCGTGGAGGACTCCGGTTCGACCGCGTCCGAGGTCAGCGGCAACGGGCTCGCGGCGCCGGTCGCCAGGAAGATGATGGAGGCGGCGCTGAGGCGGTAGCCCCCTCCTTCCGTCGAAGCGCTTGCGATACGCTCTCGCCCCGGCGGGGGCGTATCCGGACGGGCCGGGCGTGCGAGCGCAGGGGACGAGGTAGCCGTGGGCACAGCAGTCGACGACGCCGCCGAGTTCCACGCGTTCTTCGAGGCGCATTACGCGGAGCTGGCCCGCCTCGCCCATCTGCTGACCGGCGAGGCCGACGCCGCCGACGACCTCGCGGCCGACGCCCTGCTCGCGCTCTGGCACCGCTGGGACCGGGTCCGCGAGGCCGGGCACCCGGTGGCGTACGCGCGCGGCGTGGTCGCCAACCTCGCCAGGACACGCATCCGCAGCGCGGTCCGCGAGCGCCGCCGGATCGCCCTGTTCTGGGCGCCGCGCGGCGGCGGGGACGACGGGGTGGCCGAGGGACCCGACGTGCCGGCGGTGGTGGACGTGCGGGACGCGCTGCGGCGGCTGCCGTTCCGCAAGCGGGCCTGTGTGGTGCTGCGGCACGCCTTCGACCTCTCGGAGCGGGACACCGCGCTGGTGCTGGGGATCTCGGTGGGTACGGTGAAGAGCCAGACCTCGCGCGGCGTCGCGGAACTGCAGCGGCTGCTGGGGGGCGTGACGCCCGCCGCCCGGGTCCGGGTGGCCGTCGCGGCGCAGGGCGGCGGAGTCGCGGCGCAGGGCGGCAAAATCGCGGCGCAGGGCGGCGGAGGAGACCGGTGAAGGACGAGGAGCTGTCCGGGCGGCTGCGGGAGGCCGCCGAGGCCCACCGCCCCGACCGGGCCCGGATGCTGGCCCGGATCGAGCGCGGGATGGCCGGCGGCGACCCGGTGCCCCGGTCCGTGCGCCCGCCGCGCGCGGTGCGTCCGTGGCTGCGGGTCGCCGGGACGACGGCGGCGGTCTGCGGGGTGCTGGCGGCCGGCGCGTTCGCGGTCACCTCGGCGGGCGACGGCGACCGGGCGCGCGGCGGGCAGGTGGCATCGGCGCCCTCGCCCGCCGCGAAGTCCCCGGCTGCCCGGGACGGGCTGCGGCCCGAGGACGGACCGCTGTGGACCGGCGGCGTGGTCGACCCGCACTCCAACGCGTACTGGGCGCAGAGCAACGTCACGCTGCGGACGACCGAGCCGCTGTCCGCGCTCACCGTGGAGTTGCGGGTCGCCCTGACGGGCGGGGTGAACAGCACCGGCTCCTGGCGCTCCCTGCCCGAGCCCGACTTCACCGTGTCGGTGAACGAGAGCGGCGGCTTTCTGGTCTACCGGTGGACGCTGCGCGCCGGGCGGACCGTCCCGGCCGGCACGCACACGTTCGCCGGGCAGTACAACCACGCGGAGGGCGACCGGGACGCCACCGGCGACTACGTGATCGCCCACGCGGTCCGCGCCGCGGGCGGGAAGGCGTCGGTGGGCGACCACTTCGGGCAGGGCGGCTGACCCGGCCCCGTCACGGCCGCCAGTCGCCGAACCACGCGGCCGGGGTGTGCTCCCGCGCCTCGGAGGCCGTGAGCTGCGGGCGGTTGGCCGGGACGGTGACGCGTGCGCCGGGGCCCGTGTTGCGGTACTCCGCGAACCGCTGGTCCTGCCACGGGAAGCCGGCCGACATGGTGCCGTACGGCTCGTCCGTGTCGATGCCCGCGCCGAGGTGGCTGTCGCGCACGGTGAGCATGGGGTGCGCGGTGAGGTCGGAGGACGGCACCCAGGGGCGGGCCAGCTTGAAGTACCCGTCGGGGGCTGTGCTGGTGACGCGGGAGCGCAGGACCAGGAAGCCGTGCGGGTCGGCCCCGGCGGTGCTGGGCGCGAAGACGAAGCCGTAGGGGGGCCCGGCCAGGTCGGTGCGGGCCAGGGTGCGGAAGTGGCAGCGGTCCAGGACCGCCGACGCGCGGCCGAAGACGAAGTCGACGTCCCCCTCCACATAGCAGTCGCGGTAGTACTGCCGGGCGAAGACGGCGAGCGAAGCGGTGTCCGCGTACAGCGTGTCCTGGTGGCCCAGGAAGCGGCAGCCGGTGAACGACGAGCGGTCGCCGGTCACCTTGATGGCGACGGCCTGGGTACCGGTGTAGTCCGGGTGGTCGGCGCGCAGCCAGTCGTTGGCGAAGGTCAGGTCGCGGGCGGTGAGTCCGTCGGGCCGGGCGGTGACGGTGGCGGACCCGCTGGTGCCGTAGGTGCCCGAGCCGTCGGGGCGCGGGGTGCCGTTGGCGTTGTCGTACACGATCACGGTGTCGCGCGGGTCGCCGCTCGCGCCGATCAGGGTGAGGCCGGTCCGGTCGGCCGGGATGTCGACGGTCTCCCGGTAGGTGCCGGGGGCGATGACCAGGGTGCGCCCGGTGCCGGTGGCCGCGTCCACGGCGGCCTGGACGGTGGTGTGGTCGCCCCGGCCCCGCGCGTCGACGTACAGGGTCGCGCGGTCGAGGCGGCGGGCGGGCGAGCCGTAGCGGCCGAAGGGGCGCGGGTGCGCGAGGGCGGGCGTGGCGGTGCCGAGGGCGAGAGCGGTGGTGGAGCCGGCGAGGAGGGCCAGGGCGGTGCGGCGGGTGGGCATGGGTACTCCTTTGCGGGGGCGGCCTCCGCCGGCGCCGCGCGGGCGCCGGCGGAGGAAGGGGGCGGCTGTCAGGCGCCGGGCAGGCGGCCCGCGCCCGCGCCGAGGCCCACGACGAGCGGCACCAGCAGCGGGTGGTCGACCCGGTCGCGCAGGGTCGGGGTCCAGCCGGCGCCCGTGGCCAGCTGCTCCTCGGCGACGCCCGCGTTGTGGACGGCGATCAGGTCGGTCCGGCGGCCGTTGACCCAGTTGTCGGCGGCCGTGAGCGAGGACTCGGACCACTTCTTGAGGATCTTGGCCTTGTCGAACTCGCCGCTGAGCGTGAACGCGTTGTGCTCGGCGACGAGGTGGGACTCGGCGCCGATGCCGTAGGTGTAGCCGTAGACGCTGCCCTTCGTGGCGACGAAGTGGTTGTTGTACGAGTCGACCTGGCCGAAGCGGACGCGCGGCGCGCGCTCGTTGACGTCCTTGAAGAGGTTGTGGTGCAGGGTGACGCGGAGCTTGCCCCGGTCGGTTTCCCCGGCCTTGTCGCTGTTGCCGATGAGCATCGTCTTGTCGTGGTCCTTGAGGACGTTCCACGAGGCGGTGACCAGGTCGGCGCCCTTGACGATGTCGAAGAGCCCGTCGTGCTGCTGGTACAGCTCGTTGAAGTACCGGGGCTGGTCGGCGTCGGGGCGGTCCCCGTCGCTGAAGGTGTTGTGGTCGACCCAGACGTGGTCGGAGCCGTAGACGACGAGGTTGTCGTACTCGGAGTTCCAGTGGCCCGTGTCGCCGTCGGTCGGGTCCCACTGGGGGAAGCAGTCGTAGGTGTCCTCGAAGCTGATGTTGCGGACGATGACGTTGGAGACGTTCTGGATCTGGATCGAGGCGCCGATGACCGTGGCGTCCTCGCCGACGCCGATCAGCGTGGTGTTGGAGGGCACGTAGACGTTGACGGCGGCCTTCTGGAGCTTGGCGGAGGCGAGCCGGGCGTCCTCCATCGGCCCGGAGGGGACCTCCTCGCGGCCCCAGGTCTCGGGGTCGTAGGCGGCGAGGTACTTGTCCAGGGTGTAGCCGTCCGTCTCGTACGCCTCGCAGTCGATCGGGTTGCCCTCGGCGTCGGCGTTGCCGTGGACGGTCCCGGCGATCCGGACGATCTTCGGCGCGTCGCCCGCGTCCTCGAAGGCGGCGATGAGTTCGGCGCGGTTGTGCACGGTGTAGACGTGGTCGGGCGTCGCGGCGGCACCGCCGGTGGTGGACCCCTCGGCGGAGGCCCAGCCGTCACCCTTGGCGAGGACGGCGCGCTCGGCGCCCTTCTTGCCGTGCGGGTGCGGGGCCGCCTGCGCGGGGACGCTCAGGGCGAGGGCCAGCGAGGCGCAGCCCATCGCGACGGCGATGGCGCGGGCGCGGTTCCTGCGGGCAGAAATGTGTGCGGACATGACAAATCCTCGGTTCTCGTGCGGGACCTGTGGAGGAGAAGGAGGGGGGTGGCGCGGGCGTCAGGAGGCCGGGGGCCAGCTGATCCACGTCTCGGGTACGTGTGCGCCGAGCCGGCGCAGTTCGCGCGGGGCGAGCAGGCGCGCGTCGAGCAGGGCGTGGGCCGTCATCCGGGCGACCTCGACGGCGCCGGCGGGCCGGAAGTGGGTGTTGTCCTGCCGCCCGTCCGGGTAGTTGGGGGACTCGCCGGGCTCCAGCCAGTTGAAGTACGCCTCGGTGCCGTCGGGTCCGAGTTCCTGCCAGCGGGCGAGGGTGCGGGCCTGCAGGTCGAGCAGGGGGACCCGCTCCTCGGCGGCCAGGGCGCGCATGGCGGCCGGGTAGTCGCCGTGGGTGGGCTTGGCGGTGCCGTCGGCGGCGAACCTGCGGCGCTCGACCGGGGTGATCAGCACGGGCCGGGCGCGCCGGGCGCGGGCCTCGGCGATGTAGACGCGGAGGCAGTCCTGATAGGTGGTGTAGGGGTCGGTGCCGCGCGCCGGGTCCTCGGTCTTCTCGTCGTTGTGCCCGAACTGGATCAGCAGGAGGTCGTCCGGGCGGAGCTGCGGCAGCAGGGCGGCGAGCAGTCCTTCGTCGATGAAGCTCTTGGAACTGCGGCCGTTCATGGCGTGGTTGGCCACGGCGAGCCCGTGCCCGAGGAAGAACGGCAGGGCCATGCCCCAGCCGGTCTCGGGGGCGGCGTCGGCGTACTTCTGCGCGGCGGTCGAGTCGCCCGCGATGTGCACGGTGCGGGTGCGGCGGGCGGCGCCGTGCGCCGTCGCCGGGGTGGCGGCGAGCGCCAGGGGCAGCGCGGCGAGGGCGGCCGCGGTCTGCCTGCGGGTCAGTGACACGGTGGAACTGCCTCTCTCGTGGGTGGGTACGCAGAAGGGCAGGGGCTGCGGGGCGGGGGCGGGCCGCCTGACGGCGGTCCCGCCACCGGCCCCGCCGGCGGGAGCGGGCTCAGCCTTCGCTCCGCTCCTTCCACTCCTTCTGGGCCGCGTTCAGCTCGTCGGCCATCTTGTCCAGGAACGCCTTGGCCGTGACCTTGCCGAGCAGCAGCTTCTGGAACTCCGGCTCGTTGTCGGCCTTGCTGATGTTGTTCCAGTCGGGCAGGTAGTACGGCAGCTGAACGATCTTGGTGGAGCCGTCGGTGAGGGCCTTCGCGGCCAGCTCGGTCGGCGCGGCCTCGCTGATCCACGGGTCCTTGGCGGCCTCGGTGTTCGCCGGGATGGCGCCCGCGGACTCGTTCCACTTGCTGTTCGACTCGTGGGACGCGGCGAACTCGATGAACTTCCAGGCGGCCGTCTTGTTCTTGCTCGCCTTGAACAGGCCGAGGCCGTCGACCGGGTTGGAGACCTGGACGCGGGTGCCGCCGTCACCGATCGGGTTGGGAATGCCGGCGAACTTGTCCTTGCCGAGGGCCTTCAGGTGGTCCTGGTAGGAGCCGAGGTTGTGGCTCAGCATGCCGATGGTGCCGGTGTCGAACTGGGCGACCATCTTGGTGAAGTCGTTGTTGACGTCGGCGGACGGCGTCGTCTTCTTGTAGAGGGCGGCGTACTTCTCCAGCGCCGCCACGTTCTTGGGGTCGTTGAGGGTGGTCTTGTCGCCGTTCCAGAACTCCGTGATGCCGGACTGCCCGTACGCCGCGTCGATGGCCTGGGCGATCGAGCCGGCGCCGCCGCGGATCGTGTAGCCGAACTTGTTGTTCTTGGCGTCGGTCAGCTTCTCGGCCGCCGTGTAGAACTTCGCCCAGGTGGTGGGCGCGTCGAGCCCCGCCGCCTTGAAGAGGTCGGTGCGGTACCACAGCGCGCCGTTGTTCGCGGAGGTCGGCACGGTGTACATCTCGTCGCCCCGGCCGGCCGCGTCCTTGACGCTCTCGACCATGCCCTCGACGAGCTTGCCGTTGAGCGAGGAGTCCTTGATGCGGTCGCCCAGCGGCTCCAGCGCCTCCTGCGAGACCATGTTGGCCAGGTAGGCGGTGCCGACGCCGCCGACGTCCGGCACTCCGCCGCCCGCGATGGCCGTGTCGTACTTGGACTGCACGTCGGCGATCGGGATCGGCACGTACTTGACCTTGATGTCCGGGTACTTGTTCTCGAAGTCCTGGATGATCTCCTTCCAGACGGCGGTGCGCGGACCGCCGTTGTTGTCCCAGAAGGTGATCTCGCCCTTGCCGCTGCCCTCGTTGCCGCTGTCGCTGCCGTCGTCGCCGCACGCGGTCGCCGTCAGGGCGAGCACCGCCGCGAGGGAGACGGCGGCCGTGGCGCGCCCCCGCTGCGTCTTCGAGATGTTCATGATCGGCTCTTCTCTCTCGGTTCTCTCGGGTCTCTGGGGTCTCTCGGGTCGTACGCGTGCATGGGGGGTTCGGCGCCGGACGGTGGTCCGGTTACGCGGTTACGTGGAAGCCGGTGAAGCGGGCGGTCCCGGTCGGACCCGCCCCGGGCGGCGCGGTGGCGAACAGGCCGAGCAGCGCGCCGACCCAGCGCCACGGGGTGGCGGCGAAGACCTGCCCGGAGGGCTGGAACCCGGCCCCGTCCCCGGTGTCGGCGAGGAACCGGCACCGGGCGCCGGGCGCCACCTCGATCCGCAGCCGCGCCGTGCCCGAGGGCGCCGGCCTGGCGTGCCCCGCGTCGCGCTCGGCGGTGGCGGTCGATTCCGCGAACCGGTGCACCAGCCGCACCCCGCCCTCCGCCTGCCGTTCGAGGCCGATCCAGGAGTAGGCGTCCCCGAGCACGGCGAACCCCGCCCTCGCCCCCGGCGCCTCGCTGTCCAGGGCCAGCCCGACCTCGGCGGTGAACGTCTCGGCGGGCAGCCGCTGGACCAGTACGTGGGGCAGGAGCCGCAGGTCGTGCGCGTCCTGGGTCGGTACGCAGCTCAGCCGCAGCCCGTCCCCGGCGTGCTCGACGGTCCAGCCGGGGCGCGGGTTCGCCGTCCACTGCCACTGCCTGCCGTACCGGCCGCCCGGGAAGCCGTCGTCGCAGGCCGGGGCCTCGACGGGCTGGGCGGGCAGCGCGGGCTTGCGGTGCGTGGCGACGGGTTCGCCGTCGTCACCGATGACCGGCCAGCCGTCACCGTCCCAGCGCATCGGCTGGAGGTGCACCACCCTCCCGTACGCGCCGCGCTCCTGGAAGTGCAGGAACCAGTCCTCGCCGGACGGGGTGGTCACCCAGCCGCCCTGGTGCGGGCCGTTGACGTCGGTGCCGCCCTGGGCGAGGACGACGCGCTCCTCGTAAGGGCCGAAGAAGTCGCGGGAGCGGAAGGCGCCCTGCCAGCCCGTCGCGACCCCGCCCGCCGGGGCGAGTATCCAGAACTCGCCGCCGCGCCGGTAGAGCTTGGGGCCCTCCAGGGTGAACCAGCCGGGCAGCGTGTCGGCGTCGATCAGGGTCTTGCCCCCGTCGAGGAGTTCCCGCCCGTCGGGGCTCATCCGGTGTCCGGTGAGCCGGTTCTTGATCCCGGAGCGGGACTTGGCCCAGGCGTGCACGAGATACGCCTCGCCGGTCTCCTCGTCCCACAGCGGGCACGGGTCGATCAGTCCCCGGCCGGCCTTCACCAGGTGCGGCGCGGTCCACGGGCCCCGGATGTCCTCGGCGCTGATCTGCTGGATGCCGTGGTCGGGGTCGCCCCAGAAGATCCAGAACCGTCCGGCGTGGTGCCGCAGCGACGGGGCCCACACCCCGCAGTCGTGGCGGGGCACCGCGAATTCGGCGGCGGGCTCCAGGCGGTCCAGGGCGTGCCCGGTCAGCGTCCAGTTGACGAGGTCGCGGGAGTGCAGCAGCGGCAGCCCGGGGGCGCGGCCGAAGCTGGAGGCGGTGAGGTAGAAGTCGTCGCCGACGCGGATCACGTCCGGGTCGGACCAGTCGGCGTTCAGGACCGGGTTGCGGTAGGTCCCGTCGCCGAGGTCGGCGGTCCAGGGGCGGGTGGCGGTCACGCGGTCACCGCCCGGCGGACGAGGGCGGCGGCGCCCGCCCGGTCGAGGCGGCCGTCCGCGACGACGGTGACGATCCGGCGTACGACGGTGGCCCCCGCGGGGACGGGCAGCCGTTCGGCGGCGGCGAGGGAGGAGCCGACGCCCGGGTATTCGGCGGTGCGCACGAACCACGGGTCGCGGCGGGTCTCCTCGGTGGCCCCGGCGAAGACCAGGGACCAGCCCTCGCCGCAGAGCGCGACCCAGTCGGCGGCCCGCCCGTGCACCGCCTCCTCGCCGTCCGCCGTCGGGCCGAACACGGCGGGCGCGGCCGTCTCCTTGGGGGCGCGCCAGAAGAAGCCGCCGTATCCGGCGCCGGGGCGGCCGTTGGTGGCCGGGCTGCCGATCGACAGGTCGCCGGGGCCGGGGTTGGTGAGCGAGAAGGAGAGGTCCAGCGCCCAGGCGGCGTCCGAGAGGGCGGTGGCGGCCACCGTGCGGTGCTCGCGCAGCAGTTCGCCGCCGTCGGCCTCCCAGCCGAGCTCCTCCACGAAGCCGTCCGGGTCGCGCAGCTTCCAGCCGAGATGGCGCTGGATGCCGTGGTTGTCGAGCACGGTGGGCCCCTGGCCCCGGACGAAGGTGCGCCCGCCCCAGAAGTTGTGCCCGGAGACGTCCGGGACGGCGACGGAGGCACCGAGGTGGTGGATGTGGTCGGCCGGGCGCTCCTCGGTGACGGGGGTGCCGGCGAGGGTGGTGACCGGGTGGAGGTAGGGGCGTCCCGCGTCGGCGGGGAGGTAGGTGTAGCGGCCGACGGGGCGGCCGGCGCAGCTGAGCAGGGCGGTGGTCGTCATGAGGAGGTCACCTCGCTGAGCGCCCAGGGGGCGCCGAGTTCGGAGAAGAGTGCGAGGGTCTCGGCGCCGGACGCGACCAGGGCGTCGATGCCGCGCACCACCCGGCGGGTGGCGCCGGTGCCGGGCACGGGGGCGGTGTGCCAGGCGTCGGACGGCAGGGGGCGCGGTTCGGGCGCGGTCCGTACCGCCTCCACGACCTCCATGAACGCGCCGGTGCGCTCCGGCGGTACCAGGAGCGGGGTGCCCTCCGTGAGGTGGGCGACCAGGTTCTCCAGGAGGTCGGTGCGCCCGTGCACGGTTTCCAGCGGGCCGTGTCCGGCGCGCTGGACGAGGACGCGGTCCTGCTTGTACCAGAAGGTGATGCGGCCGCGGTCGCCGTGGACGATGACGTACGGCTCCCCCGCCTGTTCCGCGCACAGGGTGACGGCGGCGGTGACGGGCGGCCCGGACGCGGTGCTGACGCGTACGCAGGAGGTGTCGTCGGCCTCGATGTCGTGGGTGCGGAAGAGTTCGGTGTCGATGGAGGTGATGTCCTCGGCGGTGGTGCCGGCGAGTTCGAGGGCGGTGGCGACGGCGTGGGCGAGCGGGTTGGTGAGGACGCCGTCGACCACGTCGGTGTCGCCGATGCGGCGCCGCCCGGCCCAGGGCGCACGCCGGTAGTAGGCGTCGTCGCGGACCCAGGCGCCTGCCGCCGCGTAGCCCCGGACGGTGCCGATGGCTCCGGTGGCGACGAGTTCCCGGATGGCGGGGACGGCGTGCGAGCCGAAGGACTGGAAGCCCACCTGGCAGGCGGTGCCCGCGTCCCGCACCCCGGCGAGGATGCGGTCGAAGTCGGCGCGGGTGGCGGCGGGCGGCTTCTCCAGGAGGAGGTGCACGCCGCGCCCGGCGGCGGTCAGGGCGAGGGCGGTGTGGGTCTGGATGGGGGTGCAGACGACGGCGACGCGGGCCCCGGTGGAGTCCAGGAGGGCGCCGAAGTCGGCGGACTGCTCGGGAGGTTCGTCCGCGAACGCGTCGAGCTCGGCGGCGTCGAGCGGGGTGAGCTCGCAGATGCCGGCGAGGCGGACGAGGCCCTGGTGCTGGAGGCGGCGGATGTTGGCGAGGTGCCAGCGGCCGTGGCCCCGGGCGCCCGCGAGGACGATGGGCACGGGGGTGGCGGTGGGGGGCAGCGAGGTCATGTCCGTCACCCCTTCACGGCGCCGGCGCTGAAGCCGGTGATCAGCCACTTCTGGATGAAGGCGAAGACGATCACCACGGGCACCGCGGCGATCACCCCGCCCGCGGCGAGGGCGCCCAGGTCGACGCTGTCCGCGCCGATGAGGGTGTTCAGGCCGACCGGGATCGTCTGCTTGTCCTGCTCGCTGAGGAACATCAGGGCGAACAGGAAGTGGTTCCAGCTGTGCACGAAGGCGAACGAGCCGACGGCGATGAGCCCGGGCCGCAGGAGCGGCAGCACGACCGCGCAGAAGGCCCGGAAGCGCGAGCAGCCGTCCACCCAGGCGGCCTCCTCCAGGGAGGGCGGCACGTTCTTGATGAATCCGCTGATCAGGATGATGGAGAGCGGCAGTTGGAAGACCGTCTCGGCGATGACCACGCTCCCCAGGGAGTTGATCATCTGGAGGTTCTTGAAGATCTCGAAGAGCGGGACGAGCATCAGTGCGCCGGGGATGAACTGCGAGCAGAGCAGCGCCAGCATGAAGCCGTTCTTGATCTTGAAGTCGAACCGGGCGAGGGCGTAGCCGCCGGCCAGTGCGACGAGGGTCGTGGCGACCAGGGTGCAGACGCCGACGATCATGCTGTTCTGGAAGAAGACGGCGAAGCTGCGCTCGTTCCAGACCTTGGAGAAGTGCTCCCCGGTCATCGGCCACGGCACCAGCGAGGTGGAGCCGGCGGGCCGTACGGCGAAGAGGAACATCCAGTAGAAGGGGACCAGCGTGAAGATCAGGTAGATGCCCAGGGGCACGTAGATCTGCCAGCGCGGTACGTCGTCGAAGGCGCGTTCGCGGCCGGGCCTGCGGCGGGGCGTGGCGGGCGGCGGACCCTCGGGGGTGGCCGGCCGGGCGGCGTGGGTGCCGTTCTTCTCGGCGAGGGCGGCAGTCACTTGTGGTCGCCTCCGAACTTGCTCAGGCGCAGATAGACGATCGAGCAGAAGAGGAGGATCACGAAGGCGACGGTGGTGAGCGCGGAGGCGTAGCCGAAGTCGTGGCCCTCGATGCCGGTGTTGGCGACGTAGAGCGGCAGGGTGGTGGTCTCGCCGGCCGGTCCGCCGCCGGTGAGCGTGTAGAGCAGGTCGACGTTGTTGAACTCCCAGACCCCGCGCAGCAGCGTGGACAGGATGATCGCGTCCCGCAGGTGGGGCAGGGTGATGTGGAAGAACTGCCGCATCCGTCCGGCGCCGTCCACGGCGGCCGCCTCGTACAGCTCCTTGGAGACGGACTGGAGGTCGGCGAGGATGAGGATGGCGAAGAAGGGGACGCCGCGCCAGAGTTCGGAGACGGTGGCGGCCCAGAAGACGGTGCCGGTGTCGGAGAGCACCGAGGTGCCGTACTCGCCGATCCCGGCGTCCGCGAGGTAGCGGCTGAAGCCGGTCGAGGAGTTGTAGAGCAGGATCCAGATGGTGCTGGTCAGCACCCCGGAGACGGCCCACGGCGAGAAGACCATGGCGCGGGAGATGCCCCGGCCGATGAAGGACTGGTTGACGATCAGGGCCAGCGCGAGCCCCAGCGTGAGCTGGAGCGCGACCTGCACGAAGACCCACTGGGCGCTGAAGCCGAGCGTCGTCCAGAACTGGTCGTCCTCGGTGAAGATCCGGGTGAAGTTGTCGAAGCCGGCGAAGCCGTTCCGCCACGGCTTGGTGACGTTGTAGTTCTGCAGGCTGTAGTAGAAGACGCTGACCACCGGATAGGCGATGAAGCCGAGCATCAGCAGGCCCGCGGGGGCGATCAGCAGATACGGCAGCCTGCGGGGGCTGGCGGAGCGGCGCCTGGGCACCTTGGGCGGTGTGGCCGCGGCGGAGGCTTGGGCCATGACACGTCTCCGTTCTCTCTGTACGGGGGTGCGGGTGGTGCGGTGTTACGCGGCGGAGCCGGTGGTGCGTGTAGTGCGCAAGCGCTTCCCGCATGGTGTTCGGTATCCCGAACAAGGGGGCGCCGGAATTCCTGAGGGGCCGTTCAGCCGGCGTACGGGTCGGGCACTTCTCCCGGCCGGGCCAGGAAGGCGAAGTCGCAGCCGGTGTCGGCCTGGGTGATCTGGTCCTGGTAGAGCGCCTGGTAACCGCGCTCGTACCGGACGGGCGGCGGGGTCCACTCGGCGCGGCGGCGCGCCAGTTCCTCGTCGGACACGTCGAGGTTCAGCAGCCGCGCCTCGACGTCCAGGGTGACGAGGTCACCGGTGCGGACGAGGGCGAGGGGCCCGCCGACGTAGGACTCGGGCGCGATGTGCAGCACGCACGCCCCGTAGCTGGTGCCGCTCATCCGGGCGTCGGAGAGCCTGACCATGTCCCGGACGCCCTGCTTGAGCAGGTAGTCGGGGATCGGCAGCATGCCGTACTCGGGCATCCCGGGACCGCCCTTGGGGCCCGCGTTGCGCAGGACCAGGACGTGGTCGGGGGTGAGCGCGAGCGCCGGGTCGTTGATGGTGCGCTGCATCTCCTTGTAGTCGTCGAAGACGACCGCGGGTCCGGTGTGGCGCAGCAGGTGCGGTTCGGCGGCGATGTGCTTGATGACGGCGCCGTCCGGGCAGAGGTTGCCGCGCAGCACCGCCACGCCGCCCTCGTCGGCGAGCGGGTTGGAGCGCTCCCGTATGACGTCGTCGTTGTGCACGAGCGCGCCGTCGAGCTGTTCGCGCAGGGTGTCGTGGGCGACGGTGGGCCGGTCCAGGTGGAGGACGTCGGCGATCCGGGCCAGGAAGCCGGGGAGCCCGCCGGCGAAGTGGAAGTCCTCCATCAGGTACTTCCCGCCGGGGCGCAGGTTGGCCAGGACCGGGACCGTGCGGGCGATGCGGTCGAAGTCGTCCAGGGTGAGCTTGATGCCGGAGCGGCCGGCCATCGCGATGAGGTGGATGACCGCGTTGGTGGACCCGCCGAGCGCGAGGACGGTCGCGACGGCGTCCTCGTACGCCTCCGCCGTGAGGATCCCGGACAGCTTGCGCTGCTGCCAGATGAGCTCGACGATCCGGAGCCCGGAGGCGGCGGCCATCCGGTCGTGGCCGGAGTCGACGGCGGGGATCGAGGAGGCGCCGGGGACGGTGACGCCGAGCGCTTCGGCGGCCGCGGTCAGGGTGGACGCGGTGCCCATCGTCATGCAGTGGCCGGGCGAGCGGGCAAGGCCGTTCTCCAGCTCGCCCATCTCGCAGTCGCCGATGAGCCCGGCGCGCTTGTCGTCCCAGTACTTCCACATGTCGGTGCCGGAGCCCAGGACCTCGTTGCGCCAGTGCCCCGGCAGCATCGGCCCGGCCGGCACGAAGACGGCCGGCAGGTCCACGGACGCGGCGCCCATCAGCAGCGCCGGGGTGGACTTGTCGCAGCCGCCGAGCAGCACCGCCCCGTCGACGGGGTAGGAGCGCAGCAGCTCCTCGGTCTCCATCGCCAGCATGTTGCGGTAGAGCATCGGGGTCGGCTTCTGGAAGGTCTCCGAGAGGGTGGAGACCGGGAACTCCAGCGGGAAGCCGCCCGCCTGCCAGACCCCGCGCTTCACGGCCTGCGCGCGGTCGCGCAGGTGCACGTGGCAGGGGTTGATGTCCGACCAGGTGTTGAGGATCGCGACGACCGGCTTGCCCAGGTGCTCCTCGGGGAGGTAGCCGAGCTGGCGGGTGCGGGCGCGGTGGCTGAACGAGCGGAGCCCGTCGGTGCCGTACCACTGGTGGCTGCGCAGTTCCTCGGGGGTGATGCGGGCGGTCATATGGACCACCCGGCGATCTGGTCGGCGACCTCGGCGCGCTGGGCCTCGGGCAGCACCCGGCTGGGCGGGCGCACCGAGCGGTCGCACAGCCCGAGGGCGGCCAGGGCCTCCTTGACGACGGTGACGTTGTTGGCGGACTGCCGGTCGGCGCGCAGCTCCTCGAAGCGGCGGATCTGCTCCCAGACCTTCATGGCCGCCGGGTGGTCGCCGGCCCGCAGCGCCTCCAGCATGGCCAGCGAGACGCCGGGCGCCACGTTGACCAGCCCGGAGGTGAAGCCGGTGGCGCCGGCCGAGAAGTAGGCCGGGGCGTACAGCTCGGCGAGGCCGGCGACCCAGACGAAGCGGTCCAGGCCGGCGTCGCGGGCGAAGGCGGCGAAGCGGGCGGCGTCCGGCACCGCGTACTTGACGCCGATGACGTTGGGGCAGCTGTCGGCGAGCACGGCCAGGCAGGCGCCGTCGAGGTGCGGGTTGCGGATGTACGGGACGACCCCGAGCCCGGGCACCGCCTCGGCGATGGCGCGGTGGTAGTCGATCCAGCCGTCCTGCGAGACGTACGGGTGGACGGGCTGGTGGACCATCACCATCTCGGCCCCGGCGTCCCTGGCGTGCTCGGCGGCGGCGACGGCGGTCGGCACGTCGTGTCCGACGCCGACCAGGACCGTGGCACGGCCGCCGGCCTCGTCGATGGTCAGTTCGGTGACGGTGCGCCGCTCCTCGGGGGTGAGGGCGTAGAACTCCCCGGTGTTGCCGTTCGGGGTGACGATGCGCACGCCGCCGTCGAGCAGTCTCCGCAGCAGGGCGCGGTGCGCCGTCGTGTCGATCGTCCCGTCCCCCGCGAACGGGGTGACCGGGATCGCCACGACATCTGCGAGGGCCGCCTTCAGCGGTGTGAGGTCCATGCGGACTGGCCTTTCGTCGGTGTGCCGGTTCACGCCGCGCCGCCCCCGTCCTCGTCGTCGGGGAAGGCGCGGCGGACGAACGACGCGATGTGGTCGTGCAGGGCCCCGGCCGCCGCGTCCGCGTCGTCGGCGAGCGCGAGCCGCAGGATCTCCCGGTGCTCGGCCGCCTCCCGCTCCCAGGAGGGAATGGTGGACCAGGCGACCGTGGAGACGAGCGCCGCCTGGTCGCGGACCTCGTCCAGCATCCGGGCCAGCAGCGGGTTGCCGCAGGGCAGGTAGAGCGCCCGGTGGAAGTCCCGGTTGGCGAGCGACCTGTCGGCCTTGTCGCCCGCCGAGTCCGCCCGTTCCAGGGCCTCCTGCGCCTCGTCGAGCGACGCCTTGCGGGTGATCGAGCGGCGCAGCGCCTCGGGTTCGAGCAGCAGCCGTACGTCGTACACCTCGCGGGCCATGGCCGCGTCGACCAGCCGGACGGTGGCGCCCTTGTACTGGCTCATGACGACGAGTCCGGTGCCGGCGAGGGTCTTCAGCGCCTCGCGGACCGGGGTCTTGGAGACCCCGAACTGCGCGGCGAGCTCGGTCTCCACGAGCGCCTGCCCCGGCCTCAGCTGTGCCGTGAGGATCGCGTGCTTGACCGCCTCCAGCACGTACTGGGTGCGGGACGGAATCGGGGTGGGCGCAAAGGTCATGGGTGCAGGGCTCTCACATCTCGCGTATCGCGTCTCATATATGACGTACGGAGTACGACGCGATGAAGCTAGGGCCGCCGCGAATGTTTCGTCAACGCTTCTGACGAAAGAACTTTGTGGGACCGGGACATGTGCCCTACACGGATTCCGGTGTGAAGGGCGGCGGTCCCCCGGCGTAGGGCAGCTGCCCGATGCCGCGCCGGGGCCTCAGCCGCAAGCCTGACCACATGACGAACACGCAGGTCAGGAAGGTGCGGTGGGGGTGATGGCGGTGGGGCGGGTGCTACGGGACCGCACGGCGGGGCTGTTCCTCGCGGCGGTCGTGGTCTCCGGTTTCGGCAGCTCGGCGATGACTCTGGCGGCCGGGATCTGGGTCAAGTCCCTGACGGGCTCGGACGCGTTGGCGGCGCTCGCGCTGTTCGCGGTCTGGCTGCCGGTCCTGTCCGGGCCGCTGCTCGGTGCGGTGGCGGACCGCCTGCCGCGCAAGCCGCTGCTGGTGGGCGCGAACGTCACCCTGGCGGCCCTGATGGCCGTGCTCGCGGCGGTGGGCGCGCAGGGGCGGGTCTGGCTGCTGTTCGCGGTGCTGGTGCTGTACGGGTGCGCCTCGGTGCTGATGGACTCGGCGGAGTCGGCCGTGGTGGCGGGGACGGTGCCACCCGCGTTGCTGGGTGACTTCAACGGCCTGCGGATGACGGCGAACGAGGGCATGAAACTGGTCGCCCCGCTGACCGGCGCCGGGCTCTACGCGCGCTTCGGCGGCGGCGCGGTGGCCCTCCTGGACGCGGTCTCCTTCGCCCTGGCGGCCGGTCTCTACGCACTGCTGCGGGTACGCCGGACGGCCCGCCCCTCGCCCGTGGGACCGGGCGGCCGGGCGGCCGGGCTGCGGCAGCTGTGGGGGTCGCCGGTGCTGCGTCCGCTGGTCCTCGCCGCGTCGGCCACGATGCTGTGCGCGGGGCTCAACGGGGCGGCGCTGTACGCCGTCGTGGACGGCACCCTCGGCCACTCCCCCGCGTACGCCGGTGTGCTGTCGGTCGCCCAGGGACTGGGGTCCGTGACGGTCGGGCTGTTCGCGGGCGCGCTGATGCGCCGGCTGCCGGGCCGGGTGTTCGCGGCGGCCGGGACCGCGGTGTTCGGGGTCGCGGTGGCGCTGCGGACCGTGCCGTCCGACGCGGTGGCGCTCACCGCGTGCGCCCTGATCGGGGCGGGCCTGCCGTGCGTGCTGATCGCCGCGCTGACGGCGGTGCAGCGGGAGACCCCCGACGCGGTGCTGGGCCGGACGGCGGCGACCGCCGGCACGCTGATGATGTCGCCGAACGCGGTGGCGCTGGGAATCGGCGCGGGTCTTGTGGCGCGGGTGGACGTCACGGTGCTGCTGCCGCTGGTGGGGGCGGGGGCGGTCCTGACGGCGGCGCTGCTGGTGACGGGCCGGCGGGGCCCCCTGGCACCCGCCGGCCCGCCCGTCTCAGCCGAGGCGTGAGAGCGCCCCCCTGACGGTCGCCAGGTCCGGGTCCGAGGCCAGGCCCGCGTGGTACAGCCGGAGCTGGTTCGCGCCGAGCGAGGCGGCGTGCGCGGCGTCCCGCTCCAGCGTGTCGGGGCTGCCGCCCATGCCGCGCACCACGGTGAGATTGGCGGCGACGACCGCGTCGGCGGCGCCGGCGAACGGCCCGAGCACCGCCTCCCGCGCCGCGTCCGCCCCGGTGCACGGCAGCACCACCCCGTCGGCCACGGACAGGATGTGCCCGGGGTCGACGCCCACGTTGGCCCCGCAGCGGTACGGGGCGGGGTCGGCGTGCAGCAGCACCTGGAACCCGGGCGCGGCCGCCGCCCGCACCGCGCCGGTCACCGCTTCCTGGAGGCTCCGGGCCACCTCGGTGCGCCACCGCAGCGTGGCCTCCGCGAGGTCGGCGCCGAGCATCTTCCGGACGGCGTCCCAGCCCGCGTCCGGTGCTCCGGACCCGGACCAGACCGGCTCCAGGGCCCGGCGCACGGCCGCGCCCAGCTCCTCGGGGCCGAGGCCCTGTCCGGCGTAACCGGCCCGGCAGACGGCGCAGAAGCAGAGCGACATCAGGTACTGCGCCGCGTCCCCGAGTCCGACGCCCGCCACCTTGTCGTGGGCGTGGAGGTGGGCGAAGCCGTACCAGCCGCACGACTCCAGTTCGGTGCCCCGCGCCCCGTCGCGCACCGCCGCCTCCGCCGCGAGGTCCACCAGATAGGCGCGGACCTCCGGGCGCGCGATGCAGGGCGCCCACGGGTAGCGGTCCCCGTAGGCGTTGGCCACGGAGGTGTCCGGATGGTCGGCGCCCAGGCGTGAGCTGTGCGCGAGGACCACCCAGCTGTGCACGTCGAGACCGGCCCCGGACAGCGCCTCGGCGGCCTCGGCGAACGGGTCGTCGGAGGCCGTCCACGCCTGCCGGTACGGGCGGAGCGCCCGGTCCGCCCAGCGGCCTTCGTCCGGCGGGTACAGGACCGCCGCGTACTCGGCCGTGACGATGCGGTGGCCGGGGTGGCGGGGGGTCAGCGCCCGGGTGGAGTGGTAGGCGGACGCGAGCGTCACCTGCTGGACACCGAGGTCCGCGATGCGGGCGGGGGCGTCGGGGTCGCCGACGACGTCCCAGGGGTAGAGGAAGGCGGACGTCCTCATCCGCGTCCCTCCGCCCCGTGCCTCTCCAGCAGGGCGCGGCCGCTCGCGATGATCTCCGTCAGCTCCTTGATGTGGGCGGCCGGCGGCTCGGTGAGCGGGCTGCGCACCGGCCCGACGTCCAGGCCGCCCAGCCGGACGCCCGCCTTGACCAGGGATACGGCGTAGCCGCGCCCCTGCGCCCGGAGCTCGACGAGCGGCCGGTAGAAGGAGTCGAGCAGCGCGTTGACCAGGGCGTCGTCGCCGGAGTCCAGGGCGCGGTAGAAGGCGAGCGCGATGTCCGGGGCGAAGGCGAAGACCGCCGAGGAGTAGAGCGTGACGCCGATGCCCCGGTAGGCGAGGCCGGTGAGTTCGGCGGTGGGCAGCCCGTTGAAGTAGAGGAAGTCCCGCCCGGGCAGCCCGGTGCGCACGGCGCTCACGATGCGCTGCATGAGGTCCAGGTCGCCGTAGCCGTCCTTCAGACCGATGATCCCCGGGGTCTGTGCCAGGGCGAGCACGGTCTCGGGGGTGAAGACGGCGTTGTCGCGCTGGTAGACGATGGTCTCCAGGCCGGTCGCCCCGGCCAGCGTCCGGTAGTGGGCCAGCAGTCCCTCCTGGTCCGCGTGGACCAGGTACGGGGGCATGGCGAGGAGTCCGTCCGCACCGGCCTCCTCGGCGAGCTCCGCGAAGTGGACGGCCAGCGCGGTGCCGTACCCGGCGCCCGCGACGACCGGCACCTGCCCGGCGGTCTCCGCCACGGCGGCGGCGACGACGCGCCGGAACTCCTCCGGCGCCAGGGCGTGGAACTCCCCGGTGCCGCAGCAGGCGAAGACGGCCGCCGCGCCCGCGTCGACGCCCTGGCGGACGTGCGCCCGGAAGGCGTCCAGGTCGACGGCGCCGGCCGCGTCGTACGCGGTGACGGGGAAGAAGAGCGGCCCGGCAACGGCGGTGAGCCGGGCGGCAAGCGGGTCTGAGCTCACGGGCGCCTCCTGAGGCGTGCGCATCTCTGATTAGTGTCCATACTTATGAACGACGTCTAAGCTAGGCCCGGCGAGGCGCCGGGGTCAAGGCGCCGACGCCCCGGTCCGGACCAACCCGCGACAGGGTTCCCTTGACGCCTCCCGGGCCCCCGCATACCTTGTCCACGCATGTGAACCTGATCCAAGAGGAGACCCCGCATGCCCGCCGAAAAGCCCCGCACCGTCCTGCTCACCGGCGCCGCCGGCGGCCTCGGCACGCTGATGCGCGAGCTGCTGCCCGCCCACGGCTACACGCTGCGCCTCTTCGACATGGTGCCGGTCGAGGGCGAGCCGGACGCGATCACGGCCGACCTCGGGGACCGGGAGGCGCTGCGCGCGGCCGTGACGGGGGTCGACGCGATCATCCACCTCGCGGGCATCTCCCTGGAAGCCTCGTTCGACAAGATCCTCAAGGCGAACATCGAGGGCACGTACAACCTCTACGAGGCCGCGCGCGAGGCAGGCGTCCGCCGCGTCGTGTTCGCCTCGTCCAACCACGCGGTGGGCTTCACCCCGCGCCCGCTGCCGGGCGATCCGCTGATCCCGGTCCAGACCCCGCGCCGCCCCGACACCTTCTACGGCCTCTCCAAGTCGTTCGGCGAGGACCTCGCCCAGCTGTACTGGGACCTGCACGGGGTGGAGACGGTCTCCGTCCGCATCGGCTCCTGCTTCCCGGAGCCGACGTCCGTACGGATGCTCTCGGTGTGGATGAGCCCCGCCGACGGCGCCCGGCTCTTCGACGCCGCGCTCACCGCCGAGGACGTCGGCCACACCGTGGTGTACGGCTCGTCGGACAACACCCGGCTGTGGTGGGACCTCACCTCGGCCCGCGCGCTGGGCTACGAACCGCGCGACGACTCGGAGCCGTACGCGGCGAAGCTCGTCGCGGAACAGGGCGAGCTGGACCCGGCCAACCCGGACCACGCCCACCTCGGTGGCCACTTCTGCACCAACCCGCCGGTCTGGCCGCACTGACCAGGGCCCGGAAGGGACCATTCCGCCGTACGGGCGAAGTCGCCGAAAGGTAAGGGAACGGCAAAGCCGGGTCGTTCGTTCATCCTGCATGACCGCTATGACACCTGGCTCGAACCTTCCGCTCACCGCCGTCCGCGTGGCGGTGGACGTCGCCGCGCCCGTGCGGCTCGACGTCTCGGGCCTGCTGCTCACCGCCGACGGCAAGGTGCGCTCCGACGACGACTTCATCTTCTACAACCAGCCCGCGGGCCCCGGCGTGAGCTACCGCTCCGGCGGCGGCAGCGCGCCGGACGCCGTCGTCGTGGACACCGCGTCGGTGCCCGCCGGCATCGAGAAGATCGTCGTCACGGCCAGCCCGGACGCCGCCGGCCGGACCTTCCAGGGCGTCGAGCCGACCGCCACCGTGCGCAACGCGGACGACGGCGCCGTGATCGCCTCCTTCACCCCGCCCGGGCTGGGCGCCGAGACCGCGCTCGTGATCATGGAGGTCTACCGGCGCGGCGACGCCTGGAAGGTCCGCGCGGTCGGCCAGGGCTATGCGAACGGCCTGGCCGGCATCGCCACGGACTTCGGCGTCACGGTCGAGGAGCCCCCCGCCGCCACCCCGGCCGCCCCGGCACCGGTCACCGCCCCCGCCCACGCCGCCCCGGCACCGGTCACCGCCCCCGCGCCCCCGGCGGCCCCCGCGACACCGCCCGCGCCCGGCCGGATCAACCTGGACAAGGGCCGGGTCAGCCTCCGGAAGAACGAGACGGTCTCGCTGGTCAAGGCGGGGCGCCCGCTGCTCTCCCAGGTCAAGATGGGCCTCGGCTGGGAGCCCGCCTTCCGGGGCAAGGACATCGACCTGGACGCCTCCGTCATCGTCTACGGCCCCCGGCGCAACCACCTCGACAGCTGCTACTTCGGCAAGCTGTCCGTCCTGAACGGCGCGATCAAGCACTCCGGGGACAATCTCACCGGTGAGGGCGCGGGGGACGACGAGGTGATCGTCGTGGACCTGGGCCGGATCCCGGCGGAGGCGACGGGCCTGGTGTTCACGGTCAACTCGTTCACGGGCCAGAAGTTCACCGAGGTGGCCAAGGCGTACTGCCGGCTGGTCGACGCCGCCACCGACGAGGAGCTCGTCCGCTTCGACCTGACCGGGGCCGAGCCGCAGACCGGCGTGATGATGGCCAAGCTGATCAAACAGTTCTCCGGCGAGTGGGAGATGACCGCGCTCGGTGACTTCGTGAAGTCGCGGACCGTCCGGGGCATGGTCAAACCGGCCGCCCAGGCCCTGTAGGGCTCCGGGCACGACTCAGGGGCCGTCCGCGCGGCTGGCGGACGGCCCCTGTGTGACGGCCTCAGAGCTTCGTGAGCTTGGAGTACGGGCTCATGATGCGGCCCTGTCGGCCCGCGAAGTCGATGAGCACCGCGTCGTTGTCGCCCTCGACGGCGAGGACGCGTCCGAGACCGAACTGGTCGTGCGAGACCCGGTCACCCACGTCGAACAATTCGACCGGTGGGGCCGCCTGGGCCGGGCGGTTGAAGGGACTGGACGGCAGGTGGCGCCGGGAGCCGGCTGACTGTTTCATTAAGTCGAGTATGCGCCCCCGAAGAGCCCGACGCCATGCCCCGCAGTTAACGGTTGGGCTGCCGCTTCCACGGACCGGTGATCGCGACCATGATTCCCGGGGTCTGGATGTTCGCGAACAGCGTCCGCCCGTCCGGGGAGAAGGTGACCCCGGTGAACTCGCTGTACTCCGGCTCCTGCGCGCTGCCGATGTTCAGCTCGTTGCGCGCGATCGGGTACGTACGGCCGCTCTCGGTCGCCCCGAAGAGGTGCTGGACGCCCTCGCCGTCCTCGGCGATGACCAGGCCGCCGTACGGCGAGACGGTGATGTTGTCCGGGCCGTCGAACGCGCCGTCCTTCGACGGGTCCGGGTTGACGCCCAGGAGCACCTTCAGGGTCAGCGTGCGGCGCTTCGGGTCGTAGAACCAGACCTGCCCGTCGTGCTGGACCGGGCTCTCGGCGCGGGCGAAGGAGGACACGATGTACGCGCCTCCGTCGGCCCACCACATGCCCTCCAGCTTGCGGGCACGGGTGACCGCGCCGTCCGCGAACTGCTTGCGCACCGAGACGGACCTGGCGTCGCGGTCCGGCACGTCCACCCAGTCCACGCCGTACACGGTGCCGGTCTTCGTGGCCCGGGAGAGGTCGTCGACGAACGTGCCGTTCTTGTCGAAGCACTTGAACGCCTGGAGGACCCCGGCGTCGTCGGCGAGGGTGCGCAGCTTGCCCCGGCCGTGCCGGAAGCCGTGCGGCGGCACCCAGCGGTAGAGCAGACCGTTGGGGCCCGAGGCGTCCTCGGTGAGGTAGGCGTGTCCCTGCTTGGGGTCGATGACGACCGCCTCGTGCGCGTACCGGCCGAACGCCTTGATGGGGCGCGGCGAGCGGTTGGCGCGCTTGTCGTACGGGTCGACCTCGAAGACGTAGCCGTGGTCCTTCAGAAGGCCGTTCTTGCCGGCCTTGTCCTCGGTCTCCTCGCAGGTGAGCCAGGTGTCCCACGGGGTGGCGCCGCCCGCGCAGTTGGTGGAGGTGCCGGCGATGCCGACCCACTCGGCGGTGCGGCCGTCGCGGCGGGTCTCCACGACGGTGCAGCCGCCCGCCGCGACCGGGTCGTAGACCAGGCCGTCGGTGAGGGGCACGGGGTGCTCCCAGCCGGCCCGGGTGCCGCTCAGCTCGTGGTTGTTGACCAGCAGGGTCACCCCGCGCGGGCCCTCGAAGGCGGCCGTGCCGTCGTGGTTGGACGGCGTGTACTCGCCGCTGTCCAGCTTGGTGACCCCGCAGTGCGTGATGATCCGGTACGAGAATCCGGCGGGCAGCGCGAGTATGCCCTTCGGGTCGGGGCGCAGCGGGCCGTACCCGGGGCCGTGCTCATGGCCGTGGCCGTGGTCGTCGTGGCCGTGGTCGTCGTGGCCGTGCGCCGGGCCCCCGGCGGCGAGGGCGCCGGGGGCGGTGGCCAGCGCGGCGACGGTTCCGGTGAGGGCGATGCCGGCGCCGGTGAGGGCGGACTGTCTGGTGAATTCCCTGCGCGTGAAGGCCATCACGTACTCCTGGTGCTGCGGGGGCGTGCTGTTGACGGGCTCACCGTTCCGTCTGTTCCCCAACACCAGTTGAACCCGCGACGACTTCGGGGCGACCCGTTCGGTGAACTTCGGCCGCCCCTCGCACCGTCGCGGTACGCCCGATCAGTCGGCCGAACCGCCGCGCGAGCGCGCCTTGAACGCGGCCTTGCGGGCGTCCTTGGCCTGCTTCTTGTCGCTGTGCAGCCGCCCCATCGCCTCCAGGACGTCCGCCGTGGCCGGGTGGTCGACACGCCACGCCTCCTCGAAGAAGCCGCTGTGCTGGCCCGACAGGCCCTCGACCAGGCCCTGGAGCTCTTCGAGGTCGCCGGCGGCCTCCAACTGGGCCGCGATCGTGTCGATGGCGAGCCAGAAGATCATCGCCTCCGAGGGGGCCGGGACGCCCTCCGCGCCGCGTTCGGCGAGCCAGACGCGGGCCAGGCCGCCGAGTTCCGGGTCGTCGAGCACCGCGCGCACGGCGGGCTCCGCCTCGGCGCCGACCAGGGCGAGCGCCTGCTGGCAGTGCAGCCTGCGCAAGGGCCCCAGCTCGTCCGCGCCCCGGGCGGCGTCCAGGAGTTCGGCGGCGGCGCCGTCCGGCCCTCGGCGGGTGAGCCACAGCTGGATCTCGGCGCGCGCGGCGGCCTCCGGGTAGTGGGCGACGCCGCCGAGGAGCGCGTCGGCGCCCTTGTCCGCGAGGTCCCCGATCGCCGGGGCGTCCACTCCGGCGTCCAGCATGCGGGCGCGGATGCCGTAGAGGCCGAGGGGCGTCAGCCGGACCATGCCGTACCGGGTGACGTCCTCCTCGTCGCCCGGGGACAGGGCGTCCTCGCCCTCCTCGACCAGCAGCGCCTCGTCCACCGGCTGGTACTCGACGATGCCGATGGGTTCGAGGACCTGGAACTGGTCGTCCAGCCGCATCATCGCGTCCGAGACCAGCTCCAGGATGTCGTCGGTGGGCTCGCCCATGTCGTCGGGGACGATCACCGAGGCGGCGAGCGCGGGCAGCGGGACGGGCGCCCCGTCCGCGCCTTCGCCGACGGTGAGCCGGTAGAGGTTGCCGAGGACGCTGTCCAGGAGCTCCGTCTCGGTCTCCGGGTCCCAGTCGAGCGCGTCGAAGTCGACCGAGCCGTCCTCGCCGATGAGGTCCGCGAAATCGTCGAAGGCGGGCGCGGTGGCGTCGGCGTACGCGGCCTCCAGGCCGTCGAGCCAGATCGCGAGGACGTCCGCCGGTGAACCCCCGGTCAGCAGCGCCAGGTTCTCGCCGGGCGTGACGGTCCCGGCCGGCTCCTCTCCGCCGGGCTCGTCGTCCTCGCCGTAGCCCTCGTCCCCGCCGAAGCCGGCGTCCGGGTCTCCCGTCCCACCGGCGGGGTCGTCGATCTCGACAAGACCGGTGTCCACGGCGAGCCGCCACGCCTCGCTGGCCTCGGCCGCGCCGTCCTCGTCCGGGCTGAGGCCGAGGAGTTCGGCGGCGGCGGGCAGCTGCGCGTCGGACAGTTCGCCGCCGGCGCCGACCCTGGTGTCCGGGCCGGCCCAGCGGGCGAGCCGTGCGGCACGGGCGAGCAGCGGCGCGGCCAGCGCGTCCCGTGCCAGCTCGGCCTCGGTGTGCAGCCGGACCGGCGGCAGGGTCGGGCGCTCTGCGGACATCAGGGGGTCTCCTCGGAACGTACGGGGGTTTCGGTCGCCGGACCGGCCGGCTCAGGACGTGTGCCGCGGGGCCCAGGGCCTGTGGCGGGGCGGGTGAAACGTGCGGAACACGCCCCCAGCGTAGACGCATTTCGCCGCGTGCCGACCGGAATGCGGGCACGCGCTCCGGCACCTCGGACCGCCCCGCCCGGCGCCGGGGCGCCCGTGCCAGAATCCGGGGCGTGAATCTGCGTACCGCCACCCGCTCCGACCTGCCCGCCGTGCTCGCCCTGCTCGCCGACGAGAACGCGGTGACCGACCCCGCTTCGGTCGTGGTGGGCGAGGCGTACGAGAAGGCGTTCGCCGACATCACGGCCGACGCGCGCAACGAGATCCTGGTGCTGGAGGCGGACGGGGCGGTGGTGGGCTGCCTTCAGGCCACCTACATCCCGGGGCTCGGCAAGGGCGGCGCCGAGCGGGCGCTGATCGAGGCCGTGCGGATCAGGGCGGACCGCCGGGGCGGCGGCCTTGGACGGCGGCTGATGGAGCTCGCGGTGGAGCGGGCCCGGCTGCGCGGCTGCGCGCTGGTGCAGCTCACCAGCAACCGGAGCCGGACGGACGCGCACCGCTTCTACACCTCGCTGGGGTTCGCCGCGAGCCACGAGGGCTTCAAGCTCTTCCTCTGAGCGCCCGGATTGCCCAGCAGCCCCCACTTCCGGCGATGATTGAGTGTTGCTTCACCTTCACCCGCAGCAGATCTAAGTGGACCTTCACGGTCCGGCGGGCCGAGACTGCCGGTATGACGCCTTCCGCCGCCGCCCGCCCGCGCCCCTTCGGCCGCGCCCTCTGTGCCATGATCACGCCGTTCACCGCCGACGGCACCCTCGACCGGAAGGCCGCCGCAGCGCACGCCGCGGCTCTGGTCGCGGGCGGCTGCGACGGGCTGGTGCTCAGCGGTACGACCGGCGAGTCCCCGACCACCTCCGACGCGGAGAAGGCGGAGCTGCTGCGCGCGGTGCGCGAAGCGGTCGGCCCGGACGTGCCGCTGGTGGCGGGCGTCGGCACCGCGGACACCCGGCACACGATCGAGCTGGCGCACCAGGCCGAACGGGCGGGCGCGGACGGGCTCCTGGTGGTGACCCCGTACTACAGCAGGCCCCCGCAGGCGGCCGTGGAGGCGCACTTCCGGCGGATCGCGGACGCGGCGGGCCTGCCGGTGATGCTGTACGACATCCCCGCCCGCACCGGCACCCGCATCGAGCCGGAGACGCTGCTCAGGCTCGCGGAGCACCCGCGCATCGTGGCCGTGAAGGACTGCTCGCAGGACCTGCTGACGGCGACCCGGGTGATCGCCACCGGCGGGCTCGCGTACTACTCGGGCTGCGAGGAGCTGAACCTGCCGCTGTACGCGGTGGGCGGCGCCGGGTACGTGAGCACGGTCGCCAACGTGGTGCCGGGCCGGATGCGGGCGGTGCTGGACGCGTTCGACGCCGGGGACACGGAAGGGGCCGCCCGGCTGAACGCGCGGCTCGCCCCGCTGACCACGCTGATGATGGCGTCCGGGCTGCCCGGCACGGTGACCGCGAAGGCGCTGCTGGCCGCGGGCCCGGTGCGGGAACCGCTGCAGCCCGCCGGGCTCGAGGCGTCCGACGGGCTGCGTGCGGCGTACGAGGAACTCCTCGTGGCCGCTTAGTCGTTGCTGTGCAGGACGTCGTTGAGGCCGCCCCAGACCGCGTTGTTCGGGCGGGCCTCGACGGCTCCGGTGACCGAGTTGCGGCGGAAGAGGATGTTCGAGGCCCCGGAGAGCTCGCGGGCCTTGACCACCTGGCCGTCCGGCATGGTGACCCGGGTGCCGGCGGTGACGTAGAGACCCGCCTCCACGACGCACTCGTCGCCGAGCGCGATGCCGACCCCGGCCTCCGCGCCGACCAGGCAGCGCTCGCCGATCACGATGCGCTCCTTGCCGCCGCCGGAGAGCGTGCCCATGGTGGAGGCGCCGCCGCCGATGTCCGAGCCGTCACCGATGACGACACCGGCGGAGATGCGCCCCTCGACCATGGACGTGCCGAGCGTGCCGGCGTTGAAGTTGACGAAGCCCTCGTGCATCACGGTCGTGCCGGAGGCGAGGTGCGCGCCGAGGCGCACCCGGTCGGCATCGGCGATCCGCACGCCCTTCGGCGCCACGTAGTCCGTCATGCGGGGGAACTTGTCGACGGAGGTGACCTGGAGGTGCAGGCCCTCGGCGCGGGCGTTGAGCCGCACCTTCTCCAGGTCGTCCACGGCGACGGGGCCGAGCGAGGTCCAGGCGACGTTGGCGAGGTGGGCGAAGATGCCGTCCAGGTTCTGCCCGTGCGGCTGGACCAGGCGGTGCGAGAGCAGGTGCAGGCGCAGGTAGACGTCGTGGGCGTCGAGCGGCTTGTCGTCGAGCGAGGCGATGACCGTACGCACGGCGACGACCTCGACCCCGCGGCGGGCGTCCACGCCGATGGCCTTGGCGGCGCCCTCGCCCAGCAGGTTGACGGCCTGGTCGGGGCCGAGCCGCTCGGTTCCGGCGGGGCCGGGCTCGGCGGTGAGTTCGGGGGCGGGGAACCAGGTGTCGAGGACGGCACCGTCGCCGGCGATGGTGGCGAGGCCGGCGGCGACGGCGCCGGTGGTACGGGGGGAAGTCGTGTCGGTCATGACCAGAAACCTAACCGGACGGGAGCCGCGCGGGCGAACCGGTCTCAGCGTCCGGGCGACGCGCCGCCGGACCGGCTGCCCGCACCGCCGCGGCCGGCGCGGGCAGCCGCCGCGCCGCGAGCACCGCGCATCCCGCCAGGCAGGCGAGGACCGCGCAGGCGGGCCAGAGCAGCGCGGGCGCGGCGGCGTACAGGGCACCGCCCAGCGGCGGGGCCAGCACCTGGCCGCTGATCGAGGCACCCGCGTACAGGCTCTGGAAGCGGCCCTGCGCGTGGGCGGGCGCCTGATCGGCGACGTACGCCGTGGCGGGGGTCTTGTACAGGATCTCGCCGAAGGTGAGGGAGACCATCATCAGGACGGCGTACCCGGCCCCCGCGCCCGGGATCAGCAGCGCGTACCCGGCCGCGACCAGGAGCAGTCCGGCGCCGATGATGCCCAGCGGGGCGCGGGCGCGCAGGGCGTGGGCGGCGGGCAGTTCCAGGCAGAGGATGACCCCGCCGTTCACGGCGATGAGCCAGCCGTAGAACGCGGTGCCGTGTCCGTGGTCCGCGAGGAAGACCGGCAGGGTGGAGTACTGCTGGCGGTAGACGACGTCCACGCAGACGATCGCGGCGAGCAGGGCCGGGACGGCGGGCCTGGCCAGCAGTTCGCGCCACACCCCCGGGGCGCCGGGCGGCGGGGGCGCGGGGCGGGAGTGCGCGGTGCCCCGGGCGGGAAGGACGCGGGCCGCGTAGCAGGCGAAGAGCAGGGTGCCGACGCCGTCGGCGAGGAACAGCCAGTCGTAGGAGAAGCGGGCGGCGATCAGCGCCCCGGCGGGCGGTCCGAGGGTGAAGCCACCGTTGGAGGCGAAGCGGGTCAGGGCGAAGCTCTGGCGCCGGCCGCCCTCCGGGACGGAGACGGCCACCAGTGCGGAGTTCGCGGCGCGCACGACGCCGCTCGCGTACTGGGCGAGCGGCAGCGCGGCGTACAGCGCGGCGAGCGGCAGCGCGGGCAGGGCGACGAGCACCGCGCCGCTCACACAGGCGCCGAGCAGCAGCATCCGGCGGTGCCCGTAGCGGTCGCCGAACCAGCCGCCGGTGAAGTTCCCCGCGACCAGGCCGACGCCGCCGATGCCCGTGAGCAGCCCGGCCTGGGTGACGGAGAGCCCGCGCGGGCCCGTCAGATAGACGAAGAGGTAGACGAACGTGAAGCTCACCACCGCGTTGAAGAACACCCCGAAGGCCAGCAGTCGCACCGTGTGCGGCACACCTCTCAGCATCCCCATCCGAACGCCCCTCCCCAGCGGAAAACCGGCGGAACACCAGCAGCGAAGCCAATGAGTTCCTTTTGGGAACTGACTATGGCAGCATGGATTCCGCAGGTCAACGCGGCCCGATGGAGTTGAATGGCCTCCCCGGACCACCGAGGAGGCCCCCATGCCCCAGCGCGTCAGCCAGGCCGACGCCGACTGCGCCATCGCACAGGCGCTCGACGTGGTCGGTGACTGGTGGACCCTGCTGATCGTGCGGGACACCGCGCGCGGCGTGCACCGGTTCGACGCGCTCCAGCGCGAACTGGGTGTCTCGCGCAAGGTCCTGACGGAACGGCTGCGGCTCCTGGTCGACGCGGGGGTGCTCTCCCGCGAGCCGTACCAGGAGCGGCCGGTGCGCCACGAGTACCGGCTGACCCCGCGCGGCCGGGCCCTGCTGCCGGTACTGATCGCGCTCCAGGACTGGGGCGACGCCTGGGTGAGGGGAGACGGGGAGACGATGGCGACCACGGACGAGTCCTCGCGGGAGGCCGCGCGCGTGCACGCGCTGCGCGGGACGCGCGTGCCGGACCTGACCCTGCCGGGCGCGGACGGCGACCGCCGGGACCCGGTGGCGGACACGCCGTACACCGTCCTGTACTTCTTCCCCGGCGCCTACGCCCGCCAGGAGTCCTATCCCCCGGGCTGGTCCGGCATCCCCGGCGCCCGCGGCTGCACCCTCGAATCGTGCACCTACCGCGACCAGCTGGCCGACTTCACGGCGGCGGGCGCGAGCGTGCACGGCGTCTCCACACAACGCCCCGACGAGCAGGCGGCGTTCGCCGAGGCGGAGCACGTGCGCTTCCCGCTCCTCTCCGACGCCGGCCTGGAACTGACCGCCGCCCTGCGCCTGCCGACGTTCCGCGCCGGCGGAATCGTCCGCGCCAAACGGCTGACCCTGGTGGTGGACCGGGCCCGCACGGTCCGCGAAGTGCTGTACCCGGTCACCGACATCGAGGCGAGCGTGCGGGCCGCCCTGGCCGCGGTGAGGGACCCGGCCGGCCGCTGACCGCGCCGGATTCCCTCAGCCCGCGACCCGCCCCAGCATCTCCCGTGCGTACGCCTCGTCGTACGCACCACCCGTGAGCAGCACCTGGATGCAGATGCCGTCCATCAGGGCGACCAGGGCGCGTGCGGTGGCCGGGCCGGTGCGCGGGCGGAGCAGGGCGGTCACGCCGTCGGTCCACTCGGCGGCGACCGGGCGCAGCGCGGGCCTGCGCACGGCGGCGAGATACAGCTCGTACTCCAGCTCGGCCCGGCCGCGCCCGCCCGCGAAGAACTTTCCGAGCAGCCGGGCGAGTTCTGCGGCGAGGTCCGCCTCCGGGTCGGCGAGGGCGGGGCTCTCGCGCAGGACGGCGGCGAAGTTCTCGTTGGTCCTGCGCAGGGCGGCGATCAGCAGTTCGTCCAGCGAGGTGAAGTGGTACGTGGTCGAGCCCAGCGGCACATCGGCCTCGGCGGCGACGGAGCGGTGGCTCAACCCGGCGATCCCCCGCTCGCCGACCACCCGGATCGCCGCGTCGATGATCCGGTCGCGCCGCTCGGGGTCGTACCGCCGCGCCATCAGTGCGCCCCGCCCAGATTGAGCACCACCACACCGGCGATGACCAGCACCACGCCGAGCGCCTTGAGCGGACTGGCGGACTCCCCCAGGAAGAACATCCCGATGAGGGCCACGGCCGCGGTGCCGACGCCCGCCCAGATCGCGTAGGCGGTGCCGACGGACAGGGTCTTGAGGGTCTGGGCGAGCAGGGAGAAGGCCAGCAGATAACCGGCGACAGTGATCAGCGAGGGCCACAGCCGGGTGAATCCCTCGCTGTACTTCATGGCGGTCGTCCCCGCCACCTCCGCCGCGATGGCCGCGGCGAGCAGTCCGTATCCCATGTGTACGAGTGTACGCAACGGCGGGGCGCGCACGGCCGGAGTCACCGGGGAGCGGGGGCGCTACCGTGGTCCGTCCGGTACATGATCGAACAGACAAACGGAGCGGCAGTGACGCAGGACGCAGGGTGGGGCGGCTGGGGCGGTGGCTGGATGCCGCCGAAACCGGGGGTCATACCCCTGGGGCCGTTGAGGCTGGGGGACATATTCAACGGCGCGTTCGCGACGCTGGGCCGCTACGGCAAGCAGCTCTTCGCGGTGGGTGCGGCGCTGTACGGCGGGGCGCTGGTCGTGGTGGGCGCGGCGGTCGCCGTCGCGTACTCGGCGGTCTCGGACCATCTGGACCGGCTGTTCGAGCTGGACGAGGGCGAGAGCGCCGCCTCCGGGGACGTGGTGCCGGTGATCGTCGCGTTCGGCGTGGTCGTGCTGCTGGGGCTCCTCGCGATGGTGATCGCCTCGGCCGTGGTCTACGCGGCGGTGCCGGCGGTCCTCCAGGAAGCGGTGCTGGGCCGGCCGACGACGTTCTCCGCGATCTGGCGGCGGGCCTGGGCGCGGACGCCCGCGGTGATCGGCACGCTGCTGCTGACCGGGCTGATCACCATGGTGCCGATGGTGCTGGCGATCGCCGCGCTCACCGGGGGCATCATCGCCGCGGTCGCCACGGACGGCGGCGGGGCCGCGGTGGCACTGATCGTCGTGGGCGCGATCTGCTTCCTCGCCTTCATCCCGCTGGCCCTCTGGCTCTGGGTGCGGCTGTCGCTCGCCCCTTCGGCCGCCGTGTTCGAGAACCAGGGGCCCGTGGCGTCGATGCGCCGCTCGGCCCTGCTGGTGCGCGGCGACTGGTGGCGGATCTGCGGGATGACGCTGCTCGCGGGCATGATCGCCTCCGTGGCGGGCTACATCATCCAGCTGCCGTTCAGCCTCCTCGGCATGTTCACGGGCGCACTGGGCGGCGCCGCCTTCGACGAGAACACCCACCCGGCCGCGATGATCACCGCACTCGGCGGCTACCTGGTCGTCGGGGTACTCGGCCAGCTGGTGAGCCAGCTGATCGTCGCGGTGTTCCCGCCCCTGGTCACCGGGCTGCTGTACGTGGACCGGCGCATCCGCACCGAGAACCTGGCACCGGTCCTCGCCGAGGCCGCCGCGGCACCACCGCGATACACGGCGTAGCGGCCCCGGCGCCCCGGCCTCAGTCGGTGAGCGTCCTCTTCGGGCGCAGCACGCAGAACTCGTTGCCCTCCGGGTCGGCCAGCACCACCCACGTCACGTCCGACGGCTGGCCGACCTCGACGCGCCGGGCACCGAGCCCGATCAGCCGCTCGACCTCGGCGGCCTGGTCGTCCGGCGAGAGGTCGATGTGCAGCCGGTTCTTGACCGCCTTGTCCTCGGGCACGGGCAGGAAGCAGATGCCGGGCAGCGCGGCCTCGTCGGCCCCGATGACGATCTCGTCCGCGTCCTCGTAAAGCACCCGCCAGTCCAGGGCGGCGCACCAGAAACGCGCCTGGGCGGGGAGATCGTGGGCATCGACGGCGAGCTGATAGAAGCGAAGAGCCATGGACACAGTCTGCCCTGCGCCCCCACGAGGACCACGCCGAAACGGCCCCGGCGGATGCCGGGGCCGTTTCGGTCGTACGGGTCGTGCGCGTCGTACGCGCAGGCTCAGACGTTGAAGCCCAGCGCGCGCAGCTGCTCGCGGCCGTCGTCCGTGATCTTGTCCGGGCCCCACGGCGGCATCCAGACCCAGTTGATCCGGAGTTCGTTGACGATGCCGTCCGTCGCGGACTTCGCCTGGTCCTCGATGACGTCGGTCAGCGGACAGGCCGCGGACGTCAGGGTCATGTCGAGGGTGGCGATGTTGGCGTCGTCGATGTGGATGCCGTAGATCAGCCCCAGGTTGACGACGTCGATGCCCAGCTCGGGGTCGACCACGTCGTACAGCGCTTCGCGGACCTCCTCCTCGGAGGCCGGCTTGGTCGTCACGGTCTCGTTGTCGCTCATGCGGTCTTCCCTTCGGACAGCGCCTGCGCCGTCGCGTCCTTCCACGCCATCCAACTCAGCAGCGCGCATTTCACCCGGGCCGGGTACTTGGAGACGCCGGCGAACGCGACCGCGTCCTCCAGCACCTCCTCCATCGCGTCGTCGGGCTCCAGCTGCCCCTTCGACTGCATCAGTTCCAGGAACGCGGCCTGGATCTTCTGCGCCTCGCCCAGCTCCTTGCCGACCAGCAGCTCGTTCAGCACGGAGGCGCTGGCCTGGCTGATGGAGCAGCCCTGGCCCTCGTAACTCACGTCGGCGATGGTCTCGCCGTCGTACCGCACCCGCAGCGTGATCTCGTCACCACACGTCGGATTGACGTGGTGCACCTCGGCGTCGCCGTCCCGCAGACCGCGTCCGTGGGGGTGCTTGTAGTGGTCCAGGATCACTTCCTGGTACATGGAATCCAGCTTCACGAGTCAATCCCCAGCCGCGTCTAGGCGAAAAAATTCCGGACGTGTTCCAGGCCGTCCACCAGGGCGTCGACCTCGGCGGGCGTGGAGTACAGATAGAACGACGCTCGCGTCGTCGCAGGAATTCCGTACCGCAGGCAGACCGGGCGGGCGCAGTGGTGGCCGACCCGGACCGCGATGCCCAGTTCGTCCAGCACCTGTCCCACGTCGTGCGGATGGATGTCGCCGAGCGTGAAGGAGATCGTCGCGCCGCGGTCCTCCGCGGTGGCCGGGCCGATGATCCGGAGGTCCGGCACCTCCAGGAGGCGCTTCACCGCGTAGGCGGTGATGGCCTGCTCGTGGCGGTGGATGTTCTCCATGCCGATCGCCGAAAGGTAGTCCACGGCCGCGCCGAGGCCGACGGCCTGGGCGATCGGGGGCGTACCGGCCTCGAACTTGTGCGGCGCGGGCGCGTACGTCGACGAGTGCATCGACACGGTCTCGATCATCTCGCCGCCGCCCAGGAACGGCGGCAGGTCCTCCAGGAGTTCCTGCCGTCCCCAGAGCACGCCGATGCCGGTCGGACCGACCATCTTGTGACCGGTGAAGGCCACGAAGTCGGCCTGGAGCGCCTGCACGTCGAGCACCATGTGCGGGGCCGCCTGGGAGGCGTCGACGCAGACGAGCGCACCGACCTCCTGGGCGCGGCGGACGATCTGCTCGACCGGGTTGTGCGTGCCCATGATGTTCGAGACCAGCGTGAAGGAGACGATCTTCGTCTTCTCGGTGATGATCTCGTCGATGTTGGACAGGTCGAGCCGGCCGTCGTCGGTGATGCCGAACCACTTCAGCTTCGCGCCCGTGCGCTGCGAGAGCAGCTGCCAGGGGACGATGTTGGAGTGGTGCTCCATCTCCGTGGTGACGATCTCGGTCTCGTGGTCGACCCGGTAGGGCTCGTCGGCCCAGCCGAGCATGTTGGCCACGAGGTTCAGCGACTCCGAGGCGTTCTTCGTGAAGATGACCTCGTCGCGGCTGGGCGCGTTGATGAAGGCGGCGACCTTGTCACGGGCGCCCTCGTACAGCGCCGTGGCCTCCTCCGCGATCGTGTACACCCCGCGGTGCACGTTGGCGTTGTGCCGCTCGTAGTACTCGTTGAGGGCGTCGAGGACCTGGCGCGGCTTCTGCGAGGTCGCCGCGCTGTCCAGGTACACGATCTTCTTGCCATCGTGGACCGTGCGGTCCAGGAGGGGGAAGTCCTTGCGGATCGCCTCGGTGTCGAGGAGGCCCGGCAGATATGTCACGCGGCAGCGCCACCCTTCACGTATGCCTCGTAGCCCTCGTTCTCCAGCTTGTCTGCCAGCTCGGCGCCGCCGGACTCGGCGATCCGGCCGTTGGCGAACACGTGCACGAAATCGGGCTTGATGTACCGGAGGATCCGGGTGTAGTGCGTGATCAGCAGGGTGCCGACCTCACCGGTCTCACGGACCCGGTTGACGCCCTCGGAGACGATGCGCAGGGCGTCGACGTCCAGACCGGAGTCGGTCTCGTCGAGGATGGCGACCTTCGGCTTGAGGAGCTCCAGCTGGAGGATCTCGTGGCGCTTCTTCTCACCGCCGGAGAAGCCCTCGTTGACGTTGCGCTCGGCGAAGGCCGGGTCCATCTGGAGCTGGGCCATCGTCTCCTTGACCTCCTTCACCCAGGTACGCAGCTTGGGCGCCTCGCCGCGGACGGCGGTGGCGGAGGTGCGCAGGAAGTTGGAGACCGAGACACCGGGGATCTCGACCGGGTACTGCATGGCGAGGAACAGGCCGGCGCGGGCCCGCTCGTCCACGGACATCTCCAGGACGTCCTCGCCGTCCAGGGTCACCGTGCCGCTGGTGATCGTGTACTTGGGGTGGCCTGCGAGGGAGTACGCGAGGGTGGACTTGCCGGACCCGTTGGGGCCCATGATGGCGTGGGTCTCGCCCTGCTTCACGGTCAGGTCGACGCCCTTGAGGATCTCCTTCGTGGCGTTGTCGGCCTCGACGGAGACGTGCAGGTCGCGGATTTCAAGCGTTGCCATGGGTGACTCAGGACTCCTGGGTGACGGAGACGAGCACATCGTCCCCTTCGATCTTGACGGGGTATACGGGGACGGGGCGCGTCGCGGGAAGGCCGGACGGCTTGCCGGTGCGCAGGTCGAAGCTCGATCCGTGCAGCCAGCACTCGATCGAGCAGTCCTCGACCTCGCCCTCGGACAGCGAGACGTTCGCGTGCGAGCAGATGTCGTTGATCGCGAACACCTCGCCCTCGGTGCGGACGACGGAGACCGGCGTGCCGTCGAGCTCCACCCGCTTGGGGGTGTCGTCCTCCAGCTCGCTCAGCGCACAGGCTTTGACGAAGGCCATCAGACCGACGCCTCCAGCTCCGCCTCGATCTTGTCGAGCAGCCGGGCCTCGACGTCCGGCAGACCGATCTGCTGGACCAGCTCGGCGAAGAAGCCGCGCACGACGAGGCGGCGGGCCTCCTCGGCCGGGATACCGCGGGACTGGAGGTAGAACAGCTGCTCGTCGTCGAAGCGGCCGGTCGCGGAGGCGTGGCCGGCGCCGACGATCTCGCCGGTCTCGATCTCCAGGTTCGGCACCGAGTCGACCCGCGCGCCGTCCGTGAGGACCAGGTTGCGGTTCATCTCGTAGGTGTCGGTGCCCTCGGCGGCGGCCTGGATGAGCACGTCGCCGATCCACACCGCGTGTGCCTCGTCGCCCTGGAGCGCGCCCTTGTAGGCCACGTTCGACTTGCAGTGCGGGGTGTTGTGGTCGACCAGGAGGCGGTGCTCCTGGTGCTGGCCCCTGTCGGTGAAGTACAGGCCGAACAGCTCGGCCTCGCCGCCGGTGCCCGCGTACGCGACCCGGGGGTGCAGCCGGACCACGTCGCCGCCGAAGGTGACGACGACGGACTTGAACGAGGCGTCCCGGCCGACCAGCGCGTTGTGCTGGCCGACGTGGACCGCGCGCTCGTCCCAGTCCTGCACGGAGACGACGGTCAGCTTGGCGCCGTCGCCCAGGACGTAGTCGACGTTGGCGGCGAGCACCGCGTCACCGGTGTGGTCGATGACGACGACGGCCTCGGCGAAGGCACCCAGCTCCACGACCTGGTGGCCGTAGGCGACGCCGCCCTCGCCGTGCACGGCGATCCGGATCGGCTCGGTCAGCACGGCTTCCTTGGGAACCGTGACGACGTGGGCCTGCTCGAAGGACGAGTACGCCTGCGCGGCCACCCGGTCGACCGGCTTGCCGGCCTTGCCCAGCCGGGCGTCGTCGCGGCCGACGGTCTCGACCACGACGCCCTCGGGGGCCTCGATGGCGACCTTCACACCGCTGCCGGTGGCGGCGGCGGTGCCGTCGTGCAGACCGCGCAGCCGCTCCAGCGGGGTGAACCGCCACTCCTCCTCGCGGCCGTGCGGGACGGGGAAGTCCGCGACGTCGAAGGACGGGGGGGCGCTCATGCGCGTGGCGACGGTCGACTCCGCGGCCACCGCGATGGAACCGGCGGTGGTGGACCCCGCGGGGATGTTCTGAGCCTCAGCCATGGCTGTCGTAGTGCTCGCTTTCTCGGTCGGACAGGTGTCAGGGGGACTCGGCGGCCGGCCCCGACGGGCCGGCCTCGGCGGCACTAGCCGACCGAACCCTCCATCTGCAGCTCGATCAGCCGGTTGAGCTCCAGGGCGTACTCCATCGGGAGCTCCTTGGCGATCGGCTCGACGAAGCCGCGCACGATCATCGCCATCGCCTCGAACTCGGTCATGCCGCGGCTCATCAGGTAGAAGAGCTGGTCCTCGGAGACCTTGGAGACGGTCGCCTCGTGGCCCATCGACACGTCGTCCTCGCGGACGTCCACGTACGGGTAGGTGTCGGACCGGGAGATCGTGTCCACGAGCAGCGCGTCGCACAGGACGTTGGACTTCGCGCCCGGCGCGCCCTCGCCGATCTCGATCAGACCGCGGTACGAGGTGCGGCCGCCGCCTCGCGCCACCGACTTGGAGACGATGTTGGACGAGGTGTTCGGGGCCATGTGGACCATCTTGGCGCCGGCGTCCTGGTGCTGGCCCTCGCCCGCGAAGGCGATGGACAGGGTCTCGCCCTTGGCGTGCTCGCCCATCAGGTAGACGGCCGGGTACTTCATGGTGACCTTGGATCCGATGTTGCCGTCGACCCACTCCATGGTCGCGCCCTCGTAGGCCACGGCGCGCTTGGTGACCAGGTTGTAGACGTTGTTCGACCAGTTCTGGATCGTCGTGTAGCGGCAGCGGCCGCCCTTCTTCACGATGATCTCGACGACCGCGGAGTGCAGCGAGTCGGAGGAGTAGATCGGGGCCGTGCAGCCCTCGACGTAGTGGACGTAGGCGTCCTCGTCCACGATGATCAGCGTCCGCTCGAACTGGCCCATGTTCTCCGTGTTGATACGGAAGTACGCCTGGAGCGGGATGTCGACGTGGACGCCCTTGGGCACGTAGATGAAGGAACCGCCGGACCACACGGCCGTGTTCAGCGACGCGAACTTGTTGTCGCCGACCGGGATGACGGTGCCGAAGTACTCCTTGAAGAGCTCCTCGTGCTCCTTCAGCGCGGTGTCGGTGTCGACGAAGATGACGCCCTGCTCCTCCAGGTCCTCACGGATCTGGTGGTAGACGACCTCGGACTCGTACTGCGCGGCGACACCGGCGACGAGGCGCTGCTTCTCCGCCTCCGGGATGCCGAGCTTGTCGTACGTGTTCTTGATGTCCTCGGGCAGGTCGTCCCAGGAGGCCGCCTGCTTCTCCGTCGAGCGGACGAAGTACTTGATGTTGTCGAAGTCGATGCCCGACAGGTCCGAGCCCCAGTTCGGCATCGGCTTCTTGTCGAAGAGCCTCAGGCCCTTGAGCCGCAGCTTCAGCATCCACTCGGGCTCGTTCTTCTTCTCCGAGATGTCGCGGACGACGGCCTCGGAGAGGCCGCGCTTGGCCGCCGCGCCTGCCGCGTCGGAGTCGGCCCAGCCGAATTCGTACGTGCCCAGGCCATCGAGCTCAGGGTGGGCAGTCTCCGTGGGGAGCGTCATGCGGGGTTCCTCCCGGCCGTGCTTGCAGATGCTGAATCGGTGGTCTGTGGGGTGGGGTGTCCGCTGCGCGGAATGTACGTCGTGCACACCCCGTCGCCGTGGGCGATGGTGGCCAGACGCTGCACATGGGTCCCCAGGAGGCTGGAGAAGATCTCCGTCTCCGCCTCGCACAGCTGCGGGTACCGCTCGGCGACATGCGCGACCGGGCAGTGGTGCTGGCACAGCTGCTCACCCTGCTGCGGGCCCGGCGCGCTGCGCGCCGTAGCAGCGTACCCGTCGGCGGAGAGCGCCTTGGCCAGCGCCTCCGTACGTGCCTCGGGGTCCGCGGACTCGATCGCCGCACGGTATGCCGCCGACTGCTCGGCGGTCCTGGCCCGGGCGAACGCCATGACCGCTTCGTCGCCCGCGGTCTCGGCGATCCAGCGCAGGGCGTCCGCGGCGAGCGTGTCGTAGGACTGGTCGAAGGCGTCCCGGCCGCAGTCGGTGAGGGCGAAGACCTTGGCCGGACGGCCGCGGGTCCGGGCCCCGTAGACCCGCTTCTCGCGGGCCTCCACGACGCCGTCGCAGGTGAGCGCGTCGAGATGGCGGCGCACTGCGGCCTGGGTGAGCCCCAGGCGCTTCGCCAGCTCCGCGACGGTGGACGGGCCGTGGTCCAGGATGGACCGCGCGACACGGTTGCGCGTCGAGCGCTCACCGGTCGCGAGTTCCTCCTGGGGAGCCTCGCCCGCGTATTTCACAACGCCATTGTTGCGTAATTCCACCGGCCGTGACAACCACGGTCCGAAACGATCATCGGTGCTCTCCATCACTTAGGGTCACCTAATCGGGCCCCGGGGCCGGGGACCGGCCGACTGCTGCCTAGACTCATTCGCCATGAACAGCGAGCCCCGCCCGGCCGTCCGGATCAGCGGCCTGGTGAAGCGGTACGGCGACAGGACCGCGGTGGACGGCCTCGATCTGGAGATCCCGGCCGGCGCGGTCACCGCCGTGCTCGGCCCCAACGGCGCCGGCAAGACCACCACCATCGAGACGTGCGAGGGCTACCGCCGCCCCGACGGCGGGTCCGTCCGGGTCCTCGGCCTCGACCCCGTCGCCGACGCCGCGCGGCTGCGCCCCCGGATCGGCGTGATGCTCCAGTCGGGCGGGATCTACTCCGGCGCCCGCGCCGACGAGATGCTCCGCCACACGGCCAGGCTGCACGCCCACCCGCTCGACGTCGACGCCCTGATCGAACGGCTCGGCCTCGGCTCCTGCGGCCGGACCTCCTACCGCAGGCTCTCCGGCGGCCAGCAGCAGCGGCTCGCGCTGGCCATGGCGGTCGTCGGCCGGCCCGAGCTGGTCTTCCTGGACGAACCCACCGCGGGCCTCGACCCGCAGGCCCGCCGCTCCACCTGGGACCTGGTCCGGGAGCTGCGCGCCGACGGCGTGAGCGTGGTGCTCACCACCCACTTCATGGACGAGGCGGAGGAGCTGGCCGACGAGGTCGCCGTCATCGACGCCGGCCGGATCGTCGCCCACGGCTCCCCCGAGGCCCTGTGCCGGGGCGGCGCCGAGAACACCCTGCGCTTCACCGGCCGCCCCGGGCTCGACCTCGGCTCGCTGCTCAAGGCGCTGCCCGACGGCACGCAGGCCGACGAGCTGAGCTCCGGCGCGTACCGCATCACCGGTGACATCGACCCGCAGCTGCTGGCCACCGTGACCTCCTGGTGCGCGCAGCACGGCGTGATGCCCTCCGGCATCTCCGTCGAGCGCCACACCCTGGAGGACGTCTTCCTCGAACTGACCGGCAAGGAGCTGCGCGCATGAGCGCCGGTACGTACACCCCCCGGCCGGGCGCCGCCCCGCTGCCGCGCATGATCGCCGCGCAGACCGCGCTGGAGACCCGGATGCTGCTGCGCAACGGTGAGCAGCTGCTGCTGACCGTGGTCATCCCGACCCTGCTGCTGGTGCTCTTCAGCTCCGTGGACATCGTGGACACCGGCACGGGCGAGCCGGTCGACTTCCTCACGCCCGGCGTGCTGGCGCTGGCCGTCATGTCGACCGCCTTCACCGGCCAGGCCATCGCCACCGGCTTCGAGCGGCGCTACGGGGTGCTCAAGCGGCTCGGCGCCTCACCGCTGCCCCGCTGGGCGCTGATGACCGCGAAGACCCTGTCCGTGCTGGTCACCGAAGTCCTCCAGGTGATCCTGCTGACGGTGATCGCCTTCGCGCTCGGCTGGTCGCCGCACGGCAACCCGCTCGCGGTGCTGCTGCTCCTGGTGCTGGGGACCGCCGCCTTCTCGGGGCTCGGGCTGCTGATGGCCGGGACGCTGAAGGCGGAGGCGACGCTGGCTGCGGCCAACCTGGTCTTCCTGCTCCTCCTGGTGGGCGGCGGGGTGATCGTGCCGCTGGAGAAGTTCCCGGACGCGGTGCAGTCGGTGCTGGGCCTGCTGCCGATCGCGGCCCTCTCGGACGGGCTGCGGGACGTCCTCCAACACGGCGCCGGGATGCCGTGGGGCGACCTGGGCATCCTGGCGGTCTGGACGGTGCTGGGGCTCGGCGCGGCGGCCCGGTTCTTCCGCTGGGAGTGAGCCGGGACACCTTTGGGTCCTGCTTCGTCCCCCAAGGGAGCGTCGCACCGGTCAGGGCGGGGTCCCCTCGTGAAAGCTTGCACAAGCGGCGTCCTACCATGGTGCGCGTGCCCAAGCTGACCCGAGCCGAAGTCGCTCAAGCCCTGCGCAATCCGCTGCTGTACATCGCCGAACGCTGGACGCCCGAGCCCCGGACGGTGCGCCGCGCGGCCATGTCCGCGGTCGTGATGGCCGTCGTCATCGTCGTGACCGGCGGCGCCGTCCGGCTCACCGGCTCCGGCCTCGGCTGCCCGACCTGGCCCAAGTGCACCGACGAGAGCCTGACGGCGACGAGCGCGATGGGCTTTCACGGCGCCATCGAGTTCGGCAACCGCATGCTCACGTACGTGCTGTGCGCGGCCGTCGGCTGGGCGATCATCGCGGCGCGTTCCGCGAAGCCCTGGCGGCGCGGCGTCACCCGGCTCGGCTGGCTGCAGTTCTGGGTCGTGATGGGCAACGCGGTGCTCGGCGGCATCGTCGTGCTCGTCGGGCTGAACCCGTACACCGTGGCGGCGCACTTCCTGCTGTCCACCGCGCTGCTCACGGTCGCCCTGATGACCTGGCAGCGGACCCGTGAGGGCGACGGGGCGCCGCGGCCGCTGGTCGGCAAGGCGGTCGCGCAGCTGGCCTGGCTGCTGGCGGTCGCGGCGGGGCTCCTGGTCGCCGTGGGCACGGTGGTCACGGGCGCCGGGCGGCACGCGGGCGACTCCAGCGACGTGCACCGCATTCCGGTCGACTGGAAGATGGTCGCCCAGCTGCACGCGGACCTGGCCTGGGTCGTGGTGGCGCTGACCGTCGCGCTCTGGTTCGTCCTGAAGGCCGTGGACGCGCCGGTCGGGCCGCTGCACCGGACCCGGGAGCTGTTCCTGATCCTGCTGGGTCAGGGTGTGATCGGCTATGTGCAGTACTTCACCGACACCCCGGAGATCCTGGTCGGGCTGCACATGTTCGGCTCGTGCCTGGTGTGGATCGGGGTCGTACGCGTCCTGCTGTCGCTGCGGGAGCGGCCGGTGGCCGTCGCCGTGGTGCCGGAACCGGCGGTCGACCAGGCGGAGCCCGCCGTGGCCGGCTGAGGCGGGCGCACACGAACGGACCGGGGCTCCCGCTCCACGGCTGTACGCCGTCGGAGCGGGAGCCCCGGTCCGTTTCCGGCGTCAGGCCGCGTTGGACGGGCCGCCGACCTGGATGCCGGCCATCCGGCTCCACTCGTACGGGCCCGTGCGCACCTTCGCCGCGAACTCGCCGTCGAAGGCCTCGTGAAGCGTGATCCCCGACTTCCGCGCGGCGCTCTCGGCGATCTCGTACGAGGGGGCGACCAGATCGCCCCAGTCGCCGTCCTCGCCCACCAGGACGATGCGGGCGCCCATCTGTCCGAGGTAGGCGACCTGCCCCTCGGCACCGCCGTGCGCCTTCGCGAAGGCGCCGATCTGCTTGGCCAGCCGGGCCGCCCTGCGCTCCGCGCGCGCCGCCCGCCTGCCGTCCACCTGCTGGGTCTCAGCCTCTGCCGTCTCTGCCATGGACAGGATGCTACCGGCGGGTAGATCAACCGGCGACGGGCGGGGGGGGGGGGGGTGGGCCCCCGGCCCGCCCCCCCGCCGGCCCCCCGGGGGGACCCCCCGACGGGAGAACCCCCCCCGCGCC
>NZ_JBNCLI010000007.1:126723-149499 GCF_049844595.1 Streptomyces sp. DT224
TTCGGCCCTGGCTTGGTTGGCGCGGGGTGTTTATTAACCGGGGGGGGGGGGGGGTCGGGGGTTTTGGCCCCCCCCCCCCGCCCGTCGGACGGAGCAGGGGTTCTACCGCAGGAAGGGATCCACCGCCACGGCCACGAAGAGCAGCGACACATAGGTGATCGACCAGTGGAAGAGCCGCATCTCCTTGAGCTTGGCGCCCGTCACCCCGGCCTTGGCCCGGCTGAGCAGCCCGTGCGCCTCCCAGAGCCAGAAGCCGCCGGTCAGCAGCGCCACGGCCGTGTAGAACCAGCCGGTGTAACCCAGCGGGGTGAGGAGCAGCGACACGGCGACCATCACCCAGCTGTAGGCGACGATCTGGCGGGCGACCACCCGGTTGGACGCGATGACCGGGAGCATGGGGACGCCGACGCGCGCGTAGTCGTCCTTGACCTTCATCGACAGCGGCCAGTAGTGCGGCGGCGTCCAGAAGAAGATGACGGCGAAGAGGATCACCGCGGCCCAGGACATCTCGTTCGTCACGGCGGACCAGCCGATGAGGACCGGCATGCAGCCCGCGATGCCGCCCCAGACGATGTTCTGCGCGGTGCGGCGCTTCAGCAGCATCGTGTAGATCACGACGTAGAAGAGCAGGGCGCCCAGCGACAGCGCCGCCGACAGCCAGTTGACCAGCAGCCCGAACCAGACCGTCGAGACCACCGCGAGGGTGATGCCGAAGGCCAGGCACTCGCGCGGGCTCACCATGCCGGTGACCAGCGGGCGCTGCGACGTACGGTCCATCAGCGCGTCGATGTCGCGGTCGATGTACATGTTCAGTGCATTGGCACCGCCGGCGGACAGATAGCCGCCGATGGTGGTAGTGAGCACGAGCCACAGGTCGGGTACACCCTGAGCGGCCAGGAACATCACCGGAACAGTGGTGATCAGCAACAGCTCGATGATCCGAGGCTTGGTCAGTGCCACGAATGCCTTGACACGGGCCCCGAACGGGCGTTGGCCCCCTGGGCTCGGAGTCAAGGCGACCCCTGCGGGTCGGGACTCGACGGCCGTCACGCACACCCCTGACAGAGAAATCCCAGCAAGCTCCGGGCGTGAGGGCCCAGTGAAGACTTGCGCGAACCCGACCACTGTAGACGTTGGGGACAGGCCGCCCTTCGCGGGGGTGGGGTCGTGTTGATGTGGCGCGGACGGCCGCCCCGGCCCGGCCGCGGGCCGTCTCGTACGCACGAGTGACGCACTGGTGTCGCAGCGTCCGCGCGGACCGATTCCGGGGGCCTCGCAATCGCGCTCCAGGCCGCTCCTAGGAGCGCCCAGGAGTGGGTCCTCGCGCTCATCGGAGAAGCCCATCGGTGAGCCCTTCCGCTCATACGGGAGGCGGATTCCACGGGCCGCCCGCACCCTGGTAGGAGCCGGAAAACACGGGTACGGACGGGGGTAGGCTCGACAGCATCCGGTGCGGTCACAGTCACCGGTCTACAACAGTTGGAGAGGAGCCCTGACTCAGGGTGAGCACCAAGCCGACCACCACAGACCTCCAGTGGACCGAATTGGACCAGCGGGCCGTGGACACCGTCCGCGTCCTCGCCGCGGACGCCGTACAGAAAGTCGGAAACGGCCACCCGGGCACGGCGATGAGCCTGGCTCCCGCCGCGTACACCATCTTCCAGAAGGTGATGCGGCACGACCCGGCGGACGCGGACTGGACCGGCCGCGACCGGTTCGTGCTCTCGGCGGGCCACAGCAGCCTGACCCTGTACATCCAGCTCTACCTGGCCGGCTACGGCCTGGAGCTGGACGACCTGAAGTCGTTCCGCACCTGGGGCTCCAAGACCCCTGGGCACCCGGAGTACGGCCACACCACCGGGGTCGAGACGACGACCGGGCCGCTGGGCCAGGGCGTCGCCAACGCCGTGGGCATGGCCATGGCCGCCCGCTACGAGCGCGGTCTGTTCGACCCGGAGGCGGCCCCCGGCACCTCCCCGTTCGACCACATGGTGTGGGTCGTCGCCGGTGACGGCTGCCTCCAGGAGGGCATCTCGGCCGAGGCGTCCTCGCTGGCCGGCCACCAGAAGCTGGGCAACCTGGTCCTGCTGTGGGACGACAACCACATCTCCATCGAGGGCGACACGGAGACCGCGGTCTCCGAGGACACCGTCAAGCGCTACGAGGCGTACGGCTGGCACGTCCAGCGCGTCGACCAGCTGCCCAACGGCGACCTGGACCCCGAGGGCCTCTACCGGGCGCTGCTGGCCGCCAAGGCCGAGACCGAGCGCCCGTCGTTCATCGCGGCCCGCTCGATCATCGCCTGGCCCGCCCCGCACGCCCAGAACACCGAGGCGTCGCACGGCTCGGCGCTCGGCGACGACGAGGTCGCCGCGACCAAGAAGGTGCTCGGCTTCGACCCGGAGAAGTCCTTCGACGTCGCCGACGAGGTCATCGCGCACACCCGCCGCGCCCTGGACCGGGGCCGCGAGGCGAAGGCCGAGTGGCAGAAGGGCTTCGACGCCTGGCGCGCCGCCAACCCCGAGCGCGCCGCCGACTTCGACCGGATCGCCGTGGGCGAGCTGCCCAAGGGCTGGGAGGACAGCCTGCCGGTCTTCGAGACGGGCAAGGGCGTCGCCACCCGCGCCGCGTCGGGCAAGGTGCTCCAGGCGCTCGGCGGGATCATCCCCGAGCTGTGGGGCGGCTCCGCCGACCTGGCCGGTTCGAACAACACCACGATCGACAAGACGTCGTCGTTCCTCCCGGCGGGCAACCCGCTGCCGGAGGCCGACCCGTACGGCCGCACGATCCACTTCGGCATCCGCGAGCACGCCATGGCCGCCGCCATGAACGGCATCGCGCTGCACGGCAACACGCGCATCTACGGCGGCACCTTCCTGGTGTTCTCCGACTACATGCGCAACGCCGTGCGCCTGTCCGCGCTGATGCACCTGCCGGTGACCTACGTGTGGACGCACGACTCGATCGGCCTCGGCGAGGACGGCCCGACCCACCAGCCGGTCGAGCACCTGGCCTCGCTGCGCGCCATCCCGGGCCTCAACGTCGTGCGCCCGGCCGACGCCAACGAGACCGCCATCGCCTGGCGCGAGATCCTGCGCCGCTACACCAAGGTGTTCGGCGAGGGCGCCCCGCACGGTCTGGCGCTGACCCGCCAGGGTGTGCCGACGTACGAGGCGAACGAGGACGCGGCCAAGGGCGGCTACGTGCTCTTCGAGGCCGAGGGCGGCGCGCCGCAGGTCGTCCTGATCGGTACCGGCTCCGAGGTGCAGCTCGCCGTCGAGGCGCGCGAGGAGCTCCAGGCGGCCGGAATTCCGACCCGTGTGGTGTCGATGCCGTGTGTCGAGTGGTTCGAGGAGCAGGAACAGGGTTACAAGGACTCCGTCCTGCCGCCGTCGGTCAAGGCGCGTGTGGCCGTCGAGGCGGGCATCGCCCTGACCTGGTACCGGTACGTGGGGGACGCCGGCCGGATCGTCTCGCTGGAGCACTTCGGCGCTTCGGCGGACGCGAAGGTCCTGTTCCGCGAGTTCGGCTTCACCGGCGAGAACGTCGCCGCAGCCGCCCGGGAATCCCTCGCCGCCGCCACGCGCTGACGCCTGTATACGACTAGTAGGAGATGCATTTCCCATGACAGACGCACTCAAGCGCCTCTCCGACGAGGGCGTGGCGATCTGGCTCGACGACCTCTCGCGCAAGCGGATCACCTCGGGCAACCTGGCCGAGCTGATCGACCAGTCCCACGTCGTGGGGGTCACGACCAACCCCTCGATCTTCCAGAAGGCCATCTCGCAGGGCGACGGTTACGACCAGCAGCTCACGGACCTCGCCGCCCGCAAGGTGACCGTCGAGGAAGCGATCCGCATGATCACCACCGCGGACGTCCGGGACGCGGCCGACATCCTGCGCCCGGTCTTCGACGCGACGGAGGGCCAGGACGGCCGGGTCTCCATCGAGGTCGACCCGCGCCTGGCGCACGACACGACGGCCACGGTCGCCGAGGCCAAGCAGCTGGCCTGGCTGGTGGACCGCCCGAACACGCTGATCAAGATCCCGGCGACCAAGGCGGGCCTGCCCGCGATCACCGAGACGATCGGCCGTGGCATCAGCGTCAACGTCACGCTGATCTTCTCGCTGGAGCGCTACCGCGCGGTCATGGACGCCTACCTGGCGGGCCTGGAGAAGGCGAAGGCCGCGGGCCTGGACCTCTCCAAGATCCACTCGGTGGCGTCGTTCTTCGTGTCCCGCGTGGACACCGAGATCGACAAGCGCCTGGACGCCATCGGCGGCGACGAGGCGAAGGCCGCGAAGGGCAAGTCCGCCCTGGCCAACGCCCGGCTGGCCTACGAGGCGTACGAGGAGGTCTTCGCCGGTGAGCGCTGGGCCGCCCTGGACAAGGCGCACGCCAACAAGCAGCGTCCGCTGTGGGCCTCGACCGGCGTGAAGGACCCGGCCCTCAAGGACACCCTGTACGTCGTGGACCTGGTCGCGCCGAACACGGTCAACACCATGCCGGAGGCGACTCTGGACGCGGTGGCGGACCACGGAGAGATCACCGGCAACACCGTCGCCGGTGCGTACGACCAGGCCCGTGCCGACCTCGACACCATCAAGAAGCTCGGCGTCGACTACGACGACGTCGTGCAGGTGCTGGAGGACGAGGGCGTCGAGAAGTTCGAGACGGCCTGGAACGACCTGCTCAAGTCGACCGAGGCGGAGCTGCAGCGCCTCGCTCCCTCGAAGGGCTGACCACTTTGTCTGGTGTTCCCGGAGCCAACCCGCTCCGTGACGCCCAGGACCGACGGCTCCCGCGCATCGCGGGGCCGTCGGGCCTGGTCATCTTTGGCGTCACGGGCGATTTGTCCCGTAAAAAGCTGATGCCCGCCGTCTACGACCTGGCCAACCGCGGCCTGCTGCCGCCGGGCTTCTCGCTCATCGGTTTCGCGCGCCGCGACTGGGAGGACGAGGACTTCGCCCAGGTCGTCCACGACGCCGTCAAGGAGCATTCCCGCACCCCCTTCCGCGAAGAGGTCTGGCAGCAGCTCAGCCAGGGCATGCGCTTCGTGCAGGGCAACTTCGACGACGACGTGGCCTTCGAGACCCTCAGGGCCACGATCGAGGAGCTGGACAAGGCGCAGGGTACGGGCGGCAACTTCGCCTTCTACCTGTCCGTCCCGCCGAAGTTCTTCCCCAAGGTCGTCCAGCAGCTCAAGAAGCACGGGCTGGCCGACCAGAAGGAGGGCAGCTGGCGCCGCGCCGTCATCGAGAAGCCGTTCGGTCACGACCTGAAGAGCGCGCAGGAGCTCAACCAGATCGTGCACGACGTCTTCCCGCCGAACGAGGTCTTCCGGATCGACCACTACCTCGGCAAGGAGACCGTCCAGAACATCCTGGCGCTCCGCTTCGCCAACACGATGTTCGAGCCGATCTGGAACCGCAGCTACGTCGACCACGTGCAGATCACGATGGCCGAGGACATCGGCATCGGCGGCCGGGCCGGTTACTACGACGGCATCGGCGCCGCCCGCGACGTCATCCAGAACCACCTGCTCCAGCTGCTCGCGCTGACCGCGATGGAGGAGCCCGGCTCCTTCCACCCGAAGGCCCTGGTCGCCGAGAAGCTCAAGGTGCTCACAGCGGTGGAGCTGCCCGAGGACCTGGGCAAGCACACCGTGCGCGGCCAGTACACGCACGCCTGGCAGGGCGGCGAGGAGGCCCTCGGCTATCTGGAGGAGGACGGCATCGACCCCAAGTCGAAGACCGACACCTTCGCCGCGATCAAGCTGACGATCAACAACCGCCGCTGGGCGGGCGTGCCGTTCTACCTGCGCACCGGCAAGCGGCTCGGCCGCCGGGTCACGGAGATCGCGGTCGTCTTCAAGCGGGCCCCGTACCTGCCGTTCGAGTCCGGCGCCACCGAGGAGCTGGGCGGCAACGCCCTGGTCATCCGGGTACAGCCGGACGAGGGCGTCACCGTGCGGTTCGGCTCCAAGGTGCCCGGCACCTCGATGGAGGTCCGGGACGTCACGATGGACTTCGCGTACGGCGAGTCCTTCACGGAGTCCAGCCCGGAGGCGTACGAGCGGCTCATCCTCGACGTCCTGCTCGGCGACGCCAACCTCTTCCCGCGCCACCAGGAGGTCGAGCTCTCCTGGAACATCCTCGACCCGATCGAGGAGTACTGGGACAAGCACGGCAAGCCCGCCCAGTACCCGGCCGGCACCTGGGGTCCGGCCGAGGCGGACGAGATGCTCGCACGCGACGGACGGAGCTGGCGCCGGCCATGAAGATCGATCTCACGGAAACCACGTCCAGCAAGATCAACCAGGCGCTCGTCTCGGCCCGGCGCGCGGTGGGCGCCCCGGCGATCGGGATGGTCCTCACCCTCGTCATCGTCACCGACGAGGAGAACGCCTACGACGCGCTGAAGGCGGCGAGCGACTCCTCGCGGGAGCACCCCTCGCGGATCATCGCCGTCATCAAACGGCTCAGCCGTTCGCCGCGCGCCCGCCGCGACGCGCGGCTCGACGCCGAGATCCGGGTCGGCTCCGACTCGGGCTCCGGCGAGACCGTGGTGCTCCGGCTCCACGGCGAGCTGGCCAACCACGCCCAGTCGGTCGTCCTGCCGCTGCTGCTGCCGGACGCCCCGGTGGTGGTGTGGTGGCCGCAGGACTCCCCCGCCGACCCGGCGAAGGACGCGCTCGGCGCGCTGGCCCAGCGCCGGATCACCGACACCTACTCGGCCGAGCACCCGCTCGACGAGCTGGGGGTGCGCGCCGACACGTACCGGCCCGGTGACACGGACCTGGCGTGGACGCGCATCACACCGTGGCGTTCGATGCTGGCCGCCGCGCTCGACCAGCAGCCGGCGGAGGTCGTCTCGGCCACGGTCGAGGGCGAGTCGGACAACCCGAGCTGCGAGCTGCTGGCCATGTGGCTCGCGGACCGGCTCGGGGTCCCGGTGGAGCGCACCACGTCCGGCGGCCCCGGTCTGACGGCCGTCCGGATGGCCACGAAGAACGGCGACATCGTCCTGGACCGGGCCGACGGCTCGCTCGCCACGCTCTGCATGGTGGGTCAGCCGGACCGCGCGGTGGCGCTCAAGCGCCGCGAGACGGCGGAGCTCCTCGCGGAGGAGCTGCGGCGCCTGGACCCGGACAACATCTACGAGTCGACCGTGAAGTTCGGCCTGGACCGCCTCCACCAGGCGGGTTCCGGCGAGTCGGCCAAGGCACCCGCCCCGGCCTCCGACAAGGCTCCCGCCGCGAAGAAGGCCGCCCCGGCGAAGAAGGCGGCGGCCAAGTGACCGGAGTCCCGCAGCTCGTCGTGCACCGCGACAAGGAGCTGATGGCCCAGGCCGCCGCGGCCCGGCTGATCACGAAGATCGTGGACGCCCAGGCCGCGCGCGGAGACGCCTCGGTGGTGCTGACCGGCGGGCGCAACGGCAACGGCCTGCTGGCCGCGCTCGCCGCCGCGCCCGCCCGGGACGCGGTCGACTGGTCGCGGCTCGACCTGTGGTGGGGCGACGAGCGGTTCCTGCCGGAGGGCGACCCGGAGCGCAACGTCACGCAGGCCCGCGAGGCGCTGCTGGACTCCGTGCCCCTGGACCCCTCGCGGGTGCACGTGATGCCGGCGTCGGACGGCCCCTACGGCCCGGACGCCGACGCCGCGGCCGCCGGGTACGCGGCCGAGCTGGCGGCGGCCGCCGCGCCCCAGGACCACGGACCGGTGCCGGAGTTCGACGTGCTGATGCTGGGCGTCGGCCCGGACACGCACGTCGCCTCGCTCTTCCCGGAACTGCCCGGGGTGCGGGAGACCGAGCGCACCGTCGTCGGTGTGCACGGTGCGCCCAAGCCGCCGCCGGTCCGGGTCTCGCTGACGCTCCCCGCCATCCGGGCGGCGCGCGAGGTGTGGCTGCTGGCCGCGGGCGAGGACAAGGCGGAGGCGGTCGCGATCGCCCTGTCCGGGGCCGGCGAGATCCAGGCGCCGGCGGCCGGTGCGTACGGCCGCGCCCGCACGCTGTGGCTGCTGGACGCGGCGGCGGCCTCCCGCCTCCCGCGCGCCCTGTATCCCCCGGCGTCCGCCTGACAGGTCCCCGCCTGAACGCCCACGGGCCCGGTCCGCTCCGAGGAGTGAACCGGGCCCGTGGGCGTTCAGGCGGGGCTCAGCGCCCGCGCAGCTCGCGGTAGGTGGAGACCAGCGCGGCGGTGGAGCTGTCCAGCTGCTCGCCGCCCTTGCCCTCGGTCAGGACGGGCTCGATCTTCTTGGCGAGGACCTTGCCGAGCTCGACGCCCCACTGGTCGAAGGAGTCGATGTTCCAGATCGCGCCCTGGACGAAGACCTTGTGCTCGTACAGCGCGATCAGCTGGCCGAGCACGGACGGGGTGAGCCGGTCGGCGAGGATCGTCGTCGTGGGGTGGTCGCCCCGGAACGTCTTGTGCGCCACCAGCTCCTCGGGGACGCCCTCGGCGCGCACCTCGTCCGGCGTCTTGCCGAAGGCCAGGGCCTGGGTCTGGGCGAAGAAGTTGGCCATCAGCAGGTCGTGCTGGGCGACCAGCCCGGGCAGCAGGTCCTCGACCGGCTGCGCGAAGCCGATGAAGTCGGCCGGGATCACCTTCGTACCCTGGTGGATCAGCTGGTAGTAGGCGTGCTGGCCGTTGGTGCCGGGGGTGCCCCAGACGACCGGTCCGGTCTGCCAGTCGACGGGGTTGCCGTCGCGGTCCACGGACTTGCCGTTGGACTCCATGTCCAGCTGCTGGAGGTACGCGGTGAACTTGGACAGGTAGTGGCTGTAGGGCAGCACCGCGTGCGACTGGGCGTCGAAGAACGCGCCGTACCAGACGCCCAGCAGGCCGAGCAGGAGCGGGGCGTTCTCCTCGGCGGGGGCGGTGCGGAAGTGCTCGTCCACGAGGTGGAAGCCGTCCAGCATCTCGCGGAACCGGTCCGGGCCGATGGCGATCATCAGCGAGAGGCCGATGGCGGAGTCGTACGAGTAGCGGCCGCCGACCCAGTCCCAGAACTCGAACATGTTGGCCGTGTCGATGCCGAAGTCCGCGACCTTCTCGGCGTTGGTCGACAGCGCCACGAAGTGCTTGGCGACGGCCTCCTGACCGGCCCCCAGGCCGGTGAGCAGCCAATTGCGGGCGGAGGTGGCGTTGGTGATCGTCTCGATCGTGGTGAAGGTCTTCGACGCGATGATGAACAGCGTCTCGGCCGGGTCGAGGTCGCGGACGGCCTCGTGCAGATCGGCCCCGTCCACGTTCGAGACGAAGCGGAAGGTGAGCGAGCGGTCCGTGAAGGAGCGCAGCACCTCGTACGCCATGGCGGGGCCCAGGTCCGAACCGCCGATGCCGATGTTGACGATGTTCTTGATGGGCTTGCCGGTGTGACCGGTCCACTCCCCCGACCTGACGCGGTCGGAGAACGCCGTCATCTTGTCGAGCACCGCGTGCACGCCGGGCACGACGTTCTCGCCGTCGACCTCGACGACGGCGTCACGCGGCGCGCGCAGCGCGGTGTGCAGGACCGCCCGGTCCTCGGTGGTGTTGATCCTGTCGCCGCGAAACATGGCGTCACGCAGCCCGAACACGTCGGTCGCCGCGGCGAGTTCGCGCAGGAGCGTCAGCGTCTCGTCGGTGACGAGGTGCTTGGAGTAGTCGAGGTGCAGGTCGCCGACCCGCAGGGTGTACCCGGTGCCGCGCTCCGGGTCGTCCGCGAACAGCTGGCGCAGACCGGTCGCCCCGAGCTGCTCACGGTGCTTTCCCAGCGCCGCCCATTCCGGCGTCTGGTTGAGCCTGGTACGGCTAGTTGCGTTCATCCCGGACATCAGCCCACTTCTCTCGTAACCGCAGTTCCCCGCTGCCCCTCCAACCTAATTGATCAGGCGGCCGGACGTGACAGCGGCAGGCTGCGGCACGAGGTCGGCCTGAGGAAGTATTCCGGCCGGGCACCCAGGGGGTGTCCGGCCGGTGAACGTCCTCAGATCTCGCCGCGCAGTTTCGCCAGGGCCTCGGCGAGGATCGCCTCGCCGTCCGCGTCGCTGCGGCGCTCGCGTACGTACGCGAGGTGCGTCTTGTACGGTTCGGTGCGCGGCGGGTCGGGCGGGCTCTCCGGGTCCTGGCCGGCCGGGAAACCGCAGCGGGGGCAGTCCCAGGTGTCCGGTACCTGCGCGTCATGGGCGAAACTGGGCTGCGTCTCGTGCCCGTTCGAGCACCAGAAGGAGATGCGGAGCCGTGGCGCGGACTCGCCGCGCTCGGCCTCCCCCATCGGCCCCGCCCCGACCCGGCTTCCCCGGATCGCGTTGCCACTTGCCACGGTCGTAACTCCCTGCGTGATGGTGCTCGAGGATGCCCCAGTCTACGTAAGGCCCAACGCGCGTCCAGGGGAAGGAGTTACACCGTCACCGGGAAACGCGTACGACGGGTCAGTTGTCGAGCTTGATGAGCAGACCAAGCACCACGATGCACGCGAACCAGCCCAGGCCGACCACGACGGTGATGCGGTCGAGGTTGCGTTCGGCGACCGAGGAGCCGCCGACGGAGGACTGCATGCCGCCACCGAACATGTCGGAGAGACCGCCGCCCTTGCCCTTGTGCATGAGCACCAGCAGCATCAGCAGCAGGCTGAAGACGATCAGGGCGATCTCGAACCCCAGAATCACGGCTGGTCCCTACTTTCCGGAAATACCGACTGCGTGTGCGAACAACGGGGGCCGGGAGGCTGCCCTCCCCGGCCCCCGCAAGGGTACGACGGATCCGCGCTACCGCATACTCACTGGTCGCGGAAGCGGACGATCTTGACGAACTCGTCCGCGTCGAGCGCCGCGCCGCCGATCAGGGCGCCGTCGACGTCGGGCTGGGCCATGATCGCGGCGACGTTGCCGGACTTGACCGAGCCGCCGTACTGGATGCGGACCGCGTCGGCCAGCTCCTGCGAGTACAGCTCGGCGAGGCGGACGCGGATCGCACCGCAGACCTCCTGCGCGTCCTCCGGGGTGGCGACCTCGCCGGTGCCGATGGCCCAGACCGGCTCGTAGGCGATCACGATGGACTCGGCCTGCTCGGCCGGGATGTCCTTCAGGGCGCCGTCGAGCTGCGCGAGGGTGTACGCGACCTGCTCACCGGCCTTGCGGACGTCCAGGCCCTCACCGACGCAGAGGATCGGGGTCAGGCCGTGCTTGTACGCGGCCTTCACCTTGGCGTTGCAGACCTCGTCGGTCTCGCCGTGGTACTGGCGGCGCTCGCTGTGGCCGACGGCGACGAAGGTGCACTTCAGCTTGGCGAGCATGGGGCCGGAGATCTCACCGGTGTACGCGCCGGAGTCGTGCGCCGAGATGTCCTGGGCGCCGTACTTGATCTTCAGCTTGTCGCCGTCGACCAGCGTCTGCACGGAGCGCAGGTCGGTGAAGGGCGGCAGGACGGCGACCTCTACGGCGTCGTAGTCCTTGTCGGCCAGGGCGAAGGCGAGCTTCTGGACGTGTGCGATGGCCTCGAGGTGGTTGAGGTTCATCTTCCAGTTGCCCGCCATCAGCGGGGTGCGGGTGGTCATGAAAGGTCAGTCCTCCAGAGCGGCGAGGCCGGGAAGCGTCTTGCCCTCGAGGTATTCGAGGCTGGCACCGCCACCGGTCGAGATGTGTCCGAACGCGTTCTCGTCGAAGCCCAGGATGCGGACCGCGGCGGCGGAGTCGCCACCGCCGACCACGCTGAAGCCCGAGGAGTCGACGAGGGCCTGGGCGACGGCCCGGGTGCCCTCGGCGAAGTCGGGGTGCTCGAAGACGCCCATCGGGCCGTTCCAGAAGACGGTGGCCGCGTCGGCGAGCTTCGATGCGTAGAGCTTGTTGGTCTCCGGGCCGTTGTCCAGGCCCATCTGCCCGGCCGGCATGGCGTCGGCGGCGACGGTCTCCGGGTGGGCCGGGGCCTTGGTCTTCAGGTCCGGGAAGGCGGGTGCGACGACGACGTCGACGGGGAGCACGAACTCCACGCCCTTCGCCTCGGCGCGTCGCAGGTACTCCTGGACCGCCGGGATCTGGTCCTCCTGGAGCAGCGAGCTGCCGACCTCGTGACCCTGGGCCTTGAGGAAGGTGTACGCCATGCCGCCCCCGATGAGGATGCGGTCGGCGCGCTCCAGCAGGTGGTCGATGACGCCCAGCTTGTCGGAGACCTTCGCGCCGCCGAGGACCACCGCGTAGGGGCGCCGGACGTCCTCGGTGAGCTTCTTCAGGACGCCGACCTCGGTGGCGATGAGATCGCCGGCCGCGTGCGGGAGGCGGGCCGGGAGGTCGAAGACCGACGCGTGCTTGCGGTGCACGGCGCCGAAGCCGTCGCCCACGTACAGGTCGGCCAGCTCGGCCAACTGGTCGGCGAACGCGCCGCGCTCGGCGTCGTCCTTGGACGTCTCGCCGGCGTTGAAGCGCAGGTTCTCGATGACGGCGACCTGGCCGTCGGTGAGCGCGGCGACCGTGGCGCGGGCGGACTCGCCGACCGTGTCGGTCGCGAACGCCACGTCGGCGCCGAGCAGTTCGCCGAGCCGGGTGGCGGCGGGGGCCAGCGAGAACGCCGGGTCCGGGGCGCCCTTGGGGCGGCCCAGGTGCGAGGCGACGACGACCCGGGCGCCGGCCTCGGCCAGCTTGCGGACGGTCGGGGTGACGGCGCGGATGCGGCCGTCGTCGGTGATGGCGGTGCCGCTGAGCGGCACGTTGAGGTCGGCGCGGACGAATACCCGCTTGCCGGCGACCCCTTCGGCGAGAAGTGCGTCGATCGTCTTCATCTGTCTGGACTCCTTGGAGGACGAGTGAGCATGCGAGGGGGCTCGAACAGCGCAGCGTCGCGCTGTTCGAGCCCCGTGCTCACATCGAGATGCCTGCCGGTGCGGCGGTGCTCAGAGCTGGCCGCCGACGAAGACGGTGAGGTCGACGAGACGGTTGGAGTAGCCCCACTCGTTGTCGTACCAGCCGAGGATCTTCACCGTGTTGCCCTCCTGGACCATCGTCAGGGAGGAGTCGAAGGTGCAGGACGCCGGGTCGCTGACGATGTCCGAGGACACGATCGGGTCCTCGGTGTAGTACAGGATGCCCTTGAGGTCGCCGTCGTCGGCGGCCTTCTTGAACGCGGCGTTGACCTCGTCCTTGGTGACCTCGCGCTGGAGGGTCACGACCAGGTCGGTGGCCGAGCCGGTCGGGACCGGGACGCGCATCGCGATGCCGTCGAGCTTGCCCTTGAGCTGCGGCAGGACCAGGGCGGTCGCCTTGGCGGCGCCGGTCGTGGTCGGGATGATGTTCTCGGCGGCGGCGCGGGCGCGGCGCAGGTCCGAGTGCGGGAAGTCCAGGATGCGCTGGTCGTTGGTGTACGCGTGGACCGTCGTCATGAGGCCCTTGACGATGCCGAAGTTCTCGTCCAGAACCTTGGCCATCGGGGCGACGCAGTTGGTCGTGCAGGACGCGTTGGAGATGACGTGGTGGTTGGCCGCGTCGTACTTGTCCTGGTTGACGCCCATCACGATGGTGATGTCCTCGTCCTTGGCCGGAGCCGAGATGAGGACCTTCTTCGCGCCACCGGCGATGTGCTTCTCGGCGTCGGCCTTCTTGGTGAAGATGCCGGTCGACTCGATGACGATGTCGACGCCCAGCTCACCCCAGGGGATGTCGGCCGGGTTGCGCTCGGAGAGCACCTTGATGGTGTGGCCGTCGACGGTGATGGTGTCGGCGGTGTGGCTGACCTCTGCCTTCAGACGACCCAGGATGGTGTCGTACTTCAGCAGGTGGGCCGTGGTCGCGGTGTCACCCAGGTCGTTGACAGCCACGATCTCGATGTCCGCACCCTGCTCCAGCAGCGCGCGGAAGTAGTTACGACCGATGCGGCCAAAGCCGTTGATGCCTACGCGGATCGTCACGAACCGATCTCCTCGTTAGGTACGCCGGTTTTCGACGCCGGCGAGTTGTATGGGATGTCCCCGACCGCCTCCGACCCTACCTCTCCGGAGCCGCCGGGGTGACATCGAGCGGGGCCGGAAAGAGCGCGGAAGGCCCGTACTCCCCAGTAGGGGTACGGGCCTCCGGGCGCCGGGCGGCCTTCCCCGCGGCGATTACGCAGCGTCAACGGCCGCGGGCCGACGGGCCGTTCCCCTTCCGGGGCGCGGGCCGCGGGCCCCGCTCAGCCGACCAGGCCGTCGGCCAGCTCTTCGCTGAGAGTGGATTCCGTGCCGGGGATGCCCAGGTCCTGGGCGCGCTTGTCGGCCATCGCGAGGAGCCGGCGGATGCGGCCCGCGACCGCGTCCTTGGTCAGCGGCGGGTCGGCGAGGGCCCCCAGCTCCTCCAGCGACGCCTGCTTGTGCTCCATGCGCAGCCGCCCGGCCGCCGCCAGGTGCTCCGGGACCTCCTCGCCCAGGATCTCCAGGGCTCGGCCGACCCGGGCACCCGCGGCGACCGCGGCCCGGGCGGAGCGGCGCAGGTTCGCGTCGTCGAAGTTGGCGAGGCGGTTGGCGGTGGCCCGGACCTCGCGGCGCATCCGGCGCTCCTCCCAGGCCAGCACCGACTCATGGGCGCCGAGCCGGGTGAGCAGGGCGCCGATCGCGTCGCCGTCGCGGACGACGACCCGGTCCACCCCGCGCACCTCGCGGGCCTTCGCGGCGATGGAGAGCCGGCGGGCGGCGCCGACCAGGGCGAGCGCGGCCTCGGGGCCCGGGCAGGTCACCTCCAGCGAGGAGGAGCGGCCGGGCTCGGTGAGCGAGCCGTGCGCCAGGAAGGCGCCGCGCCAGGCCGCCTCCGCGTCGCAGGTGGCCCCCGAGACCACCTGCGGGGGCAGGCCGCGGATGGGGCGGCCCCGGCCGTCGACGAGCCCGGTCTGGCGCGCCAGCTGGTCGCCGCCCGCCACCACCCGTACGACGTAGCGCGAGCCGCGCCGCAGCCCGCCGGGGGCCATCACGATGAGCTCCGAGCTGTGCCCGAAGATCTCCAGGATGTCCCGCTTGAGCCGGCGCGCCGCCATCGCGGTGTCCAGCTCCGCCTCGATCACGATCCGGCCGCTCACCAGGTGGAGGCCGCCCGCGAACCGGAGAATCGCCGAGACCTCTGCCTTCCTGCAGCAGGTCCGGGTCACGGGAAGCCGGGAGACTTCGTCCTTCACCGCCGGCGTCATCGCCATGGGCCGATCCTTCCATGCATCCGAAAAATACGGTCGTACGCGGCGGCCAACAGCTCCGGATCATGGATCGGAACGCCGTCGGGTGAGGCCACGGGCGCCAGCTCGACCGCGGCACCGAGCCGTTTGGCTGCGTCGGCGAGGGACTCGCGGTCGGGCACGGCGGCCTCGTCGGCCAGCACCACGTCCAGGGCGAGTTTAGGGGCGTGTCGTCCCAAAACCTCCAAATGACGCTGCGGTGAGAAGCCTTCTGTTTCACCGGGCTGCGGTGCGAGGTTCAGCGAGAGGACCTTGCGGGCCTTCGTCTCGATCAGCGCGTCGAGCAGTTCGGGGACGAGCAGGTGCGGGATGACCGAGGAGAACCAGGAGCCGGGGCCGAGGACCACCCAGTCCGCGTCCCGGACGGCGGTGACCGCCTCGGGGACGGCCGGCGGGTCGGCCGGGACCAGGTGCACGGACTGCACCTCCCCCGGGGTGAGGGCGACGGTCGCCTGGCCGCGCACGGTGTCCACGTCCTCCGGGCGGTCCGGGTCGTGGCCCTTGACGAGGGCCTGGAGCTCCAGCGGCACGGCGGACATGGGCAGCACCCGGCCGTGCGCGCCGAGCAGCTTGCCCACCAGGTCCAGGGCCTGGACGTGGTCGCCCAGCTGCTCCCAGAGGGCGACGATCAGCAGATTGCCGACCGCGTGCTCGTGCAGGTCGCCCTTGGACTGGAAGCGGTGCTGGATGACCTGGGCCCAGGTCTGGCCCCAGTCGTCGTCGCCGCACAGGGCGGCCAGCGCCTTGCGCAGGTCGCCCGGGGGCAGCACGCCCAGCTCCTCGCGCAGCCGCCCGCTGGAGCCGCCGTCGTCGGCGACGGTGACCACGGCGGTCAGGTCGCCGGTGATCCGGCGCAGCGCGGTGAGGGAGGCCGACAGGCCCCGGCCGCCGCCGAGGGCGACGACCTTGGGCTGGGCGCCGCGCTTGCGCACGGAGAGTGCGGGCGAGGTGCCCCGCAGCCGGCGCAGGCGCAGATTGCGACTGGTCACTCGCGCCCCATGTCCCTGTGTACGAGCACGGTCTCGATCCCCTCCGTGGCGAGCCGGGCCGCCAGCTTCTCGGACATGGCCACCGAGCGGTGCTTGCCGCCCGTGCAGCCCACCGCGATGGTCACATAGCGCTTGCCCTCGCGGCGGTAGCCCGCGGCGACGAGCTGGAGCAGTTCGGTGTACTGGTTGAGGAATTCCTTGGCGCCGGGCTGGTCGAAGACGTACGAGGAGACCTCCTCGTTGAGTCCGGTGAAGGGGCGCAGCTCCGGCACCCAGTGCGGGTTCGGCAGGAAGCGGCAGTCGACCACCAGGTCGGCGTCGACCGGCAGGCCGTACTTGAAGCCGAACGACATCACGGTGGCGCGCAGCTCCGGCTCCTCGTCGCCGGCGAACTGGGCGTCCATCTTGGCGCGCAGCTCGTGGACGTTGAGGCTGGAGGTGTCGATCACCAGGTCGGCGTCGCCGCGCAGCTCGCGCAGCAGGTCGCGCTCGGCGGCGATGCCGTCCACGATGCGGCCGTCGCCCTGGAGCGGGTGGGGGCGGCGGACCGACTCGAAGCGGCGGACCAGCGCGTCGTCGGAGGACTCCAGGAAGACCACCCGGCGGGTGACGCCCTTGGCGTCCAGGTCGGCGAGGGATTCGCGCAGGTTGTCGAAGAAGCGGCGGCCCCGCACGTCGACCACGACGGCGATCCGGGCCACGTTGCCCTGGGAGCGGGCGCCGAGCTCCACCATGGTGGGGATCAGCGCGGGCGGCAGGTTGTCCACGACGAACCAGCCGAGGTCCTCCAGACACTTGGCCGCGGTGCTGCGCCCGGCGCCGGACATGCCGGAGATGATCACCAGCTCCGGGATGGCCGCGGCGGCGTCGCCCGTCTCGGTCGGGGTGCCGGTACTCACGTGTGCTGCTCCGTCTGCTCGGTCCGTGCGGTCGTGCCCGTGTTCGTGCTCGGTCTGTTCGTGCTCGGTCATGTCGTGCTGCCCCCGTCGTCCTCTTCCATGATCTCTCCTGTGGCCGTGTTCACGGCGGGTGCGGCCGGGGCGGCCGCCGCGAGGGCGACGGCCACGGACTCCGCTGTCCTGCGGCCTATCCCGGGAACCTCGCAGATCTCCTCGATTGTCGCCTGCCTCAGCTTCTTGACGGAGCCGAAATGCTTGATCAGGGCCTGCTTCCGGGTGCCCCCGAGGCCGGGGACGGCGTCCAGCGGGCTGGCGCGGATGCGCTTGGCCCGCTTGGCGCGCTGGTAGGTGATGGCGAAGCGGTGCGCCTCGTCGCGGACGCGCTGGAGGAGGTACAGGCCCTCGCTGGAGCGGGGCAGGACCACCGGGTCGTCGTCATCGGGCAGCCAGACCTCTTCGAGGCGCTTGGCGAGGCCGCAGACCGCGATGTCGTCGATGCCCAGCTCGTCCAGGGCCCGCTTGGCGGCGGCGACCTGCGGCTGCCCGCCGTCCACGACGAGGAGCTGCGGCGGGTACGCGAACCGCTTGGGGCGGCCGTCGTCCTCACGGGGCTCCCCGGCGGCCGGAACGTCCCCCGCGCCGTCGCCGTCGCCCGGGACCGCCGGGACGGGACCGGTGGGCGCCGGGGTCTCCTCCCACTCGCCGGTGCGCTCCTTCTCGTGGAGGTAGCGGCGGAAGCGGCGGCTGATCACCTCGTGCATCGAGCGGACGTCGTCCTGGCCCTCGAAGCCCTTGATCTGGAAGCGGCGGTACTCCCCCTTGCGGGCGAGGCCGTCCTCGAAGACCACCATGGAGGCGACGACGTCGTCGCCCTGGAGGTGGGAGATGTCGAAGCACTCGATGCGCAGCGGGGCGGTGTCCAGGCCCAGGGCCCCGGCGATCTCCTCCAGCGCCCGGGAACGGGTGGTGAGGTCGGAGGCGCGCTTGGTCTTATGCAGTCCGAGCGCCTGCTGGGCGTTGCGCTGGACGGTGACCATCAGGTCCTTCTTGTCGCCGCGCTGCGGGATGCGCAGGCTGACCTGGGACCCGCGCCGGTCCGCGAGCCACTGGGAGACCGCCGCCGGGTCCTCGGGCAGGGCCGGGACCAGGACCTCCTTGGGGACGGCGTCGCCGCTCTCCTCGCCGTACAGCTGCTGGAGGGCGTGCTCCACGAGGCCGGACGTGTCGACGTTCTCCACCTTGTCGGTGACCCAGCCGCGCTGGCCGCGGACCCGGCCGCCGCGCACGTGGAAGATCTGGACGGCGGCCTCCAGCTCGTCCTCGGCGACCGCGATGAGGTCGGCGTCGGTGGCGTCGGCGAGGACGACGGCGCTCTTCTCCATCGCGCGCTTCAGGGCCTCGACGTCGTCGCGCAGCCGCGCGGCCCGCTCGTACTCCATCTCCTCGGCGGCCGCCATCATGTCCTTCTCCAGGCGGCGGATGTAGGTGCCGGTGCGGCCGGCCATGAAGTCGCAGAAGTCGTCGGCCAGTTCGCGGTGCTCCTCGGGGGTGACGCGGCCGACGCAGGGGGCCGAGCACTTGCCGATGTAGCCGAGGAGGCAGGGGCGGCCGGTCCGCGCGGCGTTCTTGAAGACTCCGGCGGAGCAGGTGCGGACGGGGAAGACGCGGAGCATCAGGTCGACCGTCTCGCGGATCGCCCAGGCGTGCCCGTACGGACCGAAGTAGCGCACGCCCTTCTTCTTGGCGCCGCGCATCACCTGGACGCGGGGGAACTCCTCGTTGAGCGTGACCGCCAGGTAGGGATAGCTCTTGTCGTCGCGGTACTTGACGTTGAACCGGGGGTCGAACTCCTTGATCCAGGAGTACTCCAGCTGGAGCGCCTCGACCTCTGTGGCGACGACCGTCCACTCCACGGAGGCGGCCGTGGTCACCATCGTGCGCGTACGCGGGTGGAGGCCGGAGAGGTCCTGGAAGTAGTTGGCCAGGCGCTGGCGCAGGCTCTTGGCCTTGCCGACGTAGATCACCCGGCGGTGTTCGTCGCGGAATTTGTAGACCCCCGGGGAGTCGGGGATCTGTCCCGGCTTGGGGCGGTAGCTGGAGGGGTCTGCCATGCTCCCCACCCTACTTGCGGCCGGTGACAGCGCGGGGTGCGCGGATGGCGCCGCGCTCCGGGGCAGGGGTGGGGAGCACCTGTCCCGGAGCGCGGGGTCGATGGGGCCGGGCGGGTCACCCGGTCCGGCGGCGGCTCCTCAGGCGCAGGGCGGTGACGCCGCACAGGGCGAGTACGGCGGCGGCGCCCCCGGCGGCCGCGGTGGAGCCTGCGGTCAGGGCGGTCCCGGTGGTGGCGGTGGCGGCGATGGCGGGGCCGGACCCCGTCCCGCCGGCGGGCTTCGCCACGGGCCCGTAGCCGCCGGCCTCGCCCTTGCGGGCGTACGCGGAGCCGGGGAGCTTGTCCGCGTAGGCGGCGTGGACCCGGGTGCGGTAGGCGGAGAGGGTCGTCCCCCGCTTGCCGACCGCCCGGACGGCGTCCCGGTCGAGCGGGAGGACCCGGTCGCCCTTCTGCACGTACCAGGCGTCGATCTGGGGCTCGTGGAAGACGATGCCGCCGGGCAGCTTGCGGGCGCCCGCCTCGGTGTAGCGGGCCTCGTCGTCGCCGGTGGCGATGTTCACCACCTGCATCTCACCGTCCTTGCCGGGTGCCGGCAGCGTCCAGAGCGACGCCTTCTGCCCGTCCGAGGAGACGGCGGTGCTGGCCAGGTAGTCGAGGGAGGCGACGGGGGCGCCCTGCTCGCCCGCGACGAACTCGGCGGACAGGGTGCGCACGGGCACGGCCCGGCCCTCGATGCGGGGTGCGGCGGCCTTCTCGGTGACGGCGCCCTCGCGGGCGAAGAACCGGGACAGGATGTTCAGGGTGGTGGCGTCGGTGGCCGCCTCGTGGGCCGCGGCCAGGGCGGCGGGACCGGCCTGGGGACCTTCGGCGGCGGCCGCCTGGGGGGCTGCGGTGAGCAGGGCCGTGCCGGCGAGGACACCGGTGGCGGCCAGGGCGGCGGCGAGGGAGCGACGGACGGGCCGGGGGCTGGTGGAGGTCATGGCGTCACGCCCCGATCCGGCAGAGCGAGTGGGTCCAGGAGAACTCGCTGTTGTTCACGTACCAGGCGTGCGACGCCCAGTTGTAGCGGTTGCTGGAGGGCCAGGGGTCGCCCCAGTAGACGAGGCTGTCGGCGTCGTCGTAGCCGTACAGGACGTGCATGTGGCCGCCGCCCGACGACCACTGGATGCGGGTCTCGACCGGGCGTCCGGCGGCTATCTCGGTCTGCACGGTGGAGTAGCGCAGCCAGCCGCTGACGTACGAGCCGGGGTTGATGCCCGCCCAGTACAGGGCGTTCTGCACGTTGTCGAGGGCGGCCTGCGAGTTGGGGCACTCGTAGCCCTGGGCGCGGCCGAAGGCGGCGTTGCAGAACTGGTTCTGGCTGTAGTTGCGGCCGTACCAGGTGGCGATGGTGTTGCCGGACGCCGCCCAGCACCAGTTGGTCTTCTGCTGCGCCTGCATGGTGATGTTCAGCCGCCTGGTGGCGGCGAGGGCGGCCGTCGGGGCGGACGCGGTCCGGTCGGCGGCCTGGACGGAGGCGGTGGCGGTGCGGGGCTGGTCGGCGGCGGTGGCGGTCGCCGTGGGGACGGCGAGCAGCAGGGCGGCCAGTACGGCTGCCACCGGCAGCCGGGCCGGCCTGGTTCCTGTGTGGCGCATGGCGTTCCTCCCGGGGCGGGGGTGGGGGTTGTGAGGAGCGCGTCCGGACGCTGTGGAGGAGCATCAACCGTTGTCGGGGACGGGTCAACACGCTTGAATGCGGGTGAACACCGCGGTGTGAACGCCCGGGGCCGAGGTGTGAACGCGCGCCCCCGGTCACCTGCGGACCGGCCCCCGCCGGCGGGACCCCGGGCCCGGCCGGCGTGAACGTTCACCTGGAGGATCCATGCGGCACACCGAGGCCGAACTGGCGCAGGTGCTGCACACCGGACCGTTCCACCTGGCCCTGCGCACCGCGCTGTCGGTGCGCGGGCTGCCGCTTCAGCGGGTCCGGCACCATCTGGCGCACAGGGGGATCAAGCTCGGGGTGACCAGCCTGAGTTACTGGCAGCAGGGCGCCCGCCGCCCGCAGCGCCCGGAGTCGCTGCGCGCCGTGAAGGCCCTGGAGGAGGTGCTCGCCCTGCCACCGGGCTCGCTGCTCGGCCTTCTGGACGCCGAGGAGGCCCGCCCGGACACGGAGCGCCCGCCCGCGCGCACGTTCCGCTCGCTGGTGGACACCTCAGGGGCCGTGGAGCGGCTGCTCGCGGGGCTGGAGTCACCGGCGGACGGCGGGCTGCACACGGTGGGCCACCAGGAGCGGGTACGGATCGGGCCGGGGCGCCGGATGCAGCGGCGGACCTCCCAGCACGTGGTGCGTGCCCACCGGGACGGGATCGACCGCTATCTCGCGGTGTACGTCGGGGACCCGGGGTGCGATCCGGCGCGGGTGGCGGTGAGCGCCCGGGAGAACTGCCGGAGGGGCCGGGTCCGCTGGGACCGTGAGACGGGCGTGCTGGTCGCCGAGCTGCTGTTCGACACCCGGCTGCGGGCGGGCGACACGTACCTCTTCGGCTACGGCTTCGAGGACGGCACGGGCGGGCCCTGCGGCGAGTACATGCGCGGCTTCACCTTCGGCGGCGGGCAGTACGTGCTCCAGGTCGGCTTCGCCGAGGAGGCGCTGCCGGTGCGGTGCCGGAGCTTCGCGCAGGCGTCGGCGGGGGCGCCCCGGGGCGCCCGGGCGGAGCTCACGCTGACGGGCCGGCACCGGACCGTGCATCTGGTGGAGCAGGGGGTGCGGCCGGGGCTGGTGGGGATCGACTGGGACTGGGAGTAGGTCCGCGGGCGGGGCGGGAAGCGGGGCCGGGGCCGGCTCAGGCGTCCGGGCCCGCGATCAGCTTCCCGCCCTCGACCCGGACCGGGACGGCGGGCAGCGGCACGGTCGCGGGGCCGTGCACCGCCTTGCCGGTCGTGGTGTCGAAGCGGCTGCCGTGGCAGGGGCAGTGGCCCTCGTTCTTCTCGACCTTGTCCAGCAGGCAGCCGGCGTGGGTGCACTGGGCGCTGAACGCCTTGAACTCCCCCTTGGCCGGGCAGGCGACGACGACGCGCTGCTCGCGGTAGAGCTTGGACTGGCCGACGGGGATCTCGTCGGGCGCGCCGAGCTCGACGGGGGCGGTGGGGGTCGGCGTCTGGGCGTGGCCGAGCTTCGAGTCGGTCGAGCAGGCGGCGGCTCCCAGCCCGGCGACGCCCGCGAGAGCGGCGCCCTTCAGCACGGTGCGGCGGGCGGCGGGCTGGCCGGACATGCGGTCTCCACGGGTCGGGCGGTCAGATCGGGAAACCGTGCCGGAGCTGCCCGGGGGGTGGCCGCGGCATCGGTGACGTAACCGACGATACCGGCGGAGACGGACGCTCCCGCGCGCGGGCCGGTCGTGAAGTCGCCGCGCTCGATGGACTCGCGCAGGTCCGGACGCTCCCGCGCGCGGGCCGGTCGTGGCCGCCCTCGGCCGGCCGGGCAGGGGACGGCCGGGGCGGAACGCGGCGAGGCGGCGGCCCCCCGCGGGGGGGCCCCCCCCGCCCCCCCCCAGTGCCCGGGGGCGCCCCGGCCCCCGCCGGCCCGCGGATTGGGCGGGGGCGTGGTCGCCCCGGCGGGGCCGGCCCGC